>JBEKDE010000045.1:0-39905 GCA_050014515.1 Occallatibacter sp.
GTGATGAACTTGCGCTTGGCAATATCGTTCAACATCGCATTCACGTCGAAGGCAGAATAAAGCGCGACATAAATGAGCATGTGCACCGTGCCGTAGAAGAATGCAAACAGCCCCAGCAGCCGGCGAAACCTGATGAGCCAGTTGAGCCGCGGCGAAAGCCTGCGCACCGGCGTGATGGCCAGAGAAAGGATGAGCAACAGCAGCGTGTTGTAACCGGTGGTCAGCGCGAGCTTTGAAGTTGGGTCAGGGCCGAGCGTGTTGGTGACGGCCTGGTAGACGAGTAGCCCCATCGGCCCCAGGCAGGCAATCCATGTCAGCGTCTTTAAGAGAATGAGTGTCGATCGTTTCATGCTTTTACCGGAAGCGGAGTTCGCCGCGCCAGCTCCGCTTCAGTAATACTTCTTCAAGTCCATGCCTTTATACAGCGACGCCACCTGGTCCCCATAGCCGTTGAACATCAGCGTGGCCTGGCGCTGCGCATAAAACGGCAGGCCGATGCGCCGCTCCGTCTTCTGGCTCCAGCGCGGGTGGTCCACGTTTGGATTCACGTTTGAATAGAAGCCATATTCGTTTGGCGTCATTTCGTTCCACGTAGTCCTTGGCTGCTTGTCAACGAACTTGATGGCCACAATCGACTTGGCCGACTTGAACCCGTACTTCCACGGCACAACGATGCGCACCGGCGCGCCATCCTGATTCGGAAGCACCTCGCCATAGAGGCCAAACGTCAGAAGCGTGAGCGGATTCATCGCCTCGTCCATGCGCAGTCCTTCAACGTAGGGCCACGAGATGTCGCTGTCGGACGCCCACTTTTCCACGTGCTTGTCATAGTAGGAGACAAACTGCACATACTTGGCGTTCGACAGCGGATCGCACTGGTTGATGAGTTCCGAGAGCGAGTACCCCACCCACGGAATCACCATGCTCCACCCCTCCACGCAGCGATGCCGGTACACGCGATCCTCCAGCGGGCGAAGCTTCATCAGCGCGTCGATGTCGAAGGACTTGGGCGTCTTCACCAGGCCCTCGATTTTCACCGTCCACGGTCGCGTGGGCAGTGCGCCCGCATTCTGCGCAGGCTCGTTCTTCTGCACGCCAAACTCGTAGAAGTTGTTGTAGTGTGTTATGTCGTTGAAGCTGGTCAACGGCACCCCAGTCGTGGTCAGCGGACTCTTCACTGTCTCAAGCTTGGTGCCCGCCAGCGCGCGAATCCGCGGCTCGAATACCTCTGCCACCCGCTCCGCGCCAAGAGCCGCCGCGCCCGCAGCGACCACGCCGGAGGCCGCGCCGCGCATGAAGGCCCGCCGGTTGAGATAGTGTTCTTTAGGAGTGATTTCGGCGGATGGAATGTCAGATGGTGTACCGATCAGCATGGGATGACCTCGCGGGGAACGCCGCTCTCAGTTTATTAGACACGCGACAGAGACCCCACGTTACAAGATACGTTCCAGGCAGCAATTTGGATTGCGCCTTGCCAAAAACGTGCGAAGTGCCGCGCGCTTCCCTTGCTGACTCGCTGGCCCGCTAACTTGCTAAAAACGGCCACTCCCTGAGCTTCTTTGCGCGAAACAGATATATTGCCGTACCGCTCACGGCAATGCCCGCGGCCACGGCCAGGCCCTGCAGTGCATGCACGCGGTTCATGACGATGAACACAAATCCAGCCATCGCCAGCAGCGGAGGAAGCGGGTAGAGCGGCATCTTGAACGGCCGCGCCAGTTCCGGCCGCTGCACCCTGAGCAGCATCACGCCTGCCTGCTGAAGAAAGAACTGCAGCAGAATCCTCGTGATCACCAGCAGCGTGATGACCTGCGTGAGAGTGAGGAAGCAGAACACTGCGGCGACCACCCCAAGTGCAATCAGCGAACGGTGCGGAATGCCATGCTTGGGATGCACAGCGGCCAGGAACCGGAAGTAGTTGCCATCGCGCGCCGCCGCGTAGGGGACGCGCGAGTAGCCCAGCAGCAGTGAGAAGATACTGGCAAAGGCGGTCCAAACCACCAGGCCGGCAATCGCGTATCCGGCCCAGCCGCCAAAGGCCGAGCGGGCGATGTCGGCCACCAGTTGCACGCGGACTACCGCGCTGTCTGCGGAGTGTGACGCAGAAACTCCAAGCGATGGCAGGACTGCCAGGTTCATGGCCACATAAAAAGCCGATACGAACATCACCGAGAGCAGCACCGCGCGCGGAATCGTCTTCTCCGGCTGCTTCACCTCGCTGCCCAGAAAGCATATGTTGTAGTAACCCCAGTAGCAGTAAGTGGCAAGCAGCGTGCCCTGCGCAAGCTCGCTGGCTGCGGCCCTGAGGCCGGTCACAGCGCTCAACGCCGGCGCAACCGGCATGTGCCATCCGCCCATGGCCGATGCGTGCGCGAAGCCGGACACAATGACGCCCGCAATGGCCGCCATCACACCCGCAAACAACACCCAGGCCATCCCAGTGACAATGCTGAGCCGGCGATAGAGCAGCCACGTCACCAGCAAACACGCACCCGCAGCGGTCAAAGACGAGTAGTGGAGCCAGGGCAGCACGGTAATCGGCGCGCCGTCGATGCCCGGCCAGAAGACTCCCAGAAAGCTGGAGAGACCGATGCAGCCCGAGGCGATGGACAACGGCGCGGTAAAGCTCACCTGCCACACGTAGAGAAAGCTCAGCCAGTTGCCCGCACCTGCCGGCCCGTAGATCTCGCGTAGAAAGGCATAGGACCCGCCGGCGCGCGGAAAGGCTGCGCCCAGCTCCGCCCACACCAGGCCGTCAGCCACGGCAAGGGCCGCGCCCAGCACCCATGCCCAAACGGAGAGCTTGAACCCCGCCGCGGCGATCACCAGCGGCAGCGTGATGAACGGACCCACCCCAATCATCTCCAGCATGTTCAGCGTGACCGCCGAGCGCAGGCCGATGCGCTGCTGAAGGTTGTCGCTGCCGGTGGTGGGTTGGGATGAGGTCTGGGTGCGCATCTTCAGGGGGCCGTTTCGCTCACCGGATTGTACACTGACGACAGGTATGGTTCCTTCCAGCAGAGTTCCTCGCGCAGCAGCATCCTCGGGCTTTACAGGCCATTTCCTGGCAGGCCTTCTTTTCGCCGTCTTGATCCCTGCCGCAACGCCGCAGCTTCACGCGCAGCAGGCAGCGCCTCGGCCATCAAAGACCGAAATCGAACTCCCGGTGACGGAGCCCACGAGCATAGCGCTACCTCTTGCCGAAGATCGCGGCGCAGCGGCTCTTGAGCAATCGCTCAAGCGGCTCTCGACCACCGCCAGCCTCATGGTCATCGTCGCCCACCCCGACGACGAGGATGGCGCGCTACTCACGTATCTCTCCCGCGGCCTTGGCGTGCGCACCTCATTGCTGACCCTCACGCGCGGCGAAGGCGGCCAGAATGCCATGTCCGCCGACACGTACGACGCGCTGGGCCTCATCCGAACAAATGAATTGCTGAAGGCCGGCGAGTATTACGGCGTCAAGCAGTACTGGGGCACGGAAATCGATTTTGGTTTTTCGAAGACCCAGGAAGAAGCCTTCTCAAAATGGGGCCACGACCGCGTGCTCTATGATGCCGTGCTGGCCGTTCGCCGCGAGCGCCCCCAGATCATCGCCTCCACCTTTGTTGGCGGCATCACCGACGGCCATGGGCACCACCAGGTCTCCGGTGAGATCGCCCAGGAAGTCTTCAAAGCCGCCGCCGACCCCAACGTCTTTCCCGAGCAGCTCAAGCCCGTCAGCGAAGGCGGCCTCGGCCTCACGGTCTGGCAGCCGCTCGCTGTTTATTCCATGGTTCCGTTTGCGCGGATTGAAGGCGGAAAGATGTTCGACTACGCCACCGGTAAGTGGGCTCCCGCAAAATTCAAAAACTACGTCACCGGCGAGTGGTCCAACGACGCGCCCTCGACCGATGTCACTATCCAGGTCGGTCAGCGCGATCCGGCCCTCGGCCGCAGCTATGCACAGATTGCCCGCCAAGGCTGGGGCATGCAGAAGTCGCAAAACGGCGGCGCGAACCCTGGGCTCAGCGGACCGGCGACGACAAGCTATCACTTGTGGGCCGTCGCTCCGCAAGCCACGCCGCCCAATGACCATCGATACACGGAAAGCGGCGGTCTTTTCTACAACCCGCGCGTCCACATCGGCACCACGTTGTCGAGCCTCGCCAGGCTTTCCGGCGGAACTTCTCCTGAATGGCTCACTGCGGCTCTACGCCAACTTGATGAGGGCTTGACTCGATTCCAAAGCGAGCGACTCAGCCTTTCCGGTACCGGCGCATCGCAAAAACTGACCCCAATTTATCGCCAGACCCTCGACCTCCGCGCCAAAGTCACCTCCAGCGACCTTGCGCTCACAGCCAAAGCCAGCATCCTCTTCGAACTCGACCTGAAGATTGCCCAGTTTCAGACCGCTCTGAAAAACCTCCTCGGCCTCGATCTCGTCGCCTTCACCACGCACGCCTCCAAGGTTGAAGACGGCGGTTTCCGTGGCGGTGGACCGGACGAGACCCCGCGCTCTGTCACTCCCGGTGAAGAAATCAACGTCCGCATCCACACCGCCCACGCCTCGCCCGAAGTTCATCTTGAAAAGACCTGGCTGGAAAACCCATCCGGCAGCCAATGGCAGCAGGGCGAAGCGATCAGCAACTCGAATTCGGACACCTCCGCCGACACCATCTTCAAGGTCAGAGTGCCAGCCGATGCCCGGCCCACGCAGCCCTACTTCAGCCGCCCCAACATTGAGCAACCCTACTACGACCTGACCAATCCCGCCTACCGCGGCCGTTCCTTCGCTCCTTGGCCACTGGCCGCGTGGGCTGAGTTCAGCTTTGACGGCCTGCCCATTCGAGTCGGCGAGGTCGTCCAGACCATGCAGCGTGAGCTCGGTCCCGGCGGCATCTACGAGCCATTGGTCGTCACGCCCGCCATCGGCGTCAGCATCGACCCGGAAGCCCGGATTCTCCCGCTTGATGGGTCGGCGCTGCCAGTGCGCGTCACCGTCCACGCCCAGGCCGCAGCCGACGGCTCTGTCTCGCTCACCCTCCCCAACGGATGGACCGCGCAGCCCGCATCGGCGCCGTTCCATCTGAGCGAGGCCGGCAACACCGAGCCGATAATGTTCTCAGTCACACCTGTTGCCGCCGAAACCGGCGCCTACACCCTCAAAGCCATCGCCCAATCCGCTGGCCACAGCTACGAATCGGGCTGGCAGTCGGTGGGCTACCCCGGCCTGCGCCCCTACAACCTCTACAGGCCCGCCCAGTTGCTCACGCGCAGGGTGGATGTGAAACTGGCCCCCGGGCTGCGCGTGGGCTACATCATGGGCACCGGGGACCTGGTTCCCGATGCAATTGAGGCCCTTGGCGTCATGCCGCACACACTCACTCCTGCGGAACTCACCTCGGGCGATCTCTCGGCTTGGAATGTCCTCGTCATCGGCATCCGCGCCTACTCTTCACGCACCGACCTGGCCGCCGCGCAGCCGCGACTGGACGCCTTTGTCCGCAACGGCGGCACGCTCATTGTCCAGTACCAGAGCGGCAACTTCCCCGCCCCGCTGCCGCTCTCCCTGGGTCGCAACCCCGAGCGTGTGGTGGATGAAGCTGCGCCGGTGAAGCTGCTCGAGCCGGCCAACCCCCTGCTCACCACGCCCAACACCATCACAACCGCCGACTTCGACGGCTGGGTTGAGGAGCGCGGCCACTCTTTCCTGGATTCGTGGGACAAGGGCTACACCGCGCTCACGGAGACCGCTGATCCCGGACAGGATCCGCAGCGCGGCGGACTCATCGTCGCCCATCCCGGCAAGGGAACTTTTATCTATGTTTCCTATGCCCTTTATCGGCAGCTTCCCGAGCTGGTCCCGGGTGCCTATCGCATCCTGGCCAACCTGCTCAGCGCAGGAAGGTAAAAGTGGACGTAAGTCCTTTGTTTTGGAAAATTCCCGAAATGGGAACTGATGTAAGTTATTTAGAATGGAAGGCAAATTTACGTAACATCTTTGTTTTCAATGAATCGGCGAAATTAACACATTTTCTAATTCGTTGGGCCCGTTTTCAGGGTTGCCGCTCTGCCCCTCGCCCCCGAGATAGCGTACTTTCTTAATTGTGCGCCAACCGTGGATAATTATCTGCAAAACCGGGAAAGAAAATTTTCAGGCTTTGATCGCAGCCGCCACTGAGGGCATTTTCGGAATAGAGCGAATCCTGAGAAGGTGTCCTTTGGGGCGTTGTGCAAGGTTGCCTCTCCCTGATGGTCGCGTCAACTTCAGTATTGTGGTTTCGGGTTACAGCATCTCAGGATTTGCTGTAATTCTCCCCCCATCGAGCACAAAAAAAGCACGCTCGATGGGGCAAAGGAAGTCCGATTGATCCTTGAATTGAGCGAGCACTAGAACACAAGGCGCGCCGTAGTCACCAACTCGTGGTTGTAGGTGTGGAATTTGCTGGTAGCAATCTGCATCCCCGCGCCAAACGCAAGTCCCGTGCGCGCTTTGGCATCCTCCGGATGAAACTTGCACTTGCCGATCAACAGCCCCGGCGTAATGAACTCCTGCGTCTTGCCGTCGTTGGGGCCGCCCTTGTAGAACGTGGCGTTGCTCTCAATCTCAGGCCAGAACAGCTTGGCTACCTGGTACTGCGCTACCGTGTTCCACGCGATGGGCCGCCCGGATGTGGTGGTCGCAGGCGTCCCCGTCGGCAGAGTTGCGCCCAGCGAAGTCTGCACATCGAAGTGCCCGAATCCCTTGCCGCCGCCCACGTTCGGCTGCACGCTGGCGTTGGTCGATCCGTTCTTGTGGCTACCGGTCGGGACCGTGGTCAGAACCCATGCGCTGAAGGTGTAGTCCCCATGCGTCTCGTTGCCGCTGGCGATACGGTACTTCACCAGGAACGAAAAATCGCCCCAGCCATTGATGGCCTTGGTGTTGTGCTGAATATAGGGAGGAAGGTCCACCACCAGTTCCGTGTTCGCCCAGGGAACCAGGTTCAAGCCCTTGCTGTTGTCGTAATTCCAGGTGTCAGTGTGCGCCGGCGCAACCTGCCGTGTAAAGTCGGTGCGGGCCACCTGGATGAGACCGGTGTATGTCGTCACCAACGGAACGATCCAGGCCGGTTGTTTGGCTTGCGTGGCCGACGTACGAGCCAGCCACTGGTTAAAGAATCCGTTTGAAGTTGATTGGGCCGAGCCACCTTGAGCGGACACACTGGCCACTGAAAACAGGAGAAGCAGGGAAGCGGAAAGTCTTTTCATGATTGCACCTGAGCATCAGGTCCGGGACGTGACACCAACAACCCACCATTGGGCGAGTTTTCTCTCCACCCAAAGGACGAGGCGGACGTGCAACGACTCACCCGCCAGGCAGGCGCTGGACAAAATCACAGACTCAATTGGAGTCCTCGGCTACTTAGCGGTGATCTATGTGCTTCGACTTAGAACGAACCTATTCCCAATGTTACAGACGCGTTAAAACAGCCCGTCAATCAAGGCGATCAGGCATGAGTTGGCATTGTTAAAAGTATGTGAATTCGTCATATATTCATACACTTCTGCGAGTCTGGGTTACGGAAGCGGACCGGGTGACAATTCGGATGTGCGAATTTTGTCCGGCCGCGGATTTCTCTTTCAAATGCTTTTCGAAAATGACCCGGCGTCCCCGGCATGGCCTGAGGCATGTGGAAGAAACCTGTTCGCTGCAAGTCAACGCAGCTTGTACTCAATCCGATTCTCCGAAGACAAAGAGAGGCCCAATGAATCTCAAGCTTAAAACTGCTGTCGCCGCAATTCTGACAGCAGGTCTCGTTGCCTCAGCCGCGTACGCCAGCGACGATGCACCGCCGCCGGCCAAGAAACACGCAACAACCAGAAAGGCTGCCAAGCCCAAGACTCCGCCCCCACCCTCGGTCGAAGACCAGATTCAATCTCTTCGCCAGGAGATGCAAACCCAGATTGACTCGCTCAAAAATAACCTTGCCGACAAGGATGCGCAGTTGAAGCAGGCGCAGCAAGCTGCCGCCGATGCCCAGGCCGCAGCGTCCAAGGCCGAGGCCGCAGCCTCTGCCCAGCAGCAGGCTGTCAGCGACAACGCAGCCGCAGTTACCACGCTTCAATCCACGGTGACCGACCTCAAGGGCAACCAGGTTTCGCTGGCCACCACGGTCTCCGACGAAACCGCAAAGATCAAGAAGGAAATCGACGCACCTGCTGTGTTGCACTACAAGGGCATCACCCTTACACCTGGAGGCTTCACCGCTGGTGAAACAGTGTGGCGCTCCAAGGCCACCGGCGGCGACATTCCCACCGCCTTCAACGCGCTTCCGTACGAAGGTGCTGACGCCTATTCGCTGAGCGAGTTCTACGGCAGCGCCCGCCAGTCCCGCGTCTCTCTGATGGCCGAAGGCAAAACCAACTGGGGCACCTTGCGCGGCTACTTCGAGGGTGACTGGTTGGGCACCGGCATCACTTCCAACAACAACCAGTCCAACAGCTACGTCTTCCGCCAGCGCGTCATCTGGGGCCAGGCTGAAACCAACAGCCACTGGGCGGTTACCGGCGGACAACTCTGGTCGCTGGCTACTGAAGACAAGAAGGGCATCTCAAACCTCTCCGGCGACATCCTGACGCCGCTCACCATAGACCCGAACTACGTTGCGGGCTTTGTGTGGACCCGCCAGTTCGGTGTCCGCGTGACCAAGACCTACGATCACGTGGCCTTCGGCTTCGCGGCTGAAAACCCGCAGCTCCTGTACACTGCCTCGCTGGCCGGCAATGAGCCCTACGCGGTGCTTGGCAGCGCCGGCGCCAACGGCGGAAACTATAACGCCGCCATCAGCGCCTGCACCCCTTCCACCACCATCGTCAACTACACCAACCAGGTGGAGACCGACTCGGCTGGCAACACCATCGACGTCGCGGTTCCGGTGTACAAGACGGTCAACGGTTGCGCAGACGTTACCACCATCTCCTTCAACGGCGCGCCCGACGTTCTCGCCAAGGTTGCTTTCGATCCGGGCTGGGGCCACTATGAAATCTTCGGCATCGGCGGCTTCGCTCATGAAACCGTCTATCCCGGCGAAACCACAAACAGCTACCTCTATGGCGGCCTGAAAGACGTTGAAACCGGCGTCGCGGTTGCGCCCTCGCTCACCACTGCCGGCTACTACTCGAACAGCCTTAAGGTCGGTGGACTCGGCGGCAGCCTGCGCGTTCCTCTCATTCCCAACATCCTCACCTTCGGCGCCAAGGGCCTCTTCGGACCGGGCGTGGGCCGCTATGGCGACTCGACCCTGGCCGACGTCACTGCCAACGCCTCGGGCGATCTTCGCCCCATCCACAACGTCTCCGGCATCTTCACGCTGGAATCCACTCCCACCAAGCGCCTCACGCTCTACCTCAACTACGGTGGAGACTACGCGGGACGCGCCGATTACGGCGTTGCCGGCACCACCACCTCGCTGGGCGCACCGAGCGCGGTGTTCTGCCCGCTGAGCTCCGATTCAGGTGCGTTCACCTGCACCAGCTCACCCACGGCTGCCGACATTCTGGCCGGTGGCGCCTGGGGCGGACACTGGGGCTCACCCTCCAACGCGGCAGTGGGATACGGCTCGCGCTTCCTGAGCAACTCCTCCTGCAACACTGTCACCGCGCCCGGCTACAACGGCGGCGCTTCAACCGGTTACGCTGCCGGCGGCTCCTGCGGCGCGCAATCGCGCGACGTGCAGGAAGTCACGGGCGGCTGGTGGTATGACATCTACAAGGGCGAACACGGTCGGCTCCGCCAGGGCGTGCAGTACGGCTACGCCGTGCGCGAGGGCTGGTCAGGCGCTGGCTCTCCCGGCATCGGCGCCAAGGGCATCGACAACATGTTCTGGACCTCGCTCCGCTACTACCTCCCCTAACCCCGGAGAACTTCAGCTTCGGAACAGAAAAGGGCGGCCCAAACCGGGCTGCCCTTTTCCTTTGATAAAGAGTTGATGGAGAGCAAACCGACCTGTCAGCGCATGGGGGTAGAGCATTTTCGGAATACATATAGACTTTTTCAGTACCGTGAAAGGTGGATTTTTCTTGAGGAAAAAGCCACTTGAGTGTGTGCTTTCGGTCTACACCCATTCCGAAAATGCTTTAAATCCGCGCCACCCCGTCCTTCAGCGTCTCCAGAACCAGTGCAAGCGCGTCCTCCCAATGCGGCATACGCACGCCAAAAGCCTCTTCAAGCCGCGCGCCGGACAGCCTTGAGCTCATCGGCCTGGTCGCCGGACGGGGAAACTCGCTGGTCGGAATCGGAATCATCTTCGGTGTCCCAGCTCCTAAAGCTGCGGCCGATTTCTCCAACAGCGCCTTCGCAAATCCAAACCAGGTGGTTGCCCCCGAGCAAGCCAGGTTGTAAATGCCGCTCCGTCCCTGCAATCCTCCGCCTCCAGGCCCGAGCACTTGCGCAAGAACGTCAGCCGTGGCCTGCGCGATACATTCGCTGGATGTCGGCGCGCCGGTCTGGTCGTCCACAACGCGCAACTCCGCGCGCTCTTTCGAAAGCCGCAGCATGGTCAGCAAAAAATTGTTGCCGCGCGCTCCGTACACCCAGCTGGTGCGAAAGATGAGGTGATCGCAGCCCACCGCCGCAATCGCCTCGTCCCCTGCCAGTTTCGTCCTGCCGTAGACATTCAGCGGATTCGGCGCATCGGTCTCAACCCACGCGCTCTGCTTCGTTCCGTCATACACGTAGTCGGTGGAGTAATGAACCAGCAGCGCCCCTGCCCGTTTTGCTTCTTCGGCCAGAACGCCCGGCGCGATCCCATTGATCGCCATGGCAAGCTCCGGCTCGCTCTCCGCCTTATCGACCGCCGTATAAGCCGCCGCGTTCACGATCACCGCGGGCCCCTTTCCGGCGGAAATGACCGCCCGCACCGCGTCGCGAATCGTGTCGGGCTTTGCAAAATCAACTTCCGGCGAGCCAACCGTGGCGATCGGGCCCAGGCAAGCCAGCTTGTGCCGCAGCTCCCAACCCAATTGTCCCGTGCGGCCAAAAACCAGCACCTTGATATTTGACATATGCTCCCTCAGCGAAAATCGGCGCGGCTCTCCTGTTGTTTTACCGGAGATCCCCAACGAGATTCAGTGTAGAGCACAGGAGCATAATCCACCCGCGCCGCCATCTCACACTGCATGTGCCAGGCGCTCAAGCGGAGGAGCACTCTGCACCTGGCCAACTACAGTCATACTCATTTTGCGCAGCAGCAACTCGAAGTGCGGGTCGCCGTCCAGTGGCCGCAGCATCGGATCGCAGTGAAAGCCGAGGCTCCAGACCGAACCCTCCGCATACGCTGCCTCAAGCCATCGGGCCGCATCCTGGCTCAAGCCCAGGCCCACGGCAACCAGCGCCAGAGCATACGCATTGCTTTTCTTCTGTGCGTGCATCTGTTCCAGATCGCGCAGAATCTCCCACGCCCTGCCAGCTTGCTTGTGGGTTGCATAAACATATCCCAGAACTCCGTGAAGCGTCCGGCTGCGCGGAAACTGGCTGGCCAGCGCTTCAATGCGCGCGAATGCATCCGCCGCGCCCGCCTGAACCAGTGCCAGCGCTTCAATCTCTCCAAGCCACGCGCCGCATCCGCCGCTGGCCCGCACCTGCGCAGTCAGCTCCAGCGCCTGTTCAAAATCGCCCGCCAGGTAATGACTCCAGCAAACCTGTGCCCCCAGCGAACTGACCATAGGGTTTTGCCGCCACGCCTCCCAGCCACGCTTGATCGCCTCCACGGGATCGCCCTCCGCAAGATGCAGCATCGCCCGGCCGGCCAGCGCAAACGATCTGCGCGGATGCCTGCAGAGCGCTTCGTCAAAATGCGCGCGCGCCTGCCGCCATTTGTGCTCGTGCAGCATGTTCAGCCATGCCGTACAGCACTTCAGGCCGGCATCGTCGGCGTCAATCCGCGCCGCCCGCCGCAGTGTCTCCCTCGCGCAGGGGTATGCCAGAGAATTGTCCATCGCGCCCAATAGAGCGGATGCGATTATTACGTCTGCCAGTCCCGTCAAGGCCCGCGTGTTGCCCGGATCAAGCTCGCTTGCCTTGCGGTAGAGGCCCGCAATCGTATTCAGGTTATCTTCCGAGCGCGTCTCCCACATCTCCATGGCCCGCTCCGTGAGTTCACGCGCTCTGCGCTTCGCCTCATCCACGGCTTCGGCCTCGTCCGCATCGGCCGGTCGCGGATCGCTCGCCAACTTCACTAGCCAACGGTCAATATCCTCCGCGAAGGCAAACACCGAACCCTTCGCACCGCCAAAATGGTGGACAGGCAAACCCTGATAAGCATGCCACCGCTGCACGGTTCGAGAACTTCGTTCCAGATAACTCGCAATCGACTTCCAGGAATCCAACCGATGCTTGCTCACAATTCTGTCCACTTTCCGGGGAAGCAGGCTGTTGCAAATCGCGGAAGGCAGAGCAGTGAAAGCGAGCTACAAGAGGGTGCGAAGGTTGCTTCTTAGGAAATGTACGAGCAACGACTGACTGATTGTAGGGCGGACAAACTCAGCGCTGCAATCGAAGAACAGCCATCAAAGTAATTTGCTGCGAGTCTAAATCCTGATTCGGAACCGGGAGCAAATGCTGCCAGTTTTTGTCCCGAAATGGCATAGGTTGTCGGCCAAAGTCGCGGATCGGCGCTTGATGTCGTTGTTGGTCGCACCCGGAAAGGGAATATGCGCTTACTCGTTCGCGACCCGCCTCTGCCACTTCGAGGTCATCGCGGCGCCGGCTCACCGGTCGCCAGAAATGCCACCCCATCCATTCGCTCTCCCGAAGCCAGCACGTCTCTCAATGTTTCAGGATTGGCCCCGCTGCGCGACTCGGCCATCACGAGCACGCGCAGTGCCGTTGCCGGCTTCGTCTCCGGAGCCATGCGAAATATCCATGGAACATTGGTCGACGTCAGCGTCTTGTCGGCGCTCAACGCCAACACCGGCAAGAAGCTCTTGAGCGCGAGTTGTTCCGCAAGATGGGCCGTGTTGCGATCGAGCGCGATGATCGCGAGCGCGTGTTCGTCCATCAGCGCGTGCACCAGCGCCGTGGAAGCTGCGCCCCAGTTCTGACCGCTCTCGACCGGCAGCAGCTTCCATGGCCGCCCTTCTGCAGCGGATGCATTCAACTCCGCCAGCATCTCCTGCGATGCCGCCACCTGGGCCGCATTCGGGCCAAAAAGCACGACGTTCACCGGGCCCGCCGGTACGTCGGGAAGCCGCGGCCCGTTGTACGACGCACCATCCTGACTCGTCTGCGAAACATGCGGTGCCTGGCCTGCAGGCTCGTTCATTGGCAGGCTCGCTGCCCCGCTCGCTTGCTTCTTTTCCATCAATGCCGCGCGGTACGTGATAGCCCCGTTGTGCACCGTGCCCAGGTACATGGGCGCGACATTCTTCTGATTGGGATCGAAGACCATGTGCCCCGTCACGCCGTCATACGAGTCGATGCCGGCCAGCGCATCATGGATCCGCGCGCGATTCAGCCCAGCCTTGCAGATCGAATCCAGCAGCATATTCATCGCGTCGTAAGCAAGCGATGCAAACTGTTCCGGCTTCTCTTTGAAGCGTCCTTCGAAGCGGCTATTGAAGTCGATCCAACGCGCATCCTGCCTCGCAGGATCATAGGGAAACACGGCTTCAAATCCTTCCGCCGCATCACCCGCCTCCGCAAGAAGCGTAGGCCCCAGCGTGCGATAAGCGCCAAACACGCGCTGTTTCATGCCCGCTGACCGCATCTGTTTCAGAACGGTGGCCGCATCCGCCTCATCGGCCCACAACACGATCGCGTCCGCGCGCGAGCCCTGGATTACTTTGAGTTGCCGGGTAAAGTCGGAGTCGCCTGGAAAAAAGATCTGCTCCATCACTACCGGGTGGCTCAGGCGCCGCGAAACGTCGACGAACTTGCTCACGCCAAATCGTCCATATCGATTGTTTACCCGGAGCAGCGCCACCCGTTTCAATCCAAGCTCTGTGTAAATGCGACGCGCCAGCGTAAACCCCTGCACGCGATCGTCCTGCAAGTCGGTAAAGTACCACGGGATGTACGTCTCCGGAATCGTGGGATCGGTCGAAGCGGAGTTGACAATGGGAATCTCCGCACGCAGAGCCACGCGCAGAGCAATGTGCGTCGACTCGGAGTTGATCGATCCAAAGATCGCCCAGTCCTGATCGTCGTATATCATCTTAACCGCTTCATTGGAGGCCGAGCCCCAGATCGTCGGGTCCGTCGGCCGGTCCTCTCCATACACGGCTTTCGCCTGCCAGTTGTCGTAGTCGTTGTGAAGCAACAGGCGAAATGGTTTGCCTCCATAGCCGCCGCGCGCATTGGCCTCATCGATCGCCAACTGCGCGCCATGCAACATCCGCACTCCAAAAACAGAATCAGGATTGTGCTCGATGGGCCCGAAAAACCCGATGCGCACCTCGCCCAGATTCTTCGGCTCGGGAACATCGCGCGCGGCCCCTGAGTAGACATTTGGATGAGTGTAGTTGGTGTCATACGGCGCAGCGAACTTCGCATAGGGGCTCATGTCCGCGGGCTCGCCGGCATAGGGTGCAACCACGCGATCCTTCGGCGGGCCCGGCGGATGCGCGCCGCACTCGCAGACATGCGCAGCCTCGTCCTGCTTGACCGCCGGCGCCTGCGCGGCAACCACACATGCGCCTGCCGCCACCATGCTTCCCGCAACCAGCCACCATCCCCTGCGCATCGCAGCTACTCCTTGCTCTCGCCGACCTTGTCGACGCGGAACATGGCGATGGCCTCAATCTCCACCAACAACTCCGGCCGGCATAGATGCGCCTGAATGCCGGTTGAAGCCGGCAGCGGATCGAGCCCCTGCTCCTTGAAGAACGCTGTGCGCTCGCGATTGAAAACGTCATAGTCGCGATCAATGTCGCGCAGGTAGCAACTGGTTCGCACAATGTCATGCCAGGTGCAGCCCTCGCTCTTGAGCAGGCCGGTGATGTTGTCGAATGTGCGCCGCAATTGTGCCGTGAAGTCGCCCACATGCACGCTGACGCCGTTCTCATCAATCGATGCGGTGCCGGAAATCAACAGAATCGTAACCCCTCCGATATCGATCCGCATTCCGCGCGAAAATGAACTCGGCTTGGCATACGCGTAGGCCTCGTTGAGCACTCCGTGGTTGGTCATCGCACGCTTCTTGATCGGCGCGTGCGCAATGGTCTCCAGAATCTCCGCAAATTCAATCATGGTGGTTCCTCCTTGTGCCTTTCGTTACTTGTTGTCGAATTCCGTGGCTCAATCCCCTGGCTGTGGCGACCCATATGTCATCGCCCTCGAAGTCGATACCGAGAACATAGTTATGCGCGGGAGCGGATGTAACTGCGACGGGAGTTACCTTCCCCTGCCCGTCCCGCACCGTCATTTCCGGTTTACCGTCAATGAGTGAAGACCAATAGACCGCCCAGTTGACGCCGTCGTAATAGGCCAGCCCCTTGTCGGTGCAGAACCACGCGCGCTTCCCATCCACGCCCTTCACAAAGTTGGTGAAGTTGGAAGGCAGCCCGCTGTCCTTGGTGAGGAAGTTATGCCAGTACCGGCCATCGTATTGGCTGTCCCCAAAGTAGGTCGCAGCCCAAAGAATGTTATCGACATAACTCACTGAAGTTACGATCTCGTGGATGAGGCCCTGGTCCTTGAACAGCACGATTTCGTTCTCGCCGTCCGGGTCGTCGTACTTGTCCCAGCGCTCCGTCTTCTGGTCGTATTCCAAAACGCCGCTTCCCCACACGCCGTAGTAGACCTTGGTTGGTGTCGCTGACACCGCGTAAGTCCATATCTCCACCATCGGCGTGTTGCGCTCGTTGTAGAGCGACCACTGGCCGGTATGCAGGTCAAGCCTGCAACCTCCCGCTGCGGTAGCCACCCACACGTTTTCACCCTCGACGGAAACACCATAGACCACGTCGTTGCTCAGGCCGGAATTCAACTGCGTAAAGCTGTCAATGCGCCCGCCGGAGATACGGCTCAGTCCGCCCATGGTCCCCGCCCACACATCGCCCGTGCGCTTGTCGAGCGCCAGCGAGAGAACCGCGCGATGCGCCAATCCATCTTTGGTGGTGTAGGTTTTCCATGTGTGATTCTCGTAAACTGCCAGCCCATCATCGGTTCCCGCCCACACGCGATCGCCATCCACGAGCACGGCAAACACGTGGTCATTCGGCAGCCCGTTGGCCGTGGTGAAGTTCTCAAATCGAAAGCGCGGCAGCACCTGCGCCCCGGACGCCTGCACTGCGGCATGAGACTGTTGCGCTCCAGACTGAGGCTGCGCGGAAGCCCACGGTGCACACGGCATCACCATTCCGGCAATCAGCAGCAGTACATTTTGGCGAGCTTTCTTCATCGCGTCCTCAAGTACTCAATCAAGTCGTTGAGTTCATCCTTGGTTAGATCGTTAGTCCGGCCGTGCTTGTCGTCCGGGTTGTAGATCGTCCAAATCTCTTCAAGCGTCCTCGCCGATCCGTCATGCAGATAAGGCGCGGTCAGTGCAATGTTGGTCAGCGGCGCGGACTTCAGCAGGCCCGCATTGTCATTGGCCCTGTGCGTTCCCACATTGAAAAGCTTCTGATTCGTCCCCTTCGGCCCGCTGTGGCAATACGCACAGCGATTGCTCTCCGGGATCGGATTCTTGAACTTGTCTACAGCGCGCTCAAAAAGTGCCTTGCCGCGCTCCTGCGCGGACGTGAGTTGATACCCGGGAAGCTTCCATCGGCTCGGCCGCGGCTCAATACTGCGAACGTATGTGGCTAAATCGGCGAGCGTCGTGTTGTCGTAGTTTTCCGAGCGCCAGAAGTACTTCTCCGTGCGTGGGCCGCACTCGGTTGGAATGTTGGGATTCGTCCCCGTCCACTTGTAGGGCTCCGTGTCTTTCACGCCTTCGAGCAGCTTGTTGTCGACAATGTTGCGGCCAAAGCCATCCGGTTCGAGGTTCCATGTAATGCCATCAAAGGTGGAATCAATGTGACAGTTTGCGCAGCCGATCTGTCCCTGGAAGGAATACCGCGCCGAGTAAAAGGTCTGCTCTCCGTGTCTCAACGCGGAGACAGTTTTCGGTCCATCGAGCCTGATGGTCGTCCTCACCTGATCGGTGCGCGTGTCAATCACGCTGATGGAATCGTCGAGGCGGTTGGCCACCAGCAGCGTGCCGCCATCGCGCGTGAGCGTAAGGCCGCGCGGATTCAGTCCCACTGTTATGCGCGCCACAACATAATTCGCGCTCGCCGAAAGATCTTGTACAAATGACACGGGGTGCGCATGAATAAAGCGTAAGAGCCGCGGCACATCGATCACCGTCACCGTCTCCGAACCGCCGCTGCTCACGTAAATGCGCGATTTGTCCGGCGCAATCGCCACGCCGAATGGTTGCGAAACATAGCGCTCCAGTTCGTCGAGCGGCACTTCAACGGTTCCGCCCACATCCGCGCCGAACACCGCGATCGTATCTTCGAAGGCGCCACCGTGTTCGAGGTGCGCCAGGGGAATCATGTTTTTGGGATGGTACTCGGCCACCACGCCCAGCCGCCCGTCATTCGACAATGCCACATGGAAGACGCCGGCAATGCGATGCAACGGCATGCGGTCGACGACAACTGCGCGTGCCGCGTCGATGACTGTGATCTCGGATTCCGGGGGCGTTCGATTCTCGAGCCCCGTCCGGCGGGCGTCAGGATTCGGATAAACGTGCGTCACATAGATGCGGCTTCCATCCGGCGACAGCGCCAGGTAGCTTGACCCGCGCCCTGCAAGCAGCCGTTTCTCTTCCACGCCGGTCTGCGCGTCGAGCACGGCCACATCGCTGCTGATGCGATTCGCGACAAACAGACGCCTGCCAGCGTGATCCTGCACCACGCTCGAAGGCTCCGCGCCAACGGGCCATGTCGCCGTCACCGTCAGGGTATGTGTATCAATGACGCTCAGCGTGTCATCCCACGAGTTGGCGACAAAAAGGCGGCTGCCGTCGGGCGACAACGAAAGCCCGCGCGGCAAATGCCCGACGGCAATTTTCGCGGTCACCGCATAACTCGCCGCATCCAGCACTCTTATCTCGTCGCTACCCTGGCACAGCACGTAAATGCGCGCACCATCCGGAGAGAACAGGACTTCAAGGGGAGACGCATACGGCACGTTCTCATCTATCCGCCGCTCCTCGCCGGCGCATGCGGAACGCGCGCCCGAAAGCATAACCGCAATCAACATGAGGAGCGCGAGCGACAGGCTCATCGCACCGGCCCAGCTTCCGCGTTGATTGCCTCCGATCACTTCGGCTCCTCGACCGTCAGCACGCGATCGGTGGTGAGGTTTTCAAGAGTCTGCTCGCGACCGCTCGGCCAATGCACGATCAGTTTGTCCACCGTCGCCGTCGCGCCCAATCCAAAATGCAAACGACTGTCGTCCTGCGACAGGTAGCCCGAACCGGCGACGCGTTCCGCGGTGTGCCGCTTGCCGCCGGCGAAGACCTCGACCCGCGCGCCAATCCCATCCCGGTTGCTCTTTGTCCCTACCAGCTTGATCGCGATCCAGTGGCCGGTGTTGGTCGAAACGTTGTGCACCAGCGTTCCCTTGCCGCCCAGGTTCACAACAAACGCGTCCATTTTGCCATCGTTGTTGTAATCGGCGAAGCAGGCGCCGCGTGCTGTCGTGCGCTGGCTCAGCACCGACCCTGCCTCGCGCGAAACATCCTCAAACTTCCCATTTCCGGTGCCGCGAAACAGCGTGTGCTCCTGCGGGATCAAGTGAATCAGGCCGCCGTGAAAGATGAGAATGTCCAACAGGCCGTCGTTATCGAAGTCGTAAATTCCCGTGCCCCAACTCACGTATTGCGCATTCGTCTGCGAGACGCCTGTCTGCGCGCCAATGTCTTCAAACGACAGCTTGCCGGTGTTGTGCAGCAGCCTGTTGTAGTGCCCGTCGGTGACCCACAGGTCAAGTACGCCTCGCCCTTCAAGATCGGCAAACACCGGTCCCATGGATGAAGTCGATTCGCCGTTCTGCCCGTAGGCCGTGCCTGAATCGCTGCCGATCTCTTCAAACGTTCCGTCATGCTTATTGTGAAAGAGAAAGTTTTCGGTGCGATCGTTGGCGACGTAGATGTCGTCCCAGCCATCGTTGTCGAAATCTGCCGCGGTCACGCCCATGGTGCGTCCCACATAAGCGCCGATGCCCGACTTCTCCGTAACATCGGTGAACGTACCGTCACAGTTGTTATGGAACAGCATGTTGGTCTCGCCCTCGTAGTCCAGAGGGCCGGGATAATTGGTTGGCGCATAGAAGGCGCGATATTTGGGATCAAACTTCACATAGCGGCCCACGAACAGGTCCACGCAGCCGTCCTTGTCGTAATCCAGCCAGGTTGAACTGATCGCCCAGCCATCTACTTTTATGCCGGCCTTCTCCGTCACGTCGGTGAAGTGTCCGTTGCCGTCGTTGTGATAAAGAATTACCTTCCCGTATCCGGTAACAAGCAGATCCTCATTGCCGTCGTTGTCGTAATCGGCCGCGGCGACGGCCATTCCATACATGTCCGGATTGAGACCGGCCTTCTCCGTCACGTCGGTAAAATGTCCGTTCCCGTTGTTGCGATAGAGATGATTGTGCGGCGGCGTTGCCGGCTTTTCCTTCAATGGATAGGGGTGCATCGAGTCATCGAGCGGCCGTCCATTTACCACGTAGAGCGACATCAATCCAGAATTGTTGTAGTCAAACCACACGCAGCCCGCGCCTGTACCCTCGAGTAATGATCCCAATTGCTGTGACCCGAAGCTATGCGTAAAATCGATTCCCGCCTCATCGCTCGCATCCTCAAACCGAATAACCGGCTCCGCCTTCGCCGTCGCAGACGGTGCTGTCGCAGCCACCTGCGTTGCGGAAGGCGTTGCTTGCACGCCAGGAGTGGTCTGTGCCCCAGCATGGCTCTGCCAGGCAGTCAAAGTGATCGCGGTGAAAAGCAGAAGAACGCGAGTTCTCATTTCAATTGCCTCCTGGAGCCGCGGCGGTTTTTGTTGCCAGAGTCTTCGCGCCGGTCAGATCAACGGGAATCGTTGTGTGCAGCAAAACCTGCGGCATCGTGTTCTCCGAAGCTCGCTCCGGCCCTGTGTGGCAACCCACGCAGATGCGCTGCTCACCCTTGCGAATCCAAAACCAGCCATGCTCCTGCCGCGCGACAGCCCCTTTTTGATCGAGCAGCACAAAACGAATTGGCTTGTCCGCCGGCACTCTGACATAAAAGGAGCCATCCGATTCCACCGGCGCCGTGCCCATGGCAACCGCGTGCCCTGCGTTGTCCATCGCGTCCAGGCGCACCAGTGCCGGCGCAACCTTCAGATCGCCTTCGCGCGACTGCCGCGCATCGAGGGCCATCATGTTTGCGTAGTCCCAGTTGTGCAATCCGGAGGGATGACGCTTCGGCCGTGTGCGCGGCGCAATCAGCACCGGCTCCACAATGTCGTGGCCGCTCACCGCCAGCATGGTCTGAAGCGCAGTTACTCCACTGTGCGTTGTCGAAGGAGACTCATATACCTTCAGCGCGTAATGCGTGCCTGATCCAGAGCGTTCGCTCACCAGCCAGTCGCCCGATCCAGTCTCAGCAATCCCGCCCGCATACTCGCCGCGCGGCATAGATACGCGAGCCTCGTGCGCCAGCGGCGAAGTAAATCGCGCCAGCGAAGTCCCGTGCGTGAACACCACATCGCCCGACGCCAGTTGCCTGCCGCCCCAGCGCGCCGCGCCATGATCGCAGCGGTACGACTCCACTCCCGAGCCATCGGAGTAGGTAAGGTACATCTCCGGCGCCGTCCCGGAACCGAGCGGAAAGCCGGACTCAAACAGGATTCGCCCATCGAGTAGTACATCATCAGGAATCGTGCTGCCAGGCACATAGCTCAACGGCAGCACAGTTGCACCCGCCAGGTTATCCACGGGCTCATTGACATCGAGGCCATCTTTTCCTGCAGCCTCCAGGCGGAAACCCAGTGCGGTTTTGCGTGCGTAAACCAGCCGTCCACCGGGCAGATACAGCGGCCGAATCGCATCCCCATCGCCTGCAATCAACCTGCGCAGCGAATGATTCGCCAGCGTCTGTTCCCAAATCTGCCATGGATCGCTTGCGTTCTGCTTGCCGGCGAAAAGAACACGGGTTCCATCGAAGGAAATATCCGCGTCCGCGCTTGCCGCAAAGCCCGTTACGAGCGGCTCCGCGTTGCCCTCATGCACCAGCAATAACTGCGCGCCCTTGGGAAAGCGCTCGCCGCCGCGCAGCGCAGCCAGCGGATCGTAAACCGGTGCGGCTGTCACGACAAGGTCAACGTGGATGGCCGCGCCCGCACTGATTACCGGATGTGATTGGAACCCGCAAAGAGCAGTCAGAAACGCAACCGGCAAAGACCGCGCAAGCAATCGGGCAGCGGCACTCATCCCACTGCCTCCATCGGCCGTGCGCCCGGCAACTCGCGCCGCTCCAGTTCCAGAGCGCGTGCTGCGAGCCAGGGCTCCAGACCTTCCATCATTTCGTCGAAGCCCGCAAAATCGAGCGACTGTTCGCCATCGCTCCAGGCCCTCTCAGGATGAGGATGCACCTCAACCAGCAGGCCGTCTGCTCCACCTGCAACCGCAATCCGCGCCAGCGCAGGAACCAGTTCGCGATGCCCGGCCGCATGGCTCGGATCGGCAATGACCGGAAGATGCGAGATCTGCTTGAGCAGCGCAATTGCGGCCACATCGAAGGTGTTCCGCATCGCCGTTTCAAAGGTGCGAATACCGCGTTCGCAGAGAATAACGTGCGGATTTCCGTTGTCGAGGATGCACTGCGCCGAGCGAAGAAACTCCGCGATCGTGGCCACCATGCCGCGCTTGAGCAGCACCGGACGGCCCGAACGCGCAGCCGCCTCCAACAGCGAATAGTTTTCCATGTTGCGCGTGCCGATCTGCAAGATGTCCGCGTACTCGGCCACTAGGGCAACGTCGTCTTCCTGCATCACTTCCGTGATGATGGCCAGGCCACTCTCATCGCGGGCGCGCGCCAGCATCCGCAGGCCCTCGAGGCCCAGGCCTTGAAATGCATAGGGAGAACTGCGTGGTTTGAATGCGCCGCCGCGAAGGATGCGGGCTCCCGCGCGCCGCACATGATTGGCGGTGGCCATCAGCTGGAACTCGGTCTCGACCGAGCACGGCCCAGCCATGGTGATGAATTCGTCCCCGCCTATCTCCAGATCGAGCACCGGCACCACCGTTTGTTGGCGCCGCGTGCTCTTCAGAACATCGGGACTCTCGGCAAATCGTTCGTGCCAGCTTGCGCGCACCCGGTGCGCTCCGTTTCTGGGGAAGCGGAAGCTTCAGACTAACGCCCGCTTGGAGGCTCTACCTCCACCGAAAGGTGGAGGTTTGGCGTACGCGATCACCATCTGTGACGCAGCGCACAAACCGGCTCAATCCAGCCGTCATTGCTCGGAAGAAATCCAGGGTGCAGGTAGGTTTTTGCGGTAATCGGGAACAGGATGCAGCGTTCAGGCGTAAGGGCCGACCTCGATAGGCTGCTCGGACTCAATCGCACGCAGGCGCTGAGCCCATTGATCAAGCCATTGTTGGCGCAGGCTGGGCTCGACGCGGGCCGGCCCGTAATAGATGGCCGGCGCCAGGACGCTGAATCCCGTGAACTGAAAGATGCCGCGATGGATGGGGCGGAGGATGCCGAGGATATCGCCCTCTTCGCCACCATCGATATAGCTGGACTGAAATCCGCCCGTGGTGAGCGAGAGAATGGCGCGCTTACCGCGGAACATGCCGTGCTCGTAAATGCGTCCGGAGCCGTACGCGCGGCCCATAGCGAAGACGCGGTCCACCCAGCCCTTGAGGATTGCGGGCAGAGAGAACCACCAAAGCGGAAACTGAAAGATCACAAGATCGGCGGCCTCCAGTTTGCCAATCTCCGCTTCCAGTGCGGGCGTAAAGCCATGGGTGTCGGTGGCGTGCCGTTCTTCAACCTGGGGCTTGAAGAAGTCGGGGTTCTTTTCTTCGACGAAGTTGGCCCGGCTGGAACGGGGATCAAAATCCATCCTGTAAAGATCGCTGGTGGTGACAGTATGACCGGTGGCAGTCAGAGTGGCGGCGGCAGTATCAAACAGGGCGCCGTTGAAGCTTTTCGGCTCGGGATGCGCGAGCACAATGAGGACATTCATCCGTTTGACCTTTCAGCAGCGCATTGACGCATGGATGAACTGATGCCTGGGAACGGGCAGACGATGCGAAAAAATGAGGGAGAAATCGATTCGGCGCGACGGGCACCGGAACGCGCATGACCCTGATTTTATTTCGGGTTCTATTTAAGCGCCATTGGAGGCACTCGATACCCAAACGCTTTATCGACAAAGGCCGCAATCCCCAGCGCAGTCTCGTCCTGAAATGGCCGCGCCACAATCTGCACGCCGATCGGCAATCCCTCCGGCGACTGGCCCACCGGAACCACTGCAGCCGGAGCCGCAAGCGCATTAAACCATTGCGAATAGCGCCATGCGTCCATGTATTCGACCGCACGCCCCTCCACATCCCAACCACGCTCGCCTTGTTTGAATGCGGGAACGCTTGCCACTGGGCACAGCAGCACCGGATACGCGCGCATCTCTTCAAGCGTCTTTGCGCGCAGCAGATCAAGCTTCGCCCACGCATCCAGCAACTCCTGAGCAGTCAGCGGCGGCGCAGCTTCGGCGATTCCCAGAAACTCTCTGAAGATGGGACTCAACTGCTGTTCCCGCCCGCGAATCTCCGGCGCATAAAACATTGCACCGCACTGGACAAAGAATTTGACCCAAAGCTTGCGCAGCGGCTCCAGCGTACCCGGCCTGAACGGCTCCACGCGAAACCCCGCACTGCGCAGAACCACCGCAGCCGATTGCACCGCAGCGCGCGTCTCCGCGGTCACTGGAACCAGCCCATCGTCCTCGAAAAATCCAATCCGATTCGAACGCAACTCGTCTACGCTCGGCTCACGGAGCGCAACCGGGGGACTCAGCGGGTCCAGTGGATCCTGACCACAGAGAGTGCGAAACAGCAGCGTGATATCGGCGATGGTGCGCGCCATGGGCCCGACGGCACCCAGAATCGAAAATGGACCCACGCAAGGCGGCAGATGCCCGCGCCCTGGAATCCTTCCCGGCGTTGGCTTCATGGAGCAGATTCCCGTGAAATGCGCCGGCACGCGCACGCTTCCGCCGCTGTCACTGCCCAGCCCCGCCGCCGACATTCCTGCCGCAATCGCAGCCGACTCGCCCCCGCTCGATCCGCCCGGCGTCCGCTCCAGGTCCCAGGGGTTCGAAGTGCACCCGTGCAACAGATTCGCTGTCTCATACGCCATCAGAAACTCGGGACAATTCGTCGTGCCCAGAATCAGCGCTCCCGCAGTGCGCAGCCGGGCCACCACCTCCGCGTCCCTGCGCGGCACCTCGCCCTTGTGAAGCAGGCTGCCGATCTCGCACTTGTAACCCGCCGTTGCAATTGAAGACTTGATGGTCACCGGCAATCCGTGCAGCGGCCCGCGCGGTCCGCGCGTTTCATCCAACACGCGCGCCTGTACACGAACCCGATTCGCATCAAAATCCACTAGTGCATTGAGCTTCGGATTGAGGCGTTCAATCTGGTGAATTTGGGCTTCTGCGAGTTCCAGCACCGAGATCTCGCGCGAGCTGAGAAGCTCCAATTGGCGGACTGCCGAATTCACGACCACGGAGTTCATTGCTGCACAGCCCCGGTTGGATGGAAGGAAGGTGCAATCGCATTGTCTTCCAAAGGCGTTGAAGGCATCGTTCGATAATTAAATCGATACGACCGCACCGGCTCCCCGGAATCCCAGCGATCATTCCAATCGAGCTGGTATTTCAACGCATCCACATCGTCCGGGAAGCTCTCATTCGCCGGATACGGATAGGTGCTCATCCCATGAAACGGCAGTTGCGCCACGGTAAACGGCGATGCGTCCCACCAGTCCATATCCTTCACAAATCCATTCGCATAAAAGAAGTAATCGCGCTTCCAGTGGGGCGGCAGCGCAGGCAGCTTTGCCGCATCGAATTCCGCGGCAATCTCCTCGCCGCTTCCGAAGATCGCAAAACGGTTGTCGATGCCCGTCAACAGCGCCGTCACGTCGCCCATGCGGGTGTAGTTGCCGCGCTGATGCTGGAACGGCCCGGTCAAACTCACGCGATCGTAGTCGTAATTGAGATCGCCGGGACTCGCGCCCTCAATCTGTTTTGGATAGCCGCGGAAGTGCAGCGTGGCCGTCGCCAGCGGCACCTCGTTTGCACGCGCCTGAGCATTCGTGCTCTGGTCAATCAGCACCTGGTCCCAATAAATCTGCAGGTTGGTCGCGAGGCGAATGCGCCTAGTCCCGGCCGGCAGTTTTCCCGTCAGATCCACCACGATGGTCCGCTCCAGGCCTGCCGGAAATCCCACATCGTCGGCCACGCGCTTCCATGTGCCGTCAGCCAACTCCGCCTCGACATATGGGGACACAGGCTTCACGCCCGCCTGCCACGCAGCATACAAGCTGGTCGCGCTGAAGTAGTTCACATAGCCTGTCATCAGCAACCGCAGGGGCGCGCCCTGCTTCACCTCGCCCAAATCCAGCGTGAGCGTATGCAGATTCGCAAATCCGTCATAAGGCGCGACCTTAAACCCGCTCGCAAACGTGTGATCGCGCCGGCTCAGCGCATCAAGCACATCGCGTCCTTCACCATCCCACGCGCCCACAGGCAGCCGCGCGCCTTCCGTTGCCACCACGCGCCCCGAGGCAAACGGCGGGTCATCGAGGAACCGCTCATCGGGATTCACTTCCACATTTTCCGGATGATCAACGGCCACCACGCGCAGCTGGTCAATGTAATTCACTTCCTCCATCGGCTCCATGAAGCGAAGGCTCAGCTTGCCCTTGACGAGCGCAGTCTCGGCGCCATCCACCTTCACCCACTCGCCGGGGTTGGGAATGTTGCGCCGCTCGGGCGTGAACCAATGCCCCACCACCCCGGCGCCAATCACATCGGTCACCAGCTTGTATTTGTGCCCATCCCACGCAAACAATACCGGGCAGGAGCTACCCCGCCGGTCTGCCTCTTTCATTGCGATCACGCCGCGCCCCTGTGTCAGCTTGGGTAAATCGATCTCGTCCTGCAACACACCGGTCGGCCACAGAATGCGCAGCAGGTCCACTCCCGGCGCATCGCCCAGGCCCACCAGAATCTGCGGCGCAGCCTGCGTCTGGTATCCCGACGCGCCTGCCAGTTCCCACTTCTGCCACATGCCGCTGGCGAACACCTCAACCTTCACGCCCAGCGCCGTCTTGTTGTCCGCAAACCCCGTCAGGTCCAGCCGCACAAAGTGATTCTTATTCGCGCCCACGTTTTTGAGTAGCAACGGCGGCGCATTCACCTGCGTCACAATCAGGTCCGCGGCGCCGTCACCATCTACATCGGCCGCAATCAATCCGCGCGGGTCTTTCAGGCGCAGCGAATCCAGTCCAAGCCGAGAAGAAACATCTTCAAACGTCCCATCGCCCTTGTTACGAAAGACCTTTACCCGGGGGCCTGCGGTCGTATCCACAATCGCCGCCAGGTCAATCCATCCGTCGTTATCAATATCGATCGCAGTCACACCCCAACCGCGCAGCGCGCCTTGTAACGGGAGCTCGGCTCTTTCGAATCTCCGTCCAACATGTTCCGGCCCTTCCACGTTTCGCCACAGCGAAGCTCCCGGCGCGCCGTCGTGCGTGACGGCAATGTCCATCCAGCCATCCTTGTTGTAATCGAGCACGGCGATACCGGTGGTCGGTGACAGTTTGTCCGCTTCGTACAAGACCTGGGTCGGATACTTCCCTTCGCGCGGATTTACATAGATCACCGGCGCAAGCCCATCTGTGGTCGTAACAATATCCACCGCACGATCATTATTAAAATCCGTCAGAATCGCAGCGTTTGTCTTACCAGTTCCACCGAGCCCCGTCGGTTCCGTCCACTCGGTGAATGTCTTGTCGCCGTTGTTCCGCCACAAGACATTTGGTGTTCCGCCGTCCTTCAGTGGCGCACCCGTAAGAAAAAGATCCAGATCGCCATCATGGTCATAATCGACAAATGTGATTCCCGTTGGCCGGTTCTTCGCAGCGAGCCCAGCCTCCGCCGTCACGTTCTGAAACTTGCCCTTGCCTAAATTCCGAAACAGCAGCACCTGGTCGTCCAGAGCCACGGCGAGATCGTTCATCCCATCGCCGTCATAATCGCCCACCGCGCAAGCCACAGCATGGCCCGCAGCCTTCAATCCCGCCCCCGCAGAATCCCACTCTTCAAACTTCCCATCGCCCTTCGCATGCAGCACACGAATGGCCTGCGGACCCGCCTGCATCAGCACCAGGTCCATGTGACCATCGCCTGTTGCATCCATCATGCATGCCCCGCCGGTCGTGGTCCACGCGGACGCCCCGGAGCCCGTCTTTGAGACCGGGGAAACCAGCGGCGTCTCCACCAGTTTCACCGGAATCATTCCCTTCTGAACGGTCTCCGGCTCGGCCACCGCGGTCACTGTCGAATAGTGTCCTTGTTCTCCATAAGCCAGCCCGATCGGCGCTCCAACCTTGGTGCTCGTCAAATGCTGAAACCGCTTGAAGTGCTCCTTCGCCTCTTCCACATGGCCTGACCGCTGGAGTGCGCGCGCCATGGCAAACTCCGCCGACGCATGTTGGGGATTGATGGCCAGCGCCTGCTTCAGAATCTCGATCGCCTTGTCGAAATCCTTCATCTCCTGGTAACAAACACCCTCAAAGTAGTACGAATCCGCATCGCGCGGGTCGAGCTTCACCGCCTGCTGAAAGCTTTCGAGCGCCGGCAGCAATTCATTGCCCGCATGCTGCGCCAGCCCGAGGTTGTACCAGGCTTGAGCACTGTTCGGATTCAGATCAATTGCGGCGTGCAGCGCCTTCTTGGCTTCATCCAGCTTCTGCAGAGTCATCAGCGCGATGCCCTCGTTAATAGCCGCCTGCGCCAGTTTCGGATCCTTCTTGAATGCCTCCGCGAACGAATCTTCCGCGCGCTCGGTAAACTGCTGGCCCATCTGGGCTACGCCGCGGTTATTGGTTTGCACCGCGTCCGCATCAAAGCGCGCCTGCGCCCCGGCTACCGTCGCCGCCGCTACAAAGGCCCAATAAACCAGCGGAACTCCAACAACTGCCCGCACAATCCTATTCATCCACCGTTTCCTTTAGGCGGCCCGAATCGCTTTTCTCTTAAAGCCGCTGAACTCATCAAGTGTATGCGAGCGGGCGCCTCCATCGCACCGGCCACCGCCACTCGGCTTTTACACCGCACAAAAGATTCGCCGCATCTTGTGATACAAAGACGGAATCGGGGTCCCCCGCGACGGTTCCACGTCGCCGGGGTGACGAAAGCTCGGAGGCGGCCTTGAACTCATATCAGGTCCAAAGCAACACCCGTCGCGAATACCGTTTGAGCGGCTGGTCCAGGGCATTCATCTTCATTGTCGGGTGCATGTTTGCCGCATTTTCCTGCGGCTTTGGTTTCCTGGCTCGTTCCAACCCGAATGGCGTCGCCGGCATTCTAATGGCGCTCCTTTTCCTCGCCATCCCCGTCTACCTGGTCGCCTACGCCGTTCGCTCCCGCATCATCGTCGACGGCTCCCGCATCACCGTGCGCACGGCCTTTGGCGAGAAATCCGCCGATCGCGGCGAGATCATCGGCTTTCGCACTCTCCGTTCGCGCAACCGCACCTACAAGCAGCTTTATTTGCGAGATGGCCGGAGCCCCATTGCCATCTCGCAAAGCTTCTCCACCGACGACGATTTCCGCGCATGGTTTGCTCAAATTCCCGACCTTGACGAGCGCGACAAGCAGAAACTCCTCGATCAAATCTCAAATGACCAGGAACTCGGCGCGACTCCCGAAGAGCGCCTGGCTGCGCTGGCCACAGCCAAAACCATCAACGTCTTCACTATCATCGTTGAAGCCAGTGCCGCCGCCGCGCTCATCTGGGCTCCAGCCCCGTTTCGATTCGCCGCCGCGATTGTGCTTGCGCTGGCGCCGCCATTTGCGATCTTCATGGTGCAGCGCTCGCCGCTCCTCTACGCCCTCTTCAAGCCGAAAGCGGACCCCCGCGTCGATCTGGCCTTCCTCATTCTCATCTCCGGTTTCGGTCTCGCCTTCAGCTCCACGGGAGTGCACTTTGTCTCCACGCAATCCATTCTGGAGATTGCCGGCTCGATCGCAGCTGTCCTGACGGCCGCGCTCTACCTCACCGCTCGCAACAGCTTCACCGTCCCGGGAACCGTCATCGCCTTCCTCGTCGTCTCCGGCTTCTATGGCTACGGATTGACCTCAGTGGCAGACACGCTGGCAGATCCATCCACGCCCCAGCCCTACGCCGCGCAGGTGGTTGGCAAGCATATCTCCCGCGGAAGATCCACTTCTTACTACCTCGACCTGGCGCCCTGGGGACCGATCCAAACTCCCAACCGTCTCAGCGTCCCCTCAGCCATCTATCGCAAAACAGTCCAGGGCGACCAGGTCTGCCTCGAACTTCATCCCGGAACTCTCCACGTCGAGTGGTACAGACGCGTCGATTGTTCCTATCAACCCGATTGGATCGCGCCGCAGTAGCAGCACTTTCTCGCCGAACACCCAGGTCCCTCGCATTTGGGGACCTGGGAACGCATGGAGCCAGCGCGAGCCGCCCGCGAGCATCTGCTCCATGCAATGGCGCGCAATTTATACTTCTCCTGTGATCCCGACCCTCCAGGACATCGATTGGCACAGCTTTGTCGCCCGTCCTCCGCTGCCATCTGCGCAGCCTGAAACACTCGCCGCACTCGCGAGACAGACCATCCTGATTACCGGTGCAGGCGGCTCCATCGGCACCGCGCTCGCGCAGCGGCTGGCCACTCTGAATCCGCCCAGCCTGGTGGTGCTTGAGGCTTCCGAGAGCAATCTCTTCGCGCTCAACTCCGAACTCGCGCCGTCCGCCAACATCGCGACGTTCCTCGGCAGCGCAGGCGATTCAGCGCTGCTCGAGCACATCTTTGCGACGCACAGACCGCGGCTCGTCTTCCACGCCGCAGCCTTCAAGCACGTCCCGCTCATGGAGCAGCATCCGCTGGCCGCCATCGCCAATAACATTTTCTCGACCGAAGCGCTCACCCGCGCCGCCGCTGCGCATCATGCTCGAGTCGTCCTTCTCTCCACCGACAAAGCGGTCCAGCCGGCATCCGTGATGGGCGCAACCAAGCGGGTCGCGGAGCAGATCGTCCTCTCTCACGGCGGAACGGTGCTTCGCCTCGGCAATGTGCTCGCATCGCGCGACAGCGTCACTGAAATCTTCGCGCAGCAAATCGCTCGCGGCGGCCCTGTCACCGTCACCGATCCCGCCGCCCGGCGCTACTTCCTTACGCTTGACGAAGCGGTTGACCAGATACTCACCGCCGCAGCAAATCCGCAGTCACCGGCTCTGCTCGCGCCCCGTCTCCCCGCCACCCACTACATCGCCGATCTGGCTAACTTCATGGCCCGCACACTTTCTCCCGGCCGCGAAATCTCCATCGAATTCACCCAGTTCCGGCCCGGCGACAAGGAAACCGAGCAGCTCTGGTCAGAAGACGACCTGACACATCCAGCCTCACCAGGCGCATCGAACTCAGCACTCATCTCCATCCAATCCGAGTCGCTCTCACCCGAGCAAATCACATTCAGACTCGCCCAACTCCGCGCCGCTGTTGATGCGCGCGACCTTGCCGCAGCTCTCGCTCAACTGCGCGCCCTGGTCCCCGGCTACTCTCCAAGCGAATCCGTGCTGGCCCTCGCGCGGAATGCCGCCCTCCAGGCTCCCCGATGAAAACCGCGAAACCCAGGCGCCGCATCGGCGTTATTACAACCTCACGTGCCGACTACAGCCATCTCTACTGGCCGCTGCGTGAACTCTCGGCGCATCCCGACGTCGACCTCGCCGTCTTCGTCCTCGGCGCGCATCTATCGCCGGACTTCGGTTCGACCGTCAAGGAGATTGAACGGGACGGCTTCCCCATCCAGGCTCGCATCGAGTGCCTGCTCAGCTCCGATACCGACATCGGCATGGCCAAAACCATCGGCCTCGCCATTCTTGGCCTGGCCGATGCGCTTGCCGCCTGGCGTCCTGACATTCTGCTGCTCATTGCCGACCGCTACGAGATGCTCGCGCCCGCGTCGGTCGCGCTCGCCCTGCGCATCCCCGTCGCTCACATCGAAGGCGGAGAAATCTCCCAGGGCGCCATTGATGACCACGTCCGCAACGCTCTCACCAAGCTTGCGCACATCCACTTCACCTCAACTCCAACCGCACGCCGCCGCGTGATCGCGATGGGCGAGGAGCCCTGGCGCGTGCACCGCGCCGGAGCGCCTTCGCTCGACCATATGAGTCGTTCGGTCCTCGTGGATCGCAGAGCCCTTGAAGTCCAACTCGGCCTCACGCTCACGCCGCCAACAATCCTTGCCGCATGGCACCCGGTCACCATTCTCAAAGACACCAACGCCGAAGCGGACGCGCTGTTTGCCGCGCTCGCAGAAGTTCAAGGCCAGTTGATCTTCGTTTACCCCAACGCCGACGCCGGCAGCCACGCGCTCATCCGACGGACGCAGGCTCTCGCGGACACGCGCGCTCACACGCGCATCTTCGTGAACCTCGACGCCGTTACCTACTGGAGCCTTCTGGGCCAGGTCGATTGCATGGTCGGCAACTCATCGAGCGGGATCATGGAAGCTGCGTCGTTCGCGCTTCCCGTGGTTAACGTCGGGATGCGCCAGCAGGGCCGCGAACGTGCCGCCAACATCATCGATGCCCCCGCTGAACCGGCCGCAATTCAAGAAGCAATCGGCCGCGCGCTCGATCCGAAATTCCGCGCTGCCCTCAGCGGAATGAAAAATCCCTACGGCAGTGGTACAGCCGCCAAAACAATCGCGCATGTTCTGACCACCGTGCCGCTCGAAGACTTGTTGATCAAACAGCCAACCCCTCTGCCCCCGGAAAGCGCGGGCTAACTTGCTGACTCGCTGACTTGCTGTTTTGCTGACTCCACTTCCAGGTCGCCCATGATCATCCCCCTATCAGCGCCGGACATTACTGAGGCTGAAATCGACGCCGTCACCGCTGTCCTGCGCACGCCGCAACTCAGCCTCGGCCCTGAGCTTCCAGCATTCGAGTCGGCGCTTGCCGCCTATCACGGAGTGCCGCATGCCGTCGCCGTCAGTTCCGGCACCGCCGGCCTGCATCTTGCACTGCTTACGCTCAACATCGGGGAAGGCGATGAGGTGATCATCCCTTCTTTCGGTTTCATCGCTGTCGCCAATGCCGTGCTCCAGGTTCGCGCCACGCCTGTCTTTGCGGAAATCGATCCGGTCACGCTCAACCTTGATCCTGACGCGGTCGAGCAAGTCATCACTTCGCGCACCCGTGCCATTCTCGTGGTCCACACCTTCGGCGTTCCAGCCGATATGGATGCCCTCGGCGCAATCGCCCGCCGCCATCACCTGGTAATCCTCGAGGACGCCTGCGAGGCCATCGGCGCCGAGTTTGGCAGGCCCCATCCAGCCCGCCGCGCCGGAAGCTTTGGTGACCTGGCCGTCTTCGGCTTCTATCCCAACAAGCAGGTCACGACCGGAGAGGGCGGGGCCGTCCTCGCCCGCGATCCAGCCCATGCCGCGCGTCTCCGCAGTTTGCGGAATCAAGGCAGGCAAGCTGGCGGCGACTGGCTCGACCATGCTGAACCCGGGTACAACTACCGTCTCTCTGAACTCGCCTGCGCCATGGGTCGTGTTCAACTCAGCCGAATTGAGGAAATGCTCGCGCTTCGCCGAGCCGCCGCCGAATGCTACCACGAGCTGCTCTCGGCAATCCCCGGGCTGGAGCAGGACCCACTCGCCCTGCCGCCGCTGACCCTCCCCAACCGCACCATCAGCTGGTTCGTCTACGTGGTTCGCCTGCCGCAATCAGCCAACCGCGATCGCATCCAATCCATCCTCACCCAACGCGGCATCGCCACCGGCCGCTACTTCCCACCCATTCACCTTCAGCCAGCATGGCGCGCACAGTCGCAGGCCGTCCCGCATCTTCCCATCACAGAATCCGTCGCCCGCCGCACCCTTGCGCTTCCCTTCTTCAACCGCATCACGCCGCAACAGCAGCAACAGGTCGCCGCGGCCCTGGCGGAAGCTATCGGGACCGCAAGCTGACGGCGCGAATCGCGGCAATCCTGGTGGCGCTCGCAGGAAGACGTTTTCTCATTCGTATTCACGAGAAATTTGCCTCCATCCATCGCGGAAAGCAGTAAATTCACGCTAGGGATTACGGAATTGGCAACCTCTTTCTCTGTTGAGCATCTGTTGATATGTACGGCAAATGTACCGGGTTGAATCAACCGGATGAGATCTTGACAGGGCAGAAAAAGGGGCGCACGATATTCCCACAACGGGCCTTCCAGCTGGTGAATTCCAAATGAGAAAAGTGCATTGCACATTCCCACCACCAGCATGGGATTCTTCTGACTTTACCTCCCTAGACTGACCTTATCCGCTGTTGAAGAGCAGGTGTATATGGTAGTCAAAACACATTCCAAATGCCGTGGTATCACGGGTCTCCACATCGGCGCCTCCAATGTTCGGCGCTATTTTCCCAAGACCATCGCTGTCGTCGAACTGCAGTTAGACCATTTGCAGATTCAATGTGGACTGCGCCCTGATTTCTGGCAGGGACAGCCTGAGATTTACGACCCCCGCCTTTGTGCCTGGCTGGAGTCAAAACACATGCTGCGCGCGTCCGATAAAAACCCCGTTCCGCTCGCGCTCATTCCCTCGGGTGAGAATTCTTATCGGGTACAGCCGGTTCGCAAGAACGAAACCATTCGGACCAAACTGGCATCGAACGCAGCATGACTTCGCGCGTGTGTTTCGCGCCTGGCCTTTGCGGGCCGGCCAAGGTTTCCCGCGCATTGCAAGCTTCAACCAAGCCCTCCCCCCTGGCCGCATCACTCAACCGCACCTTCAACCCTCCCCCCATCGTCATTCCATCTTGATAAACTCAGGATGGAATGACGACCCGCCTTCTCCAACAGGAAATCGAAAAGTATTTTGCTGCCGGCCCCGCCGCGGTCAACGACCCCGACGCCATGACGGCGTTTCTCACCCTGCGTGCCGCTCTTGAAGCTGGCCAGATACGCGCAGCCTCGCCAGACCCCGCATCGCCCACCGGCTGGCGCGTGAACGCATGGGTCAAAGAGGGCATCCTGCTTGGCTTTCGAATCGGCGTTCTGGAAAAGCTCTCCGACGGCGACCTCTCCTTCGTCGACAAGAGCACCTTTCCTGCCCGACGGTTTTCACCGGCAGATGGAATCCGCATCGTTGCCGGAGGCTCGGCCATCCGTGCAGGCGCCTTTGTAGCCCGCGGAGTCGTCTGCGCTCCGCCCATGTACATCAATACCGGAACGTATGTGGATGAGGGCACCATGGTCGATTCGCATGCCCTGGTCGGCTCCTGCGCGCAGATCGGCAAGCGGGTTCACCTCAGCGCCGCGGCCCAGATCGGCGGGGTCCTCGAGCCCATCAACGCCAGCCCGGTGATTATTGAAGATGACGTACTGGTAGGCGGCAACACGGGCGTCTACGAGGGGACTATCGTGCGCAAGGGAGCGGTTCTGGCCGCCGGAACCATCCTCACCCGCGGCACTCCGGTTTACGACCTGGTCAATGGAGAAGTGCTGCGCGCCACGGACGATTTGCCCTTGATCATTCCGGAAAATGCCGTGGTAGTCCCCGGCTCCCGCCCCGTCGCCAAAGGCAAGGTTCACCCCAACGCCGAAGCCTGGGGCCTGAGCCTCTATGCCCCGGTCATCGTCAAGTACCGCGATCAGAAAACTAACCTCAGCACCACCCTTGAAGATTTGCTACGCTAGAACCGGTCTCATAAGCAAGCGCATCGACTCGCGGAGATCATTCAACCCGCTTTGTTGCGGGTCTCAAAGTCGGCCCCCTGGAGAATGCGGCAGTTATGAGACCGGTTGTAGCCAGCATGGCCCAACAGACCGGGACTTCCAGCTTCAGGAGCAGGCGGATGAAGTATTGGATACTTTCCGGGCTGGCGTCGGCCATTCTTATTCTGGCCACTCCGACAGCCGATGCTCAAGATCCCGGCGTCCTCCGTCTGCCCTGGAACCAGTGGCAGGTGCACGACGGCGACAATCCCCAATGCGCCCAAATCGACATCCAGTCAGGCGCAACCGCCTGCACCGTCAAGCCTCTCAACTCCAACTCAGGGTGGACCAGGCCGAACCAGTGGCAGCGGATTGAGGTCACGCTGCCTGCCGAGTTGCAGTCGACGCCCCAGCTTGGCCTGCTGGTGCGGGGCGAGTTTCCGGTCTACGAAGTATTCGTCAACGGCCAGTCGATCGGCAGCTCCGGCAACTTCGCCACGCGCCAGGGGCCTCAGTACACACACGCGATTTTCAGCTTTCCTTCAAGCCTCGCCCGCCAGGGCCGTCTGCTGATTGCCATTCATGCGCTCAACGTCCATACGGTCACCCGCATCGATCGTTTTGCCCCGGCGCTTGCATCCATTGATCGAATCGAAACCGTCGGCGATCTGGATACCCTGAATTACCTCGGCTCAAGCCTGCTGCATTACCTGTGCTACGTGGCCATGTTCAGCGCGGGATTCCTCTTCCTTCTGCTCTATTCCGTCAACACCCGCTTGCACGAGTACTTTTGGCTGGGGGCCAGGCTTTGTACCCTGCCCCTGTTGCGCCTCTGTGATCTGGCCCTGGTTGCGGACCTTTCAATGCCCTCGTGGCTGGCCCGTGCGCTTTACGCCATCATTAATGCTACACAGACGTTCATAGCGATAGAATTCGTCTTCTCATTTCTAGGGCGGCCGGTCCCAAAATTCTTCCGCGCCATCCAGCTTTTTGGCGGACTCTATCTCGTTTATCTCGTGCTCCTGATTCCATGGCCGGCGCCGGTCTACTATGCAATCGCCGGCGTGACGGAAAGCAGCGTCATCCAGGAGGTTGCGGTATGGGCTCAACTGCTCTCCGCTCTTGGTTTCCTGCTGCTCCTGCCTGTCTGTTTCAAAAGCAAGCTGCCCGAGATGCGCTGGATTGGCGCGGCGACCCTCTTCTTCACCGTTGAGGAATCCACGCGCATGCTGACTTTCATCCGCCTGCCCAGCCTGCCGCAGGATCTATTCTGGCACGGTCAGGACATCGATCTGAGGGGCCTCTCGAATCTCCTCTTCGCCATTGTCATGCTGGTCGCCATGACCTTCCGCCTGCGCCGCATCCAGGACCGCAACCGCGACATAGAGCAGGAGATGTCCGCGGCCCGCAGCATTCAGCAGATCCTCATTCCCGACCAGCTCCCCACCATTCCCGGTTTCACGATTGAGAGCGCCTACCTGCCCGCGCAGGAAGTCGGCGGCGACTTCTTCCAGATCCTTCCCATCCCCAATAGCGGCGACTCTGACCAGCCCTCGGCGTTTATCATCCTCGGCGATGTCAGCGGCAAGGGCCTGAAAGCGGCCATGACCGTCTCGCTTATCGTCGGCAGCCTGCGCGCATTTACTGAAACCTATCGCAGCCCCGGCGCGCTTCTCACCAGTCTCAATCGCCTGCTGCACGGCCGCGGCGGCGACTTCGCCACGTGCCTCGTGCTCATGATCACCCCGTCCGGCGAACTGACTCTCGCCAACGCCGCCCACCCCAGCCCGTACCTCGACGGCGAAGAATTCCCTACAGAGCCCAACCTTCCCCTCGGCATCTCGCTGGACATCACCTACTCCGAGGCCAAGCTTCAACTCTCGCCCGACCAGCGCGTCACCCTGGTGACCGACGGAGTCGTCGAAGCCACCAACCCCTCCCGCGAACTCTTCGGCTTTGACCGCACCCAGACGGTCAGTAACCAATCCGCATCCTTCGTTGCGGAAGCCGCGCAATCGTTCGGCATGGGCGCGCCGCAGGCCGACGATATCACGGTGCTCACCATTGCCCGTGCACCGGTCGCCCTGCCTCGCCCCCGTGAGATCCTCAAGTATCGGGACAAGAAGGCAAACCTCAACCCCATTGCAGAGAATTCGCCGAGTTAGCTCCGAATACCTGCTGTGAAGGAACGAGAGTCGATTCGGCATCGTACTCATAAGAAGAGCGAGGACAAATGAAAACCAGGAAACGGAAACCCACCACGCCGGCAGCACCCTTAGAACAACCCCGCGAGTCAATCTTCGAAGGCCTCAGCTCCAACCTGAGCACCATTGTCGTCGCGCTGTTCGTCTTCGCCTTCCTGTTTCAGAACTTCCTGATCCCATCCTCGTCCATGGCCAGCACCCTGCTTCCCGGAGACCATGTGCTGGTGGACCGCGTCACGTTTTCGCCGGCCGCCCGCTGGGCACCCTTCGTTCACTATCGCGATCCGCGCCGGGGCGATGTGGTGGTCTTCTTCAAGCCGGTGGCGGAAACCAGCGGCGAGCACATCCCCCTCGTCAAGCGCCTCATCGGGGTTCCCGGCGACCGCATCCATCTGCGCAACGGCATTGTCTACCTCAACGGCGTGGCCCAGAACGAGCCGCAGGCCGCCAAACCCGATCCTGAACGCTACGACCCTTACATCAGCGACTTCCCCTCGGTCGATCCGGCTACCGAGCCCGGGGTCACTGCCGCATGGACTGTCCAAATGCCCAGTTGCATCCAGGGCGAAGACCTGGTGGTGCCGCCCGGCAACTACTTCGTCATGGGCGACAACCGCACCAACAGTCTGGACAGCCGCTACTGGGGATTTGTGCCGCGGGAAAACTTCATAGGCCGTCCGCTGTTCGTCTATTGGTCTATCGAAATGCCCGACTCCGGCCCTGAAGAGAAGCCATTGTCAGAAACCGCGCGAAACAGCTTCCACGAGTTCATCCATTTTTTCGACGAAACCCGATGGAAGCGGACATTCCATCCGGTGAAATAGAGGACGGGGACTCGGATGCTTTTTGAGAGATCATTCCAGGAATCTGAATGACTTGAGGGGTTCATCGAGGCGTTTTCCCAATTCGATGGCCTGCCTCTTGGTACGCTCAACCTTATTGCCAGTCTCATCTTCATTGCGGGCCGATCGTATCGATCGAATTCCTAGTTCATAGCACTTATTCAGACGGAAAGTCCTGTACAAATCTCCAGAAAGACCGCCGCTGGTCCAAGCGGTTGAAACCTCAAAAGCCTTGAACTTCACGCCGTGAATGGTTTTGATCCCACGCACTTCCATTGGCCAATCCTCCGGCCCCCTCAGACAAACACTCTCCGTATTGGCTGCTGGGATCTCCGCCACAGCAAATGCAGCTCTCATCCCAGGATACCCAAAGCAGGCCAGGATCGTATTGCTGTCGTCATCGTCATCGCAAACAGATTGTTGGCCTGCACAAGTGTTCTCCGGTTCCGCACCACTCGTTCGCTCATTTCCAACCTGACATCGAAAGAGCAGCTGAGCATATCTGAATCGAAAAGCGCCATCCGGGCTGGTAAAGGTCTTTAGCGCCTTTGCATCGCCTGATTTCGTTGTGCAGGAAGCCAATGCCGGAAACGTCAGAAGACAAAACCACACGAAGACCTTCATTGCAAGGCTCACCTCGCCATGGGATCAGTGTACTGCCGAACGCGATAAGGTGCCCGGAAGCCAGGCGCCAACATCACTCGCACATGGGCCGTGAAAAGAATCACCAGCGCGGTCTCGCAGGTCCCGTTCGGACCTTGCTAACCTGATTCCATGAGTCCCCGCGCCCTCCAGGTCATCCCCATCCTGCGCATCTTCTCCATCGAGAAGGCCCGTGAGTTCTATCTCGACTACGCCGGCTTCCATCTCGACTGGGAACACCGCTTCGAGCCCACCGCGCCGCTCTACATGCAGGTCTCCCGCGATGGGCTGGTGCTCCATCTTTCGGAGCACTACGGCGACGGCTCTCCCGGCACACGTTTTCAGGTCACTTTCGAGGGCGTCGCCGAACTCCACGCCGAGTTATCTGCGAAGAACTACCCCTATTGGCGTCCGGGCATCACGGAAACATTCTGGGGAACCCCGCAGTTGAACCTGCTCGACCCCTTCGGCAACAAGATCAGCCTCTGCGAACCCAAACCCGAATAGGCTGCTTCATTGATTCACTCCTGAACTGCTCACGGCGCACTGCACACTGCTCACTGTCCACTGCACACTGCTCACTGTTCACTGTTCACTGCTTCTCGGTGCTACCATCAGAGATGACAGATGCAAACGAAAAAGCTGAAAATCATCCCCCTCGGCGGTCTTGGCGAGTTTGGCATGAACTGCCTGGCGCTCCGCTGGGAAGACGACATTATCGTGATCGACGCCGGACTCATGTTCCCTGAATCGGAACTGCTCGGCGTGGATATCGTTGTTCCCGATATCACCTACCTCATTGAAAACAAACAGCATGTCCGCGCCATCATCCTCACGCACGGACATGAGGACCACATCGGCGGCCTGCCCTGGATCCTGAACGAGCTCAAAGTCCCTGTCTATGCCACCGAATTCACGCTGGCCTACGTCGAGGGCAAGCTTGAAGAGCATCACCTGCTGGACGAGACAACTCTGGTCGAAATCACGCCCAAAGAACGGTTCACGCTCGGCCCCTTCACCATTGAGCCGATTCGCGTCACCCACTCGCTGGTGGATTGCGTAGCCCTGGCCATTGAAACACCGGTCGGCGTCGTCATCCACACCGGCGACTTCAAGATCGATCTCTCGCCCATTGACGGCCACGCCTTCGACCTGCACACCTTCGCCGAGTACGGCAAGCGCGGCGTCCTCGCCCTGCTGCAGGACTCGACGAATGTGGAGCGCAGCGG
>JBEKDE010000046.1:0-63508 GCA_050014515.1 Occallatibacter sp.
TCGACGGGGCGGAAACCTTCGCCGGGGGCGGTGTCGGAATGGATGCGGATTTCATGCGCGCCGCCGAGCAGCTTGGTGGAAACCACCTTGAACTGCGTGGAGACTGCGGTGAATTCTTCTTCGGTGTTGACTACCGTGCTCCAGATGCCGCCGCGCAGGCGCTCCAGCGTTTCTTCGGGCGCGCCTTCGAGCACGAGCTTGCCGTTGCTGATGATGGCCATGCGGGGGCAGAGTTCGCGGACGTCTTCAACGATGTGCGTGGAGAGGATCACGATGACGTCGCGGGCGAGCGAGCTAAGCAGATTGAGGAAGCGATTACGCTCGGCGGGATCGAGGCCGGCGGTGGGCTCGTCGACAATGATGAGCCTGGGATTGGCGAGCAGGGCCTGGGCGATGCCGAAGCGCTGCTTCATGCCGCCGGAGTAGGTGCTGAGCGCCTTCTTGCGCACGTCCCAGAGATTGGTCTGGTGCAGCAGTGCGTCCACGATGGTCTTGCGGTCGCCGGAACTGGAGATGCCCTTCATGACGGCCAGGTGGTGGAGCATGTCGGAGGCGGAGATGCGCGGGTAGACGCCAAACTCCTGGGGCAGGTAGCCGAGCTGACGGCGGACGGCATCCTTGTTGGCGACGACGTCGAGGCCGTTGAGGAGGATGGTGCCGGAGTCCGGGTCCTGGAGCGTGGCGATGGTGCGCATGAGCGTGGACTTGCCTGCGCCGTTCGGTCCCAGCAGGCCAAACATGTTGTTGCCAATGGTGAGGCTGAGGTTGTCGAGGGCTTGCACGCCGTTGGAGTAGCGCTTGGAGAGATTGCGGATTTCAAGAGGCAAGGGAGTTGCTCCTTTAGATCAGTGCGAGTGGGTGATTACTTGGAAAGCAGAAAAGGGACCAAGGGAAGTTCCTAGAAATGGTAACGCAGATTGGACGGGGAAAGTTCCGGTTGGTTTTTGGAAATCGCGCGCGGGGCGTTTGCCTTGCCTGGAGCATCTCATGAGGTGGGCACAGGCGTAGTAGACTGGCCCTTTGGCCGGGTGTTCTGGCCGCGGCGAGTTTGTCTTTCAAAGGCGGTCCTGGAGAGGTTTCAATGCACATTGTTTTTGCCGCTTCGGAGTGCGTTCCGTTCGCCAAGACCGGCGGACTGGCCGACGTGGTGGGGGCTTTGCCGCCTGAACTGGTGAAGCTGGGGCACGAAGTGACGGTCTATCTGCCGCTCTACGCGGGCGTGCGGGCGCACATTGAGGGCGAGTGGAAGTATGCGGCGCGGTCCATCACCATTCCGTTTGAGCACTACAACCGCTTTGTGGGCATTGTGGATGGCGGCAAGCGGGAGGGCGTGCAGTTCTACTTTGTGGATTGCCCCGACCTGTTTGACCGGCAGGGGCTCTACGGGACCAGGGAAGGCGATTATCCGAACAACTGGGAGCGGTTTGGGCTGTATTGCCGGGCGGTGCTCGAAGCAACGAAGCTGCTGGGTGTTCCGGATGTCTTCCATGTACACGACTGGCAGGCGGCGCTGATTCCCGTGTATCTGCGGACGACCTATGGGTTCGACCCGATGCTCAGCCGCGCGGGCGTGGTGCAGACGATTCACAACATGGGCTACCAGGGATGGTTTCCGCCCCCGACAACGCAGCGGCTCTTGTTTCCGTGGGACCTGTTCACCATGGACAGGCTGGAACAGTTCGACACGTTCAACTTTTTGAAGGGCGGGCTGGTCTACTCCGACATGCTGACGACGGTGAGCCGCAAGTATGCCGAGGAGATTCAGACCCCCGAATTTGGCGAGAGGCTGGACGGTGTGTTGCGTCGCCGTGCCGGTGATCTGCGCGGGATTTTGAACGGCGTGGACTACACGCAGTGGGACCCGGCGACGGACGGGAAACTGGCAGCGCATTACACGCCGGATGATCTTGCGGGCAAGGTTGAGTGCCGCGCCGATCTGCTGCATGCATTCGGGCTGGAAAAAGTGGCCGATGAGACAGCGGTGATCGGAATCGTGTCGCGGTTTGCCACGCAGAAGGGATTTGACCTGGTGGCGGCCATCGGCGATCGGTTGACCGAGCGCAATGTCGCAGTGGTGGTGCTGGGAACGGGCGAGCCGGTGTACGAGCGGTTTTTTCGCGACTGGGCGTTTCGGCATTCGGGGCAGGTGTCGGTGCAGATTCGCTACGACGAGGCGCTGGCGCACAAGATTGAGGCAGGGTCTGATATGTTCCTGATGCCGTCGCGCTATGAGCCGTGCGGTTTGAACCAGATTTACTCGCTCAAATATGGGACGGTACCTGTGGTGCGCGCCACCGGCGGGCTCGACGACACCATCGAGGAATGGAATCCGGAGATGGGGACGGGGACGGGCTTCAAGTTTGAAGGACTGAGCCCGGAGGCGCTGCTCGCGGCCATTGATCGGGCGGTGAAGGCATTTCCCGACAAGGACGGCTGGCGGCGCCTGATGCGGAATGGCATGGAGCAGAATTACGGCTGGGAGCGGCCGGCGCGCGAATATGCGGCGGTTTATGAGGAAGTTGTCCGGCGGCGGAGCTAGGTATATTCACGCCGCAGTTTGGATGGATCTTTTGTTGCACGGCTCAAGGAGGCTTTTGTTGAAGAGGCGAACGGAGATGAAGATGAGATGCGGAACACCCTGGTTGCCGCTGTTCGCTTTGGCGATGCTGACATTTGCGAGCCGGAGTGGCTCTGCTCAAGGCCTGGCGCCGACCGTCGGCAAGAACGATCAGATCCCGGTGACAACCATATTGCAGCAACAGATTGGGCTGGACAACGCGACTCCTAATGAAAAGAACCCCAAGGGACTGAGCATCCATTTTGAGAAGATTGGGGAAATCAAGGATGGAAACGGTCATGCAATGCGCTACCGGCTGCTGATTCCTGGGGCGCCGGAGAAAGTTAGCTATGTGCTTGGAGTCTGGCGCATTGGTGTCCCTGTGAAGTCGACTCCGCAGCAGGTTTTTACGAACGCCAAGGGCCTGGTGATGTGGCATCCACCCGTTGGAGACCAGGAAAACGCGTCGATGCTGGATGCGGACAATGAGATCGAGGTGGACCTGAAGGCCGCACGCGGCGAGCCGATTCGCTACGTGCTGGCGACCCCGGATGGGAAAATGCTCCTCCCCGGTACTGTGGTCCCTTATCCGGTGGAGAACAATGCCGGGAAGTGCAGAATGGAGGCGCGGCTCGGTTTGCCGGAGGGCGAGGCTGTGCTGGTGTATGTCGATGGCCTGGCGCCGAATGCGGTTGTGCCGCTGCAGACATTGTCAGAGGGAGAGAAACACGCGCCAATGCTGGCCGCGGATGCCAAGGGACACGCCGTTGCAATCGTGGAGCCGGAGGTGGCGGGCAGGAATGCGGGGGTAGTGAAGATTTCGCTCACGGCGCCGGGGTGCTCGCTCGCTGTGGAGATGCCATGGGGAGCGGGAAGCTATCAGCCGCTTTAGCTTCCGCATCAAAGCTCTTTAGAGCGAAACCAGAGTAAACGTGCCCCTGCCGAGAGTACGCGAGGTGCCTTTTCTTGAGGGAAAAGCCACTTGGCATCATGCTTCCCGGGTACAGCTACTCTGGTTTCGCTATAGAGCATTTTCGGAATACATATAGACTTTTTCAGTTCCGTGAGAGGTGGCTTATTCTTAAGGAAAAGGTCACGTGAGTGTGTGCTCTCGGTCTACACCATTCCGAAAATTTTATAGCCCCGGCGACTCCTCAGCCGGAGATCCTGAAAACCAAGACTTCCTGTTTCGCAATGAGTCTCAGTTCACTGTCCCTTCCAACTCCGCCGATGGTCCCGGGTAGAGTTTCTTCACAAACCACAGCACCGGCAGGCCCAGGAGAATCAGGGCGGTTCCGAGCAGCGATCCCTGCAGGTTGCCGGCGTAGCTCGAGATGAGGACGGCTGTCGCGCAGACAATAAAAATTGCCGGCAGCACCGGGTATCCCCAGACCTTGTAGGGGCGCGCTGCGTTGGGCCGCTTGCGCCGATAGACAAAGACTGTTGTGGCCGTGAGCATGTAAAAGAGCCACTCGGCGAATACCGCCAGTTCGAAAAATTGCTGGAATTTGCTCAGGAAGAGAAGCAGGATTGTCGAGAGCAGCGCTTGAATCACGAGCGACGTGGAAGGCGACTGGAAGCGCGGGTGAATGTGCGCGAACTGGCGGAAGAAAAGCCTGTCGCGCGCGGCGGCGAAGGGGATGCGCGCGCCGGACATGATGGTTCCGTTGAGGGAGACGAAGATGCTGAGAGCCATGCCGGCAGCGACGAAGCCCGCACCGGCCGGTCCTGCGACGGTGGTGAGCGCGGCGACAGCGGGGCGTTCGCTGGCGGCGATCTGTGCGGCGGGAAGGATGTATTGGATGGCGGCGTTGGTGGCCATGAACAGGAATCCAACGATGAATAACCCGCCGATGAGCGCGATGGGCAGGCTGCGCTCGGGGCGCCGCACTTCGCCGGCGACCATGGTGAGATCGTTCCATCCGTCGTAAGCCCAGAGCGTGGCGATGAGCGCGGCCATGAATCCGCTGATGCCGCCAACTGCGTGAGGCAGGGTGGTGGTGAAGTTGGAGAATGCGCCGGTGGCGGAGAAGAAGCAGAATCCCGCGACGATCAGGATGAGGAGCACTTTCAGCACAGTGAAGACGAGTTGGAAGTCGGCGGCCTTTTTGATGCCGAGATAGTTCAGCCCGGTGATGAACCAGGTGACGGCGATGGCGAAGATCTGCGACCAGAGGAGCGGCATCGGTCCACCGATGGCCTGGTCGCTAAGCCAGTGGAAAGTGGGGAAGAAGCCAAGTGTGCGGGCCAGGCCGACGGTGACCGCGGCGATGGAGGCAGGCTTGGCCACGGCGAACCAGGTCCACATGTAGAGGAAGGCAGTCGTGTCGCCATAGACGCCGCGCAGGTAGACATACTCGCCGCCGGCGTAGGGAAGCATGGCGCCGAGTTCGGCATAGGTCATGGCGCCGAACAGCGAGAGCAGGCCGCCGACGATCCACGCAAGATAAACGAGTGCGCTGGAGCCGACGTCCTGCATCATCTCGCGGGGGACGAGGAAGATGCCGCTGCCGATAATGGTGCCGACCACGATGGCCGTGGCCTGACTTGCGCCCAGAACGCGAGGCAGGTCGGCCACCTGCCGTGGGGCAAACGGGGCTTGCGCCGCAAAACTTTGAGAAGCCGGAGGCACGGAGGGAATCTGGCTCATACGGTGATGAGAGATTAGCACGGGGTCGAGACAATAAAAATACTTAAGTATCCACTTGACAATTAGCCGGACCTGATCAATACTCAAGTTGTTGCTTAACTAATTGGGAGTTCCCTGGAGGAGATGATGGAAAAATCAACTGTTGTTCACAGCACGTTTCAACTTGAACGCAGCTTTGCGGCCACGCCGGAGCGGGTTTTTGATGCTTTTGCCAACACGGAGAAGAAGCGGCGCTGGTTCTTTGAGAGCACGCATCACACGCTGCTTTCTCACGACCTGGAATTCAAAGTGGGGGGCAAGGAACGGGCCGAGCTGAAGATGGGAGCGGGAACGCCGATTGCGGGAATGACGATCACCAACGATACGGTGTATGAAGACATTCAACCGAACCGGCGTATTGTGACCGCTTACCGGATGAGCCTGGATGGAAGGCCGTTTTCGGTGTCGCTGGCGACGATTGAGTTGCTGGCGTCGAAGAAGGGAACGGACCTGATCCTGACCCACCAGGGAACGTATCTGGAGGGCGCGGACGGGCCGGAGATGCGCAAGGGCGGCTGGGAGCACCTGCTCGGCAAGCTGGAAGCGGAACTTGGAGGGTAGAAAGCGTTTCACAGAAACCCGGGTGCCCTGAGGTCTATTGCTGAGGGGGCTATAGCGAAACCAGAGTAGCTGTACCCAGGAAGCACGATGCCACCTCGCGCACTCTCGGCAAGGGCACGTTTACTCTGGTTTCGCTCTAAAGCCCGCTCTTGTTTTCATTGTCTCTTTTGCCGGAGATTGAATCCCCGGCCTACCGCTCGGACGAATTCTTTGCCACGGAGGCGCGGTTTGACGAAGAAGAAAATCGACATCGACCGCGTCTTCCACGCATTGGGCGACCCGACGCGGAGGGCGATGCTGGAGCGGCTCAGCGATGGGCCGATGTCGGTTTCGCGCCTGGCCGAGCCGCTTGAGATGACACTGGCAGCGGTGGTGCAGCATTTGCAGATTCTGGAAGAGGCCAGCCTGGTGAAGACGGAAAAGACCGGCCGCGTGCGCAGTTGCAGGGTTGAGGCGCGGGGATTGCGCGCGGCGGAGGAATGGCTGCGCGCGCGGCGGCCGGAGTGGGACCGCAGGATGGATCGGCTGGGGGATTTGCTGGCCGAGCCGGATGAACATATTGGAAGGTAGCAAGCGGGCGCTCTTGCCAACTTCAGTCGCGGTGCTTATGAAACTGCCCATCTTTCATGATGACGGAGAGATGATCGCCGCCTGAGGCGAGGAGCGCGAGGTCTTCAAGCGGATTGCCGTCGACAACGACGATGTCGGCGACGGCGCCTTCGCGGATGCAGCCGAGGTTTCCAGACTGGCACAACAGGTCCGCATTCACGGAGCAGGCCGAGCGCAGCACGTCGATGGCCGGCAGCACCGCGCCGCGCAGTGTGAACTCGGTGCTCTGGCGCACGTGCTGGCTGCCCAGCAGATCTGTTCCGAAGCCCATCTTCACGCCGGCCTTTTTCATGATTTCAAGGCTTGATGAGGCCGAGTCGGCGACGCGTTTCAGCTTCTCAATGCTGACTGGAGGCAGGCCAAGTTTTGCGCCTTCTTCAAAGAGCGCGACGATGGTAGCCATGGTGGGAACGGCGAAGGAGCCTTTTTCCGCGACGAATTCGGCAGTGGGTCGATCGATGAGCGTGGCGTGCTCAATGGACTTCACGCCCAGCGCGGCGGCGCGGTACACCGCTTCCCTGGGATGGCAGTGCGCGGCGATGTAGGAGCCGGCGCGATCGGCTTCATCGACTGCGGCGCGGATTTCATCGTCGGAGTACTGGCATCGGTCCAGTGGATCGGTGGGCGATGCGACGCCGCCGGAGCCCATAATCTTGATGTGGGATGCGCCGCGGCGCAGTTCTTCGCGCACGGCCTTGCGGACAGCATCGACGCCGTCGGCGATGACGGCAAACTGGTCGCAGTGATGCGCGCAGCCGCAGTAGTGGCCCTGGTCGAGCGCGTGGTCGCCGGGGCGGAAATCGCCGTGGCCGCCGGTTTGCGAGATCACGCGTCCGCCATAGAAGAGCCTCGGCACGCGGTCGAGCAGGCCGTCTTTGATGGCCATGGCAATGCCCACGTCCGCGCCGCCGACGTCACGGACGGTGGTGAATCCGCGGTCGAGGCTGGATTGCAGAAACCTGGTCGCAAAATGCGCGAGATAGGATGCGGGTGACTGCGACAGACGGCCGAAGTTCAGACTCGCCGCATACACATGCACGTGGGCATCGATGAGGCCGGGCATGAGCACGCGTCCGCCGCAATCGATGACTTCGTCGCCGGGGGCGGGAGGACGATCGGATATTTCTCGGATGCGCGCGCCCTCTACAAAAACGTTGACGCCTGTTTTGAGTGTTTCGGATTCACCATCAAAGATGCGCGCGCCTTGAAAGACTATGCTCTTGGGCACTTCGTGTTATCTCCTGAATGCAAGGGGTCGAAGGATGGACTTGCTGCAATGCAGGAAATCGTAGCATGGTAGGGGCTGATCGGCGCGAGGATGCTCCTGGTCTCTGACCGGGCGATCTGGTTTCCTGGGGTTTGTGCTTTCCCGCCATTTGCCAGAGAAAAGGCTAATGGATGGAGCACGGAGCTTCTTTGGCTGGTCAGGCGCGGGTTCGTTTCGGATGTAACTTGCCGAGGCGAGTCAAGGTGCCGAGAATGACTGTCCTGTTTTGCTATGAACGTTAGAGACAGCGCATTAGTACCAGTACTTCAGCTCCGGCCAGTCCTGGGCGTAGGGATGCTTGCGGTGGTGCAGCCAGAAGTAGTGGAGATGCTCGAAGTCCATGGCCCAGGTGGGATCGAAGGGGCCCAGGTCGACCACTTCATCGAACTTGTCGGTGTAGTCGTTGCGGTCTTTGCCGAGGATGAGCATGGAGTCGCCGGTGTAGTTGTTCCATCCCCAGTAGAAGTAGTTTTGATGGCCGCTGATGGCTGGAGGAAGACCGTATGCGGGGCCGAGAATGTTGACTGCGCTGGCTTCACCGTAATTGCGACAGAAGATGCCGGTGTGGGCGCGCACGACGGGAGGCAGCGCGTTGTAGCGGGCGGCGAATCCCTGGACCATCTCCGGCCAGCCGAACCGGTCAGAGAGAATCTGCGGGAGCGGGCTGGTGAATTTTTCTGATTGGGAGGCTTTGGGATTGAAGATGCCGGTATAGGCGTTGTACTTGTCGGGCGGAAGAATGGAAAGAGCGATGGGCCCGGTGATGAAGATGAGGGTCAGGGTGAGGATTCCTGCATAGATTCCAGTGGGCCGGCTTGTGCGCGTGATTCTGGCGAGGCCCGCTGCGCCTGCTGCGAAGAGGATGGGATAGATGGGCGCAACGTAGTAATCCTTGGCGTGCATGGCCATCATCATCCCGAGGAAGACAAGGTAAGTGAATGCGACGAAGCGCCAGGCGCGGGTGGAGCGGCCAATCGCGAGCCAGGTCAGGCCCCCGATCCACAGCGGCGATGTGGAGATGAGCAGGATCTTCATTTGTTCGATGAAGAATGTGATGGGCGGCAGCTTGATGTTCTTATCGGAGTGGGCGACGCTGGAGAGAAAGACGTAGGTAGGGAATCCATGCGCCCATTGCCAGAGCAGGTTGGGCAACGCAATCAGCAACAGAACGGCGACTCCGGCAGCACACCACGGCGACCAAAGGATGCGGCGCTGCGGGCTGAGCAGAAGACCAGCGAGGAGCGCTACGAGAAAGAAGACGATGCCGTATTTGTTCTGAACGCCGAGGCCTGCCAGGAGCCCGAAGAGGAGCCATGCGCGCGGGCCGGCACTGCCTTCTGCGATGCGCAAAACGACGAAGAGCGAGCCCATCCAGAAGCAGGGCTCGAAGGAGTTCATGGAGAGATAGCTGTCCGTGCCGAGAAAGACCGGCGCGGCGAGGATGGCGGTCATTGCCAATACTTGCGCGGAACGCTTGCCGCCAAGTTGCCAGGTGAGCAGGCCGGTGAGTCCGACCATGACGCCGCCGGCCAGAAAGCTGAAGACTCGGATACCGGTTGGCGACAGGCCGAAGAGCAGCTCCGCGACGCGTGCCTGCAGGGCTACCAGCGGCGGCTGATCGACGTAGCCCCAGTCGAGATGGCGCCCGCACATGAGGAAGTAGAGCTCATCGCGGAAATAGCCGTAGCCAAGATGGCCGCCCCAGACGGAAGCGGCGAAATGAATGACGAATGTGATTGCGGCAAACAGGGCAGCAAGCAACAGCGCAGCGCGCAGCGGCGTTCGCGCTGGAAAGGGCGCATCTGAACGCGGCGCGGGCCGTCTCCTCGACACCTGGCTGTGCAGGTAGTCAAGGGGACTCAAATTCGCTGGAGCGACAATTGTCTCTGGCATGTTCTATCTATTGGACGGTGCGCAGACGGAATCAGATTCAGAAAGTGCAATGAGGTACGGCAAGCAAAAAACCTTTGCAATCAGTTGCCTTGGGGTTGCGCCGAGGTCACAGGCGGGGTTTTTACGATTTTGGTCTTGAGCGGCTTGATCTGGCGCAGGCCAACATGGAGGTGAACAATTTCGCCGGGCTGGGCATGGGGATGAAAGATGGCGGTCGATCCGTTCATCTGGTCGGGCTTTGGATCGGAATCGACTGACCAGCCCAGCGGAACGAAGTGCTCAATCTCGAAGATAGCGGGATCGGTGGTGATGTTCTGAAGTACGTAGGTCTGCTCAGAGACGCTGACCATGTTGCGATGCAGCTCGTTGCCGACGATGGTCTCCTCGATGTGTTCGGAGTTGGCGACGCCTTCCAGGTGGCAGATTACCGGGTCGGAGTGTAGATGTGGCTTTTTCTTGCCCGTATCCCGGTGCGCTGGATCGGGTAAAAGGCGGCAGGTGTCGTCGAGAAAAAAGGTCTTGAAAGGCGAGTAGGGGGCGCGGGCCGCATGGGCGGGGGTTTCGGGTGCAGGCTGCGGCGTTTCCTGTGCGTTGGAAGCACTGATTGAGCAAGAAACCACGGCACCGAGGAAAATCGCGGCCGAAAGTAATCTCATCGCAATCATGGTCAAGATTTTAGCATCACCACGATTGAAGCGATTTGAAAATCGCAGCCGGTCTGGCGCGGCCGGGCGCTAATACTGTTTACACGCCCGGCAGGACAAGGATCTCCTGAAAGCGCCGCAGCTTAAGGCGCCGGAGTGAGGTTACCTGGCTGTGTCGCGCGCTGCTTTCACAAAGTCGTGCGAGTGCCGGATGTGGGCCGACTGCCTGGTGAGCAACTGGCGCACCGGGAGTGGAAGTTCAGCCTTGAGAGCCTGCGCGTAGGCCTCAACAGCCGCGTCTTCAGCCTGCTCGGCGGTTTCAAGCAGGGAGTGATCGCTGGCGCCCAGCATGGACTTGACGTCGCCCCAGGTGCGCAGGATGGCGCCGCTCACGGTGCCGCTCTCCTTGACGTCGTGCACGCCTTCCTGATGCAGGACGGTTTCGAGTTCGCCGCGGAATTCCGCCCGCGTGAGCGATTCCTTGAAGAAATATTGTTTCAGGCTGGGGTCTTTCAGTTCGTCGCCGAACTTCTGAAATCCTTCTTGCCCGTCAATCAGGCTGTCAATGACTGAGCGCAGCGTTGCTTCAACTTCAAGCAGGGTATTGGATGGCTTCGACATGAGTATGTTCTCCGGTGTGCATGGGTGAATAAGAGTGGAAATGTGCGGGCAGGGTCCGGCCACAGAGCTGCGATTTTCTTTCGCCGCCGGCAAGGTGGGGGAAACAGGCGAAAACCCGACGCCCCTGCTCCGCTGGGAGGTTTCGTGTTCTTTGCGGGTGGGTCATTGCGCTCCAGTTGTATAGAGGCGGGAATGGGGGCCGCGGTTGCCCCCCAGTTTTGAGAAGAGGCGCAGATGCCGCAGATCACTCAGCTTGAGAAGCGGGTGCGAGTGTCAGACGAATTGCCTGTGGAAGGTGCGTGGGAACCAAGGCAGGGCCGGTGGTGTCTAATCTGACATGCATCGCATTTGATTCCGGCCCCGCCATTTTTGCCGTGAGGATTTGCCTGGCTCGAAGTCTTGATGGTCGGTTCGCATGCACGTGCAGAGGGATGCAAGCGGCGCGAGGAGGCATGGATGTTCAGAGGAGGCCGGTCTGGGCTGATGGGACTCATTGGCCTGATGCTCGCCGTGTGCCAGGCGCACTGTCTGCTGCATGGCCAGACGGCGCCAGTTGCAGCGGCTCCGCCGCAGGCGCCGGTTTCATCACAGACTCCTGTTTCATCGCAAGCGCCGGCGGCGATGAGCGCGCCCAGTCTGCCGCCGGGAGTTATCTACAAAGAGGCGATGCACCCGCTGGACGTGGTGCGCAGTTCGATGGACAATTGGTCTGACGCTGAGGTGGGCGCGCTGGTTGCGGGGATGCACATGGCCAAGGAGGCCTGCGACCAGGCGAAGCCGGAGGATTACACAGGGGACGATCTTTACGATCTGGCCCGGCTCTGCTCGTTTGGGCAGGAATGGGATGCCACAAATGCCGCAGCTCTCCAATATGTGGCCAGAGGCGAAAAGCCGCATCTGGCGCAGGCCTACAAGTTGAGCATGAGCGCGCTGGTGCACCTCAACGCGGTTGAAGCGGCCGTGCAGACGGCGCGGGAGATGCTTCGACGCCTGCCGTACGATGCGGAAGTGGCCGACGCCTATTTGAATATGAAGGTTTACCTGATTCAGATTGGCGATCCTCAGGCGTTGAGTCTTGCCGCCGCAGAGCACGCGGCGATTGTGCAGGCGCTGGGGCAAAATGTTCCCTTGAAAACTGCGTACGGAGAAGGCTCGATTGGGATGGGCGCGCTGTATGAATCGGCGATGGTACTGGCGTTCCTGCAGCGCTATGCCGGAGACGATCGCGCTGCCACGGCTACGGTTGCGGATGTGGAAGGCGCGCTGAATGCGCAGGCGCAGTTGCCGGCGGAAGATCAGCTGAGGATCTTGAGCGTGAGGACGCAGTATCGGCTGCTGGGCACGCGGGTTCCGGAGATCAAGGTGTTGCGAGCATTGCGAACACCGGCGTCGAAGGCGCAAATCAACCCGGACTGGGGTTTCGCGACGGTGTTGGTTCTGTTTCCGGATTGGTGCGTTCAGTGCAGGAAGATGATGACGACAATGACTTCATTTGCCGCTGTGAACAGCGAGACGCCCATCCATACGTACGGACTCATGTTCACGGAGGACGAAGCGGAACCATTGCCGGAGAAGGAAGTGAAGGAGTTGCGGGGAACGCTCACGATGGTGGTTCCGGCGGAGACGGCCCGGAGCTTCGGCGCAATCGACTACCCGCTGGGGATTGTGGTGGACAAGGCGGGCCTGATTCGATATATCGGGGTGATTCCTGGAGATGCTTTTAGCGGCGGCGGGTTCATTGAGAAGTTCATTACGCGGATGGCGGCAAAGGGGGGTGTGACGCCGAAGATGCGTTGAGGGGATTTGAGACCGACTGTTGCGACAGGCTTTTGCTGAAAATGGATTTCGAGCTCGGGTCGGAATTACATCGCAGGCTGGGATTGATGAAAGTGGTTGTAGATGGTCTCCGCGGTTTTGCGGGAGACGACCGCGGCGAGCGATTCGGCGGTGGCTTGCTGGATGTCGCGCAGGCTGCCGAAGTGGGATAGCAGTCTTTGGCGCGTTTGTGTGCCGACGCCGGGGATGTTTAATAACTCACTGTCTCTATCCCTCATGGCTCGGCGCTGGCGGTGATAGCCGACTGCGAAGCGGTGGCTCTCGTCGCGGATGAGTTGGATGAGATGAAGCACAGGCGAGCGGCGATCGAGCACGATTGGCTCGTCTTCATTGCCGTAGAGGTAGATGACCTCTTCTCTTTTTGCGATTGAGGCGAGGGGCTGGCTGGTCAGGCCGAGGGATTCGAGAGCTTCCGCGGCGGCGTGAAGCTGGCCGAGACCGCCATCGATGAGGATGAGGCTGGGGAGGGTTTGGGGCTCTTTGGAGGGCTTGGTGTCGGGGGCTGAAGCCCCGGTTTTTTGGGCGACATTGCCGGCACGAGAGCCAGAGGGCGCCCCGTCGTGATCTTTCAAAGATTCCGTCGCCTGGTCGAGGTCTGTGCCTTCCCCGGTCTCAGAATCGAGACCGGGGGCGCCCGCTGCGTTGCTGGATGAGTTTTGGTCCAGCAGGCGTTTGTAGCGGCGATGGACTACTTCGCGCATGGAGGCGAAATCGTCGACGCCGAGGACGGTCATTACCTTGAATTTGCGGTAGAGCTGCTTGTTCATCTTGCCGTCTTCCCAGACAACCATCGAGGCCACGGTTTCGGCGCCCTGGATGTGGGAGATGTCGAAGCACTCGATGCGGCGGGGCAGTTCGGGCAGCATGAGAATGTCGGCCAGTGTTTCCTGAATGGCCTTGCGCGAAGGCTCGAGGACGCGGAAGCGCTGTGTGTAGGACTGTTTGGCGTTCTGCCCGGCGAGGTCGACGAGGGAGCGCTTTTCGCCGCGCTGCGGAACGGCGATTTCGATGCGATGGCCGGTGCGTTCGGTGAGCAGCGAGGCGAGTGTTTCACGGTCATCGAAGTCGACCGGGAGGAGGATGGTGCGGGGAACGTAGTGCTGGTCGATGTAGAGCTGCTTGAGGAGGGCGCTGAAGACAGAGCCGGCGTGGAAAGAAACTTCGGGCGAGCCCGTGGTCACTGACGATGGTTGAAGTTTGTGGTCTCCCACCCATTCGCCCAAAGGCTGGCGAATGGGTGGGGCACTCAGGGTTTCTGCTGAGTCGAACGTTTGCGAGGAGGCGGTTTCCAACAACTCCGGCATGTCTTCCCAGAAAAATTCGCGGCGGTCGACAATTTTGCCATGGCGCACATGGAAGAGGTTCACGGCCAGCGAGCCGGCTTCAAAGTGATAGCCGAAGACATCGGCGTCGTCGTCCTGCTCGGTGGTGGCGATGCGCTGCTTCTCCTGTAATTGGTGCACGGTGGAGAGCTGGTCGCGCAGGCGCGCGGCAGCTTCAAACTGCTCGGCCTCGGCAGCGGCGAGCATTCGCGCAGACAGCGCGCGCTCAAGTTCGGCTGAACGGCCTTCGAGGAAGAGCTGCGCGTCGCGTACGGCTTCCCGGTAAAGCTCCGGCGTGGTGAGTCCCTCGACGCAGGGGCCGAGACAGCGGTGGATGTAGTACTGCAGGCAGGCGCGGGGGTGGTAGCGCGAGAGGTCGACCTTGCAGCTGGGGATGAGGAAGCTGCGATGGATAAGCTCGACGATGCGATAGGCAAGGTTGCCGGGGAAGTAAGGGCCGTAGTAGGCAGAGCCGTCTTTGCGCAGGCGCCGGGTGACGAAGACCTTGGGGAAGCGATCGGCGAGGGTGAGTTTGACGTAGGGGTAGGTTTTGTCGTCGCGCAGCAGGATGTTGAAGCGCGGCTTGCGCTGCTTGATCAGGTTGTTTTCAAGGGCAAGGGCCTCGTGCTCGTTGGCCACGAGGATGTAGTCGAGGTCGACTGCCTCGCGCATAAGCGAGCCGGTTTTGGCGTTTGCCTGGGAAGCTTCCAGGAGATATGACCGGACCCTTGAGCGAAGGTTTTTGGCCTTGCCGACGTAGATCACCTCTCCCTCGGCGTTCTTGTAGAGGTAGACCCCGGGCTGCGTGGGGAGGGTGCGGATTTTCTCGTAGAGATCCATGGGGCAGGGCCAGTTTCTAGGATAGCCGGTTGGCGAGTCAGCGGGCCGGGTGGCGGAGATCCGCCAGGGCGGCGACCTCGATTTGGGTGGCAATCCTTACCCTATCGAGTAAAAACTACACGGCTCGCCGGCGGGACCAGATTCGCCGGCTTGCGAATAAATTGTTTATTGTAAGCAGTTTATATGCAGATTGGCGTTTGGTCCTGAGGGTGCAGTTGGAGAGGGTGAAGGCAATGCCGGGTTCTACCCGCACTCGACTCGCCGTGCGCCAAGCAGGGCAGTCCATAAAGGAGCAGGAATGAATATGAATCGGTTTGGTGCTGTGGCAATGGCGGCAGGTTTGGCAATGGCGGGAATGACGGGATGCGCAACCAAGAATTACGTGCGCACGCAGACGGCTCCGCTGGTGGAGCATACCGACCAGTTGGACGCGAAAACGGCGGCCAACAACCAGCAGATTCATGACGTAGACAGCCGTGCGCAGTCGGGAATCACGCAGGCACAGGGCGCGGCGGATACGGCCACCCAGAACGCGCAGAACGCCAGCAAGTCGGCCGGCGACGCGGAAACAGCTGCCAACGACGCGGTGCACCGTGCCGATTCATTGGACAGCGTGGTGAAGGGCCTCGACAGCTATAAGCAGGCTGCCGATGTTTCGGTGACCTTCGGGTTCGATAAGGCGGTGCTGACCAAGGACGACAAGGACCAGCTGGATGGCTTTGCCGCTCAGCTGACCCAGGCCAACGGCTACATTCTGGAAGTGACCGGCGGAACGGATTCAACCGGCCCTGCCCAGTACAACTACGACCTGAGCCAGCGCCGCGCGGACGCCGTGGTGCAGTACCTGGCGTCGAAGTACGGAATTGCACCGCACCGCTTTTACCTGATCGGCATTGGCAAGGACAAGGAAGTTGCGCCGAATACGACCGCGGAAGGGCGCAAGCAGAATCGCCGCGTGGAAGTGCAGCTGCTCACCAACTCGACTTCGACGATGGCATCGACTCCGTCGTCCGGCTCCGGCCTGTAAGTCCGGTCACGGCGAGTTAGCTGGGTCAAGTTATCAACCAAGTTAGCGGTCACCATGAGCGAGGCGCCGGAAAAAGGCCGGCGCCGCCCTCATGAAGATTCGGGACAACCTTTTTGAGCCGGACCGCTTCTTACTTCTCGAAACTGGCTTGAATCCGGCTAACCAACCGGTAAGGCCTGGCAAGATGGTGGACACACATTCCGGGCTCTCGCGATTGACCCGGACCGCCAAGAACGCCCAAGGATCGCGCTGGGATTGGGTTTCCTCAATTGCCAGAAAGTCAACAGCAGTTTTTCACAAGAGCAATTTCTCCGGACTTCGATAACTGTCCGGTAGCGGAGTCGTGCCCGCGTTGGTACTGCTGCGACCGCAAGCGCGAGTTTGAGCAAATCCTGAGAAGGTGTGTCCTTTGGGGCGTTGTGCAAGGTTGCCTCTCCCTGATGGTTGCGTCAACTTCAGTAATTGTGGTTTCGGGTTACAGCATCTCAGGATTTGCTGTAGCTGAGTTTTGGTTTGAGAGCGGAATCCGAGTAAAAGTGCCCTCTCAGGAGTCTTGAATGTGGCCTTTTCTTAAGGAAGGGCCACTTGGCGGGCGTGCTCTCTGGGTATATCGACTCGGACTCCGCTATAGGACCCTGTCCAATTTGTTTCATTCTCGCGGCACGCTCCGCGAGCACAACACGGCAAGGAGGAAATACGAGTATGTACAACAGGGACAGTAAATCCATTGGATTCGGTACCTGGCTTGCAGTGGCTGGGCTTGATCGGCGGATAGTTGAGCTCGAACCCGAGGAATGTTTTTTCCGTCAGGGAGATGCATCGGACTGCGTGTATTGCCTGCAGACGGGACGCGCCAAGATCAGCGTGATTTCAGCAACCGGAAAGCAGGCGACCATCTCGCTTCTCTCGAGCGGAGATTTCTTTGGCGAGGGAGCACTCGCGACTGAACCGGGCGTACGCACGACGACCGTGACGGCGCTGAACGCATGCACTGCATTCAAGATCAAGCGCGGCGAGATGATTCGCGCGATGCACCAGAAGCAGGAGTTCTGCGAGCATTTCCTGTCGTATCTTCTGGCGCGCAGCGTGCGCACCCAGGCCGATCTGGTGGACCAGATCTTCAACTCCAGCGAGAAGAGGCTTGCGCGTATGCTGCTGCTGATGGCGGAGAATCGCAAGGCGGACGAGGCGAAGACGATGATTCCTCCCATCACGCAGGAGACGCTTGCGGAGATGGTGGGCACCACGCGGTCTCGCGTAAGTTTCTTTATGAACCGATTCCGCGAGCTTGGCCTCATCAGCTACAACGGACGCATTCATGTGCATACGCCGCAGCTTAAGGCGGCACTGATGGGTCAATGGCCGCTCAGTGGCACAGAGCCGATGTCGGCGGCGGCCTGAGCGAAGTGAACGGGGTGGAGGAATGGGTAGGCCCGTTTGCCGATGGCCGTTCAGGAGACTCGCCAGTCGTTCAGGATCGCAGCTAGCCCTGCTGGCGAATATGCTCGGCGCGAACGTCGTTGGCGGTGAAGAGGCGCAGGAAGGGCGCCGCTCCACTCCCCGCAGCTGCCGCGGATTCAACGGCTGGCCGGCCATTGGCTTCTTCGCGCTCCACGATGCAGACCACGGCTGCGACTACCATGCCGGCTTCGCGCGCGGCTTCGATGGCGTTGATGGTTGAGGCGCCGGTGGTGCACACGTCGTCGACGATCACTACGCGCGCGCCTTCTTTCAAGAAACCCTCAATACGCCGGCCGGTGCCGTGAGCTTTTTCCGCTTTGCGGACCAGGAATCCGTTGAGCAGCGGCGCACCGGGATTGGATTGCGCGCGCCAGGCGCTGGCAGTGGCCACATTGGAGACGAGGGGATCGGCGCCCATGGTGAGCCCGCCCACTGCTTCCGCTTCAATCCCATTTGCCTCAAGTAACTCCAGGATTGCGTGGCCGGTGAGGCGGCCGCCTTCAGCGTGCAGTGTGGTGGTGCGGCAGTCGATGTAGTAATCGCTGGTGCCGCCGGAGGAGAGCTTGAACTGTCCAAGGCGGAAGCTGATGCGGGCAAGCAGCGAGAGCAGTTGCTGGGCGTGTGTCTGGGTGGTCATCGGTGTTTATTGTAGCGGGTTGGCAGGGAGTGGGTCAGGGACCCGGCACGTCGTCGAGTTGTCGTGCATTCTGAGATGAAGATTGTTCTTCGCAGATATTTTCGATTCGTTTGACGATATTCGTAGTCAAATTGATCATGGATCGGTACTTGTGTTCCCTTCATGCCTTTTGTTCATTGCGGATTGCTGCTTCAAATCGCTGGTTGTCCCGCAGCCGCCGTGCGATGTTCGTCGCTGTTTGTGCCGGCGCCCTCGCTTCTTGCGGGCCGATTGGTGCGCAGCAGGCGGGCGTAGACCCCACAATTTCTGATTCCGATGCGGCGCAGGACAGCATTCCGTCTGCGCCCGCTCCGCAAACCGCTCCCGCTCCGCAAACCTCTCCCGCGGATCAGTCGGGTCAGCAGACCAGGCGCATCCTCGGCATCATTCCCAACTTTCGCGCCATTGGCGCAGATCAGAAGCTGCCGCCGCAGTCAGTGAAAGATAAGTTCGTTACAGCGACCGAGGATTCGTTTGACTACTCATCCATCTTTATTCCGCTGCTGCTCGCCGGCTATTCGCAGGAGACCAATGCGACTCCCGAGTTTGGCCACGGCGCGCCGGCCTACGCTCGCTATTTCTGGCACGCGGCGGTGGATCAGACCAGCGAGAACTACATGGTTGAGTTTGTGGTGCCGGCAATTACGCATCAAGACACGCGTTATTACACCCTAGGCAGGGGAGGGTTTCTCAAGCGTACCGGCTACGCGTTGAGCCGCGCGGTTGTCACTCGCTCCGACTCCGGGAAAGAGGAGTTCAATGTGAGCGAAGTGGTGGGCTCGGGCGCCGCGGCGGGATTTTCGAGCCTCTATTACCCGACCCGGGAACGCAGCTTTGGCAACACGGCCAACGAGTGGGGATTGGATGTGGCGATCGACGCGGTCTCATTCGAGGCCAAGGAGTTCTGGCCGGACATCAATCACTGGCTCTTCCACGGCGCGAAGCCTACGGCTGGCGCGCAGCAGTAATCCTTGGCAATGACTTGGAGACCTGTCGACATATCGAGATTCACATCTTGTCGAGGTGCTTGAAACCGCTGGTGCCAATGAGCATGAGTGAGAAAAGTAGAAAATTGTAAGAGGCGTGAACCAGGACGCTCGCGGCCAGCGATCGGGTGCTGAGGCGCGCCCAGCACAGCACCAGGCTCACGCAGACCAGCAGCAGGAATGGTCCCAGCGACCAGCCGGTCTGATCGCCGTGCATCAGCGCAAAGGGAACGCTGGTGAGGATGGAGCCGACGATCATGGCAAATGTGGACCATTGCGGATGATCGTGTTCACCGAGTGGCGGGGCAGGCGTGTGCGTGCTTCGCTCGATGGACCAGTCCCATGCCGTGCAGAAGGCCGGGAGCAGGAATCCGCGGAACGCAATCTCTTCAAAGAAGGGCGCGACCGTGACGCCGAAGGCGAACAGCAGCCACGCTGCTCCGGGAGCGCGGAAGACTTTGTCGATCGGCGCGTTCTCCGGGCCGGGCATCAGCCAGCCATTGACGATTGCGAGGATGAAACAGACGAAGGCCGCGCCGAAGAGCGGGCGGCGGAGCGTGAGGGCGGTGGCTGCATTCCATTGCAGGCCGGCGAAGAGTCCCTTATGCCACAGGACAGGGAAAACGACCAGGCAAGCCAGCAAAGTGAAGAGGTAGATGGCTACTTCGCTGCCCAGCGAATAATGAATCTCGGTAGCGGCCTGGGTAACGTTGGTGACCCCGAAGAGATGAAAGTGGAGGGCGCTCCAGACAAGCAGCAGAGAGGCTACCGTGGCGACAAGGATGAGCGCGCTCAGGATGCCAACATCGCCGAAGTTGGGAATGCGGGTGCGCGGAATGATCGGCGGCTCTGACCATGATTGAAAGAGCGGCGGCTCCGCTTGATCTTGCTGGAGCTGCACTGCGGCGCCTGGATAGAAGGGTTCGCCGTTGGGTTCTTGCTTTCCCACCCATTCCCCCGATGCAAAGGGAATGGATGGGGCGGGGAATGAATTCTCCTCGGCCTGAGTTGACGGCACTATCGCCGTGTCTGCCGCTTCGAGCGCGGCGTCATGGGGCGCGGGAAGCTCGGGCGGATCGAGCGGATCGTGCTCGGGAGGCGTGCTCATGCGATGCCCGTCTTCTTTTTGCGAGGGCCGGATTTTTGTTCGGGTGATTCGGTTGCCACGGGGCGACTGGACTTGGCGCGCGTGGTGGCGAGGTCATCTTCAGCGGGCGTGTTGCGGCGGGTGCGCTTTGGCTTGGACGGATCGCCTGCTCCTTTAGAAGCAGGTTCTTCGACTCGCTTCGCTCGCTCAGGGTGACGGGCAATTTTTTCAAGTCCTTCCGAGACGCCGAGATCGTTCGATTCCTCTGCAGCCTCAATCGGCGCGAGCTTGCCGTTGGCAGACGCGTAGTAGCGGTGAAGGAATTGGCCGGTGTAAGAGCCGGGAGTGGAGGCGATTTTTGCCGGCCGGCCTTCGCCGACGATGCGGCCGCCGTCCTCGCCGCCTTCAGGACCGAGATCGATGATCCAGTCGGCATTGCGAATCACGTCCAGGTTGTGCTCGATGATGATGACGGAGTTGCCGAGATCGGCGAGACGATGCAGCACTTCAAGCAGCTTGCGCACATCGTCGAAGTGCAGGCCGGTGGTGGGCTCATCCAGCAGATAAAGCGTGCGGCCCGTCTGGCGCTTGGAGAGTTCGCGCGCCAGCTTCATGCGCTGCGCTTCGCCGCCGGAGAGCGTGGTTGCGCTTTGCCCGAGATGCACGTAGCCGAGACCGACGTCGACCAGCGTTTGCAGCTTCTGGCGCACGTTGGGCACATCTTCAAGCACAGCGAGCGCGTCTTCAATGGTGAGGTCGAGGACGTCGGCAATGGAATGTCCCTTGAATTTCACCGCCAGCGTTTCCTGGTTGTAGCGGCGGCCGTTGCAGACCTCGCACTGCACGTAGACGTCGGGCATGAAGTTCATTTCAATGCGCCGCTGGCCGTCGCCCTGACAGGCCTCGCAGCGGCCGCCGGCCACGTTGAAGCTGAAACGGCCCGCCCTGTAGCCGCGTTCGCGCGACTCGGGCAGCATGGCGAAAAGATCGCGAATGGGCGAGAAGACCTGCGTATACGTTGCCGGGTTGGAGCGCGGGGTGCGGCCGATCGGCGACTGGTCGATGCGCACCACCTTGTCCAGTTGCTCCGCGCCGGTGAGCGACTCGTGCGCGCCTGGCTCTTCGCGCGAGCCGTAAATGCTCTGCGCCAGCGAGCGGTAGAGAATGTCGTTGATCAGCGTGCTCTTGCCGCTGCCGCTCACGCCGGTGACGACGGTCATCACGCCGAGCGGAATCCGGATCGAAATGTCCTGGAGGTTGTGCTCGCGCGCGCCGGTTACGGTGAGCCATTTGCCGGTGAGCGGGCGCGGTTTTGCGCGCTGCAGCATGCTGGCCGCGCCGGAGAGATAGCGTCCGGTAAGCGACTCGGGGCAGGCCATGATTTCAGCGGGCGTGCCTTGCGCAACGACGTGGCCGCCAAGGCGTCCCGCGCCGGGGCCGAGATCGAGAACATAGTCTGCGTGGCGGATGGTGTCTTCATCGTGCTCAACGACGAGAACCGTGTTGCCGAGGTCGCGCAGCTTGATGAGGGCTTCAATCAGACGGTTGTTGTCCCGCTGATGCAGGCCAATGGAGGGCTCGTCGAGCACATACAGAACCCCGCGCAGTTTTGAGCCGATCTGCGTGGCGAGACGGATGCGCTGGCCCTCGCCGCCAGAGAGTGTGGCTGCGTTGCGATCGAGTGCGAGATAGGTGAGGCCAACGGCGCAGAGGAATTCGAGGCGCTCCACAACTTCGCGGCGGATGCGTTCGGCGACCAGCGCCTCGCGCGCAGTGAAGCTGAGGTTGATGGCCGCGGAGAGCGCGCGATTGAGCGGGAGCGCGGTGAAGTCGGCGATGGAGAGGCCGCCGATTTTTACTGCGAGCGACTCGGGGCGCAGGCGCTTTCCGCGGCAGACGGGGCAGGGCGTCGCGGACATGTAACTCATCATGTATTCGCGATAGCCATCGCTGCGGGCTTCGTCCACCGAGTCGCGCAGGAAGCTCAGAATGCCATGAAAGCCGGTGCGCGGCGCTTCGCCCTTGGGCGGTCCGTAGACCAGGATGTGCTGGTGCTTGACGGGCAGGTCTTCAAAGGGAAGCTTCAGGTCGATGCCATAACGGTCCGCTGCCAGATGAATCAGCTTGAGTAGATACTGCGACGAGGAGCCGGGCCCCAGGCCGCCATCAAGCAGAGGCTTTGACCAGTCGGTGATGACCTTGGCGGGATCGAAGTCGTAGAGCGAGCCGAGGCCGTGGCACTCGGAGCAGGCGCCGAAGGTGGAGTTAAAGGAAAAGCTCCGAGGTTCAAGTTTTGGCACATCGAGCCCGCAGTCGGGGCAGGCCATGCTGGAAGAGAACAACTGCTCTTCGCCACCCGTGACGGCAACCAGGGCCAGGCCGTTGGCGAGTTGCAAGGCTTTAGTTACAGCGGCCTCGAGCCGCTTCTCGACGGAGGGCTTGCCAGAAGATGTTGTGGGCTGTTTAGTTCCATCCCCTGTCCCCAAACGCGCGGGACCGGGGGCGCCCGCAGTCTTGAGCAAGATGCGGTCGATGACGGCTTCGATGGTGTGATTCTTGCGGCGGTCGAGTAGCAGCGGCTCGCTCAGATCCTGCAGTTCGCCGTCGACGCGCGCGCGGAAGCCTTGCTGATCAAGTTGATCAAGCAGGTCTTTGAACTCGCCCTTGCGTCCGCGAACGACAGGCGCCATCACGGTGACTCGCTCGCCTTTGCCGAGTTCAAGAATGCGCGCGACAATCTGCTCCGCTGTCTGGCGGGCGATGGGCCGGCCGCAGTTGGGGCAGTGCGGCGTGCCGACTGAGGCATAGAGCAGGCGAAGGTAGTCGTAGATCTCGGTGATGGTGCCCACGGTGGAGCGCGGGCTGCGGCTGGTGGTTTTCTGCTCGATGGAGATGGCCGGTGAAAGGCCTTCAATTGAATCGACGTCAGGCCGCTCAATCTGATCGAGGAACTGCCGTGCGTAGGCGGAGAGCGTTTCCACGTAACGGCGTTGGCCCTCGGCGTAAATGGTATCGAACGCGAGCGAGCTTTTCCCGGAGCCGGAGAGGCCGGTGACCACCGTGAGCGTGTTGCGCGGAATGCGCACGTTGATGTCGCGCAGATTGTGCTGGCGCGCGCCCCGCACCGAAATGTGAGTGATGGTCATGGGTAAGCTTTGGGGAACGATTGGTTGGTTGAAATAGTGGTGTGAGGCTTGTCACCGTATTGCAACATCCTAGGGGTATTCTATTGGTCAATAGAAACAAGGGTCAACGCGGCGTGTTTTCTGAGAGAATCTCAGAGAAGTTGATTGTGCTGTCTCGGAGCTGGATTCGAGAAGCGCTGCGGGACGAGTGATGAGCTGGAAGGCTCAGACACTCAACAATCAGGCTAAATAAGGTAGGGTGCATGGCGGATTTGTTGAATTTTGCGATGTTGATTTGCGCTTCGCTGGGCTCGATGGCATTCGGGATCCGGTGTCGTAAGGACTGTGAACTCGGTGCAGTGAACAGTCTCACCGCTGTGCCTTTTCCGTTGAGTAAATCGAAGATTCTATTATTGCTATAGAAAACTCACGAATTATCAGAAATCAGTGACCAAATCTGTTTGCAAACTGGAGCTGCGTTCAGTTTCCATGCACAGGTAAGTGCCCACTGTGCACCGTTCACTGATCGCTGATCACTGATTAGGCGGCGTGGCGGGCTGCTGTGGCTGCGGTTGGCCTGGAGGCTGCTGCTCAGGATTCCGCTGGTTGGGGCGAGGCTGCCCGTTGAAAACGGGACGGAAGGGCAGAGTCACCGGCTGTTGCTGTTGTTGCTGGCTCGTGTCATCCGCCTCGACTTCCTCTTCGGCGGCGGGTGTGGGTGCTGGCCTGGCCGGCTGCGCATCCCCGGTATGGCGCGCGGTGAGGACAATCTGCTTCGGCGCTCCCTGGCCCTGGTCGCCGATCATGAGAACGTTATAGCCGGAGCCATCCAGAAGCTGCGAAAGCACGTCGCGCGGCTGACCGGGGCCGTACGCGCCGAAGATGCGCTGGTCCTTGTCCAACCCCTCCACTTTCGCGCCGGTTTCCGTAGCCACCTCATTCAAAATCTGTTCCAGGCTGGAGTTGGAGGCATTGATGCTCAGCCCCCGGCTGTCCCAGGTAACGCTGGCGTCTTCCGGCTTCTCGTTGACCGGCCATTTGGGGAGTTCCGGAGCCGGAGGAGTGACGGGCGCCGGCGTGGCGGGAGCGGGCGTGGCGTCTGCGGGCTGGGCGGTATGCCGTTTGTGGGGATGAGGTGTTTTCTGCGGGGTCGTGTCGGCTGGTACGGGGGCAGGGGCAGGTGCTTGAGCGGCAAGCGTGCCGACAGCGAATGCCAGAGCGAGCAGGGATCCGAGGACTGGCCAAGCGCAGCGATTCCGATCAGCCAGCGGGGGGGATGGCTGGGCCGGGGATTCGAGCTGCGGAAGAACCATGCGTATCAAAGTCGGATTCCTATCTCTTTCTTGCCCGGTTACGTCTAACCGCGGGCGGCGGCGAAGAATCTGCGACCCCAAGGACGCAGCAGTCCCTTGCCGCTCTACTGTACTAGACTAACAGTGGCCTCGGTACGCTCATCAAGAGGGTCCTGGCCGGAGAGGAAATCCGAAGCGATGCGCCTCTGCTGGAGGGTTTTGGCTGCCGCGGCTCTGCTGGCTGTTCCGGGCACGAGTTTTGCGGCGAATTGCACCACGCAGGCTGAACTGCTGGCGCCTGACCGCGATGCGCTGGCGGCTGCCGGCGGACGGCTGGCGGTGGCCGTGGCGCAGCAGGATTTCGACAGCCTGAAGGCCGCTCTGCTGCCCGCCGAGGCGGCCGAGTGGAATGGGATTCGCGGCGCCGTGGAGCAGGCTGCTCCGGTGCTGAAGGGCGGTCAGATTCAGCTGCGCAGCCTTTATCTGCTGGACGCGACGATGCTGCAGGCCGCGGCCGATACACAGTTTTTCTGCTCCAATGCCACCGGCTCGCTGACCGTGACCATAACTTTGCAGGCGCTGCCTCCGGGGCGTTACGCGGTGGTGCTGGCTGACGATGCAGGCTCGCCTCTGGGCGGACAGATCGGCCTGATTCTGGCCTGGGATCCCACCGGCGCGGCCGCATGGAAGCTGGCGGGCGTGTCGGTGCGGCAGGGAATCTTCGACGGCCACGACGGCGTGTGGTACTGGACGCATGCCCGCGAACTCAACTCGCAGGATCAGCCGTGGAGCGCCTGGTACAGCTACGATGCCGCGCGCTGGCTGCTGGTGCCGGTCGAGTTTCTCTCCTCGCCGAACCTGGAAGCGCTGAACCATGAGCAGTCGCTGATCAAGGGAGGGCCGCAGGACGCGTTTCCGCTTTCTCTGCACGATGGCGACCGGGTGTGGAAGATCGATTCGGTACGGCTCGACACCTCGCTGCACCAGTCCGACCTGGGCGTCACCTACGAATCGACGGGCGTAACCGACCCGGCCGCGCTGCGTACGGAGGCCATCTCCGTGCTGAGCACGTTTCTGAAAGCGCAGCCTGCGCTCAGAGCCAACTTTCATGGACTGTGGGCGTATGCCATGAAGGACGGCAAACGCTCTCCGGTGATGGAACTGCCGATGGCGCAGATACCGGAAAGATAGTGAACAAGTGAAGAAGTGAACAAGTGAACAAGTGAAGAAGTAAACAAGTGAACAAGTGAACGAGTGATGCAGCGAACTCGCTGCTCTGATTTTCTTGGAGGCTGAAGGGTGAGAAGGTTCGCGGGAGCTATTGCGATTTGTGCGGCACTGGGGGTTTGTTGGGCGGGATTGCCGGCGGCGGTGAGCGCGCAGCAGACACCAGCGGTGGGCGCGGAGAAGTCCACGAAACTGCCTGCGGGTCTGGATAAAGACTTCATGGACACCACTGCGGATCCGTGCGTGAACTTCGCGCAATATGCCTGCGGAAACTTCAGCAAGCTGTATCCGATTCCGGCCGACAAATCGGGGTATGGATCTTTCTACATTGTCTACGACCAGACGCAGGTTGAACTGCACGACCTGCTGGACAAAGTAGAGAAGGACAGCGCGTCGCGCACGCCCAGCGAGCAGAAGATCGGCGACTTCTATGCATCGTGCATGAACCAGGATGCGATTCAAGCCGAAGGGCTGAAGCCGCTCAAGGCCGAGTTTGATCGCATTGCGGCGCTCAAGAGCAAGAGCGAGCTGACGGAGCTTTTGGCGCACGATCAGATGATTAATGTGAACGCGTTCTTCGGCTACGGAGAGCAGCAGGACTTCAAGGACGCGCGCAAGCAGATTGCCTCGGTGGATCAGGGCGGTCTTGGATTGCCGGAACGCGACTACTATCTGCGCACCGGCGCCGATCCTGACAAAACCCGTCAACAGTACGTGCAGCACATCACCAACATGCTCAAGCTGCTGGGCGAGACTGACGCTGCCGCGGCCAGCGACGCCGAAAAAATCATGACACTTGAGACCGCGCTGGCCAAGGTGTCCATGGACATCACTTCACAGCGCGATCCGAACAACATCTATCACCCCATGTCGGTTGCGCAGTTGACTGCGCTGGCGCCGGTGATTGCGTGGCCCCGCTTCTTTGAACTCACGGGCGAAACCGGAATCAGCGATCTGAACGTGGCAAATCCGGATTTCTTCAAGGGATTGAATTCGCTGATCGACACGACCGGTCTGGAGACGATCAAGACGTATTTGCGCTGGCAGCTGATCAACAGCATGCCGGGCTACGCGCTGCCCAAGGCGTTCGACGAAGAGGACTTCGATTTCTATAGCCACAAGCTGCGCGGGCAGCCCCAGCAGCGGGACCGCTGGAAGCGCTGCGTGCAGGCAACGGACGGAGCCCTGGGCGAGGCGCTGGGAGAAGTCTACGTGAAGGCGTATTTTCCGGCGGAAAGCAAAGCGCGCACGGTGCAGATGGTCCACGACATTGAGAACGCGATGGACCAGAACATTGGCACGCTGAGCTGGATGAGCGATGTGACCAAGGCGAAGGCGCGGGCGAAGCTGCACATGGTTGCCGACAAGATTGCGTATCCCGATCATTTCCGGGACTACTCAGCGTTGAAGGTTGTGCGTGGAGATGCTTTCGGCAACGCAATTCGAGCCACGGAGTTTGAGAATCGGAGGCAGTTGAGCAAGATCGGCAAGCCTGTGGATCGCGGCGAGTGGGGCATGTCGCCGCCGACCATCAACGCGTACTACAACTCGCTGATGAACGACATCAATTTTCCCGCGGGCATTCTGCAGCCGCCCATGTTCGATCCCAATGCGACCGACGCCGAGAATTACGGGCACATCGGGGCGGTTGTGGGTCACGAATTGACGCATGGCTTCGACGACCAGGGACGGCAGTTCGACGGCAATGGCAACCTTTCCGATTGGTGGACGCCGGAGGACGGCAAGAAGTTTGACGCCATGACCGACTGCGAAGTGAAGGAGTACGGCAACTTCACAGCAATCGACGATGTGAAGCTGAACGGCAAGCTGACGCTGGGCGAGAACACGGCAGACAACGGCGGCATCCGCCTGGCCTACATGGCGCTCGAGGCCGATGCCCAGCGCAAGGGAATTGACCTGCATGCGAAGGATGCCAGCGGCTTCACGCCCGAGCAGCAATTCTTCCTGTCGTACGGGCAGAACTGGTGCGGCAGCCTGCGGCCCGAACAGGAGCGGCTGCAGGTGCAGACCGATCCCCACTCGCCGGAGGAGTTTCGCATTCTCGGCGTGGTGCAGAACATGCCGCAGTTCGGCAAGGCGTTCGGATGCAAGGTGGGCCAGCCCATGATGCCGGCGGATGCCTGCCACGTGTGGTAGTGAAGAAGTGAATGAGTGAAGAAGTGAAGAAGTGAAAAAGTGAAAAGTGAAGAAGCAAGAAAGGGAATCGCGGAAAGGCGGGACGGTATGCCAATTTCCATTGCGCTTTTGCTTGGCATTCCGATCGGACTCCTGTTTTGTTTTGAGGCGCGCTGGCTGATCCGGTACGCCTTTGATCGTCACGCACGGCGGGAGCGCATCACTGCACGGTTTTGTGGAGTATGCGCTGCGCTGTTGATCCCTTTGGTTTGCTGTTTCGGACTTATCGAGGGAGCACTCCCTGGAAGGCTCGGAATGGTCGTCGCAAATGGAACGATTGTGGTGGACATGTTGCCACTTGTTGGTTCGATATTTGCAACTCCGAATGAAAGGAAGTAGAAGACCTTGGCGGCAATCATCGATTTGCGTTCCGATACAGTGACGAAGCCCTCTGAAACCATGCGGGCTGCGATGGCCGCGGCCGAAGTGGGGGACGACGTCTACGGCGAAGACCCGACGGTGAACCTGCTGGAAAAGCGCGCGGCGGAGGTTTTTGGCCGCGAGGCCGCGCTGTTTGTGCCGACGGGAACCATGGGCAACCAGATTGCGATTCGCCTGCTCACACAGCCTGGCCAGGAGGTGATCGCCGAGTCGCGCTCGCACATTCTGGATTGGGAGATGGCCACGACTGCAGTTTTTTCCGGCTGCCTGGTGCGCGCCGTTCCCGCCGACCGCGGCATCCTGGCCTGGAGCCACATTGAGCCGGTCATCTATGCGCGCGGTGCGTTTCGCGCGGCCACCGGGCTCATTGAAATTGAGAACACGGCCAACCTCGCGGGTGGAGGATGCACGCCGCTGCCGGTGCTCGAGGAGATATGGGCCGGCGCGAAGCAGCGCAAGCTCCCGGTGCATCTGGATGGTGCGCGCATCTTCAACGCAGCAACTGCGCTCGGCGTCAACGTAAAGACTTTGACCAGCGGATTCGACACGGTGATGTTCTGTCTGTCGAAGGGACTGGGCGCGCCGGTGGGCTCCATGCTTACCGGCTCGGCGGAGTTGATGGAGCGCGCGCGACTCTTCCGCAAGGCGCTGGGTGGCGGCATGCGGCAGGCGGGCGTGCTGGCAGCGGCTGGATTGGTTGCACTTGAAGAAGGACCAAAGCGGCTGCATGAAGACCACGCCAATGCGCGGCTGCTGGCTGAGGCGCTCTCGCATATGGAGGGCGTCGAGATTGATCTTGATTCGGTCGAAACCAACATCGTGATCTTCAAGCTCATCGGCGGCCGCAGCGCGACCGACCTGGTGGCGCGGCTCAAAGCGCGTGGTGTGCTGACCAGTTCACTGGGGCGCAATGCGATTCGGTTAGTGACGCACCTCGACGTGGACCGCGGGGCTTGTGTTGAAGCGGCAGAGGCGTTGACGGAAGAGATTGAGGCACTTGCGCCGGTGGCATAGATCCGGAGAATTTTCACACACTGGAGGGCCACCCGATGCTCGGTCGTCGCATCTAACCAGCTCATGAATCTCAGAAATTCACATCGCCGTGGCGCAACTATTCAGGCCACGTTCCGTTGAACAGAACAACGGGCCGATGGTAATCGGATTTCCGGAGATTCTCAAGAGACCCCTGGAGGATTTGTTCAGTCATGAAGAAAACTGCACTGGCAGTATTGCTTGCTTTCGCGCTTGTGCCTGCGATTTCGAACGCGCAGGTTGTGGTGCGCGTCGAGCCTCCTGCGCCAATCGTCGAAGTCCACGACCATCCACCGCATGAGGGTTGGGTATGGAACGACGGCTATCATCGCTGGAACGGGCATCGCTACGTTTGGGTGAGGGGCCGCTGGGTGAAGCCACCGCATCCTGGAGCCGTGTGGGTCGCGCATCGCTGGGAGCATCGCGGTGACGGCTGGGTGTTGGTGGAAGGGCATTGGCAGTAGAAACGGGCTGTCCAACTGGACAAGATGAAAAGCGGAGCTTCGGTTCCGCTTTTCTCTTTTGGATGCAGAGGTTTTTTTGCAGTGCGGGTCAGAACGCCTTGCGATACACAACGAATCCGGATTTCTCCGCTACCTTGTCATAAAGTTTCATGGCAGTCTCGTTGGTCTCATGCGTCATCCAGTAGACGCGGCTCGATCCGGCCTGGGCAGCGCGTTGATAGACGTCTTCGATCAGTGCGCGTCCCACGCCTTTGCCACGCGCCGATTCAAGCGTGAACAGATCTTGCAGGTAGCAGGTGGGATGAAGCAGCGTTGTGCTTCGGTGAAAGATGTAATGGACGATGCCGATGACTTGCCCGGCCTGCTCCGCGACCAGCGCATGCACTGGTTCATTCACGTCGAAAAATCGCGACCATGTCGCGCGCGTGATTTCTTCAGGCAGGGCTGTCGCGTCTTTGCGTCCGTAGAACGCGTTGTAGCCGTCCCAGAGCGGCTTCCACTGTGGGAAGTCGCTCTGTTCAAGTGGGCGGATCAGGATGTCATTGCTCAAACCAGGTCCACGCTTTCCCTCCCCGGCGGCGCCTATAGCATTTTCGGAATGGGTGTAGACCGAAAGCACACACTCAAGTGACTTTTCCTCAAGAAAAGGCCACTTTTCACGGTACTGAAAAAGTCTATATGTATTCCAAAAATGTCTAGCTGATTTCGATCACGTCGGTTGCGGCCGCTGCTGCGGCTTCGGCGCGGACCATCAGCTTTTCAGCCACGGCGTAGAACTCCGCGGCCTGCGGGCTCTTCGGTCCGGCCAGAGTCACCGGCAACCCGCGGTCGCCGCCTTCACGGATCGACGGGATCAGCTCAATCGCCCCCAGGAAGGGAATGTTGAACTGCTGCGCGGTGCGCTCTGCGCCGCCACGGGAAAAGATGTCGATCTCATGGTGGCAGTGCGGGCAGGTGAAGTGGCTCATGTTCTCGACGATGCCGAGCACTTCCACGTTGACCTGGGCAAACATCTCCAGCGCCTTGCGCGCGTCCTGCAGGCTCACGTCAGAGGGTGTGGAAACGACGACGGCGCCGGTCAGCGGAACAGTCTGAACCAGCGAGATGACCACATCGCCAGTGCCGGGCGGCAGGTCGACAACGAGGTAATCGAGTTCGCCCCACTCCACTTGTTGCAGGAACTGGCGGATGATCTGGTGCAGCATGGGTCCGCGCATTACGAGCGGTTTATCGCCCGGCGAGATGTAGCCGATGGAGATGGTCTTGATTCCATGAGTCAGGTTGGGCTCGATGCGGTTGCCGGGGCCGACTTTGGGCTGCTGCGCCGATCCCATCATGAGGGGCACGTTGGGGCCGTAGATGTCGGCATCGATGAGGCCGACGCGCTGGCCGAGCCGCGAGAGCGCAATGGCCAGGTTGACGGCGACGGTGGTTTTGCCGACGCCGCCCTTGCCGGAACCGACGGCGATGATTTTCGAAACTCCGGGCAATGCGACCGGGGAAGGCATGGCGGGTGAATGGGCCATTTTGTCTGGTACTCCTGATCTTCTCAGTTCAATTTTACAGGAGTGGCGGACTCAGTTTCTCGCCGGGTCGGAGGGACGCAGGCAAGGTGACGCCGGCAACACGCGCCAGGATCGCGTGAATCTGCCGCACGCCTTCGGTCAATGCCGCGGGACCGGGTTGCAATATGAGACTCGATTGGATCTCGTAGACATGCTGGTTGCGGACGGCGCAGATGTTCTTCCAGCCTGCACGGGAGACAACGTCGTCTGCGTTTACCTTCATTCCGCACCACGAGGCGAGAATGACCTCGGGGTCGCGGGCAGCAACTGTCGCGGGGTCCACAACGCGGTCTTTCGATTTGCCGCATGCGCGCAGCTCAGGGAAGATGACTTCGCCGCCGGCGATCTCGATCAGCTCTTCCACCCAGGCGATGCCGCTGATGAGCGGATCTTTCCATTCCTCAAAAAAGACGCGCGGACGCCGGGGAAAAGTCTTTGCGGAGGCTGCGATATTGTCGAGCCCGCGCAGAAAGCCATCGATCATTTCCCGGCCCTCGCGGTGTTTTCCGACCAGCCGCGCAAGCGTGGCGATCATGTCGAGGATTTCGCTTATGCCGCGCTGGTTGAAGTTCAACACCGTGGCGCCGGCCAGGACGAGCTGGCGCGTGATTTCGGCTTGCACGTCGGAAAAAGTGAGGACCAGATCGGGCTTCAGTGCGAGAATCGCATCGACATTGGCGCTGCTGAATGCGGAGATTCGCGGTTTGCGGCGCGCCTCGGGAGGGCGTGTTGAAAATCCGGAGACGCCGACGATCCGCTGCTCTTCGCCAAGAAGATAGAGAATCTCCGTCGTCTCAGCGCTCAAGCAGACGATGCGGCGAGGAAACCCCGTTTCTGGCTTCGACATGGAAGACCAAGTCATTCGAGTCGCTCGTGGGCAGCACGGCGTCCGCCGCGCGATGCGGCAGGCTTAATTGCCCACGCCATTCTGCGCGTCGGATTCGATCCTGGCCTGTTTGCGGTGAGCGGCTTCGGCTTCGCGGTGCTCGCGGCGGCGCAGTGCCCCCTCAAAGCGGCGGATCTCGTCCGGCGTCTCCGGGATCAGTTCAGGCACCTTCAATCGGCGGCCATCCTTGTCGATGGCGACAAAGACCAGGTATGCGCTGGCGACATGGCAAATCGTCGAGGTCAATGTGTTCTCAGCCCACACCTTCACTCCCACTTCCATCGACGAGGAGAAGGCCCTGTTTACACAGGACTTGAGCGTGAGCAGGTCGCCGAGGTGCACTGGGCGGATGAAGTCGATGTGGTCCATCGCGGCCGTCACCACATGGGTGCGGGAGTGGCGATAGGCCGCCATGGCGCCGGTCAGATCGATGAAGTGCATCAGCCGTCCGCCAAGCAGGTTGCCCAGGGTGTTGGTGTCGTTGGGGAGAATGATTTCCGTCATCTCCGATTGCGAATCGGCCACTGTGCGTGCGGTCAGACTGGTTGCCGGCGAACTCATGCTGCGAAGTCTCCCTTGCCTGCAATTCCGAACGAGCACAACCTAAATCCAGATACAATCAGAACAGGCGGCGGCCGGCTTGAACAGGCGTATAGCTCCAGTTTCGGCAATCGCGGCCAATTACGCAAATACGGCGTACCAAAGCGGGTTTTTGAAAGCGAGCAGATGGACAAAATAGCAGGATTAAAAGAGATTATTGCCCTGGACCCGAAGAACAGCTTTGCACGATACGGGATAGCGATGGAACTCGCCGGCCGAGGCGAAACGGCTGCCGCCATCAGCGAGTTCGACACCCTTCTGGCCAACGATCCGGATTACACGGCCGGCTACTTCATGGCCGCGCAGACGCTTTCCAATGCGGGACGGACCGAAGAGGCGATCAAGCGGCTCAAAGAGGGTATCAGCTGTGCGGCTCGAAGCGGCAACAGCCATGCATTGAGCGAGATGCAGGGAATGCTGGACGAACTTGACCGGTAGCCATCCGGACTTGAAGTGTCCAAAGAGAATCCGATTCTGCAACATTGTGTTCATATTCCTCACCGCTGTGTAATCTTTTTTGATAGGATTCGCATCTATATACGGGATACGAGAAATGCCAAAATACTCCATCGTCGTGCCGTTCCACAACGAAGAAGAGAACGTAACGGCTCTCTACGCTCGCCTGAAGCAGGTGATGGAGCAGGTGGGCGACAGCTTCGAACTGGTTCTGGTAGACGACGGCTCCAGCGACAGAAGCTACAAGCTGCTGGAAGAGATTGCGGCGGTGGACAGCCGCGTGCTGGTGGTGAAGCTGCGCCGCAACTTTGGCCAGACTTCGGCGCTGGCTGCCGGGTTCGATCACGCCTCGGGCGAATTCATCCTGGCCATGGACGGCGACCTGCAGCACGACCCGAACGATATTCCCGGCTTCCTGGAAAAACTGGAAGAGGGATACGACGTGGTTTCCGGCTGGCGCAAGGATCGCATCGACAACTTCGTGTTGCGGCGTTTTCCTTCCGCCTGCGCCAACTGGCTGATGGCCAAGCTCTCGGGCGTTGAAATTCACGACTTCGGCACCACGTTCAAGGCCTATCGCCGCGAGGTGATCCAGAACATTCCGCTGTATGGCGAGATGCACCGCTTCATCCCCGCGCTGGCCAGCTGGTACGGCGCGTCAATCTGTGAAATTCCCATCAAGAACGTGAATCGTGAGCGCGGCAAGAGCCACTACGGCATCGGCCGCACCTTCCGCGTCTTCTTCGATCTGCTGACTATCCGTTTTTTGCTCAAGTACATGAGCCGTCCGCTGCACTTTTTCGGTGGTTTTGGGGCGTTGGGTATTTTGGCCGGGAGCACGATTTCAGCGGTTCTGCTGGGGATGAAAGTGCTGGAGCCGCACCAGAACATGATGGATCAGCATGGTCCGATGTTCGTGGTCGGCGCGGTGCTGATTGTGGCAGGCATCCAGATGCTGGCCATCGGCATGCTGGGCGAGTTGCAGGTGCGCCACTACTTCACCAGCCAGCATCCGACGCCCTACGCCATCGACCGTTTGGTCCGGCTGTCTTCTCCTGAAGAACAGAGCCTGCTGTCGGAAGAGCGCGAAGGCGGGTTTTAAAAGCAGGGAACAGGGATTAGGGAACGGGGATTAAGGATCAGGGAACAGAAAAGCCTTGCCTGGGCAGACCGGGCTGGGCTTTTTGTTTGGCTGCGGGGCTTGCGATGCCCCGAGTTTTCATGGACGTATTATGCCTTCCGCTTGCAGTACTCAGGCCTCAAGGTGCATTCTTGGCGTGACATGAAAGCGATTCAGATTCACGAGACAGGCGGGCCAGAGGTTTTAAAACTGGCCGATTTGCCCATCCCGCAGCCGGGACCGGGCCAGGTGTTGATCCGCGTTGAGGCCATCGGGGTCAACTTTGTAGAGATTTACTTTCGCAAGGGAGTGTACAAGGCCGCGTTGCCGCTGACACCGGGAAGCGAGGCCGCGGGCACGGTGGAAGAGCTTGGCCCTGGCGTGACGGGGTTTGCCGCGGGCGACTCCGTTGCCTCGACCAGCGTGCTGGGCAGCTATGCCGAGTATGCGCTCGTTCCCGCGGCGCAACTGGTAAAGATGCCGGACGGCGTGAGCATGGAGCAGGCTGCGGCCGCCATGCTGCAGGGGATGACAGCGCACTACCTCGCCTACTCCACATTCCCGCTCAAGAAGGGCGACACGTGCCTGGTGCATGCCGGCGCAGGCGGCGTGGGACTGCTGCTTACGCAGATGGCGGCGCGGATTGGCTCGCACGTGATTACGACGGTGTCGTCGGTTGAGAAGGCAGAGCTGTCGCGCGAGGCCGGCGCCTCCGAGGTGATTCTCTACACCGAAGAGAACTTTGAGACCGAGGTCAAGCGCATTACCGGGGGCAAGGGCGTCGACGTGGTGTACGACTCGGTGGGCAAGACGACCTTTGACGGCAGCCTCAACTGCCTGCGGCCACGCGGCCTGCTGGCGCTCTTTGGCGGCTCCAGCGGCCCTGTGCCGCCGTTTGATCTGATCCAGCTCAGCGGCAAAGGATCGTTGTTTATTACGCGGCCGTCGCTGTGGCACTACATTGCCACGCGTGCCGAGCTGGAGTGGCGCGCAGGAGATGTGCTGGGCTGGGCGGCGAAGGGCGAGCTCAAGCTGAGGACAGAGTATGTCTACGACCTGGCAGATGCCGCGCAGGCGCAGAGCGATCTGGAAGGGCGCAAGACGACGGGCAAGATTCTGCTGGAACCTTGAAACAGTGGTCAGAGATCAGTTGTCAGTGATCAGTTTCGCAGAGCGGCCGAAACAAAAGCCCCGTGCCCCATCCATTTCGCCGCTTTTGGGCGAATGAGTGGGAGACCACAAATCTCAACAAGCCCGCTCATCGTAAGCAAGCTGGAAGCTGATTTCTTATGACCATATCCATCACTCCCACCGACCGCGTCTTCGTTCTCACCGGCGCGGGTATCAGCGCGGAGAGCGGGCTGCCGACATTTCGCGCGTCAGACGGGTTGTGGGCTGGGCATGACATTGAGGACGTCTGCACGCCGGAGGCATGGGAGCGCAATCCGGAACTGGTGTGGGAGTTTTATTCGCAGCGGCGGGCGGATGGAGCGAAGGCGCAGCCGAATCCCGCACACATCGCGCTGGCGGAGCTGGAACAGAAGCTAGGCGACCGCTTCTTTCTCTGCACGCAGAATGTGGATGATTTGCATGAGCGCGCGGGCAGCGAGCGGCTGGTGCACATGCACGGCGAACTGGCCAAATCGCGCTGCGGAGACGAGTGCGGCGAGCCGCCGGTTGAGGACCGCATGGTCTACAAGAGCCTGAGCGATGTGGGCCGCTGCTCCTGCGGCGCGCGGATGCGGCCGCACATCGTTTTCTTTGGCGAGATTCCGCTGCAGATGGATCGCATCCAGCGGGAGATTGCGAAGGCGACAGTGATGGTAGTGATTGGGACGTCGGGGTCGGTGTATCCCGCGGCCAACTTTGTGCACTGGGCACGCCAGGCCGGGGCGCGCACGGTTTATATCGGGCCGGAAAAGCCGCTGAACGCGAGCGCGTTCACGAACGTGGTCGAGGGCAAGGCGGGCGAGGTGTTGCCGGGGCTGTTTGTGGCTTAGCAAGTGAGCCGCCGCTTGCGCGACGATGGCGAGTTAGCTGGTCGGCGAGACGGCGTGCCGGTATGTTCCTTGATGGCAGGTCAGCGCAATTTGATGTACTCCGAGCGGCGAAAGCGCAGGGCGGACCAATCCTCGTCGATGGCGATGGCACGGACGGTTTCGAAGCCGGCCGCTTTCAACACAGCCCAGCCTGTGTCGCGGTTGAAATCGCACTGGTACTTCTTCGATGTGCCCTTGGGATACGCGAACCATACTGCCGCGTCGCCCCTGGCCCGCTTGGTGATCTGCGTAGCCACGGCGTCCACTTCGCTCTGCTTGGTCACGAAGGCGAGCGAGAAGTGAATCTCCGGCGCTGACTTGATATCGCGCAGAATATGCGTCACCGGCAGCTTGGCGAGTTCGCTTTCAAAGCTCGCCGGTGGATTTAGAACCAGCATCTCCTGCTGGCCCTTGAGCTGAAGCTTGTCATAGAGGGTCGCCATGGATTTTTATGATACGGGAATTTCCAGGGATAGCAGAATTTCCTCGGTCTCAAAATCGATACCGGGGGGGACCCGAGCTATGGCTTCCCACTCATTCCGCCGAAGGCCGCGAAATGAGTGGGAAGCCGACATAGGTTGAACGAATTGAAGAAGGTCAATAGTTGAAGCGGTAGCGGAACTCGCCGTAAATCTGTCGTGGGTCGTTCCAGTGGAATCCTCCGAAGGTCAGGCTGTTATCCAGCTGCACGCGGCGATTGGCTACGTTCACCGAGTTGGCGGAGATGGTGAACTTCTCGGCGAAGGTTTTGCCGATGGCGAAATCGAACGTGGTGTGGCTGGGCAGATACGGACCGGGGTACTGGTCCTGAGGCGTGCCGTAGAGGCCATTGGTGAATCCCGAGCCGTAATAGACATTGGTTGAAGCGTAGGTCTTCCAGGGCAGAATGCCGTTGAAGCCTATGTTCAATGTGTTTCTCTGGTCGTGGTCAACGGGTGCAAGGCCTGGGGGAATGTCGAGCGGGCATGAAGAAGTGATTGGCGCCGGGCAGATCAGGCCGCCGGTGATGGGAGAGGTTGCCTGCGCGATCTGGTTCGCGTAGGCAAGGTGAAACTGGCCATGGTTGAAGACGTTCGGAGAGCGCAGAGTGAGCGACCATCCTTGAATGAGCGCCGAAGACCAGGTGATGGGCCAGAAGATATTGGACTCGCCGATATTGTTGTGGTCCAGCCAGTTTTCGGCCCTGGTTTCATAGTTGTTCGCCGACAGGGTCCAGCTGCGATACGGAATCGTGACGCCGTACTGCCATTGAATATCGCGCTCACCGTGAAGGGGAGCAAAGGTGAAGTTCTGGCCGTTTGCCAGATCGAGGAGCGGCCCGGTTGCGGTCGATAGCGGCGGAGCCTGGTAGTAGTAGCCATAGAAGCCGCTGAATACCCAATTCAAGCGCGGAACGCGCAGGGCAGCGCCCAGGCGAGGGTCGCTTGCATGCTCTGATATGGTCGCGTCGAACTGCGTTTCACGAAGCCCGGCGATCAAAGTGAACCAGGGAGTCACCTTGAATTTATCGTTGATGAATTCGGAGACCACTCCGCCACTCACGCCGATCGAGGAGGAGGGAACGTTTGGAGTGCCGTCGGTGAAGTAGTTATTGAAGTAGTTGTATTGGTGCTGGCCAAAGCTGTAAAGGCCGGCTTGAAGATCGTTCTTCCAGAAGTTTTTGTTGAGGGCGATCTGGGCTCCGGCGTAGTTGGCGTTCTGATACACGGTCGAGATCACGGGAGTGTCGTTTGGGCCGCCGTTGTAGTCGGCGCCGTTGTAGTGATAGAAGGGCGAAACCGTCAGGAGCGTGTTGGGGCTGAATGTGCGAACCCAGGAGAATGTGACGTATCCGTCCGGCTCGCTTTCGGCGTCATGGAGGCCGCTTGATGGATAGACCTGGTTTCCAATGGAGTTGGGATCGGGGTCAATCGGAATCTGATAGTAATCTCTCCGCAACGAAGTGACTAAGCGGTATTGGTTTTTTGCGTCGGGGTTGAAGATGAACGAAGCGAATCCGCCGAAGCCGTTGACCGAGTCGTTGACCACCTGGGGAACCGGCGTCTGCAACCCGTAAGCGCTGCGGTTCCCGTTCAAGCTCGCGTAGTAGGCGGCACGCGGCGTGTGGCTTCCGCAACTGATCTGGTCGTCGGTTTGGTAGAAGTTACCGGCGGCGATGACGAGATCGCATTCCTTGTCGCGCTCGAAGCCGGTGCGCGGAACGACGTTGAAGACTCCGTAGGTGCGGTCTCCATAGTCGGCGTCGTAACTGCCGCTATACACCTCGAGATAATCGATGTCCCTGGGGAGGATCTGCGGGCCAAGGTTGGTGGCGATGTTGGTGTTGGGAATGGGGACGCCGTCAATCAGCCAGTTGACCTGGTGGCCACCCATCATGTGCAGCATGTCATGCGTCACATAGGAGGCCGGAACATAATCGGTGATCATTTCCATGCCGTTGGTGCGATCCGCTCCGGGGGTCTGCTCGATGTCTGCACGGCTCAGCATTGTTGTCGGCGTGGAACTGTCCGTCGTCGCCTGCACCGGAAGTTCCTGCACAGAAACGTTCTCCTCCACGCCTTCAATGGCTAATTGGAGATGGAGTACCGGCCTTGTGTCGGACTGAACGATGACGTCCTGACTCACCTGCTCAAAACCCTTCGACGAGACGGTGACCGTGTAATTCCCGATGGGAACAGATGTGAATGTGAATTCACCGTGATCATCGGAATCCTGCGATTGCGTCCAATCCGAGTTTTGAGCTTTCAGGGTAAGGCGCGCGCCCTGGATTGGACGATGTTGAGGATCATGGACTACGCCGCGAACGGAACCGAAGATCGTGGCAAACAGGGGAAGAGAAGCCGCGAGGAACAGTGCCGCGGCAAATAAAGTACGGGGTCGCATGAGAAGAATCCTCCGAAAACGATTTGGCTTGAGCACAGGCATTGACCGCGTCTCCGGGGGAACGGAAAGATGCCTTGGGCTGGCGGGGAAGTGTCAAAAACTATGCGGACCGTGGAGAAAAATCTCTGCTGCGACTGTCAAGGTCAAAGTACGACTCCACGAGCGGGCGGAGTGCGGCAATTGGCCTTCCGGTCCGAGACAATGTTTTCGACCGAATCGTTAGCTGTGGGAGGAATCGGGAGGGCCGCGGCCGGCGCGAGTGCGTAGCTGGCTCAAGCGGGCGGCGGCGCGCGCGGCGGCTGGCGTGTGCGGCTGAACCAGCAGGGCTGGCATGCTCACCGGCTGTGCGCCAAGGGCCAGGGGGGTGGTGGAAGGCGCGACGTTGTAGCCGGGGAAGTACGGGCATGCAGTTGGCGCAGAAAGGCTGGTCTTGCCGTCGCTGTCGACCATCATTGCAACCATGCGCGCAGAGAGGTTGCAATGGTGCGCTCCATTGCGGCGGCAACATGCGGGCAGGCCTGCATCGTCGTCGGCGTGCAGGGTTGCCGCAACCGGACCCAGGCCGAAGAACAAAATGAGGAAACTGGAAAGCGCGCGCCGCATCTGGGATTCATGTTACACGAGGACGGCCTGGGCGCAACCCGCGTGCATGCGGCAGTCAGTTATCATCCATGAAGAGAAAAATGCAGGCTTGAAGAGTAAAGTGCAGGATGAAGAGCAAAGTCCGGGTGAGGGAATCACTGTGAGTGAGGGAAAAGCTTCCGAAGTGTTGAAGGAATTGGCTGGAGCGCAAGCGGCAGAGCAGGGAATTCGCCGCCCGCTGCGGGTTGCGCTGTTTGGCTTTGGCACGGTGGGCAGTTCGGCTGCGCGCATCCTGGTGGAGCAGAAACCCGAAGGCCTCTTGCTGACGCATATCTTCAACCGCGGGGTTGCGCGCAAGCGCGTGGACTGGGTTCCACCGGGCGTGGTGTGGAGCGAAGATGCGGACGCGGTGCTGGCGTCCGCCGTGGATGTGGTGGTGGAACTGGCCGGAGGGCTTGACCCCGCAGGCAGCTGGGTGCGCCGTGCGCTCGAAGCCGGAAAGAGCGTGGTCACAGCCAATAAGAAGCTGATTGCCTTTCACGGAGTGGAACTGGAGCGGCTGGCCGCGGCAAACGGCGGCCATCTGAAATACGGCGCTGCTGTTGCAGGTGGAATTCCCGTGATTCCGGGCCTGGAACAGGGTCTGGCCGGCGACCGCATCGAGCGCATTGAGGGCATTTTGAACGGCACCTGCAACTTCATCCTGAGCAAGATGGAAGAGGGCGCGGAATACGCTCCGGTGCTCAAGGAGGCGCAGAGCCTGGGCTATGCCGAGGCCGATCCCACGGAGGATGTGGGCGGATTCGACGCGCGCGCCAAGCTCTCCATCCTGATGCGCCTCGCGCTGCGGCTTGAAGTGCATCCCGAAGAGATTGTGCCGCGGCCGATTACAACGATCTCCGCTGTCGACTTCAGCTATGCGCGGGACCTGGGCTGCACCATCCGCCAGATTGCGCGCGCCGACCGGTCTGGCGGCCGTGTGGCTGCGACGGTGGGACCGATGCTGGTGGATCGCCGCTCACCGCTCGCATGGTCGCGCGGCACGGAGAACATGGTGATCGCCAGCGGTCACTACGGCGGCGACGTTGTCTTCTCAGGCCACGGCGCCGGCGGCCAGCCGACAGCGGTTGCCGTGGTCAGCGACCTGCTGGCTCTGGCGCATGGATCGCGCCGCGTCGAGGTGCCGTCAGAGCCAGCGGCGTTAGGCGGCGAGTTTGAGGTGCCGCATTACATCCGCTTCCTGGTCAAGGACCGCCCCGGCATTGTGGCCGAGATTACGGGTGCGCTGGCGCGAGAGCACATCAACATCCGCGCCATCGTGCAGAAGCCCGGCTTCCCCGCGGACGCGCTGCCCTTCGTGGTCACCGTGGAGCCGTGCAAGTCGTCCGCGCTGCAAAGGGCACTGGCGGCCATGCGGACCATGGACTGTTTCCTGGTGGAACCGCTGGATTTGCAGATGCTGGAGTAACGGTGAAAGAGTGAAGCAGTGAATGAGTGGATTGCTGAGGAGGCCCAGCGATGATTGATTCGATTTATCGATGTGAGATTTGCAGTATTGAGAGCCAGAATGTTTCGCGGTGGATTGTGATCCACTGCAACAACGCGCAACTGACGGTCTTCAAGTGGACCAAGGAAGCTGCCGAGGCGCCCCACGCGCGCCACTACTGCGGCGAGGCGCACGCGCAGGTCTACATCAGCCGGTGGTTTGAATCCTACTGCGGCTGAACCAGCGGGTCATTGATTGGAATCAGAGCATTTTCGGAAGACATATAGACTTTTTCAGTACCGTGAAAGGTGGCTTTTTCTTGAGGAAAAGGCCACTTGGCATCGTGCTTCCTGGGTACAGCTACTCTGGTTTCGCTATAGCCGGTCCGGTGGACTCGCGGACGACGAACTCCGGCGCCATGACGACCTCTGACGGGAACGGCTTCTCGCGATCGGCGATGCGTTCCAGCAGAATTTGCGCGCCGCGTATGCCCATCTCCAGCAGCGGCTGGCGCACGGTGGTGAGCGAAGGCGTAGAGTAGGCCGCCGACTGGATATCGTCAAAGCCGACCACCGACACATCTCCGGGCACAGTCAACCCAGCGTCTTTCAGCGCGCGAATGGCGCCGATGGCGGCGATGTCGTTGAAGCAGAAGATGGCCGTGAAATCCCGCGATTTTTCGAGCAGCCCCTGCATGGGTTTGTAGCCGATCTCGGGCGCCATGGGGTGGTAGTTGTCTTTCATTGACCAGCCGGCGGAGTCGATGCGGATGACCAGCGCGGGATCGATCTTGAGTCCTATCTCGCGGGCCACCTGCTGAATGGACTCCCAGCGAAACTCCGAGTCGGGGATGGCGCGCGGTCCGCGCATGAAGGCGATGCGGCGATGGCCGAGCTCATAGAGATGATTCAGTGCCTGTTTTACCGCCAGGTGGTGATCGAGCACGATATTGGTCACATTATCAACGGCACTGTGCGCAGAAATGGCAACGACCGGAACCGGCACATCGATCTGCTCGGCCGACGTATTCAGCAGCAGGAAACCATCGACAGCGCGCTCCACCAGCATGCGCGGATACTTCTCAATCAGCTCGCGCTTCCAGTCGTGGCAGGCGGTGAAGTAGAAGTAATGCGCGCTGGTAAGCTCCTGCACCACGCCGCTCATGACGCGGGTGAAGTAGCCTTCGCTCAAATCCGGAGCCAGCACTCCTACGCTCATTGACTTGCTCTGGCGCAGGGAGCGGGCGAAGTAATTGGGCCGATAGTTGAGCCGCTCAGCGGCCTCGACCACCCGTTTGCGGGTCTCGTGGGGGATGGACTTGGCGGAAGGCGAGTCGTTCAGAACCAGAGAGACGGTGGTCTGCGAAAGTTTCAGGTGATCGGCGAGCATGCGGAGGTTGACATGTCCCGGTGGCGTTGTACTCTTCCCTTTTGCCATGTAGGAGTTGTAGCACGTTTTCGCGAATCGGGAAACAGTGTTTCCCAACGTCTGAATCGATTTTCCTGGAACCGATGCGAATTTGCAGGGGACCGATGCGGAGGAGACAGACGGCCCGGTCCCGGTCCGCCGAGCGTTTGTCCCGACCGCCCGTTTCGTGAAAATGAATCGACTGGCGAACACCAGACCGGACCGCCGTTACGGGACCTGGATGTGGTTCACTCCGGGGCTGAGCGGCCAGCTCTTGCCGTTGAAGTCGAAGCTGCCGGTGAGCTTGCCGGGCAGGGCGATGGTCCCTTCCAGGCCAGCGCCCTGGCGGCGATAGTCCACCTGGATCATCCCTTCCGGGTGCGGATAGGAAGCTGTGAGCGAGGGCAGGTTGCCGAGATGCGGCGCGATGCGGACAGTGGCAAATCCCGGACTGGCTGGTTCAACGCCGGCCACCAGCGTGAGCAGATCGTAGATGGGGTGCGCGGTCCAGGCGTGCGAGTCGGAGCGGGTGTCGCCCGGGACCTCGGGCCAGGTGCTGAAGTGAAGCGGCAGCAACTTGCGCCACGGGCCCAGCGAGTTGAGGTATTCATCGGCCATTCCGGCGTGATCCAGCGCGCGGGCCAGGTAGAAGCGGAAGTAATACGAGGCGCTGAGGACTCCGTCGGGATTTGTGCCTGGGTCGATGGCGAGCAGCTTGCGCAGAACCACCTGCTGCTGATCTTTGGGGATGACGTCGTAGAGAATGCCAAGAAAGTTTGCCTGCTGGCTGAAGTTCTTCTGGTCGGGATTGTCGGCAAGCAGGCCGCGCGAGGGTGACCAGCACTTTCCGTAGATCCCCTCCCGCACGTGCGCGGCGCCGGTTTGGTAACGGCTGCCCAGCGTCGCGTCGCCCAGCGAATTCTCAAGGTCAGCGGCGTCGCTTAGAGCACCGAGGTACTGAAGTGTGGTCATGCAGGACTCGTGGTTGGCGTCGTAAGTGGGGATTGCGCCCGTGGAGACCCAGTCGATGAAGCTCCACCATGGAACTTCGCGCAACAGGCCGTCAGGCTGCTCGTAGTGGGCAAACCAGCCGAGGACGGTGCGCGTTCCGGGAACCAGCGACCGAACGAACTCCGGATCGGGCCGGTACATCCAGTTGTCATGGAGCATGCCGATGTAAAGCAGGGAAAAGGTGGGAATATTTTGCGGCAGGTTGCTCGGATAGCGGCTGCGCGTGATGCCATCGGGGAAGCGCGACTGATCGAAGGCCAACAGCGCCTGGCGGGCGAGACGGTCGTCATTGGCGACGGAGTAGGAGATGAGCGCCTGGATGCGGGTGTCGCCGATGTATTGAAGCTGCTCGTAGTAGGGAGTGTCCATGTAGGTTTCATGGGCATCGAGCCGCGCGGTGCGCCAGCTGATCTCCCATATCCTGGCGAGGTCTGGGTCGGGATTGGATGCGGGTGCGGTGAAGGTTGCGCGCTCTTGAAATGGATAGGCCGTGAAGTTGGCGGCGAGGGATTCGAGGGTGAGGGGATCGGCGCCGGTGGTGATGTCGAGGTCGAGGTAGCGCCAGGTGCGCCACCAGAGCGGCTCAAAGGTGCGGTGCGGGCCGCCGTCGGGGAGAAAGCTGTCGGTGAGGCCGAGGGCCTTGCGACCGGCAACTTCGTCGCGGTCGCCCTTGTGCCCATCTTTGTCGTACAGCGCCTCTGAATACGTGAGGACGATCTTGGCGCCTTGGCCGCCGGAGACGATGAGGCGCGGATAGGCGGTCGTCAGGGTCTTGCGATCGAGAAGGAGATGAACATGAACCCCGGGCGGAAGCATCGCCGGCTCTGCTGGGAAGCGGATCAATCCAGGCTGCTCCGCTCCAATGTCGTCGAGGCTCACGGTCTCGCCTGCGCTGGTCGGCGAGTACTCCATATGCGGCAGCTCATCTGGCACCAGCCCCCACGGGTTGTCGCCGGTGGTGTCGGCGGAGTGGGCGTGGTTCACGCCCGCAGAAATACTGTCGCGCATGGGCGAAGCGGCGGGAACCCATTTCGATCCTGGACCGGGTGCTGCGGGCGAGTTCCAATCCCAGTCGTACTTAGCGGCGTCAATCTGCTCGCCGGGACCGGCGGCGAAGTAAGCCTGGTATGTCACGGTGCTGCGATCCAGCGGCTGATGCCCCGGCTCCTCCTCAACCAGCCAGCCGTCCGAATTGTCAGCCGCTTTGGAGTCCTGACGCCTGTTGTCCTCGCCTGTGCTGATGGAGTTTTCCCCCTTCGCCTCGCTCTCCAGCAGAAAGGCTGTGCGGTCAGAGAACTGCGCGACGGCCGCGTAGACACCCCAGTTCCAGACTGTTGCGGTGATGAGGTTAGGGCCGGCCTGAAGGAACGGCGCCAGGTCGAACTTCTCATAACGCCAGTGCGTGAGGTCGCCGCGCGCGGGGCCGTCGCCCACACGTTTTCCGTTGACGTAAAGGATGAAGCGGTTGTCAGCGCTGACTCGGACAATGTAGCTCGCCGGCACGGCAGCTAAAGGGAGTGAGCGCCGGAAGTGCAGCACCAGCGGCCCGCGCAGGGGCGCCGTCGGATGCGTGATCCAGCCGGCGTGCCAGTCGTGATGGGGCGGGTCGGTCGGTACGTCGGTCTGGGCTCCGGTCTGGGCTCCGGTCTGGGCTTCGGTCTGGGCGTGCGACGTGAGGGCTGCGAAAGCAAGGACGAGAATAGCAAGAACTGCGCGCATCGGATCAGACCCCCGGTCGGACAGACACCAGCTTAATGCAGTGGGCAGAGGGATGTGACATGTTTGGGCGGCTGTTCCGACGCTCATTGAAGTACTCGACGAAATTGCTGCACCTCCAACTCTGAATGCTCATCCAAATACAAAATACGTTGGGGTTCACGGGAGCAGCGGATATGCGAGCAATGCGTGCTGAGGCCTTCACCGGCTACAGCGAACTGAAGCTGGTTGAAGTGGCAAAGCCGGTTCGGACAGAGGGAAGGGTTCTGGTTCGTCTCACCGCCGCGGGCGTGTCCCCGTTGGATCACACGATTCTCTCCGGCGGGTTTCCGTTCGCCAAAGCTCCCTTGATTCTAGGCAACGAGGGTGCGGGGATCGTGGAGGAGCCGGGCGGCTCGGGGTTCGCTATTGGAGCGCGGGTGATGTTCTTCGGTCCTTATGGCGCATTCGAAGACGGCACCTATGGCGAATGGATCGCTGCCAGGCCAGAGGATCTCTGCCTGATTCCCGAAAACCTTGACGATGCAACCGCCGGTGGCGTTCCGGTTGCCTATCTCACGGCACAGTGCACACTCATGCTGGCCGGCTTCGAGCCTGGGAAATCGGTACTCGGTCCTGCCATAGGCGGGGCGGTGGGCAACGCAGTGACCCAACTGGCCAGGGCGCAGGGCGCGAAGTTTGCCATTTCGACGACGAGCAGTACGGCGAAGGCTGAACAGGCGAAGACGCTGGGATACGAAAACGTCATCGATCTCTCCCGCGAAGGTCTTGCCGATGGGGTCAAACGGATCACGGGAGGACAGGGCGTAGACATCGTTGTCGAGAGTGTGGGCGGTTCTTTGACGGGGCAGGCACTCTCCGCGCTTGCTCTCAATGGCACGCTGATTACACTGGGATACTCGGCTGGCCGCTCCGCTACAATCGACCTTACCGACGTGATCTGGAAGCGCGCCCACATGAGAGGATTCTCGCTCTTTGCGCAGCCGGCGGCAAAGATCGCTGAGGCTTGGAACAGGATTGTCCCGCTATTGGCGTCCCAAAGCGTGAAGCCGGTGCTTGAGAGCACATATCCATTGGAGGAAGCGGCCGAGGCTTTGCGCCATTTGATTGAAGATCGCCCCTTTGGGAGGGTCGTGCTTCGTCACAAGCTCCAAGCTGCCTGAGGCGGTTTATCCTGGGTGGCGGGGGGAAGTTGTTTTCGCAGATTCCAAATCACCTGGGTTCGGGCGGTCTGCATCCGGCGCTTCAGTTTTTCCCGGAGCGGTAGCATGGCAGTCTGGCCAAAATCGGCGGAAATGCTGTTTTTTCCGCTTGTATGCACTTGATTTAGCAGCGTTGTAACCTCCTGTTCACATTTGCCCGGTAGCCTGATAAGGTGAGCACCAACGCGCCAGAGATACGCATCTCCCAAGCTCAACTTCAGCCTGATCCGGGCCCTCCCGACGGAAAACGTCCCGGCGGAACGGCTGCGCTTGAAGCTTCCGCGGTGCGCAAATTCCTGCTGGCGCGCGGCAACTCTGCATTCGCTGACCGCGTATTTCGCTGGCTCATGGTGCTGTGCGCGCTCAGCATCTTCGCCATTGTGGTGCTGATTGCCACGGAACTCGTGTCGAGTTCGAAGCTGGCGTGGCACCAATTCGGCTTCAAGTTTTTCTTCTCTGCGTTCACTGATCCAGACACCAATCTCCCTTCGTATTGGGACCCGGTCAATGGGCATTTCAGCGCACTCCCGTTTGTGTATGGGACCATGGTTTCCTCGTTTCTGGCGCTGCTGATGGCGGTGCCGCTGGCGATTGGCCTGGCAATCTTCCTCACGGAGATGTGCCCCCGTGCGCTGCGCGGGCCGCTGGCTTTTCTGACTGAATTGCTTGCCGCGATCCCCAGCGTCATCTACGGCCTCTGGGCTGTCTTCGTCTTGGTGCCGCTGCTGCGAGAGCATGTAAATCCGCTGCTGATCAAGTATCTTGGCTGGACCGGCTTCTTTACCGACGACAATCCTACCGGCCTTGGATTCGTTTCCGCCGGCGTGATTCTGGCCATCATGATTCTGCCCATCATCTCCTCGCTCACCCGCGAAGTGATGAACGCGGTGCCCCATTCGCAGCGCGAGGCGGTGCTGGCCATCGGTGCAACGCGGTGGGAGATGATCCGCATGGGCGTGCTGCGCAACGCGCGCATCGGCATTGTGGGCGCGGTGATTCTGGGCCTGGGCCGCGCGCTGGGCGAGACCATGGCGGTGACCATGGTCATCGGCAACAGCCCGGAGATTCACCGCTCGCTGCTGGCCAACGGCGCTACCATGTCGTCGGTCATTGCGAACGAGTATGCTGAGGCGTCATCGAATTTGCATCTGAGCGCGCTGACTGAGATCGGTCTGGCGCTGTTTATCGTCACCATTATTGTGAACGCACTGGCACGCGTGCTGGTATGGGCTGTAACGAGGGGAGCGCCGGCGCAACAACACTAGAAGCAGCTTCCAACTCTTAGCTGCTGGCTTCTAGCTGAAGGCAAAAGTGAGCGAATGTTGAAGGAGCCTCAGAATACGCCGTCGTTTTGAAAAGGCGCGAATTTAGTCGTGCCGCAGGCAGCACCAATTGGATGTAGGCGTTCTTTCTCCCGGAGGGAGAATCGAGAATAGCCCCGGACAAGCGCAGCGCAGTCCTGGGTCCGGGTTCAACAACAGCTCCCGTCCTGTAGGGACGGCGTGAAATCCAGGGAAGATGTAGCTTTCAACGAAATCAACGATCTGGAACCTTTGCTTTACAGGCTGAAAACATTGGCATCGGAACATAAACTTCGGGCGCGGATACGGACACTGGTAGATGGCGCGGCGACGACGCTGTCCATTCTGGCGACGCTGCTCGTGGTTGCGCCGCTGGTGGCCATCTTCGGCTACCTCATCTACAAGGGTGCGAGTTCGCTTAATCTGGCTTTCTTTACGCAGGTTCCTAAGCCACCGGGCGAAGAGGGCGGCGGCATGGCCAACGCTATCGTCGGCTCCGGAGTGCTGTTGGGATTAGCGAGCCTGATCGGGATTCCGATCGGCATCGGCGGCGGCATTTACCTGGCCGAGTTCGGCCGCGGAACCAGGCTGGCCGGCGCGGTTCGTTTTACTGCCGACGTGCTCAACGGTGTCCCCTCCATCGTGATGGGTGTTGCTGTTTACGCACTGGTTGTCACGCCGCAGATGCCGTTCTCTGCATTATCCGGCGGCATCGTGCTGGGGATCATGATGATTCCCACGGTCTGCCGCACCACGGAAGAGATGCTGTTGATGGTGCCGCACGCGGTTCGCGAAGCCGCGCTGGGACTCGGCGTTCCCAACTGGCGCTCGGTGCTCTCGATTACCGTGAAAACCGCCTCGCCCGGCATCATCACCGGCTGCATGCTGGCCTTTGCGCGCGTGGCCGGCGAGACGGCGCCGCTCATCTTCACCGCCTTCGGAAATGCGTTTTGGAGCGTGAGCCTCAACCGCCCCATCGCCGCGCTGCCATTGCAGATTTATGTGTACGCCATCTCTCCCTACGACGATTGGCATCGTCAGGCGTGGGCGGGAGCGCTGGTACTGATTATTTTGATCGTACTTGCGGTTTCACTGGTGCGGTTTGTCACCAGCCGCGGCGTTTTGAAAGGGGCAAGCTGAACGGCATTCCTCCTTCATGAGATGTCGTTTTGACTGAATTGCACGCGGCGAGTTTTTAGGAATTCGCCACCGGAATGTAGTTGCTTCGGTATAGGGCAGAAGGAGAAATGCGCAAGTGGGCGTTGGCATCGAGGTCATCAACCTGAACGCGTGGTATGCAACCAACCACACGCTGCAGGACATCAATCTGAACATCCCGGCCAACCATGCGACCGCGCTGATCGGCCCCTCGGGCTGCGGCAAGAGCACCTTTGTGCGCTGCCTCAATCGCATGCATGAGACCAACCCCATTGCACGCGTCACTGGAACCGTGCGCATCGGCGACCTCGATATCTATGAGGACGCCCAGCCGGTTGAGATTCGCCGGCGCGTGGGCATGGTCTTTCAGCGTCCCAATCCATTTCCCACCATGTCCATCTATGACAATGTGGCCGCGGGGCTCAAGCTCAACGGCTACAGCAACCGCCGTGCGCTGGACGAGATTGTAGAGAAATCTCTCAAGAATTCGGCACTGTGGGACGAAGTAAAGGACGATCTCAAGAAGAAGTCAGGCGCCAGCCTCTCCGGCGGCCAGCAGCAGCGTCTATGTATTGCGCGCGCCCTCGCTGTGGATCCCGAGGTGCTGTTGATGGACGAGCCCGCCTCGGCTCTCGACCCGGTTTCCACATCGAAAATCGAAGACCTGATCTTTCAGCTCAAATCGCAGTACACAATTGTGATCGTTACGCATAATATGCAGCAGGCGGCCCGTGTTGCGGAGAAGACGGGGTTCTTTTTGAACGGCCGCATGGTCGAGTTCGACTCGACGCACAAGATCTTTACCAATCCCAGCGACAAGCGGACTGAGGATTACATCACGGGCAGGTTCGGATGACACGCATACGCTTCCAACAAAGCCTCGACGACCTCAAGGAGCAGCTCCTGGTCATGGCCGGGCTGGCCGAGCAGGCCATTCAGCGCGCAATTGAGGCCTATCGTGTCCGCGACCTCTCCATCTGCGACCTGGTAAGCCGCAGCGAAATTGCCATCAATCGCCTGGAGCGCGACATCGACCAGGCCGCTCTGGATCTTCTGGCCATGGAGCAGCCTATGGCGATCGATTTGCGATTTATCTTGGCGGTTATCAAAATCAACGCCGACCTGGAGCGCGTGGGCGACGCGGCCAAGAGCATCAGCGACCGCGTACGCAGCATGGAGCAGATGGCGGTTGTCGATCTTCCCGTGGACATCTTCCGGATGGCCGCACTGGCCGCCGACATGGTGCGCCGCAGCCTGCAGTCCTTCATTGAGGCCGATGCCGACATGGCCCGTACCGTGCTCACCATGGACGACGCCGTGGATGCTATGAATCGCGCGGCCTATAAGTCGTTGACCAAGGTAATGGAAGAGCAAAGCCACCTGGCTCCGCAGGCGCTGAACGCGCTGATGATCAGCCGCAGCCTGGAGCGCGTTGCCGACCACGCCACCAACATCGCCGAGGATGTGATCTTCTGGGTGCAGGGCGCGGATGTGCGCCACCACAAGAGCGTCACCGGCGGCCGCGATGCCCGCGCAGGCCTTGAAGCCAATCCAATACCCAAAACATAGGACTCGAAACCTCGCCATTCAGCCCTGTACTCTTAAGGCATGGTTGAACGCCAACAGGAGTCTCCCGATGCGGTCTACAAGCGCAGACTTCAGGAGCTTGAGCGGGAGCAGAGGGTGGAGCAGCGCCGCGAGAAGCGCCTGGGATTTGCCAAGCTCGCGGTGGTAGCGCTCACGCTGATTGCCGCAATCGTCCTGCTGCGCTATACGGCGTTTCTCGAAATTCTCGTGGTGCCCATCCTTTTGTTCATCGTGCTGGCGGTGATGCAGGAAAAGCTGATCCGGCGCGTCCGCATCCGTTCCCGGGCGATCAATTTTTATCAGCGCGGCCTGGCCCGCATGAGCGGAGATTGGGCCGGAACCGGGGAAACAGGCGATCGGTTCCTCGATCCGCTGCACCCGTATGCGCGCGATCTCGACCTCTTCGGGAAGGCATCCATCTTTGAACTGCTGTGTACGGCGCGCACCCGGGCCGGTGAAGAGACGCTCGCGGAGTGGCTGCAAAAGGCCGCTCCGGTGGACGAGATCCTGCTGCGGCAGGAGGCTATTCACGATCTGAAGAACCGTGTGCAGTTCCGCGAGCAGCTGTTTTCGCTCGGCGAGACGGTTCGCCTGGGTGTGCAACCGGAAGCACTTGCAAAATGGGGCGAGCGCAGCCCGTTTTTCCCTGAGCGCACAAAGCGCATTGCCACCACGGTGCTGGGCATTCTGTGGGTCGCCGGCATCGTCGGGTGGGTTGTGTGGGGGCTAGGCGCGATTGCCCTGGCTATCTCGGTTTTGAACCTTGCGTGGGCGCATCGCCTGCACGCTCGTTTCGAAGAGGCCTCTGACCGCATCGAGAAGGCTACGCAGGATCTCGAACTGCTGGCCGGGGTTCTGGCGCATCTGGAGCGCGAGCAGTTTTTATCGCCAAAGGTCATCGAGATTCAGGCCGCTCTCAGGCGCGAGGGGGTTGCGCCTTCGGTGGCCATCGCACGGCTCGCCCGCACCGTCGAATTTCTGAAGTCGCGGCGGAATCCGGCGCTCCGGCCGCTGGACCTTTTCACTTACTGGTGCGGTCAACTGGTCTTTGCCGCCGAGCGATGGCAGCGGGTGCATGGTCCGCAAATTCGCGGCTGGCTAGAGGCCGTAGGCCAGTTGGAAGCGCTGACCGCGCTTTCCGGCTATGCCTACGAGCATCCTGAGGATGTGTTCCCTGAGTTCGATGAAGGCGGCAACGCAGCGGTCTTTGACGTAACCGGCCTGGCGCATCCGCTGCTGCCGGCCGGCAAGGCAGTGCGCAACGACCTGAAGCTCGGCGATGGATTGCAACTTGTCATTCTCAGCGGCCCCAATATGGCCGGCAAAAGCACGTTCATCCGCAGTGTGGGCGCGAATGCGGTGCTGGCGCAGTGCGGCGCGCCCGTGCGGGCCACGCGGCTCCGCCTGTCCCCGCTCGCGGTTGCTGCGTCTATCTGCATTCTCGACTCGCTTTCCGGCGGCGTGTCGCGCTTCTACGCGGAGATTCACCGCGTCAAGCTGGTCTCGGACCTGACCAAGGGGCCTGTGCCGGTCTTGTTTCTGCTGGATGAACTGCTTTCGGGCACCAACTCCCATGACCGCCTGGCGGGGACCGAGTTTGTGGTGCGCAGCTTTGTGGAGCACAACGCCATCGGCATTGTCAGCACGCATGACCTGGCGCTGGCCAAAATTCCCGAGTCGATGGGCGCGCGTGCCGCCAACTGCCACTTCGAGGACCGATTTGAAGACGGGCAGCTGATCTTTGACTACAAACTGAAGCCCGGGATCGTGAAGACCAGCAACGCGCTGGAACTGATGCGGTCAATCGGGTTGGGCGTGAGTCGGTAGCGCGGGGATATTCTGTTGACCGGAAACTAGCTTCCGGTAAACCGGCAAAACTGCCCGGAGACGGAAATTGAGACGTCGAATTTGTGATTTGAGCTACGCCGGCGCATGGTGAATGGCGGCAGCAACGGGCACAATGGCGAGCGTCAATACCGTGATGTCGTCTTCCTGGCCGAACGCTTGAGCCGCGCGGGCCACCTCATTGCTGGGTTGTGTGGAAATGGCCTGCGTCCGCTCGAACCCGAAGAGCTCACCCTGGGCGTTGCGGGCTTCAACGACGCCGTCTGTGAGCAGGGTGAGCTGGGCGTTGGGTGTAAGTTGGAACGTGGATTCGGCGAAGGCCGACTGGGCAGAAAGGCCGAGCGGTAGGCCGTTTTCGAGAGTGAGCTCCTTGCCGTCGACGTAAGGCCCCAGATGGCCTGCATTCGCAGCAGTGACCTTGCCGTCAGGGTCGACGCGCAGGACAAGACACGTGGTGAAACCGCCTTGACTGCGTCCCAGCATGCGCTGATTCATTGCGGAGAGAATCTCGCCCGGGCTTTGCGTATAGTGCGCAAGCGTGCGGAAGGTTCCCACCAGCAGCGATACGGTCATGGCCGCCGGCATCCCCTTGCCGCTCACATCTCCGACGACGATCAGCACGCCACCATCGGCAATGGGAACGATCTGGAAGAAGTCGCCACCCACTTCGCCGGCAGGCTTGTAGACGCTCTCAATCCTGAATCCGGGCACGCCTGGAATGTCGTCCGGAATCAGAACCTGCTGCACTGCCCGTGCCGCTTCCCGTTCGCTCTGCATCTCTTCCTGCTCGTGACGCGAGCGCGAAAAGCGAAGCACCACGATGCCAAGAATGGCAAGCACCAGAACCCAGATCGACAGATCGTACAGGCCGAAAGGGAACGGCCAGTTGAACGTCCTGTTCCAGACGTTCCAATATGGCTCAATCCACGTATGACCCCCGGTAAGAATCGCCCAAAGCCCGTCATTAATCCAGTTCGCCAGTGCGTTTAACCCCACCGGAATCAGCAGTAATCGTGCATCGGGGTCGCCGCGCCTGACGCCCTGAATCAACATGACCACAGGGATGATGGTGAACGGCAGATTCACGATGGTAAGGATGAGGTTGCCGACCGAAACGGGCAGATTGAGAAGCGCGGGCACCGTCCACATCATCCCGAACGCCACCAGGCAAGCCACTCCCATCCAAATCCACACAGTGCGCCGGCTGCCCATCATGACCCAAATGAACACCAGAAAGCTGAAGAACCCCGCACGTGCAAGGCCATCGGTTAAGAACTCGCTCGTGAATTCCGGCACATCGTGAAATGCCGCGAAAACTGTCATCAGTGACGAACCGCAGAAGAAAAAGCCGGCCAAGCCGTACCAGAGGTATAGGCGATCTTTGGGCCGCATGAGAAACAGAGCAAAGCCGGCGGTACCGTAGAGGAAATTGAGCAGGGCGGAGTAATCCTGTGCAGACAGCCTCCAGAACGTGTTCCTGTCGAGCAGCGTGACCCAGGCCTTCAACTGGCTGGCGTCGCCAATGCGCGGCGCGCCCAACATTCCTCCGCCAAAGTACATGGCCCAATGCGGCCAGTGCCATACGCGTATGGCGATCTCCAACTCGGCGGCCTGACTCTGCGGCAGCAAAACGAAATGCCGGCGAAGGCCGTAAATGGTCGCGTTGGGCGGAAAGCCGCCGTATGAGCCCACCAGCTTGCCATCCGCAAACACCCGGTAGCTGGTACCAATGCCGGGAAAGTAAAGCCCGAGCTGTGCGTGCTTGGACGGCAGGATCACCTTGAACCGGTACCAGGCAAAGCCGCCGTAGTCCTTGTAGCCCTGAGCGCTCCAATCGCTTGCCGAGGAGATGAGCGGCCAGGTGGAGTCGTCAAAGCCCGGCTCGGACCAGCGGGGATCGTCGCCGGTATGGAACCGCATCAGGCCGTTCAAGGGAGACATCTGCACGCGGTCCTGCTCCATGTTGAACACCTGCGCGCACGCAGGCAGCGCCAGCGCGGCAATCGCGAGTAAAACGAGTCTGCGCATGAGTGACCTCAGAGGGGGGACGGACGTTGATTCTCAACTATCGCACGGGCCTATCGCTCTCAAGCCGGAGAAACTTTCCGCCATTTTGCCGATTGATGGCGGCCGTTGGCGCACAATCATTTCGTAGCCCTGAAGCAGGACCGGTTCACCTGTGCGAGCCTTCCGCGAGCGTCTGCCTCATTGCAGGCCTATGCAAGTCATTTGTTTTCTTATAGATGTAAATAACATCTCTTTTATCTAATATATAGCCGTAATTCGTTGAAAATAAACTACTTATTTTTTGAGGGGGTAGATGCGAATTCGGCATTCACTCCCAGCCAGAAGCTTGAGAATGAGTGTCAGCATCAGGAGCTCAAGCTGAGCGCTGAAAGCCGAAAGCTGCCCTACATCTCCCACCAATCCAGCAACATCATGCGGGGATAGTAGAGGCCGGCGCGAAGGACTGCGTCGGCTCCGTGGAGGTTGCGCAGGATTTTCGCGTAAGCCTCAAGCTGCGGCGCGAAGAGGGCGCGCAGGGCGGGCATGGCCGAGGCGGAGTCGCCCAGATCGGCGTGTGTGGTTTTGTAGTCGATGATCCACCAGGCTTGCAGGTCGGCGGATTCCTGCTCGCCGACCAACCGTGGCGTCAGCCCGGAGCGGAAGATGCGGTCGACGCGCACGGTGCTGAGCGATCCGGCGACGACTCCGGCCCATCGAACTTCGCTGGCGGCGTCGGCGTGTGGCGAGAGAATCCATTGACCGGCGGGGTCATGGGATGCGGCGAGAGCCAGTTTGAGCGCCTCCGCGGCAAGGGTTGCGGCCTGCGCCTGATCCACTCCCTGGGCACGGACCTGGGCGGCGATGCGCGGTTCAAGGTAAGGGAGAGCGGCGCGGGCGGCGGGCCAGTCGGTGGTTGCGCGCAGACGGGCCAGCTCTTCCAGCAGGGCGTGGACGGCGGTTCCGAGCGCGCGGGAAAGTAAGCCGCCTTCGTGGCGATCGTAGAGGCGGGAAGCGCCGAGGCCGGAAGCTGTCCCGGCGGCTGCGGGTGCGGATGCGTTCGCCTGCGGGGGGCGATAATCCGCCGGAAGGCGACGCAGGAGGGTTGGCTTGATCGGGGTATCCGTGCCCGGATTCTCCGTGCCCGGCGAACGCATGACCAGCAGGTTGCTCTCACTGGAGGCGGCAATGTCTAGAACTTCTGTCTGGGCAGCCTCGCGATCCGCCTTCCACTCATCGAATCGGGCACGAACCGTTGGCTCCAGAGGTGGCCAGGCCGTCTTGAGCAGGCCTTTGGATGGCTCGACCAGGGTCAGGCTGCCGTCTTTTTCGGTTTTGTACGCTGGTCGGGCGAAGAGGTGCAGCTCGTCGCGCGCGCGTGTGGCAGCTACGTAGAGAATCCGCCGGTCCTCCTGCGATTCGCGTTCCCGGTAGACGCGATCGACCCAGGCCTTTGTCCCGCCTCGGTCGGCGCCTTTGGACTGCTGCGGGGCGATGAGGAATTCGGTGATCTCGTCGGGATCGTCGGGCTCGGCCAGCCCACGCTCTAGCCAGGACAGCATTTTGGGTTTACCGCCGCCGGTTCCGGCCTGCAGGTCGGGGACAATGACCACTTCGAACTCCAGACCTTTGGATTTGTGGATGGTCATTAGCTGGACGCCGCAATCGCTGCCGGAGTCGGGGTCGGGCAGGGCGGTGAGCTTGTCGAGGGCCGCGGTGAGTGCCGGGCTGAGCAGGTCCTGCTCGCCGCTGGGTAGTTTGTCCAGGCAGCTCCAGAGCAGGTCGAGGTTGGCGCGGGCGGTTGCGTCTACGCAGGCGTCGCCGCCAAGCCGGAGCCAAGCCTGTTGGAGCCAGGTGCCCAACGAGGAAGTTGGCTGTTGGGAGCGGAGCGTTGGAACGGACATCACAGCTTCAAGAACGCGGCTGGCGGCCTTTTGACCGTCCTGGCTGAGAAGGGTCAGGCGATCGGTGAGCAGCTCGGGAACGGGCCGGGCTAGAAGTGCGGGATCGTCGGCGCTGGTGAGCAGGTGCAGGTCGTCAAGCGTGAGGCCGCACCACGGGGCGCGGAGAACGCCGAGCCATGCCACCCGGTCGGAGGGATTGAAGAGGGCACGGCCGAGCGCCAGTGCGTCCAGGATTTCGGGGCGGGCGGAGAGCTGTTCGAGCTCAATGGCGCGGAAGGGGATTTCTGCTTCGCGCAGTGCCTCGGCGACGATTGCCAGCGACTTTTTGGCGCGGGCCAGAACGGCGATGCGGTACTTTTGGCCGCTGGCTTTGGACTGGTCAATGCGGACGAGATGGCTCTGAATCAGCTCAACAATCTCCTGCGTCTGGGCGTCGTGGACGGCTTCCTTTTCGAGGGTTGCGCTTTCATCAGCTGCTTTTCCGCGAGCGACTTGCGGCTCAAAACTCAGGTGGAACTTGAGGGTTGGGTCGGCGGTCGGAGTTGAGTCGGATAAGTGTACATTTGCAGGCTCTCTCGCGGGTTCGGCCGGAGCGAAAGTTATATTGCTGCCATCATTTACGGCAAATACATCAACAAAAACATCGTTAACCCGCTCCACCAGCACAGGCGCCGTTCTGAAGTTTGCGGTGAGCTGAACAAGGTCAAACGGGAGCGGGTCGCTGGGCGGAATTTCCAGGCCAGTTTCCCTGACTCGGGTAAAGAGCTCGACGTCGGCGTCGCGGAAAAAGTAGATGGACTGTCTGGGGTCGCCGACAACGAAACAGGTGCGGCCAGTCTGGTCCGGCCAGGCGGCGATGAGGGCCGAGAGAAGCTGATGCTGGCGGCGGCTGGTGTCTTGAAATTCGTCGACAAGAAGGTGGATAATGCCATCGCCGAGTGCGATGGCGGCGTCGCTGGGCTGGCCGTCCTCGGCTCGAAGCACACGCTGGGCAATCTGGGCAACTTCGACAAAGTCGACCCTGGCGGCCTCGGCGAAGACCACCTGAAGCTCCGCGGCGGCGTGGCCGAGGAGGGTAAAGCAGGCCTTAATGATCTTCCAGTCGTCTTCGGTGTAGTGGAGCGGAGGCAAGTCGCGTACGGCGGCGAGAGCGGATTCGAGGCCGGGAACGGTTTCCAGGTCGGCAATGAGGTTCAGGAGCCTGGTTTTTTCGGATTTGAAATCTGCAGGGAAGCCAAGCCGCTTGTCCACCTGCTTGCGGAACGTGGCGCCGCCGGTGAGGACCAGATTGGCCAGGCAGAGGCAGGCGTGGTGCGCGTCTTCGATTTCCTGCACCGAGTTGAGGGAGCCAGCGGGGAATTCGGCAAGCTCGGCCAGCGCCCGATGTTGGTCGCCGAAAGGCTGGATGCAGGCAAAGCGGGCAAGCTCCAGCGCTTCATCTCGCGCGCCGGGGACCTGGTCGAGGAGCAGGCCGAGCCGGTCGAGCGCCTCCTGAATAGCGTTCCTGAACGGACGCTCCAGGCGCTCGCGCAGCGCGGCCCAAACCGGTTCGCGGTCTGGGTTGCGATCGAGGACAAAGTCTTGCATCCAGCGGTCGCGGCTCTTGAGCATTTCGACGAGCTGCGTTTCCAGCTCCTGCCAGTTGTTGTCGCGCCACAGCAACAGGTCCGCGATAGCGGTGCTGAGGGCCGGCCGGTCCGAGTCGATCTGTTGCAGGGTCTGACGGGCGGCGCGGCGGTAGAGGTCGTCGGGCTGCTCGGCGATGGTCAGTCCGCCGCCGAGGCCGGAGAGCAGCGGCTGTTGCAGGGCCAGTTCGCGGCAAAAAGCGTCGATGGTGGAGATGCGGAGCTGCGCGGGCAAATCGAGGAGATTCCAGCCGCCAGCGTTCGAGCGCAGCAGCGCGCGTTTGGCGAGGAACTCCATCGAGAATTTGCCGGTTTCAAGCGCGTCGAATTCGCTGGCAGCGGCCTTCTCGAGTTCCGCCAGGACCCTGTGCCGCATTTCAGCTGCTGCGGCGTTGGTGAAGGTGATCGCAACCACCTGGCCGGGTTCGTCCACCTGGCCGAGCAGGCGAAGGAAGCGTCGGGTGAGCAAGTCCGTCTTGCCGGAGCCGGCCGGGGCCTGGACGAGGATGGAGCGGGCGGGATCGAGCGCACGCTCTCGCTCAATCTGGTCGGGCGGCGGAGTCTTACTCATCGGATGCCTCCTCGCCTTCGTCATCGTCCAGCGCGAAGCGGCTCTCCTGAACGCGGCACAGGGTCTGCAGCCCGCAGCGCTCGCAGGTTTTGGGATACTCGCGCGGATCGACCTGGGCGTCGCCGGCTAGGAAGTCGCGGGCGAGTTGTTCAATGGCGTCGCGCCAGTCGATCAAGACTTCGGCGGTCAGCTTGTTTCTCTCCAGGGTTGTGTTGCTTTTGAGGCCGGCCTGGACGGTGGAGGAGGGCGAGAAGACGCGGCCTGTGAACTCCGTCTCGCCGGGGCGGACCTTGGCAAAGACCAGTCCGCCGAGCGGCTCTTTTTCGCGGTTGAGGGCGAAGCTGGCGTAGAGCGGTAGCTGAACATCATCGGGGCGCTCCAGATCCCATGAGCGCGGCGAGACGTTGCCGGATTTGTAGTCGATCACCAGCAGCGTGCCATCGGTGAGGCGGTCAAGGCGGTCGAGGCGTAGGTCGAAGTCGAGACCGGCAATATGTACGGTGCGGTTGACCTCGGTCTCGGCGACCTGGAAGTCGATGCGGGTGGACTCATAGGCGAGCCACTCGGTGACCAGCGTGGTGAGTCGCTCGGCCTCCAGTTCCAGGTACCGGCGGGGCATTCGATCGCGAACTTCAGGTGGAAGTTTCTGTTGAAGAACTTGATGAACATGATTGATCACAAATGAGTTGCGATCAGGCATGGTCAGGAGTTCCTGCAGCGAATGAATGCCACCTGGCGGACCGGCCCAGATGGAGTGGAGGACTTCGTGGAGGAGGTTTCCACGCTGGGGTGGGGTCAGGCCTGCTTCGGCTGGGTCCCAGGATTGGGCGTCGAGCCGGGCGGTGGCGAAGGCCTTGAAGGGGCATTGTGATTGGGACGTAAGGACTCCGGAGCCGCCTGCGACTTTGGCAAGTGGGAACGGGATGCTGCTGAGGTCCGCGAAGGGTTCGGCGATTGGCTGTGGGCTGGCTGATGCGGTCAGATCGGGCGGGAGTAGCTGCGGCGAACCGGCGAATTGGGCCACGAGGCGTGAGGGACGGGATTCCACGGCTTGGGTTTGGCGGGCGTAGCTGAAGTGGACCTGCGGCGCTGAAGCGAGCAGGCGCGTGGTGATGGAGTTGGCCAGATCCCAGTCGAGCTGAGCTGTGGCGTGCGGCATTTTGGCCTGGCGCTGGACTTCGGGCGGAAGCAGCGGATGCGTGGAGCCGTTGGCTGGCCAAGCGTCCTCGCTGGCGCCGAGGAACCAGACGGCGTCAGCGGTGAGGCCTGCGGATTCGGCTGGACCTGCGATCTGGATGGGCGCGTCGCGGGATTCGGGGGCGAAGAGGGTCTCGTCGAGGGTGCGAGCGAGGATGGAGAGGAACTCGGCCCAGGCGATGCGGCGGCCGTCGAAGCCGAGCGAGCCGGCGGATTCGACTGCCAACTGCCATCGGCGAAAGACCTGGAACTCGGCGCTCTGGAGCGGATTGGCGGCGGCGAATTGGAGGGACCCAAGCAGGCGCGGGACGAGTTCGGCCCATTCAAGTGGAGATTGAGTGCGACGAGCACGATCCGTCAACCCAGCCTGGACTTCGGAGAGGCGGCTGAGCCAGGAAGTGGCTGGCGAAGCTTCCTCTTCGGCGCGTGTGATCTTCTGGACTGTTCTCTGGACTGCGTTAGCGAAGGCCTTCAGGCTCCATTGAGGCTGCTGGCGATTGCGGCGGCGAATCTGGCGCATGGCGGATTGCAGCGCAGAGGATTCGGCTGCGGAAGCGGCGTACCTGGAGGAGAAGAGCCAATCGAGTTCATGCTCGGCGAGCGGCAAGGTGAGCCAGCGAAGGAGCAGGTTCGCGGCGCGGGCCAGAGCGACCTGGCTGAGCGGGACGCCGAGAGAGAACTCGAACAGGGAGGAGCGGTAAGAACCGGGAAGCAGGTTCAGGAAGGCGCGTTCGATCTCGCCGCGGCGCTGCGCCAGATCCTGCGTGATGACCAGAAGGCGCGCTTGCGGATTGGCAGCGAGCTGATTGCCGCACCAGAGCGCGCAGGCGGCGAGTTCGGACTGCGCGTTGGAGGCTTCATAGAAGGAGATCTGGGTTGCTGGCTGGGCTTGATCGGCTTCTGTCCATTTGCCCCAGGCATCAAAAACTGCTTGCTGAATGGGCAGAATGCGGTCAAATCCGGCGAGAAGCAAGGGGGGACGGGGTGCGGATTCGGATTCGAGAAGATCAATCAGCTCGAGGGGCAGGCGAGCGGGGCCGAGCAGACGGCCGGCGGCGCAGGCTTCGTCGAATTTGGCGAGCCAGGCGCTGAAGGCGGCTGCGTCCTGCTGCCAGGCGCCGCGCGCCGTTTTTGAAAGAAGGCGAGGCGCATAGGCGGCCAGCAGCTCATGGGCTTCCATGGCCAGGGCGGCGAGGCGATGGCGCGGGCCTTCGAGGGTGGCGGCGGGGTGTTGGCCTTCGGCGGCGAGGGCGGCCCAGATTGCCTGTTCCTGGATTGCATTGAGCAGGAGGCGCGGGTCTTGCTTTGCCCGCACACGTTGTTCCCAGGCGGAACGGACAAAGCTGTTCCAGTCCTGGATATTGGGCGCGGGCCAGGCCAGGAGCCCTTCGGCGCGGCGGGCGCGATGGTAGGCGGCGGCAAGGGCGCGGGCGGCACGGTCGCTGGCGGTGACCAGCAGGCCGCCGTCACGCAGACAAGCGTCGATTGCCGATTCGGATAGGCCCATTTCTGGGTTATACGCCGCCGGACGGCGCGCGCGCTACGCGTGGAAAACGGCGCAGCGGGTCCACCCCCCACCAGGTGCTTGTGAGAAGCGCCCTGTTTTCAACGCGCTAGCGGCAAGGTCCACCGTAAAGTACTTGTTTTCAGGGGCTTGGGAGTCAAATTCTTGAAAAAAGAGGACTTATGGGTACATTTGTGCGCGACCTTGCGAGGGGTGCCATGCCGAGACCTGATTTGCAGACGGTACGCAACTCTCAACTACGAGTTTAGCGGGTTGGGAGAAATAATCTGCAAAGGATGAATTGGTGTAAGTTGATGAAATTAATGTGGATCTTTGAGGAATTGGAAGCGAGGGGGGTTGACAAGTGGATTTGGTTACCGGCTCTTCGAGCGCCAGATCTGGGCGGTGATTGACCACATGCACACCTCGATCTCTTTCGGGCCCCAGAGAATGTTGTGTGTGTACTCGAACCCTACCCGCTCAAGCAGCTTTCGCGAGTTGTGGTGTGCGATCCCATGTCCGGCGACGATTACCGGCAGGCCGAGCGTGTCGAAGCCATGGGCGAGTACGGCGAGCAAGGCCTCCTCGCCCAGGCGCAGTCCCCAAGCGGACCGCATCAGATTCACGCCGGCCTCGATTGTGTCAGGGTCCATGGACCAGGGCCGCAGGCCGGCGCACCCTGCGAATTCGCCTGTCTCACGGAAGAAGATTGGCCAGTACTGCACGCCGTGACGACTCTCGCGTACACATTCGGCATGAAGCCGATCACGCGCTTGTTCCGGGGTCATGGCGCCGCCGAAGAAGCGAGTCACCTCCGGATCACACCATAGCGCTTCCGCAAGCGCGGTATCCTCTTCAGTCCAGCTTCGAAATGTCAAACGGGCAGAGGACGGCGGGACCATGGGCAGAGGAAGCTCCAGCAGCATGTACTACGATTCCGAGTTTAACCGTTGACTGCTGTGATGCCGGGCGGTGGTGTGGAATCCCGCGACCAAGTCAGGGTGTGAAAAGGCCGGACCTTGTCGCGTTGGTTGGGAGTGATTCTTGGCCCGGGGGCACCTGCAGTGCGGTTTTAGGGCGTCGAAACCGGGGCCACCCGCCCGCTGTGAAGACAAGCGGCGAACAGCGTCATAGGTGTGTGCGGCGCTCGAGTCGAGATCGGCGCTTGCATCGTATCGATAACCCCGGTCCCCAAAAGCGAGGGACCGGGGGCACCCGTCGTGCGGTTTTAGGGTGTCGAGACCGGGGCCACCCGCCCGGTCGGGTTGAGGTCGTCGACGAGGTACTGCGTCGTCACCCCGCCGATCGTCTTCGCCACGCGGTTTCCGTCGCCGTCGTAGACGAAGGTCGCCGTCGTGGAACCATTGGTCATCGACACGAGGCGATTCTGTGAGTCGTAGACGAAGCTCTTTCCGCCCGAGCCGGTGGTGTTGCCGTTACTGTCATACGTTTCGCCGGCCAGCTCGTCGTCGGCGTTGTAGGTGAAGCTGCCTGGGTCGAGGCCCGCGAGCGACGATGTCTCCGAGGACCGGTTGCCGACCGGGTCAAGGTTATAGCTTACGCTGCCATTCTTGTTCGCCGGATCGTTCGCGACCGATTCGCTGGTAAGGCGATAGATGCCGTCCAAGTTCCAGGTAACCGACCGGCCGCTCATCTCCGTCCCCTGGATCAGGTTGCCGGTAGGCCCGCGCTGATAGAGGTAGCCGGATTCTGGGTTGGCCAGCGTGGTCAAGCCCGTGATGCGGTTCAGCGTCGTCATAGGCGTGGACCTGGAATCGTAGGTGTATAGCAGATCTCAAATGCGAGTGCTGGGCGCCCCGCCCTCAGCTTTGGTTACTCATGGGCGGAGCACCCGAAGGATGCCTGATCCACCGATAGGTTCCCCAGCCTGCTGAGAGAAGAACTATTGAGAGCGAAACACATTGGATAGTAAGGTGAATTGTCCAGGACTCCGGTCTGGAGCAAACCACTTCCGGGAATGTTCTTGATGCCAGCATGATCGCCAGAAGCCAACCGACGATCACCCAGACCGCCCGGCCTGGCACCACCTTAGAAAACGCAAACCC
>JBEKDE010000047.1:0-54981 GCA_050014515.1 Occallatibacter sp.
GGATGTGGAAGTAGCCACCGAAAGGTGGCCCCAATAACGTCGGGGTCGCGTTAGCGACCCCGCTCAAGCCGCTTTGAGCGGCTCACATAATCAAGCCCCCGGCTCTGCCGGGGGTATTGACAAAAGGGAATGGGGGGGGTGCTTCGAACGGTCGCTGTGCCGGGTGCGGGTGGGAAACAGTACATCTATGCGAGCGCCCCGCGAGCGGCTGCCCCACCGCCGGTGGTGCGCACCTCGGCCGCAATCCGTCTCAGCTCCGGCAACACGCGCCCCAGAGCGATTGGCTCCGCATCCCGCCGCCCAAGCGCAAAATAGACATCGCGGTAGAGCTTATAAAGCTCCTCATATACCGCCGCCGCCCTCGCGTCCGGTTCAACCGTCCGCAACGGCAGGCAAACGGCGGCCTGTGCCTCCTCAATCGTTTTGTAGGCGCCGGCCGCCAGCAGGGCAAAGATTCCCGAACCAAGGCTCGTAGGAATGCCGGCAGGCACCAGCACTGGCTTGTTCAGCACGTTTGCGTAAATGCGATTCAGCACTTCGCTCTTCTGGGGAATTCCGCCGGCATTGATCACGCGGTCCACCCGCACACCGTACTCGGCCATTCGTTCCAGGATGATCCGCGTATGAAAAGCTGTGCCCTCGATCGCAGCAAACAACTCGTCCTGCGCCGTCTGCACCAGGTTCCAGCCCAGCGTCACGCCGCCGAGTTCCGGATTCACCAGCACCGTGCGGTCGCCATTGTCCCAGCTCAGCCGCAACAGGCCTGTCTGCCCCGCTTTGTACTCGTCCAGCCCCTCAGAGAGCGCAGAAACGGTAGTTCCCGCGCGCCGCGCCACGGCTTCAAAGATGTCCCCCGTCGCCGATAGCCCAGCCTCAATGCCTGTGAATCCAGGATGCACGCTCCCCGGAACCACGCCGCAGACGCCGGGCACCAGCTGCGCCTGATGCGCCATCGCAATGATGCAAGTCGATGTGCCGACCACGTTTACCACGTCGCCTTCACGGCAATTCGACCCAATCGCATCCCAGTGTGCGTCAAATGCACCTACCGGAATCGGAATCCCCGCCCGCAAACCCAGCGCTTCCGCCCACTTCGGAGAAAGATGCCCCGCGAGGTGATCGCTGGTCAAAAACTCGCCGCCGATCTTCGCCCGCACCCCTGCAAACAGCGGATCAACCGCAACCAGAAACTCCTCCGGCGGCAGCCCATTCCACTTGGGATTCCACATCCACTTGTGGCCCATCGCGCAGACGCTGCGCTTCAGCTCGCCGACAGTTGTAATGCCGCTCAGAGTCGCAGCAACCATGTCGCAATGTTCCAGAGCTGTGACGAGCTTGTCCCGCTTGTCCGGATTATGACGCAACCAGTGCAGCAGCTTGGCGAATCCCCATTCGTGCGAATACACGCCTCCGCACCACTCGATGCCCTCGAAACCCAGCGCATGCGCCTTGCTGGTGATCTCTTCGGCCTCGGCAAAGGCGCGATGATCGCACCACAGGTAATACTCGTCCAGCGGCTCCAGTCCCTCGCCGACCGGAATCACGCTCGATCCGGTGGTATCGAGCGCAATAGCTGCAACCGCATTTCCATCCACCCCCGTAGTGCGCAGCGCCTCGCGCGTAGCCGCAGCCAGTGCGGTCATCTGGTCTGCATGCGACTGCGTGGCATAGTTTGGGTCTTCGCGCCGGCGATGAAGAGGATAAGAGGCTGAGGCGGTTCCGATGGGCCCCTTTTCGCTGTCCACAAGGGTGACGCGAACGCTGAGAGTGCCGAAGTCAACACCGGCGACGATGGTCATGGAAGAGTGCTCCAGTAAACGCTTTCTGGTACGCCAACCAGACTACACCATTCGCCCCGCCCTGGCCGGAAAATCCCTCACCCTGACCCACCGTTTCAACCCGTCCAACTACTTCTTCCCGCTCGGCAATATCGTCTTCAGCCTCTCCAGCAACCCCGGCTTCGTCGCCGTAGTTCCAGCCACAGGCTTGCCCGGTGCAGGCGAAGATGTAGAAGCCGGCGCTGGCGCCGCTTTTTGAGGAACCTGTGCCGGCGCCTCATTGCCCGGCTTCGCACCTGCTCCGGTCGCGCTCTTTGGCGCAGCCCCGGACAAAGAAATGCTTCCGTCCACAATCTTTTGCGCCGACACAGCCGGTACCGCCTCGTTGTCGTTCTTCACCAGGATTGAAACCCTCCGGTTCGATGGATCGGTCGGGTTGCTCTTCACGCGCAGCATCTGGTCCGCGTAGCCGCGCACCTGCGTCACCTGGTCTGTGCGCACACCGTCTGACTGCATCAGCCTGCGCGCGGAGTTGGCACGGTCCGCCGACAGGTCCCAGTTGCTGTAGCTGCCGTCGTTTGAATAGGGCGTCGCATCGGTGTGTCCTTCGATCAGCAGGGAATTCGGAAGCGTCTTCAGCTCCGAAGCCAGAAGCGCAAGCAGTTCCTGGCCGTTGCTGCTCAACTTCGGGCTCCCGATTTCGTAGAACGTCCCGTCTTTGCCTTCCAGCAACTCGATCCGCAATCCCTCGGGCGTGATGGTGATCTCAATCTGCTTGGAAAGCTTTTCCAGATCCTTTCGTGCCTTGATCTCCTGCTCCAGCTTCTCTTTCAGCTTTTGCAAGTCGTCGGTGCTTGCCAATTGCACACTCTCGCCGGTTCCGGTCATCGTGGTTCCCAACATGCTGCCCGATCCCTTTGGATCGTTGAAGTACCCCGCCACCGCCTTTTTGACCTTCTCGCTTGAGCCCATCAGCCACAGCACGATGAAAAGCGACATCATCGCCGTGACAAAGTCGGCATACGCCACCTTCCACGCGCCGCCGTGATGGCCGCCGTGGCCGCCCTTCTTCTTGATCACGATGATCGGTTGGGTTTTCGCGGTCATGAATGCACATCTCTCCCTGCGGCTGTCTTGCGCCTATTCAGCTGGTGCGGCGCCGCCCTTGCAGTTCTTCTCCATCTCATCGAAGCTGGGGCGCACATGCGCCGGAATCGCACGCCGGCCCATTTCGATGGCGATCATCGGCGCCGCGCCCTTGAGAAATGAAAGCAGCAGCACCCGTAGCACGTGCAGATACTCATTGTGCGCGTCGGCGGTCTTGGCCATGTTTGAGCTCAATGGCCCCGCAACTCCGTAGCACATCAGGATGCCGAGAAATGTGCCCACCAGCGCAGCGGCAACTTTTTCACCAATCTCTTCCGGCGGCCCGCCCAGCGAGCCCATGGTGATCACCACGCCAAGCACCGCGGCCACAATTCCCAATCCAGGCAATGCATCAGCCACGGTAGTCAGCGCGCTTACCGGCTGTGTCGCCTCGTGATGGTGCACCTCCATGTCCAGCTCCATCATCTGGTCCATGTCGAACGGCTCCACGCCGCCGGTAATCGCGGTGCGCAAGGTATCGCACAGAAAGTCCCGCGCGTGATGGTCGCCGAGAAACTCGGGATAGTTTTTGAAGATGGAACTCTCCTTCGGCTTCTCTACGTCCATCTCTACGCTCAGCAATCCCTCTTTGCGCACCTTGTTCAGAAACTGATACATCATCTTAAGCGTGCTCAGATAGCGCGGTTTGCCGAAGGGGGAGCCTTTGAGCACGCCCATCAAGCCCGCGGCAACTCCCTTGATGATGTGAATGGGATTAGCCACCAGCAGCGTACCGATTGCCGCGCCGCCCAGGATGAGCAGCTCCGCCGGCTGCACCAGGACCGCTATGTGCCCCTTCTCCATTAAAAAACCGCCGATGACCGCGCCGAAGACGATAACGATGCCTATGATGGCAAACATGGCAGCCTCCCAGGTGCGGCTGTGATCTGGTTTCCACCCCCATGAATGCTCGTTGCCATGGCATTTTGCGCCCGCTCCAGCAGTTGCGCCAGCGCTTCGGCGGGGTCAGCCTGCGCCGCGCCGATGCTTACGGTCAGCGAAACCCTGTCGCCCCACCAGCGAAACTCCGCAGTCCGCGACAATCCAGCCAAAGTCTGCGCGTGAACCGCCAGCATCTCCGGTGTGCGCTCATGCGACACCACCAGGAACTCATCGTCGCCCCAGCGTCCGACTTCTTCGCCCGGTCGCAGTCCGTTGGCCAATGCATGTTGCACCTTATCGAGCATGGCTTCGCAGGCGCTGACGCCGTGCGTCTTGCGCAGTTCATGTGCCTGGTCGACCGTAATCCAAAGCACGCCGAAGGGCAGGTGTCCACGCAGAAAGTCCTCAAACTCCGATTGCAGCCTATCCTGCAGAGTAGCCTGGCTAACTTCGACACCCACCCCCTGGCCGCAATCTCCGTGTGGCAGCGCATCGAGGCTCTCGGCGGGATGAAAGACAGCAGCCATGCCTATGCGCCCTCCAAGCCCATCGCGAAGCGTAAGGAGCCGAACGATTGCGGGTACGTCGTGGCCCATCCGGTGCCTCAAGCCAATCAGCGATCCGCACTCCGGCCGTGATGCCGCGTCTCGACTGCTGTTCCACTGCCGCGCGCCGCCCACAATCACCGTCTCGACCACTTCGCGCACCGGACGCCCCAGCAAGTTCGCGCCTGCCTGGCCGGTAATCGCCGCGGCTGCCCTGTTCCAGAACACCAAACGGCGTTCCAGATCGGCGAGGGCAATGCCCTCCGCAAGGCTGTCAAGTGCAGCCTCCAGCAACTCAGTTCGATCAGCCATCCTGCCTCCCCACTGCTTTCATCGGCAGGGCACAGTTCAACTTCATCGTCTTTGGTTTGCTTCGAGGCAGGTTTGGTTTTTCTTAGACAGGCAGTTCCGGCGGATTGAACCCGTCAACGCACATTGCGATGAAAGAGCTGCGGAGTGCCTGCAATACGCTAATTCGTATAAATCTCAAGGGCACTCACGTTCGGGCTGAGAAGAGCACGCTGAAAAAGATCCGGCTTAATGCGCTTTTGTCGAGTTCTCGGAAGATGCAGCCGGCCCGCGCAGCGGGAGCCGCACCACGAAGCGCGTTGATCCCGGCTTCGAGTCAACCTGGATCGTTCCGCCAAACTTCTGCGTCACGATGCGGTTCACAATTTCAAGGCCAAGCCCGGTGCCAGAGCCTGCCGGCTTGGTGGTAAAGAACGCATCAAAAATGTGGGGAAGAGCCTCGGGCGAAATCCCAGCGCCATGATCTGCGATGCTAACCGCCAGCCAGCCGGGATCTTTCGCTTCATCCGCGCCTGCTTCGTTCCAGGTCGAAATCTCAATCTCGCCTTGCGCGGGCGATGCGTCCAGAGCGTTGTCGATCAGGTTGGTCCACACCTGGCTGAGCGCGGAACCGCGCGTCTGAATCGTCGATGGCGAGGCCGCGAATCGCTTATCGACGGCGATCTGCTTCAAGCGCAGCTTGTGGCCCAGAATAGTGAGAGTGCTCTGCAGGCTGTCATGTACGTCGAGTTCTTTGGCCTGCGAGCGCTCGTCATAGGCAAACTTCTTTACCGCCATCACCAGCTCAGAGATGCGCGTGATGCTCTCCTCAATGGCGCACACCAGCGAAACGCTTGATACCAGCGCCTCCAGCCAGTTGAGCGCGTCGGAGAAGCCGTTGTCGACGAATGCCTCTTTTGCGCACTCAAGTTCGTTGCTGTTGAAGCCGATCGCAACCAGCGCGGGCCCGATCGTGAATGCGTTTTCTACACCGGCCGCTTGCAGCCACTCCGATAGCGCCTCTTCGGCATCCGACTGCTCCAGCGTGCTCATCGCTGGCGTGTTATCGCAACTGCCGAAGGCGTGCATTAGCAGGTTGTGCATACACTCAAGCTGCAGAGCGGTCTTGGGTTTGGCCGCGCTGCGAAGGCTCAGTTCCTGCAGCCGCATCAGATTTTCGCGCAATTGTGAACTTGCTCGCTTGGCCGCCGACCCAGGGTTGTGCAACTCATGCATCAGGCCCGCCGCGAGAGTTCCCAGCGAAACCAGCTTTTCCCGGTGCAGCGCCTCCACCTGGTAGGACTGCAACCGCACTGACATATTGTCCAGAACCACTTTGCGCACTTCAGGGCAGCAGGCCAGCAGCGTCCAGAACTGGTCTTCGCTGAAGCGCAACAGTAAGGAGTCTTGCACCGCCACTACTCGTGCCGGCGAGGGAGCCTTGCCGAGAAGCATCGGGACCTCGCCAAAGCCTTCGCCCTCGTGAGCCGCACCAACGGTTACGCTCGACCCATCCGGCTCAGTTCGCTCCGCGCGCAGTTCGCCCTTCAGAACGAGGCAATACGAGTGCCTTGGCTGTTCCGGCTCCAGAAGCACCGCGCCGGCCCCGGCGGTGATGCGGTCCACCAGTCCAACCCCGTGGAGTGCATCAATAAAGGTTTGTGGGTCGGTCAGAGCAAAAGGGCGCGTCTTGGCGAGCGCTTCGGCAACTTCCCGCAAGGGAATTGCTTCAATTTCAATTGGTTGTCCACCCTCGATCATTTCTGTTTCCCGCTCTCGCTCATACCACTGCCCCGCTTTCACCCCTCACCAGACCGTGCGCCTAAAACCCAGCCAGATACTGGTGTGCAAACTGTACGGCAATCGATCCTTCACCCACTGCCGATGCCACGCGCTTCACCGATCCGTGCCTGACGTCGCCGGCTACGAATACACCCGGTACGCTCGATTCGAGCAGGAACGGCTCGCGCGGTTCACGCCAACCCTCAGGCAGCTTGCCCTGGCTGTGCAAATCCGGCCCGGCCAGCACAAAACCCTTGTCGTCCCTCATAATTGAGGACGGCAACCAGCCTGTTCCCGGCGCCGCGCCGATAAACACAAACAACGACGTCGCCGGCGTAATCCGGTCGCCGGCCGGCCCCACCAGCTTTAGCCCCTCCAGCCGTTCTTCGCCGAAGGCCTCCACCACCTGGGTCCTTGCCTCTAACACAATATTGGATGTGCGTTCGATCTCATCGATCAAATATTTCGACATTGTGGCCGAAAGCCCCTCGCCGCGAACCAGCATGATTACCTTGCGGGCAAACTTGGCAAAGTGCAGGGCTGCCTGTCCGGCTGAATTGGCGCCCCCCACCACATAGACCTCTTCGCCCTTGCAGGCCACTGCTTCCACCAGCGCCGCTCCATAGTAGATTCCACGGCCCGTCAACCTGTCGGCTCCAGGAATGGTGAGCTTGCGGTATTGCACTCCGGGAGCAAGCAGCACCACGTGGCTCGGAACTTCGCGTCCATCCGCCAGTTGTACGAACCTGTACTGGCCTTCGATTCGCAGTCCGTTCGCTCGCTGGGTGAGAAACTCCGCGCCAAAGCGCGATGCCTGCGTATGCGCGCGCCGCCCCAGGTCCGCGCCAGTTATGCCCGAGGGGAAACCTAAATAGTTCTCAATTCTTGAGCTTGACCCAGCCTGCCCGCCCGGCGCGTCGGGCTCGACCACCAGCGTTCGCAATCCCTCACTGGCGCCGTAGACCGCCGCCGCGAGTCCTGCAGGCCCCGCGCCAACCACGACCATGTCATAAAACTCCTGCGATGCCTGGAGGCTCAGCCCAACTTTGCCAGCCAGTGCATCCGTTTCCGGATCCACCAGCCAGGTACCGTCAGAAAACAGCACCACCGGCAACTGCGACGGATCAAGTTTCCGGTCTTTCAACAGTTGCAGTGCGCTTTCGTCGCCGGCAATGTCGATCCAGCGGTAAGGGACATGGTTCCGGGAGAGGAAGGTACGGACCGCGTGATCTTTGAGCGACCAGCGGTGTCCAATGACGCGAATGCCTTCAAACGGCGGCTGATAGCCGGCAATCCAGTCCTCCAGCAGGTCATTGAGCACCGGGTAGAGTTTTTCTTCCGGAGGGTCCCACGGCTTGTTCAGGTAGTAGTGGATACGGGCAGTATTGATGGCCCGAATTGCGGCTTCGGTATCTGCATAGGCCGTCAGAAGCACACGGCGTGCCTCGGGATAGAGTTCCCGCGCCTTCTCAAGAAACTCGACACCGGTCATTCCCGGCATGCGCTGATCGCTCAACAGCAGCGCCACGGGCTCCTGCCTCGTTTTCAGCTGTGCCAGTGTATCCAGCGCGGCCTGGCCGCTGGCTGCGCGCATTACTCGGTAGGTGGCGCCATAGTACCGGCGCAAATCCTGAACCACCGCCTCGAGCACACTTACGTCGTCATCCACCGCCAGCAGAATGGGCCTTGCCATAATCCCCAGTTTAAGTCCTCCCGTGCCTTTGCAGGTTACATGTTCCAACCGCTTGCGTGCGATTTTGCGTGACCTAAAGCACGTTTTGCCGTACGCTAAATCGTAGTGAAATTACTAAAGTGTAGTTTCTCAGCACTTGAGTTTGGTTACGAATGGCACCGTGCTCTGTTTTGGTGTCGCGATTGAATGCATTTCGAAGATTCTGCATCATTCTGCCGATGCGTTGCTTGAGGCAGGACAGATTGACGGGACCAATCCGCTTTCTGCGTTTTAGGCGGTGGATCGTCCAGGCTGTGAGTTGTTGGGCTGTAAATACTTAGGAAGATGGGGATCTCATCATGAATAAAGTTATCCTTGCCGATTCGCAGGCAATCTTCCGGGCGGGCACCGCCAAGGTTCTGGCCATGGACGAGGATCTGCGCATTATTGCGCAGTGCACCGATCTCGACCGCATGCATCACGCGATCACCACCTTTCCGGGGGCGATTGTGTTATTTGCTGCGTCGCTTCGCCCTGACCTGATTCGGCTGCGTCTTTTGCTTGAAAACTCGAATAGCCGGGGCATTGTCATCGCCGAAAACAATGAAGCCGCCCTGAACTATTTGCAGCAGGGTTTTCGCGGCGTGGTCTTTCGTAGTGTTACCGGCCCTTCATTGGTGGAGTGCGTCCGGCGCGTGGCAGCGGGCGATACCTGGGTTCCCCCGCAACTCATGCAAGTCGAATCGCCAGAAGAGGATATGGTTGGAATGCGTGTACGCGACCGGCTCACCCCGAAAGAGATGCGCATTGTTGCGCTCATTGTACAGGGCTGCAAGAATCGCGAGATTGCCGGCCGCCTCAAGACCACAGAGCAGGTGATCAAGAACTACCTGCGCTCCATCTACGACAAGACCGGCGTAAGTGATCGCCTGGAACTGGCCCTGTTTACCATCCACCACCGGGTTCTGGCGGAGGCTGCCGCCGAGATGGGTAGCAAGCTCGACCTGGAAGAACAAGCCGCGTCCAGCGCAGTCGCGTAGGGGCCTAAAGCCTTTCTGCCACGCTTTTTGCTTGCGTGAACAGGTAGAGATAGTCCGGGCCGCCGGCCTTGGAATCCGTCCCGCTCATGTTGAATCCACCAAACGGGTGCGCTCCGACCATTGCGCCCGTGCACTTGCGGTTGAGATAGAGATTGCCAACGTGGAACTCGGCCGCCGCATGGTCCAACTGTCCGCGATCTGAGCTATAGATGGCGCCGGTCAGGCCATATTCGGTGTTGTTGGCGACAGCCAGACCCTCTTCGAAGCTGTTCACCTTGATAATCGCCAGCACCGGTCCGAAAATCTCTTCCTGCGAGATCACGGCGTCCGGAGCGATATCGGCAAACACTGTGGGCTCCAGGAAGTAGCCGCCATCCGCCGTCTCCGGCGCATTGCCGCCCGCAATCAGCCGGCCTTCCTTCTTGCCTGTCTCGATATAGCGAAGCATTGAATCGAGCGCGGCCTTGTTGACCACTGGTCCGAGGTTGGGGTTCTTGGCTGGATCACCCACCGTCAACTGCGCCACGCGCTCGCGAACGCGATCTACGAAAACGTCGTAAATTGGTGCTTCGATGATCGCGCGCGAACAGGCCGAACACTTCTGCCCGCTAAATCCAAACGCCGAAGCGACCACGCCTTCCACGGCCGCGTCCAGATCGGCATCGGCGCACACCAGGATCGAGTCTTTGCCACCCATTTCCAAAATTGTTCGCTTGATCCAGATCTGCCCCGCCTTGGTCCGTGCTGCGCGCTCGTGAATGTCCAGTCCTACTGCTTTCGACCCGGTAAAAGCAACGAAGCGCGTCTTGGGATGTTCGACAATCGCATTGCCAAAGGTTGCGCCGGAACCCGGACAGAAGTTCACCACGCCCGGCGGCATGCCCGCCTCTTCAAGCACTTCAATGAATTTGGCCGCGATGGTCGGCGAATCGCTGGAAGGCTTGAGGATCACAGTGTTTCCAGCGACGATGGAGGCGGCCGTCATACCCGCCATGATTGCGAATGGGAAATTCCACGGGGGAATTACCGCGCCCACTCCAAGCGGAATATAGAGCAGGCGGTTGCGTTCGCCGGGATACTGAATCGGCGTGGTGGCGGCGGCCAGACGCAAGGCCTCGCGCGCATAAAACTCCAGGAAATCAATGGTTTCGGCCACATCGGCGTCGGCCTCGGCCCAGTTCTTGCCCACTTCGTAGGTGAGCCAGGCGCAGAACTCGAACTTCCGTGCACGGATAATCTCCGCCGCGCCGAGCAGCAGCGAAACCCGCTCTTCCGTGGTCACGCGGCTCCAGGTTTCGAAAGCATTCAGCGCCGCCGCCATGGCCTGTTCCGCGTGCTCAGCGCCGGCCTTCTGGTGCACGCCCACTACCTGCACAGGCTTCGCCGGATTGAGCGACTTGATCTTGCCGTCGGTCTTGAAGCGTTCGCCGCCGATAACCAGGTGGTACTCGCGGCCCAAATGGCTGCCCACCAAGTCAAGCGCTGCCTGCATGGCGCGGGCGTTCTCAGGTGATTTGAAGTTGACGAACGGCTCGTTCGCAAAGCCGCCCTGCGGGGTGCGCGGCTGAATCTGCGTGGAAAGGGATGCGGTTGCCATAACAATTATTAGTTTAGATCATGCGAACGTTCGTTAGTGTAGATCAGATGGGGTAATTAATGCGCGTCGACAAGGACGCGCTTGCTCCGCATTCCCCGATTCCGCACTCCATAAAATATGATCGCAACGGCGTTGCTCAGAAGCACCGTCCCGGCGATTTTCGCGGCATACCCCAGCGGGTTCACCACATCCACAATCGGGTATACCGAGATGAGAAAGCTGATGAGTGCGGCGCAAAAGCCAGCCAGAGAAGCCCACTTCAGCCATCTGGGCAATGTTCCGCGCAGCGTTCCGACGCCGACGAGCGGTATTGCAAACATCGCCATGTAGGCAAGGGCGTAGTGGGTCACACTGGCGTTGGTCAAAACCTGAAACGACTCCTGCGCGCGAACTCCCACCGCGGCCATCACGATCAGCAACATCATCAGCCCTGACGTACACAGGATGGAGTTCACAGGCGTCTTCCACTCCGGATGCAGGCGGGTGAACCAGGCCGGCAGCAGGTGATCCCAGCCGACCGCCATTGGGAGGCGCGTCACGCCTGTGAACAGATAGCTTGCCGCGCCGAGCAGCCGCAGTTGCAGCAGCAGTATCGCGCCCATCGCTACCATGCTGCTGAGGCCGGAGTTGCCCAACGCCAGCCGCAGGGTCTGCGGAATCGGCGCCACAAAATCAATGTGTCCGGGAGTGGCGAATGCTACCACCGCGCCCGTGCCCAGGATGAACATGGCGCAGATGATCGGTGATGAAATCCAAACTGAGCGCGTAATGCTTGTGGTTGGCTGGCGGCTCTCACCGGCAAAGATGGCAATGTACTCAATACCGCTGAGGCCGCCCACCATCATCTGCCCGAACATCGCCAGCGAGCGCAGACTGCGCACCGGGAGCGCGAACGGAAACTCCAGGCTGTGACCCGCTAACGCGGGATTCGCGCCATGCAGTCCCAAGCCCAACCGATGCCGCCAGAGCACCCACGCCGGCAGCAGAATCAGCATTGCGAATACCGTCATCATGGCGATACCGCCGACGTTGTGGATCCACTTGCCCCACTCAAGACCGCGAATTCCCGTGATCGTGAGCACCAGGACAATTCCTCCGACAATCCCCAGCGAGGCCGCGCGATTCTCCGGCAGCCACGCCGCACTGGGGCCAATCAGGTAAGACAGCTCTGTAGGAATCGCGTAGACAATCGACGCGGTGGCCGCAATTGCATACACCCAGAGATTCCATGCGGTGAGGAAACCTCCAAAGTCACCGAAAGCCTGGTGCGCCCAGACGTACAGCCCGCCTTCGAGAGGCAAGATCCGGTTGAGCTGGATCACGACTGCTGCCATGGGGAAGTAGAACAGCAGCATCGCGGCGATCCAGGTGAGGGCTTGCCCGCGGCCAAGTCCCGCGGCCACGCCCACCCAGCTGCTCCCTACCACGCACAGCACCTGCGCCAGCACCAGGTCGCGCAGGCCAAGTTGGCGTTGCAGGCCGTGTTCGGTTAGCGATGAAGGGGAACTCTTCGCCATGGTTCGGTTATCCTCGCATACTTTCCTTCGCGCAGCCAGCCGAATCGGAGCGCTGTTCTCTGCTCCCCTGCTTTGAAGAAATGCTCTTAACGCAAGATTCTGCAGACGATTGCGGCGAGTTCGTCTATGATTCGTTTGCACGCGAACAGTGGCTCGCACCAAAATTGCGTGAGCCGGACAAGAAAGAGGTCGTCTAAATGGCAAAATCCCAACGCCGCAAATCTGAGTCAGTTAAACCGCCCGAGATCGGATCCAATTCCGTTAAGCCACCCGAGCCGAATGGCGAAGGTCTCGCCGCCCATGCCTTGGGGGCCGAGTCTGTAAAGCCTCCAGAACCGCGTGGGGACGGTCTAGCCGCCCATGCGTTGGGGGTCGAGTCTGTAAAGCCTCCAGAGCCTCGTGGGGAAGGTTTCGCTGCTCACGCCTTGGGAGCGATGTCAGTGAAGCCGCCTGAGCCTCGTGGGGAAGGTTTTGCTGCACACGCCCTGGGAGCGATGTCAGTGAAGCCGCCCGAGCCGTCGGGAGAGGGGTTAAGATCGCCGATGGCGCTCAAGGCCAAGTCAGTCAAGCCGGCTGAGCCCAACGTGAACGCGGCTAAGGCAAAATCGGTCAAGCCACCTAAGCCTGACGTGAAGGCGCCTCAGGCAAGCTCAGTGAAGCCGCCGCAGCCCGCGGGGGGGGGGGCCAAGCCCACGTTTGGCGCGGAACCTCGCGCATTGCTTGCCGGCAGTGAAAAGAAAAAGGCAACCAGCGCCATGCATGTGAAGGTGACGCCGCCCAAGTCGAAGATCACCGTATCTGTGATCGTCAAGCGCAAGGAGCCGCTCAAGTTCAACAAGAAGGCCGGCCGCAATAGCGGCCCGGTGCGCGTCACGCGCGCCGAATACAAAAAGCATCATTTTGCAGACCCCTCCGCACTCAAGCTGGTGAAGGCATTTGCCAAGGAGTTCAATCTCAAGGTCGAGGACGATCCAACGCAGGCTGCACGGCGCACGATCCAGCTCACGGGAACCGCGGCGGACATTCAGAAGGCGTTTGGCGTCTCGCTTGACCAGAGGAAGATCGGCGGCGTGGAGTACCGCGTGCGCGAGGGCGGCATCCACATTCCCTCATCGCTCACAGGCGTGGTGGAGGCTGTGCTGGGGCTCGATAATCGTCCCCAGGCGCAGCCTCATTTTCGTGTCCGCAAGCGCAGAGCCAGTACCGCCGCCGCGCCCACCAGCTACACGCCGCCGCAGGTAGCCCAGGCCTATAAGTGGCCCGCGGGCGCGAGCGGAGCCGGCCAGACAATCGGCATCATCGAACTCGCCGGCGGCTATAGCCAGGCAGACCTTAAGGCTTACTTCAAGTCGCTGAATCTTTCCACTCCGGCCCTCACGGTTGTCAACGTTGACGGCGGCAAGAACGCGCCGTCCAAGGCAAGCGTTTCTGACCGCGAGGTGATGCTCGACATTGAGGTCGCAGCGTCGGTGGCGCCTGGCGCGAAGATTGTGATGTATTTCACGCCCAACACCGACCAGGGATTCACTGACGCGATTACCACCGCAGTGCACGACACCACCAATAAGCCCGACGTCATCTCCATCAGCTGGGGCGGGCCAGAGTCTACCTGGACGGCGCAGGCCAAGACCGCGATGGATGCGGCCTGCCAAAGCGCAGCGGCTCTCGGCATCACCATCACGGTCGCTGCCGGAGACGATGGTTCGACCGATGGGGCCAAGGGCAACAACGTCGACTTTCCATCGTCCAGCCCGCATGTGCTCTCGTGCGGCGGCACCAAGCTGGACGCCAACGGTTCGTCCATCGTTTCCGAGGTCGTATGGAACGAGTTAGCTCTGAAAGATGGCGCCACTGGCGGCGGAGTAAGTAACTTCTTCGAGCTGCCGAGTTGGCAGGCAAATGCCAAGGTGCCCGCTCCAAGTGGCAAGACTGGAGGCCGCGGCGTTCCTGATGTGGCCGGGAATGCCGATCCGACTACCGGTTACAAGGTGCGCTATGACGGCTCGCCTGCAGTGCTTGGGGGAACCAGCGCGGTGGCTCCGCTGTGGGCTGGCCTGGTTGCGGTTGCGAACCAACAGCTCGGCACACAGGTGGGATTCATCAACCCAATCATCTACACCGCCAGGGCGGCCGCGACCTTCAACGACATTACACAGGGCAACAACGGCGCATTCTCAGCCGGCCCCGGCTGGGACGCCTGCACCGGTCTCGGTTCGCCCAATGCGGCGAAGCTGATCCCGCTTCTCGCGGCTGCCAGCGCCACATCGGCAAAGAAGCCCAGGAAGGCCTCAAAGACGGCGAAGAAGACCGTCAAAGGGAAGAAGGCCGCGAAGACAGTGAAACGCAAAAAGGCAACCAAGACGAGCAAGCCAACCAAAGCAATGAAAGCAGTCAAGGCAAAGAAGGCCGTCAAGGCGAAGAAGTTGGTTAAGAACAGGAAGACGCCGAAACCTGCGAAGAAGAATTCCGGCAAGAAGTAGGCAGGCAGACCGCGAGACAAGTCTGCCCGTCCGCATCCGCAGGTGGGCAGACTTGTCTCGGAACGCTTCCGCTGCGGCGTCTCGTTTTTGAAAATCAAGTAGCGTTATCATAATTGTGCAATGGCATTTCCGATCAAAACATGTGTCGTCTGCGGTGAGGAGTTTGAGTTGCGTCCCGACAAGCCCGGCTTTGCCAATCGCTGCCCGGAGTGCAGTACTCCGGAATCAATGGAGGGCGGCGATAAACAAAAGCTGAGCGCCGATGAGATCAAGGCGCAAGCCGAGATGAACGAGGGCCGCCGACGAACCATTCGCAACATGCTTTACCGCGAGTAGTGGGCCGAGTTTCAGCAGGGTCTTCCCAGGAGACGACTGGCCTCTTCAAAGAAGATCGAGGCCCCGTGCGGCCGCGATTTCGGGCAATGCTCTACTTCGTTTCCACTGTGTCCCGCCGTACCAGGCGGTCGTAGACCCAGAGCAGCACGGCCGTCGCCACGCCCACCCCGGATACCGCCCACCAGAGGCGTCCGGGCTGATGCAGAACTTCCCCGAAGTGATGAATCAGGAACCCGCCAAACCATCCACCCACGAACGACCCAATCCCAATGGGCAGGAAGGCAAAGCCCATATAGGTTCCCTGTTGCCCGGAGGGCGCGAGGCGCGAGATGTACTCGTAGTAGCGCGGCTGCTGCGTGATCTCGCCAATCGCCACTACGATCAGCGTGGCCACCGCCATGATCACACTGGGGTGCAAAATCAGCAGGATCCATGCCAGTCCCGAGATGAGGGTGCCCAGCATGATGCCGCGAAACGGCGGCATTTTCTGCGTCACAATACTGACCGCCATCTGCAGTGCGATCACTGTCAGCGAATCCGCCATGAGCAGCATCTCAGTATTGCTGTTCATGTTCACGTAGTCATGGATATAGATGGGAAGAATTATGAATTGCTGCCAGAAGGCGATGTAATAGCCCGAGAATATGATTAGAAACAGCATGAAGCGCCAATTCGATACGACCGTTGCAAAGTTCCTGGCAACCTGGCCGAGGCTTTCGGTCTGCACCTCGCCAGAGCGGCGGGGCTCCCTGAACAGCAGCAGCACGGCGAAGAACATGAGAAAGACGCTCAATGCAGCCATGCCAAAGACTTTCTCCACGCTCAGATGCTGGTGTACCCACCCGGCGAGAAAAGGCCCCAAAGCGCCGCCAATGTTTACCACGGTGTAGTAGATGGAGTAGCCGATTGAGCGCACGCTTTCCTTGGAGGCGCGGGCAGTGGTCCCGACGACGCAGGGTTTCACGAGCGCGATGCCAAGGGCCGGAAGCATCAGGATCAGCGTCACCAGCACGACCAGTGGCATGGCATTGCGAACCGGAGCGAGCCACGGCGAACCAATGGAGCCGAGCAGGAAGTAGGAGATGGCCAGGATTAGGTAGGCCAGCGAAAGCGCCCGGCGAAAGCCCATCCGGTCCGCGAGCGCTCCGCCGAAGGCCGCCAGAAACCACACCAGGCCGCCAAACAACCCCGCCAGACTGCTGGCCCGCTCGACGCCGAAGTTCAGACTCTCATGCAGGTAGCGGGGCAGTGAGGCAAAGGCCGCGTAGTACGACAGCCGCTCAAAGAGCTCGCTGATGTTGGCAACCCAGAACGGCCGCTCAAACCCGGTGCGAATCTCGTGGAAACGTTTGGAGAAGGTCAATGGGACGCACAGACGAGAGATTCTATCTTCTGCGGCGGGCTAGGCCGAGTCGTCAAGATGAGCCATTACTTTATCTCAGGGACAGTTGACAACTTCGCACACCGCGCCAGAGCTCCGCAATCAAAGCTGCCAAAATACATCGCTTTCTTTGGGTGCACGGAGCCCAGATGCATGTGGATGTAAGTCCTTTGTCTTGGAAACACAATAAATGGAATTCAAGTAACCTCTTTAGATCATGTCATATCCATCGACAGCCGGCACGACCTGCCGATTGCGCCGAACCTTCTGAATCGCAACTTCACCCCGGCCGCGTCCAACCAGGCGTGGGCCGGCGACATCGCCTACATTGCTACCCACGAAGGCTGGCTGTCCCTGGCCGTCGTGATCGATTTGTTCAACCGCCGCGTGGTGGGCTGGTCGATGCAACCCGATATGCGGCGCAACCTGATCATCGACGCTTTGGAGATTGCCTGGTTCCATCGCCGTCCAGATGGAAGCAACAAGCTGAACTTTCATAGCGATCGCGGCAGCTAATACCGGGGTCCCCACGGACCGGTCCTAGTCCTTTGGGTGGAATACGCCAGCGAAGACTTCAGGAAGGTGTTCAAAGAGTATGCCATTACACAGTCGATGAGCGGCAGGGGCAACTGCCGGGACAACGCCTGCCCGGTCAGCGCATTGAGACGATCCGTCAGGCCAAGGATGAAACCATCGCCTTGCCGCTCTGGTATAACCAAACACGCATACACTTAACGCTGGGCTATGCCTGCCCGGTTGAGTTCGAAACGGAATGGGAGAACGCGCTGGCGAAAGCTGCCGCCTCAGTGCACTGACAGCCGAAACAGGCGTGGAATTGCCGGTCCAACACCACGACAAGCACGAGGATCAATATCACCTCAAAACCGGCAGGGCTCAGAGATACGCATCCTGAGAGCGAGGTCAATTCCACTGACAGCGTAGTTGACGACTATCGAATCTTAATATATATACCTACTAGTACGTATTTGATAAGGAGGTCTATGAAACATCTATCCCGGGCTTCGCTCGCCCTTTTGATTCACGCGTGTCTTTGCGTGCCAACCCATCTTTCCGCGGCAAGCATCCAGGCTGTTCCCCACAGCCATGGCGCAGCCGAACCCGCACCAATATGGCAGTCCACCAAGGCCGAGCATGTGGACGGGTTTCCTGATACGAAGGCCCACAAGAAAGGAACATTGACGCTCAGTACGGATGCACTTACGTTTTCAGGCAAGTCGGGCACTACGTCCATTCAGCGGGATTCTGTTACGGCTGTTAGTGCCGGCAACGAGAGGGTCGAGCTCTGGGAAATGGGTGGAAGAATCCTGCGAATGACAATTCCGGATGGTGGGGGCCTCGCGGTTGCTACCTTCATGCATCACCGGGTGGACATGCTTACAATCGAGTTCAATGACGGTCGTGGCGGAAGTCATGGCGCCGTTTTCTTCTTGCCTGCAAACGAAGCGGACCGCGCTCTTCAGAGCTTCGCATTAACGCCTATTCAGCCTCGGAGCGATTCGGACTCTGTTTGCCAGAGTGCCGCGGTTGAACCGAACAGCGTGCTTGTGTCTACCCCTGGCTGGGACAACGCCGAAGTTCCGGCTGCCTATCGAGCGCTGGTATACGAGAGGATGATCGAACGCCTTCGCCGCACGAAGGCCGTCGGGCATGTGTACAGGGACGGTGAGAACAATGCGGAAACAGCGTGTCCGCAGTACGTCATCCACATTTCGATTTCGGCTTTCAAGGAAGGAAGCTCGGTGGAACGCGCATTTTTGGGACCTGCCGGGATATTCGTCGGGACCACGCAGATGACTTTCGATGTCACTTTTACCGACACGTCAGGATCGCCGAATACCAGCCTACAGATCAAGGCAACTATACGGGGAGATTCCGAAAGCACGGATGTTGCAGGCCTCGTCGCCAAGAGTATTGTCAAGCATTATGCCAACGCGTTGAGGAATGCCGATAAGAGCAACTCGGCGAAAAGCACTGTCAAACAGGCTTCGTAAGTCCGGTGAAGGCGTCGTCGGTCAAGGAGGCTGAACGGCGACGGTCTTCAGGCCCAGAGACTTCAAACAACGGAGAAAATATGGGCATCTGCGAAGTACCGCACGCGACTGACAATCGTTGTGCGATGGACGCCTCCCCGGAAGCGGAGCTGAGACTCAATTCCTTGAGTTCACTTGTATGTGATCTTCTCAAGGAGAATCAGGAACTCCGTAACGCCCTCCATGAGGCGAGGCTAAACTTGCCGAACAACCAAGACGCGTAATCTTCGATTAACGGAACGTGCTTCCACCGCCAACGAAAGCCGTCCTTCACTAAAATGAGACCAGAGATGACATTCAAAGCAGCTAACAAACACGAACTCAGAACGAGACATACGCGGACGCTGTTGCTTCAGGCTGCTCAGACGGTCTTCGCGCGCGACGGATACGAAGGGGCAGAGCTGGGAGAGATTGCGGCACTTGCAGGTCGCACCAAGGGCGCAATCTACGCGCAGTTCAAGAGCAAGGAGGACATTTTTCTCGCTCTCATTGAAGAACGTACCAATGCTCACCGGACACAAATGCAAGAGATTCTGAGCAAATCATCTACCGTGGAGGGGAATCTGACTGCTCTTCGCCATTTTTGCCTTGAGCTCACCGAGGACCGGGCCTGGTCCCTTCTATTGCTGGAATTCAAACTCTTTGCAATGCGGCACCCCGAATCAAAGAAGCGGCTTCAGGACTTATACGCTGGGATGCTTTCCCGGAAAGATGAAAGCAGGCTGGCTAGCATAATAGGGGCGGCACCTAAAGGAAAGGATGCGATCAGCCGTGTGATCGCGATCCAATCCATGCAACCTGTGATTTCTGCTCTGGTCCTCGAGGCACATTTGGAAGCGAATCTTTCGGAAAAGAATGTCCTCAAGGGAATTGTCAATCGGATATTTTACGCTCTGCTGGAGGTTTCACCCCGGTGACTTGCGAGCGTGAAGTACTTCCTTTCGAGCACGCGCGAAGATACATACAAACGAGGAACACGAGTTCATCGCGCAACTTTGCGTAATCGATTTCCGGCGATGGAGATTCCAGTAGACGCCGGCTCACGCCTGCCATTGCCGCCTGCACCATCGAGGACACGAGGTGTGGATCTCGAGACAGCTCATCCTTTGCGGTGGCAAACATGGCGGCGATGGCGCGATTGGCCTTTATATTCATCTCGCGCGAAATTCTCGCGCCGTCAACGTCCGAACTGACCGAATAGAGCGCCACGCTGGCCTTCACATTTTTCATTTTCGCGGCCAGAAAACTTGTCACCAGCACCGTCACCATCTTTTCCAGCGAAGCGCCTGACTGCTCGCGGCATACCGCTTCTATTGCCACCCCGACCTCATCCATGTGACGCTGCAATGCTGAGCGCAGCAAGGCACTTTTGTTGGGGAAGTACTGGTAGAGCGTGCCGACCGAAACTCCAGCGCGGACGGCGACGCGCGTCGTTGTAAGGCGTTCCTTGCCGACCTTCAACAAAACCTGAATGGTTGCCTTGAGAATCGCGTCTACGCTCGCTGCAGAACGCGCCTGAACCGGCGTTTTTCGCTGTTCTAACGTAGATTGGGGTAGCGTCTGCAAATGCGAACTCCTAATCTGAAGCTTCCTTCATCTAATGATTGTAAGCGTCAATTCTCAAGACAGACTCGATACACAATGAGGAGACACATGCCCAATCAATCGAATTCTGGCGGCACATTTGCCCTTCCCAACACTTCAATGAACGTAAACCGCATGGGCTATGGGGCAATGCAGCTTGCCGGCCGCGATGGCGCAAAAGTCGTCTGGGGGCCTCCGCGCGATGTTGCCGGCGCGATCGCAGTTCTGCGCGAAGCCGTCGCCGCTGGAGTGAACCACATCGATACCAGCGACTTTTACGGCCCGCATGTAACCAATCAAATCATCAAGCAGGCGCTCCATCCTTACCCGGATGGTCTGGTGATCGTGACCAAGGTAGGCGCGCGCCGGGGGAGCGACGGCTCATGGCCACATGCACGTTCCAGGCAGGAGATTTTCGACGCCGTGCAGGACAACCTGCGCAACCTCGGTCTTGATGTGCTCGATGTCGTCAACCTGCGCATTGGCGGCCTCTCAGCGCCGACGGATGAACCCTTTGAGGAGCCGCTCACAGCGCTTGCCGAGCTGAAGCAACAGGGCCTGATCCGGCATATCGGCCTGAGCACTGTATCGCCCAAACAGTTGGCTGAGGCGCAGGCAATCACTGAGATTGTCTGTATCCAGAACTTCTACAACGTGTCCCAGCGGACCGACGACGGATTCATTGATGCATTGAACGCGCAGGGCATCGCCTACGTTCCGTACTTTCCAATGGGAGGGTTCTCGCCACTGCAGTCGTCCAAGCTCGATGAAGTTGCCGCATCGGTCAACGTGACTCCCATGCAGGTGGCGCTCGCGTGGCTGCTGCGGAGATCTCCAAATATCCTGTTGATTCCCGGCACATCGTCGGTGCATCATCTCCGCGAGAATCTCAAGGCTGCAACGCTGAAGCTTCCGGACGAAGCGCTTGCCAGCCTCGACAGCATTGGCGCCGCAGCCGTTTAAGAGGCAGTCAAGATAGCGAGTGACGCTTCAAGCGTATGCGTCACTCGCCTCCTTGAAGAGGCATCGACCCACGGAGAAACAATCGATGTGAATTGATACCGGGAAGTGTTAGTACTGTATCTGGAGCCACCGCCCGCGCAACAGTGCGCAGTTGCATGGTCTTAGCGGGGCGCTTCGGACACAGCGACTTGAAGGAAGTTGCTCTTGAGTAGTCCATGCCGCAACAGGTCGGCGATCCAGGTGCGATCATGGGTGTCGGTTTTGCGCCCGGGAACCGCCTTGATGTGCTGTGAGTTCACCACCATCTGTTCGAACTGCTCTTCCTGCACGGCCCACACCGGTTTCCAGTGGACTCGGGTCGCCCCCATCGCCAAAGGGTCCACCCGTTCTGCTTCAGCCAATCGGCTATCTTCAACAGGTCGGGAGTGAAGGTCGCGAAGGTCCGCGCATACTGTTGGACAGCTCCGCCCTCGCAGATACTTATGCAGGCGCAAACCGTCTTCTTGTTACGTCCAGTCCAGGCCCCACCCGGGAGAGAGAACTTGGATGGCTTCCCTCCTGGATTGGGTAGGGTGGAAGCCTTGAGAGGGAGAGTCTCCTTCGCTTGTTCCCCGCCAGGGCAGGGACAAATTCGGTTGTGCTTCAGGGCTTCCCGGCCGGACTATTTTGCGGGCTCGATAACGCCAGTTCAACGGGCGACCTGGCCCGGATACAGTCCGAACTCAGGCTACCCCCGTGCATCACCATTCTCAGGCCTGGTTGTGAGCCGAAGGGTCAAGAACGACTATTCTCACCCGGCCCCTGCGGGACGGGCCCTTGCGGTGGGCGGACGGTGTTCAGTTTGTGGATGAAGTTCGGATGGAGTGGAGGGCGGTGGTGAGATCTTTTGAGAGGAATTGCTGGGCTTCTTCGGGGAGTTTCTGGTCGCGGCTGGTGAGATAGAACACGTCGATCGCGGTTTCGCCTTCGGTATCAATCAGCGCCACCTTGATGTCGCACTGATGGCCGGCCAGGGTGAGGGCGATTTGTCTGAGCAGTCCCGGCACATCCTGCGCCACCACCTGCAACAGAGTGGAGTGCGTGGAGGATTCCGAATCGAATTCGAGGCGAGTTGCCACTTCGACCTTGAGGTTGGCCGGGTGATTCAGGTGCTTGCGCGCAGCCAGTAGCTGCTGTACGGAAAGCTTCTGCGCCACGACGTCATGCAGGTTGGCCAGAAAGCGGTCTTTCTCGCTCGGGTTGAGTTCGAGCGTGTGAAACACGTCGGTGAAGTGGAAGCTGTCCACGATGACGCCGGCTTCGTTTGAGAACGCGCCTGCCTTCACAATGTTCATGCCCCAGGCAGCAAGGGTTCCTGCGACATCGGCGAAGAGACGCGTTCGGTCGCGAGTGATGACGGTCAGATCGAAGAGCTGGCGGTTGGGCCTGAGGTCGAGCTGAACCGGGTCTTTGTCGAGATTGAGCGCCATCTGGAAGTGATGGCGAATGTGCTCGGGCAGGCGGGTTTGCAGATAGCGTTGCGGGAGGCCCTCGAGGAACTGGCCTAGAGCCTCGTATTGCGCCGGCGGCACCATGGAGCGAAGGCGATTGAGCAGCGTGGGGTCGATTGCTGCACGGTAGCGAACTTCGTCGACCGACCGGTCCATGAAGTTCGCTGTGGCCATGTAAAACTGCCACAGGTTCTCGGCTTTCCAGGGCGTTAGCGCGTCGGGATTTACGGCCTTGATGTCGGCGAAGGTCATCAGCGTGAGCATCTTCAATAGCTGCGGGCTTCCGATTTTTTCGGCGAAGCTGCGCACGTTTTCCGGATCGAAGATGTCGCGGCGGAGAGCGATCGACATCTCAAGATGTGTGCGAATCAATTTAAGGATTGACTCGCGCTCCTCGTTATCGAAGTCCAATCGGGCGAGGAACGCATCGGCCAGTTCGACGCTCTGTCCTGCATGCTCGCCGGTGCGGCGGGCCTTGCCGGTATCGTGGAGCAGCAGCGCCAGCAGAAACAGATCGAGCCGGTCGATCTCAGGCAGCAATTGAGCGAGGCGTTGCTCGTAGTCGTGCGACGGCTGGCGCAGGCCGTGCACGTTGTCGATGGTGAGGAAGGTGTGTTCGTCCACGGTGTAGCGGTGGTAGGAGTCGCGAATCACAAGCGCGTCGATGCCGTGAAACTCGGGGATGAGCATCTCAAGGACGCCGAGTGCATGCATGGTTCTGAGCGCGTGGGCCGCGTGCGGGCCAAGCAGCACTTCGCGTAAGGCGTTCCACAGATACGGGCCCTCGGGAATGTGAATGGCCAGCGCGGGGAGCGCGTCGGTGATGCGGTCTTCAGCTGCCTGCGAAAGCGTGTAGCCGTGCGTGGCCATCAGCGAGAAGATACGCAGAATCGCGCTGGTGTCATTGAACTGCGCGCCGGGAACGATGTCAATGCGGCCCTGGTCGAGCAGGAAATCGGTTCCGGCAATCGGCGTGCGGCGGCGGCGAAACTGCTTGTAGAAGCTGACCGGCGCGGGCAGATGCTCCATCAGCAATGCTGCACGGCGATAGATGATGCGCGCGTGGCGATAGTAGGTGCGCATCCAATAGGCGGGATCGGCCGTGCCACGGGTCTCGAGGCCGATGGATTGAGACGCGGCTTCATCCTGCGATTGCCAGTCGAGCGTGTTGTCATCGCGACCATGACGGAAGTGGAGAAAACAGCGTGCCGCGGCGAGGAAGTCGAAGGCCGCCTCGGCGTCGCCGCGCGCGCTCTGGAAGACGCCGCCGCGCTGGCGAGGCCATTCCTTGGTCTCCTTTAGATGGAAGAGCAGGGCAAACCAAACGGCCAAGTGGTAGTCGCGCAAACCGCCGGGACACTCTTTCAGATTCGGCTCGAGATGGAAGATTGTATTGCCGTACTTGGAGTGACGGGCGCGGGCGATTTCCCCGAGCTTCTGGGTGATGGTGTTCCACTCGCTCAGCACCAGGCCGGGGAGCGCGACCTGGTGAAGCTGCTGGTAAAGAGGGAACTGTCCGGCAAGAAACCGACGGTCGAGTGTGGCGAGTGTGAATTCGAGGTTGTCGGGGTCGAAGCGGCCGACTTCTTTGACCGTACGGGAGCTGGGGCTGGCGCGCAGGCCCACGTCCCACATGCCCTGGATGATGAGGCGGACGGCTTCCTTGGTCTGCTCTTCGGTTTTCTCGTCCGCAAACGCGAAGAGGACGTCGATATCGGAGTAGGGGAAAAGGTCCTTGCGTCCGTAACCACCCAGTGCTAACAAAGAAATGTTCTGCGAGGCCTGGCCGGCGAAGGCTCTGCGCCACATTTCAATGAGGATACGGTCGACGACCGCGGATCGGCGGCGGATAGCGGCGGTGCCGTCTCCGGTGCGCTCACAGGTTTGGCGGACGAGCGCCATTTCCCGCGTATACTGCTCCCGAAGATCGTCAACCGCGAAAGCGACTGGAGTCATGAGGTTTTTCGAGTGGCTCGCCGAAGCAAGTAAGGAATTGTTATCAGAATAAGCGAAGATGGGGCGGAAGGAGAATTCTGGCTGCGTCTACCTCGCCGAACTATTCGATGTTTGCTGTCTGCGAGGACGCTCGGCGGAGCGGCACAAGCGAGTTGCCTTGGATCAGTTTGTTTCGGTACCGTGAGCGATCTGGCTCGGCAGGCCATTTGTGATTCCGTCTAGAGCGCCGTCTCTCCGCGCTCGTCGTTGCGGATGCGGATGGCCTCCTCAATGCGGCTGACAAAGATCTTGCCGTCCCCGATGCGGCCGGTTCGCGCGGCGGAACCGATAGCCGCGATAGCCTTGTCCTTCATTTCGTCTTGAACAACCAGCTCAATCTTCACCTTGGGCAGAAGGTCAACCGTGTACTCACGGCCGCGATAGAACTCCGTGTGACCCTTCTGGCGCCCATGGCCGCGCGCTTCCAGAATGGTCATTCCTTCAATTCCTACTTCCAGCAGGGCGTCCTTGACAGCATCCAGCTTGGAGGGCTGGAGAATGGCTTCGATCTTGAGCATAAGTAAACAGCCTCGTTTGACAGCGTATCAGGCGGAGGGCTGTTGGGTCCGCGCCCGAAGAAAGTTTTTTGTGACCTCTCAGCTTTTTGTGAGCTTTCAGCTTTCTGTTACCTAATCCTTTGCGGCAGTGGCATGGCGGATCGTTGCCGATCAATTCCACTGAATTAGCTGATAGCGAAAAGTTGAAGGCTGCCTATGAGTTGAGGTCGTAGCCTTCCTCGCCATGTTGCGAGAGATCGAGGCCGACTGCTTCCTGGTCCGGAGAAACGCGCAGCCCGATGACCTTGTCGACCACAAGCAGCAGCACAAGCGTGCCCAAGATCGAGATGACCCAGGCAATGCCCACGCCGGCCAACTGGTTCACCAACTGGCCCCAGTGTCCGTCGATGACCCCGGTTGGGACGGGCTTGCCGCCGGCGTCTTTCCCGAAGACGGCATTGATCGCGCCAGTTGCGAAAAGGCCGGTGAGGACGGCGCCGATGGTGCCGCCGGCTCCGTGGACACCAAAGGCATCGAGCGAGTCGTCATAGCCGAGGCGGCTCTTCACTTCAAAGACCATGATTGAGCAGAAGACGCCGGCAATCAGGCCAATTGCCAAAGCCGCCATGGGTTGCACAAAGCCTGAGGCCGGCGTGATGGCCACCAATCCCGCAACCGCGCCGGAGATGGCGCCGAGCGCAGTCGGTTTGCCGTTGTGAATCCACTCGGCGACGGTCCAGCCAAGGGCCGCGGCAGCTGCGGCGAAGTGCGTATTGACGAAGGCGCTTGTCGCCAGACCGCTTGCACCCAGCGCGCTGCCGGCGTTGAATCCGAACCAGCCTACCCAGAGCAGACAGGCGCCAATGAAGCTCAACACCATGGAGTGCGGCGGCATGGGGGTCTGCGGGTAGCCGACGCGTTTGCCGATATAAATGCATGTCACCAATGCTGATACGCCCGATGTGATGTGGACCACCGTTCCGCCGGCAAAATCGAGCGAAGGGAACCGGCCGCCGGTGGAGTTGAGGAAACCGCCGACTCCCCACACCATGTGTGCCATCGGGCTATAGACGAGCAGCGACCACAGCGACAGAAACACGGCCATGGCGCTGAATTTCATGCGTTCGGCAAACGCGCCGGTGATGAGCGCCGGGGTGATGATGGCGAACATCAACTGGTAGACCATGTAGGTCTGTTCGGGAATGGTGGGAGCGTAATCGGTGTTGGGCGCGAGGCCCACGCCGTGAAGAAACACATGCTCGAAGCCGCCGATGAAGCTGTTCCCATGGCCGAAGGCCAGCGAGTAGCCGACCAGTGCCCAGAGGATCGTCACCAGGCCCATCATGGCGAAGCTTTGCATCATGGTGGCCAGAATGTTTTTGCGGCGAACGAGACCGCCGTAGTAGAGCGCCAGGCCAGGGCCGGTCATAAGCAGCACCAAAGCGGCCGAGGTAAGCATCCAGGCGTTGTCGCCGGCCGACCGGGCATTCTGGACAGCCTGTTGGAGCGCGGCGATTTGTGCCTGCGTGGCGGGCGCGCCGGCTGGCTGGGACTGGGTCTCGGGTTGGGCCGCAGGAGTCTGGGTGATCGCGAGGGCGGGAAGCGCCAGGAAGATGGACAGAAGCAATAACTTGATGGTGCGACTACGCATTTTCGATTTCGCTCCGGCTGGGTGGTCCACAGAGTTAAGTTGTGAACGGAAACAGGGATTGAGTTTTCTGTATCAGCGTTCAGCGACGGTTCATGCTGGGCCGGCCGGTGTTTCACCGCGCCGGAATCAACGGGTGGCCTTCACGCGGGACGACAAGAGAGTGAACATTGAAGGATAGCGCAAAGGGCATGATCTCCGGAGAGGATTTGAAGAGATCGTTGGACAATGATCTTCTCGACTGTGGGCTGGCCTGGTCGGATAACTCGAACGCGTAGTTCGAAACTATATATCGAGACCCCACATCATAGCCTCCAGAACTGTTCTCGCGAGCTGTCGGCAGACATCAGCATCGCCTGGAAATTGCCTATGCAATAAGAGCGAAACTGCCGTCAAAAAACCGAAAGAGTGCAATTGTGATCGTTTTCCGGTCTGGGAAGTCGAGGTATATTAGAAGTATGGCGGTTACGGCAGAGCGGGACCATTATCTTTTTGGGGCGCTTGAGAGCAGTGCGAAGAATCGCGTAAAGCTCCAGGAAGTCAGCTATGGCTTCGAGCAGCCCGAAGGCGTGTTCCTCACTTCGCTTGATTTTGCTGTGAATTGGATCCGCAAGAGTTCGGTATGGCCAATGACCTTTGGTCTGGCCTGCTGCGCGATTGAAATGATGTCGATGGGCGCATCGCGCTTCGACATTGCACGTTTTGGGGCTGAAGTCTTCCGGCCCTCTCCCCGGCAGTCGGATTTGATGGTTATTGCAGGGCGGGTTTCGCAGAAGATGGCACCGGTGATCCGGCGTCTATACGACCAAATGCCGGAGCCGAAATGGGTGATCTCAATGGGCGCTTGCGCTACCTCCGGCGGCGTGTTTAACAATTACGCTTTGCTCCAGGGCGTAAACCAGGTCATCCCAGTGGATGTATATGTTCCAGGATGTCCGCCGCGTCCCGAGCAACTCTTGTACGCAATTACGCTTCTACAAGAGAAGATACAACGCGAGCCTCGAAGTCTGATGAAGACGCTCAATATGGGGTAGGTTCGCTGCGACGTCGGTACTCAGGGGTTGAGTTACTGAAGTAATGCATCTGTTCTGAATCATTGCGGCATCTATGACGAGTGAGGCAACTCGTTGAAAAAATGTGCTCTGCGGAAATCGTCCTATGGTACGTTTAATAGTACTGTTAGAGACGCCTTATGGGCCGCTTGCTAGGCGAAGTCAAGTCAGTTTGAAGAGAACTTACTCTCGCTGCAGCCCTTGCCAACAGTTCATTTCAGCTTGATTGTGGAGGAAAAAACTCATGTACGGTCGTGTTTTGAAGTCTCTTAGCGGGATTGTTGCCTTGGTATGTCTGGCACTCATCCCAGCTGCCCTGGCTGCACAGGATTCAACAAAGCCAGCCGCTTCTCCGGCTGATAACCCATCGAAGTGGGACATCTTCCTGGGTTATAGCTACCTGGCGCCGCATGGAACGGTCGGTGGGAACTCGTTCAATGCTATTGATTACGGTGCGATCGGCAGTGTTGCCCGCTACTTCAACAAGTACGTCGGTGCGCAGTTGGAGGTCGACGAGCACGCGCTGCTTCCAGAACGGTCGACAACTTCACAAAGTCAGCCGGGTGATGATTTTGAAGGCGGATCGGCAGGTCTGATATTCCGTTACCCGACAACCGACATCACGCCGTTCGTTCATGCCCTTGTTGGCGCGGAAGATGTGGGTAGCTACCACTTTCCAGAGAAACTAGGCGTTGTGCTGACAGCAGGAGGCGGCATGGATTATGCCACTCCGCTTCTGCACCATCATCTTGCAATCCGCGTTTTCCAGGCTGATTTCCAGTACACGCACGAAGATTTTGCTCCGGGGTATCGCGGTAACTTCAACATGGCCCGCTTGAGCGCAGGCCTGGTGTATCACATCGGCTCCATCCTGCCTCCTCCGCCGGCGACTCTGGCATGTTCGGCCAGCCCCTCGACCATTTTCCCTGGCGACCCGGTTACCATCACGGCGACCGCGGGCAGCCTGGATCCCAAGGCCAGCGTTGTGTACTCATGGTCTGGCGTTGCCGGGCTCAAGGGCAACGGAACCACGGCCACCCTGGATGGAGCGGCAACCGGCGCCCTGACAGCGGGGACCTACACCGTCAAGGGTGAAGTGAAGGAAGGCAAGGCAGGCAAGGAAGGCCTCAAGCCCGGCGAGACGGCAGACTGCTCAGCCACGATCACGGTCAAGGCCTTCGAGCCGCCGACCATCAGTTGCTCGGCCAGCCCCAGCACCATCAATCCCGGAGCGACGAGCACGATCACCGCTTCCGGCGTGAGCCCGCAGAATCGCCCGCTGACCTACAGCTATTCTGCCGCTTCCGGTTCGATCAGCGGAACCGGCACCTCTGCCACCTTCAACTCAACGGGTGCTCCAACGGGTGCTGTCGGAATCACATGCAACGTATCGGATGACAAGGGACAGACCGCCACCGCGAATACCACGGTGACCATCACGGCTCCTTATGTTGCTCCGGCCCCGCATACCCAGGCTCTCTGCTCGATCTCCTTCACGAAGGACAAGGCACGGCCGACCCGTGTGGACAACGAAGCCAAGGCTTGCCTTGACCAGGTTGCCCTCGATCTGCAGAGCTCCGCGGACGCGAAGGCAGTGGTTGTGGGCGAATCCGATGCGAAGGAGAAGGCTGCAACCGCGAAGGAAGAAAAGGCGGCCCAGAAGAACAAGCACGTCAAGGTCATCGACTCAGCGGCTGAGCGTGCCGTGAATACCAAGGAGTACCTGGTGACCGAGAAGGGTATTGATCCCTCCCGTGTCAGCGTTGCTACTGGTACCACGGACGGCCAGACGGTGGAAGATTACCTGGTGCCTGCCGGCGCTACCTTCACGACCGACGTGACCGGAACTACCCCGGTGGATGAGACAGTTGTGAAGCCAGTGGTGCGCAAGCCTCTTGGTGAGAAGCCACACCACAAGAAGAAGGAAGCGGCTGCACCGGCGCAGTAAGCCAAACGGCCCGCTTCGGCAGCAAATCCAACCGCCTCTTCCTCCGTCCCTTCTGGATGGAGGAAGAGGTCTAGACAACGGTGAGATTTTCCTCCTGCAGGCATTTGAGGCTGACCGGCAAGCCGGTCGGCCTCTTCAGTTTTCCGAGGTATTTTGCGTTAGCTTTTCCTTGAACGCTGGGAGTTTTCCTTTTTCAATGAGCCGCACGCGGATCTTTACTGTAAGTCTGTTCAAGCGCGTCGTTCTTGCGCTTGCCGTCCCAATCCTCATTCTTGACCTCGCAACATTGTCCTCGCTGGCCCAGAGCCTGTGGAAGGCGGTGGGCCCTGACGGCGGCGATGCGCGCGCATTTGCCGCGGTTCCCGGCCATCCCGAGCACCTTTACCTGGGGACGCTGAACAGCTGGCTTTATGAATCGTTGGACGAGGGTGCTTCGTGGCATCGCCTTGCGCGGATCGGCTCTGAAGACGGGTTGGTGCTCGACAGTATCCTCGTCGATTCAGCCGACCACTCCACTATCTTTGTGGCCGGGTGGCGCGACAGCGACGGCGGACTCTGGGTAAGCCACAACGGAGGCAAGAGCTTTACCGAGTCGATTGGTCTACACGGCCAATCGATACGCTCCTTTGCACAGGCTCCCTCCGATCCACGGACGCTCTTTGCGGGAACTCTGGAAGGAGTCTATCATTCCACGGACTCTGGTGCGACCTGGACGCTGATCAGTCCGCAGGGCAGCAAGGAGATTCACGAAGTTGAGTCGTTGGCTGTGGATCCGTCGAATCCAAACATTCTTTATGCGGGCACATGGCACCTGCCATGGAAGACCGAAGACGGCGGCGATCACTGGCACAACATCAAGAAAGGGATCATCGACGATTCAGATGTGTTCTCCATCGTTATCGATCCGATAAAGCCGCGCACAGTGTTTCTGAGCGCGTGCAGCGGCATTTACAAGAGCGACACGGCCGGCGAACTGTTTCGCAAGATCCAGGGCATTCCGTCTACGGCGCGGCGTACGAGGGTGCTGATGCAGGACCCGGAGAATCACGAGATCGTCTACGCCGGAACCACGGAGGGCCTTTACAAGACCACGGATGGTGGCAAGACCTTTCGCGTCATGACCGCGGACGATGTGATCGTCAACGATGTGTATGTCGATCCCACCGACTCAAACCATGTGCTCTTAGCTACCGATCGCGGCGGAGTGTTGACGAGCAAAGATGGGGGCGAGAGCTTCACGCAATCGAACCAGGGCATCTCCGGCCGCAAGGTTGAGGCGCTGCTTGTTGATCGCGGCAATCCCGCGCGCTTGATTGCCGGCGTGGTGAACGACAAGAAATACGGCGGCGTATTTGTTTCAACCAACAGCGGAGCGGAGTGGCATCAGGCAGGCGAGGGCCTCGACGGGCGCGACGTCTTTGCCCTAGCTCAGACTGCGGATGGAACCGTGTTGGCCGGGACCAATCGTGGTATCTTCGCGTTGACTTCGGCGACACCGGACGACAAGCCAACATGGCAGCCACGAAACACGATCGCCAACACCATGATGAAGACCTCCACCGAGGTCCACATGCGGAAGCGCGTCAACATCGAAAAAGAGGTGGAAGCGCCAGTGATTCAGTTGGAGAGCCGCGTCAATGCCCTCGATGTCTCAGGGGACGCGTGGCTGGCCGGAACCTTCTACGGCCTGCTCACAAGCAAAGACCAGGGCGCGACCTGGCAGGGCGGCCCGGTGATGGGTGCGGGCGATTATCTTTCGGTCACCTCGCACGGAGCAACGATGGTGGCGGCGCGTTCAGAAGGCGTGGTGCTCTCAAAGGATGCGGGTTCGAGCTGGTTCCCCATGCAAATTCCAACCATGCTCACACGCATTCACCGCGTTGCTTTTTCCGCGGATGGAACGCTTTGGCTGGGAGCGCGCGAAGGAGTTTATTTTACGCACGATCTGGGCAAGTCCTGGCTTTGGATTCAGCGCATGCCCTTCCGCGACGTCGACGACCTCTACTACGATGCGGGCCACGACAAGGTGCTGGTCAGTTCGCGCGAAAATGACCTCGTCTACTCTATCGACCCGAAAAGCCTTACCTGGAAGTGGAATCAGACAGGCTCTCGCATCAACCTGATTCGCGCGGCAGGCGATCGCCTGGTGGCAGCCTCCATGTTTGACGGCGTGCTGGTGCAGCCGTAGGGGTCGGTGGCGAACCGCTGGGACGTAGCTTCGAGTGTCTGTGCTCCGAGCGCCTTTCAGCACCCGGGAGCCGTGTTTCTGTATCATAGGAATATGAGCGCTGAGACCCTCGATTCCCGCCAGCCTGCCGCCTTCCGCACCTATGACCCTCGGCTCTCGCCGATTGCGGACAAGGTTCTGGGAGGGGACCGGCTGGACTTCAATGATGGGCTGGCTCTCTATGGATCTTCTGACGTGCTGGCGGTTGGCTGGCTCGCCAATTATGTCCGCGAACGCATGCATGGCGATGTGACCTACTTCAACGTCAATCGCCACATCAACCCGACCAACGTTTGCGTGGCCGCCTGCAAGCTGTGCGCGTTCGGACGCAAGAAGGGCGACCCGGCCGGCTACACGATGGCGCTTGAAGAGGCATGGGAAACCGCGGCCTCCGGCTATTCTGAGGCGGTTACCGAATTCCACATCGTCGGCGGTTTGCACCCTGATCTTCCGCTTGAGTATTTTCTCGACCTGGTTCGCGGGCTTAAAGTCCGGTTCCCCAAGGTGCATATCAAGGCATTCACCATGGTCGAGGTTGCGTACCTCGCGCGGCGCGCCAAGCTCAGCATTGAAGAGACGCTGATCAAGCTGCGCGATTGCGGTGTCGACTCCATGCCTGGCGGCGGCGCGGAGATTTTTGCCTCGCGCGTTCGATCCATCATCTGCGATCACAAGATCGACGGCAGCGAGTGGCTGGAGACGGCGCTGCTGGCGCACAAACTCGGGTTCCGGTCGAATGCCACGATGCTCTACGGCCACATCGAGAACAACGAAGACCGCGTCGACCACTTGCTCAAACTGCGCGCGGTGCAGGATGAGACGGGCGGGTTCCAGACTTTCATCCCGCTTGCATTCCATCCGGAAAACACGCCACTCGATCACCTGCCCGTAACCACCGGCCTTACCGACATTCGCCAGATCGCGGTGAGCCGCCTGCTGCTGGACAACTTCCCGCACATCAAGGCCTACTGGCAGATGATGACGCCAAAAATTGCGCAGATCGCTCTGCGCTTCGGCGCCGACGATCTGGATGGAACGGTGATCGAGGAGAAGATCTACCACGATGCCGGCGCCACCACGCCGCAGGGCATGACACGCAAGGAACTGTGCCGTCTGATCACCGAGGCCGGGCGCGTTCCGGTGGAGCGGGACACGCTCTACCACGCGGTCACGCGCACCGAGGACAGTTTCACCGTTGCGGTGTAGTCAGCGCGAAAGAGAAGTGCGATGGACGTATTTGGACCGGCCGCAATCCTTGGACTCTGTTTAGGATTCATGTGGGGCATCGGCTGCTCGCTCGCGATTCTCTACTCCATTTATCTTGGCGGCTATCGCAAAGCGGTGCAGGATTCGCTGCTGCCGGAGAAATCGAAGCGCTGGCGCGAGACGCTTAAAAAGATTGAAGCCAAGCGAGAGCAGGAAGCTACGGAACAAAAGTAGACGCGCTATTATTCTGTCTTATAAGTAAATGTATCGCCTTTCCCGAGAGGTCACGATGAACGCATACATCGCTTTGTTGCGCGCGGTCAATGTTGTCGGCACCGGCAATCTTCCCATGGCCGAGTTGAAAACCATGTGCGAAAAGCTCGGGTTCAAATCCGTGAAGACCTACATTGCCAGCGGCAACGTGGTGTTCACGAGCAAGAAGACCGAAGAACAGGTGAAGGCTGTCCTTGAGAAAGCAGTGGGAGCCTATCTCGGCAAGCCCGCGGGTGTAATGATTCGAACCGCTGCGGAGATGGCCGCGGTTCTAGCTGCGAATCCATTCAAAGAGATGCACGGCAGCAAGACTCTCGCCTGCTTCCTCGATAGCGCACCAAGTGCCAGTTCCCTCGACCCAAGAGCTCACCATGTCGACGAACTGATCGAGCCAGGGTTGCGCGAAATCTATGTCTACTATCCCAACGGGCAGGGCCAGTCACGGCTCAGAATTCCGGCGTTCAAGAGTTCGACTGCGCGCAACATGAACACGGTGGCGAAGCTTGCGGAGGTGTCAGCTGCGCTCATGAAGTGAGCGGCTCGGAGTGTTGATTTGTAGTCCATTCGATTTGGTTACCCCCCACCAGTTTCTGTGAATAAGCCACATATTATCATCGCTTTACGGGTGCTTTGGCTGTGAGTATTTGATTCCAAAGAAGTTGCTTCCAGAAACTAGGCAACAAAGCACTTGCAGTCCGGCGGACGCTCGCAGTGGCTCGCACCAAGGTTTGCAGCAGCCGCTCACGGGAATCCCGCACAATTGCATGAAGCAGACGCCCGCTAGAGGCTCGCGTAGCCTTCTGCGTTTCCCCTTTTTGGGCTCTTAAACGATTGTGCGCCAATTGATCGTAATTATCTGCACAACCCACTGCAATTAATTTCAAGCTTTCTTAGATCGAGCCGAATCTGGTAAACCTACCCTTCCAGGGCGTCTTTAATGTGGCCTTTCCTTGGGAAAAGGCTACCTGGCGGGAGTGTTTTTCTTGGCAAATCTACTCGGATTCGGCTACTGGGCGCGAGTTTGAGTACACAGGAAACATTTGCCAACTACAGCTTATCGAAGTGAACGAAAGATTCTGCACGTGGTGACTCTGTGTACCGCGTTGATAATAAAGCAGATTTTCCAAAACTCTTCGATTGAGGAGTGGCACTCGAATTTCGGCGCTCACTGCCGAACTACCACGCCGTTTTTCATCACAAAGCTGACATGCTCGACTACTGTGATGTCGTCCAGGGGGTTGCCCGGTAGTGCAATCACATCGGCAAAGTACCCAGGCTTCAGCTGGCCGATCTGGCCATCCCAGCCCAGGACCTTTGCGCCATTGATCATATCGGCCTGCAGCACTGCCAGGGGCGTCATCCCGTAGCGGACCATCAGCTCCAGCTCAACCGCCTGCGTGCCGTGAGGAAACGGGCCCACATCCGAACCGACGGCAAAGGGAATCCCAGCGGCGATCTGCTTCTTGAACTCGGCAATTTTGTAGTCCAGCAGCGCCGATTCGCGTGCCGCTGCTGCTGGCGAACCAGCGTGCTCGGCAAAGTATTTGAAGATGGCAAAGGTAGGCACGGCTGGGATGTGCTTCTCTTTCATGATGCGCATAGTCTCGTCGCTGAGCTGGGTTGCGTGGTCGATGGAGGCAACGCCGGCTTGGGCTGCGTAGAGCGTTCCCGGCTCGCCCATTGCGTGTACGCCCACCGTGGTATCAAGCCGTTTGGCTTCTTCCACGGCGGCTGTCAGCTGCGCTGCTGTGTATTGGTAGGGAGTATGAAAGGCGCCATCCACCAGGCTGTCTTTGCCGGTCTCGTAGATCTTCGCGAAGTCAGAGCCTTCCTTATGCTGCTCGCGCATGACCTCGACGATCTGGTCAATGGAGTTGGCGTAATCGGCATTGGAGAGCACATGCTGCGCGGGGTTGTAGTGGATCGCATCTTCATGCCCGCCAAGAATGTCGATGGCGTTGCCGCTCATGCGCATGCGCGGCCCAAGGATCAGGCCCTTGTTGATGGCTTCGCGGATGGCCGTGTCAGCAGAACCAGCGCCTTCGGTGCCCATGTCGCGCTCGGCGGTGAATCCGGCGAGCAGGTCGGCTTTGGCAGCGTCGGCTGCAATCAGCGTTCGCATCGGGACCGACTCCTCCACGGTCTGCAAATCTTCCGCGCCGGGATGGAGGAACAGGTGCACATGCGCATCAATCAGTCCGGGCAGCAGAGTGGTGTCGCCGAGATCGATGACTTTTGCTCCCTGCGGATGTTCGACTGAGACGCCCACGGCGCGAATGCGGTCGCCGACCACGAGCACTTCACCCGGTTTGAGCAATGTTCCGGTGTCCACTTCGAGGAGTCGCGCCGCGTGCAAAACAATGGGTGGCGCAGCAGCCTGTTGGGCCGAGAACGGCAGCGCGGAGATTGCGCAGGCAGCAGACAATGCGAGGAGGCGGAAGCGCATAGGAATCATGGGTACGACTATAGCAATTGCAGAATCTATTCGAACAGGGAGTCGCGAAGATTCATTTCTATCAAATCCAGCGGTCAACTCCGCCAGCATCGGCTATGCTCACTTCCATGGGCCGAAAATCTTTCCTCTTATTCGCTGCTTTTTTGCTTTCTGCGTCGCTCGAGCCGCCGCAGGCCCCATCGCAGCCCGCGCCCGCGCAGCCGTTTCGCGTGGAAGAGGCCAATATTGCCGACATGCTTGCCGCCATCCGGGACCATCGCACCACCTGCCGGCAACTTGTGGAGCAGTACATTGCCCGCATTCATGCCTACGACCAGCGCCAGCCCACGCCGCTGAACAGTATCATCCTCATCAATCCCGAAGCTCTGGCCGACGCTGACCGGCTCGACGCGGAGTTTGCGAACACACACCATCTGCGCCCGCTGCACGGTATTCCGATCATCGTCAAAGACAACTACGACACGGCGAACCTGCAGACCACGGGAGGCTCACTGGCGATGAAAGGCTTTTTGCCCGCTGAGGACGCGTTCATGGTGAAGCGGCTGCGCGAGGCGGGCGCAATTGTTCTGGCCAAGTCCAATATGGCGGAATGGGCCTTCAGTCCTTACCTTACTGAGTCTTCGATTGCCGGCATTACCCGCAACCCGTATGCGCTCGATCGTGTCCCCGCCGGCTCCAGCGGAGGCACGGCGGCCGCGGTTGCGGCGAGCCTGGGCGCTGCAGGCCTCGGCACGGATACAGGCAATTCCATCCGCGGGCCATCGTCGCACAATGACCTGGTCGGCATACGGCCGACAATCGGCCTCATAAGTCGCGACGGCATCATTCCGCTCTTTGCGCACAATGACGTCGGCGGCCCCATGGCGCGTTCCGTGGCAGATGCCGCGATACTGCTTTCCGTGCTTGCCGGATACGATCCCGCTGACCCGGTGACGGCGATGAGCGAAGGCCCGCAGAATCCCAACAAGCTTCCGCTGGACTACACGCGCTTTCTCGATCCCAATGGCCTGAGAGGCGCGCGCATCGGCGTCTTCCGCCGCTACATTGACACGCCAACTACCGACCCAGAGGTTAAAGCCCTTACCGAGCAGGCAATTCGCGATCTGCGCGTCCAGGGCGCGACGATTGTCGATCCCTTTGACCTGCCCGATTACGACGAACTGACCAAGCATCTATGGTGCGGCGACTTCGAGGCGGACCTCAATGCCTACTTCGCCAAACACGGCCGCAGCGCGCCCTATACCAGCCTTGCGGACATTGTCGCCTCCGGCCTTTACCTGCCCTACATCGAAGAAGAGATCAAAGGCGCGGTGAAGACGACTCCTGCAAAGCCCGCGAATGCCGACCCGAACTCAGACGACCGCCCTTGCGCTGACGTTTACCACGACGCGCCAAAGATCGCGTTCCGGAACGCATTGCTCGCGGCCATGCAGCGCGACCACCTCGACGCTATTGTTTACCCCACATGGAGCAATGCGCCGCGCAAGGTGGGAGACACGAAGAGCCCCGCCGGCGATAACAGCCAGGTGCTCTCGCCGCAGACTGGCTTTCCTGCGATGACGGTGCCCATGGGATTCACTCACGGTACTTTGCCTGCCGGACTCACATTCATTGGCCCGCTCTTCTCAGAGCCAACGCTGATCCGGCTCGGCTACGCGTATGAACAGACGACGCACCACCGACGTCCGCCAGAGGGTTTTGCACCGCTGCCGTAGAGTGGGTTCAGAGCAAGTCCTGAGAAGAGGTGTTCCGCGACTTCAGCGATGCGGAAGAGCCAGCGGGATGAGCCGCAGGTTCACTTTTGCGTGCGGGTATCCTTAATACGCAGCGATCCCGGTAAGATGCTGGCCCAGGATCAGCGCGTGGATATCGTGGGTGCCCTCGTAGGTTTTCACGCTTTCCAGGTTCATCATATGGCGCATGATGGGGTAGTCCTCGGTGATGCCGTTTGCGCCCAGAACGTCGCGAGCCATGCGCGCTGTTTCGAGGGCCATCCACACGTTGTTGCGCTTGGCCATGGAGATGTGCTGGTGGCCGACCTTGCCCGCGTCCTTTAGCCGGCCGACATGCAGCGAGAGCAATTGGGCCTTGGAGATTTCGCTGGCCATCCACACCAGCTTCTCCTGAATCAGCTGATGCGATGCGATCGGCTGCCCGTGGAATTGCTTGCGGGTCTTGGCGTATTGGAGCGCCGTGTCATAGCAGGACATGGCTGCGCCTATGGCGCCCCAACTTATGCCGTAGCGGGCCTGGTTCAGGCACATAAGCGGGCTCTTCAATCCGCCGGACAGCGGAAGCAGGTTGGCGGCCGGAATGTGCACGTCCTGCAGCACCAGGCCGCTGGTGATGGATGCGCGCAGGGACCACTTGCCATGCACGTCGTGCGCGGAAAAGCCCGGGCGGTCTGTTTCGACGAGGAAGCCGCGGACCTTGTTGTCCTCATCTTCGACCTTGGCCCAGATGATGGCTACGTCGGCTATGGAGCCGGAGGTGATCCACATCTTCTCGCCGTTCAGAATGTATTCATTGCCGGACGTGCGCGCGGTGGTGGTCATTCCGCCGGGGTTGGATCCGAAGCCGGGCTCGGTGAGGCCAAAGCAGCCGAGCTTTTTGCCGCTGGCGAGGGCCGGGAGCCAGGTGTTTTTCTGGTCTTCAGATCCGAAGGTGTAGATGGGGTACATGACCAGCGCGGACTGCACGCTGACAAAGCTGCGCAGGCCCGAGTCGCCGCGCTCCAATTCCTGGGTGACGAGGCCGTATTCGACGTTGGACATGCCGGCGCAGCCGTAGCCCTCGAGCGATGCGCCGAAGAAGCCCATCTCACCCATCTGCGGGACCAGTTCGCGGGGAAAGCGGCCCTCGCGGAAACACTCCTCAATGATGGGGATGATGTTGTCTTCGACGAAATCGCGCGCGGTACGGCGCACCAGCAGTTCGTCTTCAGAGAAGCCAGAGTCGAGATGAAGGAAGTCAAAATTCTGGAATTTGAATGACATAAGGGCACCTTCGTTCCGGTGCTAAGGCTAGCAGATTGGAGGGTTGGGGTTCCAGCCGACGGCACTACGGTGCAGTGAATTCAAAGTCGATGTGATAATACCATGGCTGGCCGTTCACCAGGTAAGGTTTGAACCGGCAGTTGCGGGTATTGAGCTTCGCCTTCTGAATCACTTCCCAAGGAACTCCGGCTGGGAAGCTCTCTCCCGTGTCCTTTCCCTGCTCGTTCACTGAGACTCGAATCTTGAAGCTGGTTCCGCTCGGCAGTAAACCTGCAGGCAACACGGGGTTATACCCGCAACCACTCGCAACCTTGTCAATATCCTTGCCCGTGAGAACCGGAAGCGGGTCGGCGATATGAGTGGAGAAGTGCAGAACGAGCGGCGTTTCCATCTGTTCCGCGACGCCGTTCACCATGAGGGGCTTGAACTTGTAATTCATTGCCTGGTCGCGGCCAAAATCCGCTACGCCGCCGCTATCCGAACTGTGTTCATATGCTTCACGAACCTGGCCTTTGCGGTCAGTCAGCACATGAATTATCATGTTTCCTTCGGTCTTGCCTTCGCGGATTGTGGGCCAGTCAATAGCCGGTGCCTTCTCAATGAGTGCCTGGTTTGTAGCCATGGAGACAAAGCTGGTTTCAATGCGTTGATCGGTCGGAGTGGGATGTTCCACCGTGAGGAGACTCTCGTCGACTTGCTTCCAGGCTTCCAATTTGCTCAATCGGCCGAGGATCTTTTCATTGTCGCCATCGTACGTGACGTAACTCCTGGCAATTTGCTTCTTGCCAAATGGTTCATAGTCGTCGAATTCCATGAACGAAGTGAAGTCCATCGCCGATTGAATGCGCGGCTCGCTTCCTTGAAAGCATAGGCTCGCCCATGTCATCTGGTCTGTAATGCCTCCCGGCCGGTCGTCTCGGCTGATGCAGCTACGCATCTGCCCCTTGCCGACAGCCACAGTTCCGATCCGTCCCCGAAACAAATCAGCGCGGCGCAGCGGGTCGAGTAACGCCAGAGCATAGTTGCGAAGCCATCCGGGATAGAAATCGCCGGTGTTCTTTTCCTCTAGGGCATCGCCACTCACGATTTTGGTCTGCTGAAAGCTCTTCGAGCCAACAGCAATTCGGTAGTGCGTTGCATCGGCCCAGTACACTTCGATGGTTCCTTCAAACGGCGAGCCTTTTTCGGTAGGCTTGGAAATCTCCATCAGCGCATGGAAGGAAACGCCATGATAAGTCAGCGAGGACGCTTCGAGAGCTCTCTGTATCGCCTGGTCTGCTGGAACCCGCTCAAAATGCTGCATTGGAGGCCGGCTTACGCTGGAGACTTGAGCGTAAATCGCGATGGAATTGCCCAAACAAAAGACAGCCAGCACGCCAAGGGATATCTTCATGGTGCGTGAAATTATACTTCAGCGCTGCTTCGGCCTCTCTGTTTTCCTACTCCAGAAACTCGCGGACGAATTTGTTGTCGGTGTGCAGCAGCTCGTGCAGCGAGCCGTCGAAGATGAGCCGTCCCTCTTCGAGCATCAGGTAGGTGGTGTTGGGGTCGGTCTCTCCCTTCGGCAACGGGACCATGCAGTTCTTCTCGGTGTCGAAGTGGTGAGTGGACAGGGTGAAAGCGTCCTGCAGGCGGTGCGTCACGAGCAGCGAGGGCGTGCGATAGACATCGCGCTGCTTCATCACCAGTTCAACGATGGTTGTGGAGGTAATTGGATCGAGGCCGCCGGTGGGCGAGTCGTAAAGCACCAGCTCCGGATGCCGGATGAGCGCACGCGCGATTGCAACTCGACGACGCATACCGCCAGAGAGACTGCCGGGCAAAAAACCGAATGTGTTGTCGAGTTCTACGAAACGGAGGGCTTCGTGTACGCGCTCGTCAATCTCTGCGTCCGGAACGCGCTCCTGGATCAGTTGATATGCGACGTTATCGCGGACGGTGAGCGAATCGAACAATGCGCCTTCCTGGAAGACCATTCCGGTGCGCGAACGCAGGGGGAAAAGTTTCTGCTCCGGCATGTGCGAGATATCTTCACCAAACAGCCGAATGCTGCCCTCGTCAGGCCGGAGCAGCCCGTTGGTCAGCTTGAGTAACACGCTTTTGCCTACGCCCGCCGGCCCGAGCAGAATGCGTGTCTCTCCAGGCGCCACGGAGAAGCTTACGTTTTCAAGAACGGTGGGGCCATCAAAAGCGATAGATACCCCGTCAAAGGCAACCACCGGCTGGGCATCCGCGGGCGGAGGCGGTTCGGGCGCGACGGTTGCGGAGGGTTCGGGCATCGGAGACTCTAAGCTACCGGAAAATGGAGAGCATCACCTGGGTGACCAGGGTATCTACAACAATGATGAGGACAGAGGCGGTGACGACGGCCGAAATGGTGGAGCGGCCGACGCCCTCGGTGCCGCCGGTAGTTCGCATGCCGTAGAAGCAGCCGATGGAGGCGATGATGAATCCGGAAAACAGCGGCTTTACCAAGCCCTGCAGGATATCGGGATAGCGCAGAGATTCCCATGCGCTGGAGAAGTATTGGGTTCCGTTCTGGCCGTTGAGGAAGACGGTGACGACGCCGCCGCCGGCGATGCCGCATGCGTTGGCCAAGATGGTCAAAAAGAACAACATGGCGATTGAGGAGAAGAGACGCGGTGTGACCAGCTTGCGCATCGGGTCAACTCCAAGGGCGCGCATTGCATCTATCTGTTCAGTGACCACCATGGAGCCCAGTTCACTGGCCATCGAAGATGCGTTGCGGCCTGAGACCATGACGCCGGTGAGCACCGGGCCCAATTCGCGGATCATGGTGAGCGCTACAAACCGGCCCGTCAGGTTGGTGGCGCCAAACTGCGCAAGTGTCGCAGCTGATTGAAGCGCCAAAACGCAGCCGGTGAAAAATCCCGACAGCAGTACGATGGGAGAGGAGCCGAAGCCGATAATGTCCGACTGCACCAGGAATTCCGGCCAGTAAACGGGCGGACGAAAAAGATTCATGACCGCGCGCCACGAGAACAGGGAGTACTCCTGCACCGTGAGCACAAGCTGCTTTGCCTTTGTTTCGATCGTTCCAATCGCCATTTTATGGTCTGCTGGCCTGGAAAGAAGGGACGTGCTGTGGCAACGCACTCCCGCCTTCATGGACAGAATAGCGCACAGGGCGTTTCAGAGTCAGAGAAGTGAGCCTCTTGCAGTGCCTTTCAGCATCAGACAACAAGAAGGTTCGTCAACAAAGTGAGCAAAGATTACCTGCCTAAAGGGAGAATATTCACGGTCGCCAAACGTTTGATCGATTGAAACTCTTTTGTTTTCAAATTTTTGCACGATGGGCCATTAAGTGCATTGTCATTGATGAGGATGTGTGTCGTACGAGGTTCCGAGGAGGCTCCAATGCGTACATTTCATTTGCGGTTGATTCTTGCCCTCATCACAGGGATCACGCTGGTCTCCGTTGCCTCAACTTATTTTGAGGTGCTATCCCACAAGCACATGCTGCGCAAGGACCTGGAAAGCCGAACCGCCCGGATCGGAACCAGCCTGCAAGTGGAGATGGAAGATGTAGTGGCCGGCAACCGGGTGAGTGCGATCAGGGCTACGCTGGCGCGTGAAAATGCTGCCGAGCAGACACTGGGCATGGCCGTCTATAACCCCGCTGGGCGGTTGGTAGCCTCTGCGGGCCAACAGGATGTGATTGCAGCCCTGCCGCCGGGCCCGGCGCAACAGGCGATGGAGCGCGATGCGAAGACGTCTGTTTTCAGCCATGCCGGCGATAGCCAGTGGCTCGAGGATGTGACACCGCTTCATGGAGATGGGCAGCTGACCGGAACACTGGTGGTTCTGGCCGATGCGAGCTACATTCGCGCCGAAGGGAATACGCTTTGGTGGCGCAGTTTCTGGCGCATCCTGGCGTTTGTGGTGCTCATTGTGGGTGTGACGCTGCTGATGGTCCGCTGGTTTCTCATGCGTCCCATCAGCCGCGTGGTTGAGCGGCTACGCGGAGTGCGGCTGGGCCACGCCGACTCCCTCGAAGACGAGGACTCTGAAGAACTGGGACTGTTTACCCCGCTTGCGCGTGAAGTGAGGACAATGACCGAAAGTCTTCTGGGCGCACGCGCCGCGGCCGCCGCCGAAGCTCGTTTGCGCGATGCAGGCGAGAACCTATGGACCGCTGAGCGGCTGGCGGTACACATGCGCGACCGCAACGGCTCGAGCCGCATCTTTGTCGTCTCAAACCGCGAGCCCTACATGCATGTGCATAAAGGCCGGGAGATTGAGTGCATGGTTCCTCCGAGCGGACTGGTGACGGCGATTGAGCCCGTGCTGCGCGCGTGCGATGGTGTGTGGGTGGCGCATGGAAGCGGCAATGCGGACGCCATGACCGTTGATTCGTATGATCGGCTTCGTGTTCCTCCGAACGATCCGCGCTACACGCTGCGCCGCGTGTGGCTGTCGAACCACGAAGAGGAAGCGTATTACGATGGTTTCGCCAACGAAGGCCTGTGGCCGCTCTGCCACATCGCTCATACTCGGCCCATCTTTCGCGCCTCTGACTGGGAGGCCTATCGCGCAGCCAATGAGAAGTTCGCGGCGGCGGTTCTAGAGGAGATGGAGGGCAGCGCTGAACCCGTCGTCTTTGTTCAGGACTATCATCTGGCGCTGGTACCGCGTCTCGTGAAGGCCGCGCGGCCCGATGCGCGCGTGGCCATCTTCTGGCATATTCCGTGGCCAAACCCCGAGGCATTCGGTATTTGTCCCTGGCAGGCTGAACTGCTTGACGGCCTGCTTGGCGCCGACCTAATCGGCTTCCACATCCCGCTGCACTGCAACAATTTCCTGTCCACGGTGGATCGCGTACTCGAGTCTCGCACCGATCGCGAACACATGACTGCGCGACGGAATGGCCATACCACCACCGTGCGGTCCTATCCGGTGAGCGTTGCGCTCGATGGGTCGAAGCCTGATCGTGTGAAAGAGGACTTTGGCAGGCCGCACCTGAGTGCTACGCGCGACGACCTGCTGCGCGAGTTTGGCGTGCGCTGCGAGCACCTGCTGCTGGGCGTTGACCGGCTCGATTACACCAAGGGGATCGTGGAGCGAATCATGGCCGTCGAGCAACTGCTCGAGGATCACCCTTACTATCGCGAGCGTGTGACGCTGGTGCAGATCGCTGCTCCAAGCCGCACGCGCATTCCGAGTTATGTGGAATTGAAGTTCCGAGTTGAGGAGGCGGCTGAGCGCCTGAATGTCCGCTATGGAACGGCGCATTGGAGGCCGATTGTCCTGATCGAACGCCAGTGCAGCCACGAGGAAGTTGATCGCTGGTACCGCGCGGCGGAGATATGCCTGGTGACTTCGCTGCATGACGGAATGAACCTGGTGGCCAAGGAGTATGTGGCGGCTCGCGACGATGGAGACGGAGTGCTGGTGCTCAGCAAATTCACAGGCGCCGCGGTGGAGTTGCGCGATGCGCTGATGGTGAATCCGTACGACAGGGAAGGCGTGGCCGAAGCGATTCATCGCGGTCTGGAGATGGAGCGCGGCGAACGGGGCATGCGCATGCAGTGGATGCGGCGGCAGGTGATGGAGCACAACATCTACCGCTGGGCTGCGCGGGTTCTCGGCGATCTGCGCGAACTTCGGCTGGAGAACGCCGAGGGGGTGGATGCACGCCAACTCGGCCCAGTCTCAGTACCCACGAAGCATCGTAAACTGGCGTAGAAAGCGAGCGAGTGGTGACAGTGGAGGCGGCAGAAAAGCTGGCAGACTTCTTTGCCGGGTTTGCGGGCGGCGCTAACCCGATCCTGCTTCTGGACTACGACGGCACACTCGCATCGTTCCGCGTGGATCGCTTTCAATCGCGCCCCTGGGCAGGCGTGCGCGAGCTTTTGACGCGCATTCAGCGCCAGGGCAGAACGCGCCTGGCGGTCATCACCGGTCGCCCTGCCGGCGAGATTGCGCCGATGCTTGGTCTTGATCCACCGCTTGAGGCGTGGGGATTGCATGGCGCCGAGCGGCTCTATCCCGACGGCAGACGCGAACTCGAACAACCGCCGCCGGCAACGCGCGGTCTGCTGGATGAGTTGAAGCAACATCTCCGGCATGACAGTCTTGGCGGCCTCTTTGAAGACAAGGCCAACGGTGCCGTCATGCACTGGCGCGGTGTTTCACCGCGCAAAGCGAAAGTCATCGAAGCGCGCACGCGGGCGCTCTTTGAGCCGCTTGCACAACTGGATGGACTAAGGCTGCTGGATTTCGAGGCTGGACTCGAATTACGGGCTGGCCGCAATAAGGGTGGGGCCGTCGAGGCCATTCTTGCAGAGGCAGATACGGGAGGGCCAGTCGCTTACCTGGGAGACGACTTGAGCGACGAGGCCGCATTCAGCGCTGTCAATACGCTGGGCTCGCGCGGGCTGAGCGCGCTGGTTCGACGTGGGTATCGCGAGACTGCCGCAAAGATCTGGCTGAGACCGCCTTCGGAAGTGAGAGAGTTTCTTGCCAAATGGCTAGAGGCTTCGTCGTCCCTGTCCCCGGGGCCCAGCTAAAACTGCCGTGGAGGGGTATCCTGCCACCTCGTCTTATCGCAGCCACCTCGGCGTTGTCGTCAGGCGCGCATGGACCTGTGTAGTGTCAGATGTGTCACCGGTTCAATCTATCGGGAATTCGCCTGGTCCGTACCTGATTTTCCTTCCTTACCCCCATTCCCGCAAAAAATAAGCGGCTTGTTTTCATGCGGATAGCGGTTAGGGGCCACCAGATGTGTGATAACAAAAGACTTCTCCGCGAAAATCAGAAAACAAAGGACTTAGAGCGGTTCTCCAGTCCACGTGGAGTCGTTGAAGTTGTGAAAGGCGGCTTATTCTTAAGGAAAAAGCCATTCAGCAATCGTGCTTTCCCCTGCGCCGACTGGAGAACCGCTATAGATCCAGAATGGAGAACTATGCGCGGGCCTGCGCGGGCCGAGCGGACAAGACGCTGGGGCGGGTCAGCGCGTAATTCCAATACTCAATTCCATGGTAGTGGATTGAGGGGAAATAGTCGGCAAACGGGGATGGCGGCGGAAGTGGTTGAAACCAATATGGATGCCTTCGGTCTGGGAGGGGGCGGGACTTGACAACTGAATTTGCGGGCGGATGTGGATGTGGGTCCTGGCGCCGAGTTTGAAGGCTCGGAAATAGGCATCATGTCCCCAGTCTTCCCCATACTCGTCCTGTCACGATCTCACCGCAACGCCCGCTCATCGCAAAGAGGGACCGGGGGGGCACCCGCAGGAGCTGAACGCTCAAGTAGCTTAATGGGCGTTTTTCGGCACGAATGAAGTCGTGCCCTTTCAGAGCTCCGGCTTCCCCGTTCTACTCGCGGCCCTTTTTCCTGATCTCGATATTGAGGCGCTTGATCTTCTGGTTGAGCGTGGAGAGAGGAATGTGGAACTGCTCGGCTGCGTCGGTCTGGTTGCCGTTGCAGCGCTCCAGCTTCTCAATGATGATGCGCCGCTCAATGTCTTCGAGGATGTCGAAGAGCGAGGCGTTGGGATTGTGCTCGAGCAGTGCGTCCTGGAAGCTTCTGCCGGTGATGTGACCGGGCAGCAACTCTGAACCGATGACCGGTCCGTTGGAGAGCACGACGCCGCGTTCGATGGAGTTTTCAAGTTCGCGCACGTTGCCGGGCCATTCGTAATCCACCAGCGCGCGCAGTGCGTCGTTGGTGAGCTTGCGCGGGGGCAGCTCATTTTCCTTGGCGTAGAAGTCGAGGAAGTGCTGGACCAGCAGCGGAATGTCTTCACGGCGCGCGCGCAGCGGAGGCAGGTCGACAGTAATGACGTTGAGCCGGTAAAACAGATCTTCGCGGAACTTGCCCTCGCGTACGGCCTGGCGCAGATCGATGTTGGTGGCGGCGATGATGCGCACGTCCACCTGGATTTCCTGAATGCCGCCGAGGTGCATGAAACGCCGGTCCTGCAGCACGCGCAGAATTTTTGCCTGGGTGTCCATGCCCATCGTGGCAATTTCGTCCATAAATAATGTTCCGCCGTTGGCTACTTCAAAGAGGCCCTTCTTTGCCGCAACCGCCGAGGTGAATGCACCCTTGACGTGTCCGAAGAGCGTCGACTCAAGAAGCTCGGAAGGCATGGCGCCGGTGTTGATAGGGACGAATGGCTTGTCTTTGCGCGGCGAGTTGGCGTGAATGGCCTTGGCGATGAGCTCCTTGCCGGTTCCGCTCTCGCCCTGGATGAGTACCGTGGAGCGGCTGGGCGCGACCTGAGCAACAAGGTCGAACACCTTGAGCATGATCTCGCTTTTGCCCACGATGTTGGTGAAGTTGTAGCGCTGCTTGAGAGCGCGCTTGAGTTGCAGGTTTTCTTCTTCGGCACGATGACGAGCAGCGGCCGAACGAATGTCGGCGAGCAGCTTTTCGTTGTCCCACGGCTTCTGAACAAAGTTTTCCGCGCCGGCGCGAATGGCTTCGACGACGTTTTCGACGGTGCCGTACGCGGTAATCATGATCACCGGCAGTTCGGGCTGGCGGTTTTTGATCTGCGGCAACAGATCGAGCCCGCTTTGGCCCGGCAACGCCAGATCGAGCAACACCAGGTCGAAGTTGTCCTGATCGAGAATGCGCAGTCCCTCTTCGCCGTCAATGGCCATACGTACCTGGTAGCCCTCCAGAGTGAGCAGCAATTCAAGTGACTCGCGAATAGCGGACTCGTCATCGATGACGAGGATTCGTGCGCCGGCAGAGCCATTGTTTGCGGGGGACGACGGGACGGGCAAATTCACGGGCAGAGCGACCTCAGACATGTACGGACTTCCTTAACAGCGGAAACTCAAGATGAAAGGTTGTGCCGGAGCCGACTTCGCTCTCGACATGAATCTTGCCGGCGTGCTCCTGAATGATGCCGTAGGAGACCGAGAGGCCCAGGCCGGTGCCGCGCCTGTCGCCAGGACGGGGCATGGTCTTGGTGGTGAAGAAGGGATCGTAGATGCGCTTCAGATGCTCGGGTGCAATGCCTGCGCCGGAGTCGCTGACAAGCGCTTCTACATGGCCGTTGGCAAGCGTGGCCACGCGCAGCGTTCCCCCCGAGGGCATTGCATCTTTCGCGTTGAGGAGAAGATTCAGAAAGACCTGCTGCAGCTTGCCGGAGTTGCCGTTGATGGACGGCAACTCGTCGGCCAGATCGAGCTCGACCTTGACCTGTGCGGTCATGAACTGGTGCTCGAGCAGGGAAAGCGTGTCGCGTATCACCTGGTTCAAGTTCGTTTCTTTGAACTCGGTGGTCGAGGTGCGCGAGAAGTTCAACAAGCCGTTGGCGATCTCTGCCGCGCGGAAGCTCTGCTGCGTGATCTTTTCGAGCACGGGGCCGAGGCGCGCGTCGCCGCGCAATTGTTTTGACAGCATCTGCGCATAGGACGAGATGACGGCGAGGGGCGTGTTGATTTCGTGGGCGACGCCGGCGGCGAGCAGGCCGATGGAGCTGAGCTTGTCATTCTGTGCAAGCTGGGCCTCGAGCGAGACGCGCTCGGTGATGTCGTCCACCAGGATGATGCGTCCCACCGAGATGAAGTCGCGCGACAAGAGCGGGGCGACGGCGATGTTCGCGGTGCGCTGTTCACCGGCGCGGGTGGTCAGGCGGAATTTGTAGAGGTGATGCACGCCCTGTTCAGCGCGGAAACCGTCAAGCGCCTCGACGAACTCCAGCGGAAAAACGTCAATCAGCGATTGCCCGATTGCTTCTGAGCGGCTGAGCGCGTACATGGCTTCCATCTGCGCGTTCCAGCTCTCGATGCGGTCGTCGAGATCGAGGGCAAGAATGCCAACGTTGATGGACTCGACGATATTCTCGTTGAATTCCTTCAGCCGCTCGAACTCGCCGATCTTCTCCTGCAGGCGCGCGTAGAGGCTGGCGTTCTGCAAGGCGATGCCGATGTAGCTGGCGAGCGACTCAAGCAGCTCAACGTCCTCGCTGGAAAGGAAGTCGCCGCCGATGGTGCGTCCCAGGCCGATTACGGCGATGGTGCGCGTAGTCGAACCATCCTGCACGCGACAGGGCAGGTAGTAGTTCAGATCGAGCAGTTCAGCGGTGCGCTGCTGGTCTTCAGGGAGATGAAGAGCCTGCTGAGCATTCTCGAGAAAGATGTGCGAGTGGTCGGAGGCCTGATCGAAATCAATGAAGCCGAGCGCGAGCTCGTTCTGCGTGTTTCGTGCATCGGCGGGAAGGCCGTGCGAGGCGGCCAGCCGGAGACGCCCGGAATCCTGAGTGAGAAAGAGTGCGACGCGGGCCACCAGAAGCGTGCGAGGGAGGCGCTCGACGATTGAATCAAGCAGCGCCTGGAGGTTGGTTTCGGAACTCAGCCCGCGGCCGAATTCAACCAGGGCCTTGCGGTAGTCGTAGCGATGGCGGTCAAAGGCCTTGTCGACCCACTCCTGAATCTTGCGCTTGAGTGGATCGAAGATCGCGGCGACCACCAGGATGGAAAGCACCAGGCCCCACTCGCGCACTGCGTCAGGCAGTCGCGTGTGGACCACCAGCGCAATCAGCGCGATGACACCGAAATAGAGGCCGAGCAGCAGAGCTGTAGCCAATGAGTAAGCTACGCCGCGCTTGAAGATCAGGTCGGTGTCCATCAGGCGGTAGCGGACGATGGCCCAACTGAAGGTCAACGGCAGGAAGACCAGACTAAGCGCGGCCAGTTCGAAGAGCGGCCCTGGGATAAAGCCAGGGATGGTGAGGTCGAAGAGGAAGGGAATCGCGTAGAAGAGTGTGAACGGACCGACCGCCAGCCATGCGCCGCGCACCAGCCATTTCAACTGCTGGCGCTGAATGGGCGTTGTCGCCAGCTTGTAGCTGCGGACAAAGAGGATTGCCGCCAGCACATAAAAGACCGCGTCATAGCCTGTTGCGGTCTGGTTGAGCCGGTGCAGCAGCAGGCCGGTAGCCTGGCGGGTTTGGAAGGCCCAGATCCACAGGCCGAGCAGCCCGGCCCCTGGCGCGTAGACCAGCGGAAGCAGCCAGCGGCGGCGGATGTTTTTGAGCCGTTCTTCTGGGAAGCTGAGCGCAAAATGGAGGAAGAGCGCTGGCTGCAGTGCTTCGGCTACCAGGTTGCACCACAGAACGAGCGAGTCCAGCGCGTCGAGCTTGCCAGTGTACTTGAGCGAGTAAAGCCCGAAGGATACCAGGCAGAAGAAGTAGAAATGCGTGGCGCGCGGCGCGGTCCAGCGGCGGAACAGTACATAAATGCCAATGGCCAGGTAGACAAGGCCGATAAGACGCAGGCCAAGCTGCAGGCTGCGGTCGAGCGGCACCGGAATGACCACCACGGGCGTGTCCAGGGGAATGCCGTCGCGGGTGATTGCGTAGCTCGCCTTGTCGTAGACACCGGTTTCATAGAGGACGTGCTCCAGGTCGGAGACGCGGCCAATCGGCGTGTACGAGACCTTGGGCGCCAGGCTTTTTCCCTGGATGCCGCTGTGCCGGGCAGGACTGTGGTCGAGCGGGCTCACGCCCAGCAGATCCTGGGTACCCAGATCGTCACGATCGCTGGTTCCAGGCCGCTGTGCAGGGTTGTCGGGGAGTACCGCGGCACCGGTGAGCAGGTCGTGGACCTGGATTCCTGCCTGCTCACCGGGCATATCGGGCAGGACGCGTTCGGCTTCGAGTCCGCCTGGAACTTCGCGCCACCAGACGCCGTCATCCGGTTGCTGGAAGTGGCTTTCCTGGCGGAAGTTCAGGACGGCCAGCAGAAACAGACTGGCCGTGGCCACGGCCAGCATGGTCGCCTGCAACCGGTTGAAAAGGCTCGTTTCCATCGCGGGGGAACTCTTACATCCCAAAGCTTTCAAGCACGTTGATTGCCATGTGCGGGAAAAGTGGACGTTACCTTGGGGTCAACCAGCAATCCACTTAGAATACGCAAGATAGCGACGAACGGTTCCATGAAAGGTCAACCGGCAAGCGATTGAATTCCCAAAAGAATGCAGGAATCGGTAGGTGCCATACGCAGAAAGGGATCGCGCTATGAGAAAGCGTAGCTGGTTGAGGAGAGTAGGGTTATTGCCTACTTAGACAACTTTATGATCGAGCCCAGTGACAATTCGATGAACATATTGCCATTGAAATATCGAACACAAAGCCAATGTCAAAGCTGTCCGTAGGTTGCCTTTGGTCCGTGCTTGCGCAGGTAGTGGTGTTCGGAAACGTATGGTGGAATCCCGCTTTCAGACGCTCCAAGCAGTACGCTCCGAAATGCGAGGCGCGCAATGTATTCGAGCACGTCAGCGTGTTCGACGGCTGCGGCTGGTGTTGGACCCCAGGCGAAAGGAGCGTGGCCGGCGACCAGAACGCCGGGAACGGCAACGGGATTAAGACTCTCCGATCGGAAACGTGCCACGATCACCGCTCCTGTGTTGCGCACGTAGGCCTCTGAGACCTGCTCAGCGGTGAGCGCCCTGGTAACTGGGACCGGGCCGTGGAAGTAGTCGGCGTGGGTGGTGCCGAGGCAGGGAATTGGCCGGCCAGCTTGGGCCCACGAGGTGGCAAACTCGGAATGGGTGTGAACGATTCCGCCAATCTGGGGAAACTCTCGGTAGAGCAGGGTGTGGGTGTCCAGGTCGCTGGAGGGCCGCAACGAACCTTCGACAATTTTTCCGTGGAGGTCGGTAACCACCAGGTCGGCCGGTGTCAGGGCGGCATAATCCACGCCACTGGGCTTGATCACCACCAGGGGCTCAGGGCCGGAGCGGTCGATTCCGCTGGCATTGCCAAAGGTATGTGGCGCCAGGCCGCGGCGCGCAATCTCCTTGTTGGCGTGAAGCACCTGATCGCGAAGGGAGGCAAGCAGCATGGCGGAATCCTCGAGCGGTTGCGTGTTAGAAAGCGTTTACCGCAATCCAGTTTAACAGCAACGACAGGGTTGAGTGAAGAAGTGAGCGAGTGAACAAGTGTAGAAGGGAACAAGTGAAGAAGTGAATCAGCGAATCGGTCCGAGACAGCATGCGGCCGCATCAAGAAATTGGCCGAGGCGGGCCGGGAAATGCAGGTCCCTTGTAAACTTGCACCCAGAGCCGGCGTCTACCCAAGTGATGGCAGCCGGCACAGCGTTGGAATCAATGACCATGGCCACCGCGCAAGAGATTGCTGCGCAGGAGTTTTCGACTGTCGTCGCGACCCACCGGCCGCAGATCTTCCGTTTTCTGCTTGCTTCCACACGCGACGTGGACCTGGCCGAGACGCTGACCCAGGAGTGTTTCCTGAAGGCGCATCGTAACTGGGGCAGCTTTCGCGGTGATTCGAGCGCGATGACGTGGCTGATGCGGATTGCGATCAATCTGCAGAAGGACCACTGGCGCAACCGGCGGATGCAGTTCTGGCGCCAGACGCAGTCGAACGCGGTGGATCTGGATGAAGCCAGCGAGTGGCTACCGAGCGGCGAGCGGTCGGCGGAGCAGTTGTTGCTGGCGCGCGAACAGGTGAAGCGGGTGTGGCAGTCGGTGAAGGGCTTGAGCGAGCGGCAGCGAACAGTTTTTCTGCTGCGCTTCGTGGATGAGATGGAGTTAAGCGAGATTGCTCATGCCACCGGGCTGAGCGAGGGAACGGTGAAGGCGCATCTTTCGAGGGCACTCGGACGAGTGCGCGCGGAACTGGGAGGAAAACGATGAGTTTGATGAACCGGATGGGGAAAAAGCCTGAGGGATTCGTCGAGGAAGCAAGCCTGAATGCCGTCGAGGCTCGGGACCGGGTTCTCGAAGTGGCGCTGGCGAACTTTCGCTCCAGTGTTGTTGCCTGGAGCGAGGCTGAGCTGAGCCGCGAAAGGACGCCGGCAAGGACCGTGCGGCAGCGTGGCTGGCGTTTGGCGGCTGGGTGGGCTCTTGGGTGTGTGCTTGTGGCCGGAGGAGTGAGCGGCGGCGTATTCGAGCATCAACAGAAAGTGCAGGCTCAGCGCGCGGCTGCGGCAGCCCGCGTTGCGCAGCAGCAAAAAGTGCTTGCCGAGCAGCGGGCGAAGGAAGAAGAAGATTTGCTGGCCAATGTGGACAGCGATGTATCACGGGAAGTTCCCAGCGCAATGGAGCCGCTGGCTCAACTGATGACCGACGACGAAACCAAGTGAGCAGCTGTAAGGACTGGAAATCTGAAACAGGGAACTGATATCTGTAGCAGAAAAACCAAGGCACCAATTGGGGGAGTTAAACACAATGAAGTCAAGGATTGCAGTACAAATTGCAGTTGCGATTGCAGGGGTTGTCATGGCTGGATCGACACTGGCTTTGGCACAGGGCCCAGGCGGCGACGGTCCCGGATTTGGAGACCATCGGCCGCCGTTTGAACGGGCAATGGGGGCGCGCGGCGACCACGGAAAGTGGTGGAACAATCCAAAAATCGTGGCCGATCTGAAGCTGACAGACGCGCAGCGCAAGGCCATGGACGATACCTTGCAGCAGCATCGCGAGACGCTCATCGATCTTCGCGCCGCAGTCGAAAAGGCGGAGGTTGAGCTGCAGCCGATGATGGGCGAAGACCAGCCCAATGAAAGCCAGATCCTGGCGCAGATCGACAAGGTCGCGCAGGCTCGCGCCGAATTGGAGAAGGCTAACGCTCGCTTTCTTCTGGCCATCCGCAGCAAACTGTCGCCGGAGCAGTGGAAGCAACTGCAGGCGGACCGCGCCAATCACACACCGGCAGGTCATAGCTGGGGTCCCGGCGGACAGTACCGGCACCACCAGGGACCGCCTGCGGCCGGCCAACCGTCTCCGGACGGCGCTCCCGCTCCTCCTCCTTCAGGAGACATGGAGTAACCCAAGTTTAAGCACGACCGACGTTTCAGGCAGAGAGCAAATACGGTTGTAGTCGATACCGGTGGCGGCAAGGGGTGACCCTCTTGCCGCCGATTTTTTTGTGCGCGCGCGGCTGGAACCGCTTAATGCTGTCGCAAATTGAGACAAGCGGGTGCAGCGCAATGAGACACGGGCTGAACCGCAACGGGACAGTGCATGCATCGGTCTCGAACACTGTGATTCGCACTGCTACAACGCTGTCCGGGAATGATTCGAAAGATTATGACTAAAGTTATTTTTGGCTGCACCGATGAATGGGGTGGATAGAGAACGCTCATCCGGATCTTGCGGAGGCGGCCTGACAGGGGTGGGAACCACTGGCGGGAATGAGCGGGCGACAGCTCATCCAAGAAGGAGTTGAGTCCCATGGCCCTCGGTGTCTTGAACAATCTTTCAGCGATCTATGCGGAGAACAACCTGAACAACACGAACAATAGCCTGCAGACGGTTCTGCAGCAGTTGTCTTCAGGTTCAAAGATCAACTCCGGTGCGGACGATGCCGCCGGGCTTTCGCTGGTGAACGGGCTTGAGGCCAACCAGACGGCGCTGATGCAGTCGGAGACCAACGCCACGGAGGGGGTGGGCCTGTTGGATGTGGCGGACGGCGCGCTCTCGCAGGTGACCAGCCTGCTGGACCGCGCCATCACGCTGGCCACCGAGGCCTCGAACGGCACGCTCAACAGCACGCAGGAAGGTGCGGCGAACCAGGAGTACCAGTCGATTCTCTCCGAGATCAATAACATCGGATCGACCACGACGTACAACCAGGAGCAGGTGTTTGCGGGCAACACGATCGCCATTTATACGGGCGACTCGTCGACGGCAGGCTCGTCGATCGACGATTTGAACATCCGCACCCTCTCCGAGTCCGGAGTGGGCGACACGAACGGCGCCATGTCTTACTCAAGCGGGCAGGACAACGTGTTCATCGATCTCTCGAATGCCGGGCACAACGCCGCAGTCACAGATAGCCTGGGCACTACTACGGCAACCACGACGATTGATGTCTCGTATATGAGCAAGGGCGCCAATGGGGCGGCTGCGCCCTCCACGGCAGAGATCAGCGCGGGCGCAGGCACCAGCTACGCCAATACCGCGCAGGGATTGATTGAGGCCATCAACAACTCCGGTCTCGGCTTGAACGCCACTTTCGCCACGGCCGAACAGGCGGGCACGGCTGCGGTTGCAACAGCCGAAGCAGCGGCGGATGGCGGCGGCGCAAGCACCGACACGGGAATCGAAATTTCCGCTGCGGGCATTGGCACGGGAAGCAACGGAGTCGGTGTGGTCGGCGCGCTTTCGCTTACACCGGGCGACACGCTCGGCGGTACGCTGAGTATC
>JBEKDE010000048.1:0-37986 GCA_050014515.1 Occallatibacter sp.
GAGACCATGCCCATGCCGCCGCGGACGTAGCCCCACATGCCGGGCTGGCCGCCGAGGCGTCCGCTGGAGTGATGGAAGCGGATGGAGGCGGTGCCGGGATCGAAGGGGCTGGCATTGGTGCCGATGACGCCCTGGCCCAGGTAGGCGATCTGCAGGCGCTCGTCTTCGAGATATTTTTCGACAAACTCCGCCATTGACCAGTCGAAGAGAACGGAGCGAGCTTCAGGGTCACCGGCCAGGCGGTCTTCGATTTGTTCCTGCGTTGGGGCTTCACCGATCCAGGTGTCACCGGCCCAGGCGGCTGCGCCCTTGAGATGCGCATGGGGCGCGGGGCGCAGAGCGTTGCGGAGGCGGCGGATGACGTCGCTCATGGCGCGCCAGCCTTCGACATCGCCGGGGGCGAGGGCGCGGATTTCGGCGGCGCACTCCTCGTCGTCGTCCCAGAGTTGAATGCTGCTGCCGTCAAGGAAGGGCACAAAGAGGCCATTGACGGCGGGGGTCCAGGTGTAGCCGCGGCGCGGGAGATCAAGCTCTTCGATGACAAGCGGATGGAGCAGGCCGGCGAGGTAGGCGCAGGGAGACATTCTTACGCCGGGAAACGGCTCCTCAATGGTGCAGGCGCCGCCGACGCGGGCGCGGCTCTCAATGACCAGGACCTTCTGGCCAGCGCGCGCGAGGTAGGCTGCGCAGGCGAGACCGTTGTGTCCGGCGCCGACGACGATCGTGTCCCAGGTTTTAGCGGCGAGGGAAGCGATGGGCTCGGTAAGGCCGATTTCGCCGAGGACGGCGGCGGTTGGAGAACTCATGCGTTCCACGCTAACATTTCGAGGCCATTGCATGGGGCAGACGCTCGCGGAAGGCTCGCTTGGCTTTTCTGCGTTTGCGGCAGAAAAAAGCCGCAAAGGTTGAAGTCCCGCCTTGTCGCGTCCCTGCAGGACGCGGGAGGCTGCCGACAAGGGCTGGAAGATCAGCGAACTCAGGGGGCTGGCAGAGATGCTTGTTGCAACGGGTTTTTCACTCAGATCGAGCATCTTTCCGCGCGGCCGGTGAATCAGACATGGAAAGTACAACTATTTTTCTGGAGCCCTTGCGATGACATTGTCCATAACTGAAGTGAACCAATTGAAGCATGCGCCCGCAGTGGAAGGCGTGTTGCCTGTTTTGCACCAGCGCTGGAGCCCGCGCTCGTTTGCCGACCGCGATGTGCCCGCGACGGAGCTGGCCAAGGTGTTTGAGGCCGCCCGCTGGGCTGCGTCCTCCAGCAATGAACAGCCGTGGCGGTTCCTGGTGGGGACGCGCGGGTCAGAGACCTACACAAAGATCTTCAACTCGCTGGTGGAGTTCAACCAGGCCTGGGCCAAGGCGGCCCCGGTGCTGATTTTGACCGTGACCAGAACCAAGTTCAGCCGTAACGAGACGCCAAACCGCGTCGCGCTCTATGACCTGGGCGCAGCGTCGTCTTACCTGACGCTGCAGGCCGCCGCGCTGGGGATTGCTACACATCAGATGGCCGGCTTCGACCCTGAGGCTGCGCGGAAGGCATTTGGGATTCCTGATGTGTATGAAGTGGCCACTGTGATCGCACTGGGATACCAAGGGGAGCCGGCGGCGCTGCCCAACGAGAAGTTTGTGGCGCAGGAAGTAGCACCGCGTACGCGCAAGCCATTGAGTGAATTTGTGTTCTCCGCGTGGGAGACGCCTGCCGACCTGGGCTGATCCAGTCTCGGACTCGGCAACCCAACCGTCCCTCCAGCCATCAGGTTAGAGTTGAAGCTGGAGGGATTTTCTGTTGACGCCATCCTCGCCCCATTCCACTCCCCGGTCCAAATCTCAATCCGCATTCCGCTCCCCGCAGCGACCGGCTGCGCGCAGACATGGCCGTGGTGCGGCTCGTCCGCGGAATTGGGCGCGGCGCGCCGTGATTGCGGCGGCGGTGCTGGTGGTTGGGCTGGTGGCCTGGACGGTGATTGTGCGCAAGCTGGCGCCGGTTTCGAACACGGCGCTGACTCGATTTGACGCGATTGTTGTGCTGGGATATCCGGCCGATGGCGACGGGAATCCCAGTCCCGTGCAACTGGCGCGCGTGACCGAAGCAGTGCATGAGTACGAGCGCGGCGTGGCACCTCGGCTGATTGTGACCGGGTCGGCTGTGGCCAACCATTTTGTCGAGGCAGAGGTGATGGCGCGGACGGCGCACGCGCAGGGAGTGCCGGAATCCGCAATCTTTGTGGAGCCGCAGGCGCGGGATACGATCCAGAACGCGTGCTATGCAGATCGGATTATGAAGGCGCACGGGTGGGAGTCGGCGGAGGTGGTGTCGAGCGCGAGCCATCTGCCACGGGCGGCGCTGATTTTCAGCAAATTGCCCCTGGAATGGCGAATGCATGCCGCTCCGTCGCTTTCACCGGATGGCGACGCTCACGGAAGCACATGGAACTTCGTCGAAACGATGAAGACTCTCCGATACCTGACATGGGCTCGCTGGACGGAACGCTGCCAGCCATAACCGAAAAATGGATGCCGGCCTGCGTTGTCGCCCCTCGGCGCGGTCCTGTAAGCTGGATGGTGATGCGTCTCTCAGTAAGATTCTCTTTATCTATCGCTGCCTTCGCCGCACTTGCCGTGTCTGCAGGAATTTGCGCGCACGCCCAGGTCACAGCCACGCCCGCCTCAGGCAATGGCGTTTACGTTCCTGGCGACCCGCTGGCCGGGGTTCGCTATGACAACAAGTTCGATGTGTCGCTGGACGCGGCCTACGGACACATCAAGGCAGGACCGCCTCCGCTGCACGAGGGCGCCAACCTGGGCGGGCTGGATCTCTCCGGCTCGTACTGGTTTGCCAGGCGCTGGGCGGTGGAGGGCACGGGGCGCGCCTACCTGGGCACCAGCGGCGCGGGGGTCAACGACGAGCACATCGACGGGCCGTTTGTGAGCCAGTATATGTTTGCCGCCGGGCCGGAGTGGCTGGGGCCGCACAACAAGCACGGGGCGTTCTCGGCGCACGCGCTGATTGGCGGCACGTACGGCAACTTTACGCAGGACCTGCGCGGCAACTCGCCCTCGGTGGTAAGCTTCTTCCCGAACCAGGTGGCGCTGGCCGCGATCATCGGCGGACACATTGACCTGAACCGCTCCCCGCGGTGGGTCTTCCGGATTACGCCAGATGCGCTGTATACGCGTTACGGGATCAACTACGGAAACCAGGCGACGTATCCGTACTGGAACTTCGGGGTCTCTGTGGGAGTGATGTACAAGTTCAAGGGGAAGCGATAGGTCTTCTCTGGCTGAAATCTGCAGAGTTCAGGGAGCCGGGGGCAAGAGCCTCCGGCTTTTTCGTTGTGGGGATTCTTCACGACACGATTCGGCGATTGGCGGGAGAAACTGGATTCTCCCGGCGACCTCCGCTCACGATGACATCTTTTATTGAGCTTTCCCAACAATTGTGGTTTTGGTAATCTAGGTCCACCCGCATTGAACGTGCAGGGCCGGGCTCGATAGTTCCCTGGAGTTCCCTGGTTGAAACACCCATGGCTTGTAGGGACGTATGCGCTGGTTTCAATAAGCGCCGGAATTATTTGTGCCCACGCCGTCATCAACACGGTTTTTCAAAGTCACGGCTTTACTGTTTCCTATGTGCTCTGGAGCCTTTGGGCTCTCCTGGCCGCCTTAGCCTGCCTCTGGCGATCTTTTCACTGCCCTCTTTCCATCCGCACGCATTGGCGGCTTGCCGCCGCTTCACTCTTCTTCATCTTCATTGCGGCTGCCATCGAAGCGCCTGCTGAGATCTTTTTTAAAGCAGTGCCCACCGTGGCCTCCATTGGCGACTTTTTCTTCTTCGCTTCGTTCGTTCCCATCCTGCTTTCGATTACGCTGCCTGACGAGGGAGCCTTTGGCCGCTCCTTTTTCCTGCTCGACAGTTTCCAAGCCGCAGCCTGCACCTGCCTCGGCTACACAGTTCTCTTCGGGGCGGTCCCATTCAGCGGGGAGCCCGCCAAGGCTATGCCCTATGCACCGCTTGAGCTTGTCTACGACTCCGAGTACGTGGCCGTAGTCCTGCTGGCTGCTCTGCGCCTATTTCTTGGCACGCGCAACACGCCGAACCGCTATTTCTTCCGCGGTCTCCTTCTTTACACCTCGCTCTATGCCGTCTGCTCTGGCATTTATAACCATTACGTGGGCAAATACAGCCTGACTAATGGCATGGACGCGCTCAATGACATTCCGTCCGCGGCGCTCGCCCTGGCAGCCTGCTTCGCGCCCGCCGCTGGCCCCGTTTCCGATTCTGACGAGTCGCGGGGCGCCGGCCGTCCCACTCTCGTTCGCCTCATTGACAATGCGCGCCCGGTTTTCCTCTCGCTCGCGCTTATCGGTCTCAGCGCCATGGTTGCGGTCCGCCACTTTGCCGTTGCCTTCGCCTTCATCGTCGGCGCCTTCGTCCTCTACAGCCTCAGAGCCAGCCTGCTGCAAAACAAGCTGGAACACGCCCAGGCCGCGCTCGAGCAATCCAACAGCCGGCTCTCAGAAATCGCGCACCTCGACAGCGTTACCGGGGTCTCCAACCGCCGCGGTTTTGATCAGCTTTTCGCCATCGAGTGGGGACGCGCCCAGCGCTCTCGCCAGCCGCTGTCCCTGCTACTCATCGACGTAGACCATTTCAAGCGCATCAACGACACGTACGGCCACCAGGCCGGCGACGAATGCCTGCGCAACACCGCGCGCGTACTGAGCGCGGTTCTCGACCGCCCCGCCGACCTGATTGCACGATATGGCGGAGACGAGTTCGCCATTCTCCTGGCTGAAACCGGCACCGTCGGCGCATCGACTGTAGCTGCCCGCATGCGCTCAGCCATGGCAAACGACGATACGGCTCCCGTCCCAACCACCCTCAGTATTGGCGTTTCCACCTGGAACGCAGAGGGAGAGGCCAGCCAGGACCAGTTGATTCGCGCGGCCGACCGGGCTCTTTACGCCGCCAAGCACAACGGCCGCGACCGCATTGAACTAGTTGATCTCGACTCCCTCACGGTGAAATGACTGCACGCGGCGTCCCAGAGCGGTTCTCCAATTCACGTGGTGTCTTGAAATCCGTAATACGTGGCATTTCTTGGAGAAAAAGCCACTCGGCAGCCGGGCTTTCCCTCTAACCAATTGGAAAACCTCTAGCTGACTGGTGTGGCTGGGCTTTGCCAGTATGTCGGTTATCTGCTGGACTTAGGAATTCGGCCGAAGCGCGGGTCATTGCGCAGCAGCAGATCGCAGGAGTGAAGTGCCTCCGTCTCGAAACTGTGGCTGTCACTGGGGATGAGGAGCCAGTGGCGGATCTTGCATCTCAGCAGCTCGATAGGACGGAGGGAAGGAAATTCACGGCGAAGCGCTGGATCCGCGGGGTTGGCGGTCTCAGAAAGAACAAGCTAAACGCCGTTGTCCCGCAGAGATTGGGGATGCTCGCGGAGGATGCACACGATGCGGTCGCCCAGGTAGAGAGCAAAGCCGGAAAACATGCGGCGCACCTCGGGGTTCAGGGGCATGAGCGCTTCCAGAACAAAGGCGTGCGGAGGCTTCTGTTTTGGTTTGGCGGGACGAGGCATGGTTTCTATGGTCTTTCTGAAAGGACCATAACAGACTTGACCTGATTGCGGATCAACTGACGTCAGCGGCGGTTTCGGCCAGTCGGCTGTCATGTCCGTGCCGCTCTTGAGGCAAGTCTGCGTTTCCTGAGTCGCCAAATTCTCCCACGATTGCATCGAATCAAAGAGATGGGCTGCCAACTTCATCTGCGTGTGGTATTCTCCACCGTTCGGTGACGCAGGTAGAAATGTGCCGCCGGAAAGTATGCCGTACCGGATAGCGGCACCCCTGCTGGCATCGGGGAGTTCCTGAAAAGAGAGACCCAAAAGGCAGGTTTAAAACGGCTATGAGAGACACACTTGGAGTACTGCTGGCGGGCGGGCAAGGAGAACGCCTGTTTCCGCTGACCCGCGATCGCGCCAAGCCGGCAGTGCCCTTTGGCGGACACTACCGCATCATCGACATCACGCTTTCCAACTGCATCAATTCCGGCCTGCGCAGGGTGTACGTGATGACCCAGTACAAGGCGCTCTCGCTCAACCGGCATATCCGCGAGGGCTGGACGGGCATTGTGGCGTCGGAGCTGGGGGAGTTCTTTGAGATTCTGCCGCCGATGAAGCGGACTGGCTCCGACTGGTATATGGGCACGGCGGACGCGGTTTACCAGAACATCTACTCCATCGGCAGCGAGCAGCCGGAGCACGTGATTATCCTCTCCGGCGACCACATCTACAAGATGGATTACAGCCGAATGCTCGACTATCACAAGGAGACGAAGGCCGAGGTTACGCTGGCCACGCTGCCGATTCCGCCGGATGAGGTGAGGCAGTTCGGCGTGGTGGAGGTGGGGAATACAGGCGAGGTGCTGGGATTCCAGGAGAAGCCGGTCTCAACCACCTTCCGTTCGCCGGTGAATCCCAACGCGGTGGACGCTTCGATGGGCATTTACATCTTCAACACCGAGATTCTGTTGAAGGCGCTGATCGCCGATGCGGAAGATCCGGATTCAAAGCACGACTTCGGCCACAATATTCTGCCCAAGATGCTGGGCAAGCAGAAGATGATGGCCTACAGTTTTGTGGACGAGAACAAGCAGCAGGCGCTCTATTGGCGCGACGTGGGGACGCTGGACGCATACTACGACGCGAACATGGACCTGTGTTCGGTTTCGCCGACGTTCAACCTGTATGACAAGAGCTGGCCGATTCGCACGCGGGTGCGGCAGTATCCGCCGGCGAAGTTTGTGTTTGGCGAGCCGGGGCGTACCGGATCGGCGATCAACTCGGTGATTACGGCCGGCGTGATCATTTCCGGCGCGTCGGTGTCGAACTCGGTGGTGAGCCAGGATGTGCGCGTGAACTCGTACTCGGACGTGGACGCGAGCATTATCTTTTCGCACGTGAACATTGGGCGGCATTGCCGGATTCGGCGGGCGATTATCGACCGCGATGTGCACATTGCCGAGGGAACGGTGATTGGCTACGACCCTGTGGAGGACAAGCGGCGGTATTTCGTTACGCCGTCGGGGCTGACGATTGTGACGAGGGATGCTTCGCTGTTTGAAAACCCGGTTGATCCGGAGTTCTTGCAGAGGTACTAGAGGCGGTAGACAGTGGGCAGTTGTCAGTTTCCCGAGTCTCAGAGGCGAGACCTTTCGATTTCACTCCCGGCAGTCTCTGAGGCACCCGTCGCCCCTGGCGAAATCCTACGCACGTAACCTTTTCCTTTCCCGCTCATCTCAGTGTAGGGTTGAGAATGAGCATAGAAATCTTCAGCAAATCTCAGATTGCATCCGAACCGCGCCGGTTTGGGCGGCGGGCGTTTATTTTGTCGGCGGCGGGAGCGGTGAGCGCTGTGGCTTTCTGGGGATTGCGGCGGAGCACGGTGGCGGCGGCGCATGCGCTGGGGCCGAATGAGGGGCCGGCGACGGTGACGGTGGTCGAGTTTGCGCCGGACGGGAAGCGGACGGGCACGGTAACGATGCCGCGCGTGATCAAGACGGACGCGGAGTGGCAGCGGCAACTCTCGAAGACGGCTTACTGGGTCACCAGGAAGTTTGATACTGAGCGGCCGTTCACGGGCGACCTTTTGAACGAGCACGAGCGCGGGATTTTCCGCTGCATCTGCTGCGACCTGGCGCTATTCAGCTCAGCGGCGAAGTTTGAGTCTGGAACGGGCTGGCCGAGCTTCTGGGAGCCGATTGCGAAAGAGAATGTGGTGGACGAGGTGGATGGGAGCCTGATGGAGGTGCGGACGGCGGTCAGCTGCAGGCTTTGTGACGCGCACCTGGGACACGTGTTCGACGACGGGCCGAAGCCGACAGGGCTGCGCTTCTGCATGAACTCGGTGGCGCTGCGGTTTGTTAGAAGCTAGCTCCTAGCTTTCAGCTTCGGCGTACGATGGTGGGTTGCGTTTCCTCAAGGTACCCTCCCCCACCCCTTCTTGAAAGTGCGCGGTTTGTTTTCATTGGGTTATGGGCGGTCGCGCCGGGAGAATGTGATTCCAGGAAACTTACTCACAGATATGAGAAAGCAAAGCACTTAGAGCAGTTCTCCAGTTCACGTGGAATCACTCAAGTTGTGAAAGGCGGCATTTTCTTGAGGAAAAAGCCAGTCAGCAGTCGTGCTTTCCCTCAGCACCACCTGGAGAACCGCTATACCGCCCTGCAGCGGGGCAAACCCTCGCGGGAGGCTTGCTCGAGGCCGTTTCTCATCTCGCCTTTTTCGGGCTATGAAATGATTGTGCGCCAATGAAGATAATTAATATGCAAAACTGAGCGAATTTATTTTTGGGAAATCATGCTGTTGGAGGTCCAACTAAGAGTCGAGGGCGCAGCGTTGCTGGGCTGGTTCTGTTGAGATTTGGCACTTCCAGGTCTCTGGAGCCAGAGGTGACGCGTTGGCATACTTCCAAGCTTGCGGTCAGGCCCACTTGAAGCAGACATGGTCTCAGACTGCTGACAAAGGCTCAATGAGCAGCGAAAACAACCGACCGATGGCATGGGGATAAAGCGACATCTCTCTCATTTAAAGCATCTTATCGGAAATGCTCAAGTCAAGCCCTGTTCCAAAGCGCATAAAGAGCGTGAGTTTGTCAGCAAACTGAGGCCACGCCCACTTGGGGCGGGCGCGGCCTGTGGTGCGGCGCTATTCGTGGCGGTTGGGGAAGATTCCCATTCTGAAGCTGACCGTAAAGCTGCGGCCAGCTGTCAGGTTGAGCTGATCGAGCGGTGAAACGGTGGTTGTGGCGAAGTAGGCGGAGCCGTTTATCGCCGCAGGACTGTTAAAGGGAAACACGTCGGTGACGTTTTCGCTGTTGAAGAGGTTATTGATGCTGAAGCTGATCTTCGATTGGTCAAACAGGTTGTGTTTGCGCAGGGTGTAATTCAGGAACAGGTTCACATTGTTGTAGGGTGCGACGTAAGCCTGGTTGTGATAGGAGCCGTTGTCGTCGTAGTAGGCGCCGACGCGCTTTTCGATGATGCCGAGATCGTAGCCGTGATCCTGATAAGTCAGTGCCAGGTCCTGGGTATAGGAGGGAGTATCGGCAACGTTGAGGCCGGAAGGAACGCCGGTGCCGGTGTATTGGGCTTTGTCGACGGTGCCATTGGCGTAAAGGTGAAGACCCCAGCCCAGCGAGGCGTTGGCTTCGGCTTCGAAGCCCAGGGTGTACGAGTCGGGACCCAGGTAGTACTCGTTGAGGTTGTAGGCCGGGTTGTTGGGGTTGGTGGTGGCGTAGGAGATGTAGTTGTTCTGGAACTTGACGCGGAAGACGTCGGCATCGATGGTGAAGCGATTGAGCTTGGCAACCGAGCCGCCCTGGTACGTGGTGGTCATCATGGGACTGCCGATCGCGCCGACCTCGGAACCGCCGCCTGCGACGTCAAAGAGACTGCTGGGCGGAATCTCATCGCCTTTCCCGAAGTCGCCGTAGACGGACCAGTTGGGGAGAATGTGGTAGTTGGCCGAGGCCGAGGGCAGGGCCGCGCCGAATCCGCGCTCGGAGGTCACATAGGGCGCTCCACCTATCGGCCCCACTACGGCACCGTCGTCGGCAAACTGCTTGAGCGCGAACGTGTAGTAGGCGTACTTGAAGCCGGCTGTAATGGATAGTTTTTGCGTTGCGTGCCACTCGTATTCGGCAAAGGGGTTATAGGAGTTGATCCAGTAGTTCTCGTGGAACTTGGGCACCGGCTGGTCGAAGTGGGTGAGGGGGTCGGAGGGGATCTGGTAGCGGTCCGAGGTGGACCACTCATACCAGATGCCCGTGCGGAAGATACCGAACCTCGAATTCTGGCTTACGGTGGAGGTCTCACCGTACTTGCGGTAGCTGTTGAGCTTGTCGATGGCGCAGGGGAGGTTTGCGTAGGTTCCTGCCGGGGCCGTTGCCTCTGCCAATGCGGTGGGGGCTACGTTCACAGTTCCACCCTCTGATACCGCGCCACAGGTGGCCAGGGTGATCCAGCCGTTGGACCCGTCGGTGGCGGGGGTGGCGGTGATCAGGCCAGTCGTATCGTTGCCGCTGTCATTGGGATAGTACTGCGCGTTGTTGTAGCTGTAGGTGTAGGGCTTTGCCTCGAGGAACCAGCCGTGACCAAAGTCGGAATGCACGCCGACATACTCGAAGTCGGTGGGGATGGTATTGAGGTTGTAGGCCTGGTAGAAGGCGCTGGTGGGATCGTTTTTCTCCATCATGTAGTTCCAGCCGTAGGTCTGGATCTGAGCGCGGTAGGGAGAGTTGTTGGGCGCGTTGCCAAAGGTGTGGACGACGCCGCTGAAGCCGGTGATCGTGGTGCGGTCCGAGAGCTTGTAGATGACCTTGATGTCGCCGGCGTTACGCTGCATGTCGTTGTAGGTCTCGAAGCCGTCTGTTGTCAGGCGGTGGACATCAATGGCCACGCCGATGTTCTTCTTCGGACCCAGCATTCCGGTGTTGTAGTGGCCGTCAATGAGCAGCGTGTTGAAGGAGCCGTAGGTGACTTCAGGCTGAACCGACTGCTCAGTGGGAACTTCGGGAGAGAAAAGATTGATGGAACCGCCATAGGTTGCCGGACCGATGGTGGAGGCAGTGCCCGGGCTGCGATCGAATTCCACGCTGCCGATCCACGGACCCGGGAACCACACCCAGGAGTGGTGCGTGAAATTGTTCGTATCGCCCTCGGGAATGCCGTCCCAGGTAAGGTCGAAATCGCCATCGATGAAGCCGCGGAAGTAGATGGTTCCCTGCCCCAGGCCAACGCCGTTTGAGTTGTAGCTGATGGTGCCGGGAGCGATGTTGACGATCTCCGCGTAGTCGGTGGTGGGCGGTGTAAATTCCTGGATGAACTCGCTGCCGATTTCTGATTTGGGAGTCTGGGCGTCCAGCGTGGCCTGGGAGAGCGCGTGCTGCGCGGCAATTGAGTCGCCCGCGATGCCGCGGACCTCGACGTTTTCAGCGACACTGCCGACGCTGAGCGCGACGGTGATCCTTGCGGGTTGCGCGGATGCCAACAGATTCTTTTGGGTTGTGGCGGCGAAGCCTGGTGCGCTTGCGGTGAGCGTGTAGCGGCCCTCGGTCAAACCGGAGAAAACGAACTGCCCGAGGTTATTGGTCGTGGTCTGAGCGGTTGCGCCGGTTTCCTGATTTTTCACAGTGACAGCAACGTGCGTGAGGGCCGCGCCACGGGCATCTACCACTGTTCCGGCAATTGACGCCGCGCCTGCAGGCTGCTGAGCCAGCAAAGAATGAACGGCCGCAAACCAGTAGAAAACCGTGACACACACAAACGCGAGCACACGCCCGCGAACAAGGGTTTGCATCATCTCTCATCTCCTAAGTGGTGTTGGGTACGAGTTGTCGATCTCTTGCGTAAGGTCGAGCAGTGACAAGATTTCTCAAGCGATCAACCCAGATCGAACGATGGGTGAAGGAGTGTGCGCCGCACTCGGGAGCACGGCAATCGCCATGAATACCTTGCTTCAAATCTGTTAACTGGGGATGAAAGCGAAGTGAACAATATTTCATAGAAACTGCTGCAACACCCAAGGGCTTGAGCCCGTCTTTAATTAACCCTGTTTGCCTGAAATCGGACTTCGTATCTGCTCGCGTTCGCCCGCGTGGCCTTGGTTGCGCGGTCGGCTCCGTGCAGTTTCGCGGCTCATGAAAGAGCAAGATTTCGGGGTGAAATCTTGGGGGGCTGAAGGGGGCTAAAACCCCATTTCTCTCACTGAAAGCTCTCGGCCGGACAGAAGTCAAGTCCCGATACCGGGCGCGTCTATAAAGAGGTTTGCGCCAAGGCTTGAAGTCGCGCCTTTCAAGGCCTGCAATCCGCACTCACAATCGGGTTGTGATCTCAGATGAGCGGCGATTTACTTGCCTTTGTAGTCCTGGAAGAGCTCGGGGAACTGCTGCTTCAGGGCCTCGATTTTGGGGCGGTCGCAGACCAGGATGTAGGGGTTGCTGGGGTTGTGGTCGGCGTAGTGCTGGTGGTACTCCTCGGCGTCGTAGAAGCCCTTGAGCGGCGTGACTTCAGTGACAATTTTAGCGGGGAAGACGTGGGCGGCGTCGAGCTGGGCGATGTAGGCCTGGGCGATGCGGCGCTGCTCGTCGTTGGAGTAGAAGACTACGGAGCGATAGGAGGTGCCTACGTCGTTGCCCTGGCGGTTGAGCTGGGTGGGATCGTGCGCGACGGAGAAGAAGATGCGCAGGAGCTGGCCGTAGGTGATGCGGGAGGGGTCGTAGACAACTTTGACGGACTCGGCGTGGCCGGTGGTCTCGGTGGTGACCTGGTCGTAGGTGGCGGTGGAGGATGAGCCGCCGGAGTAGCCGACGGTGGTGTTGATGACTCCCTTGACGCGCTCATAAACCGTTTGGGTGCCCCAAAAGCATCCGCCAGCGAAGACCGCGGTGGCTTTGCCTGGCTTGGCGGCGAGTGCGGCGTCGCCTGTGGCGGGAGGGATGGGGTTGCGAGTGGCGGCGCGGCAGCCGGCAACCAGGCTGGCGGCGAGGGTGATCGACAGGAAAACGGTGCGCAGGGGAAGTGGGATGGACATTTGGGCCTCCGCGGCCGGGAACGCTTGAGGAACCGCAGTAATGGGACGCGGGCGGCTGGGGAAAAGTTACGCGTTTGGCAAGTTAGCCCCCGCTGCGAAGGGATGGCACGTTGGCGAGTTGGCGGGTATGCATGTACCTGAAGAGCGGGTGTTGATTAAGGCGGGAACTAACTGTGCAAATCCAGCGTATTAGCAGACTATGCAATGCGTGGGTACATTAAGCTGGAGCGAGATAGGGTTGGCGACGCCGCCGCGGGCGCGGAACCACACCTTTGATGCACCCCATGGCGGGGCCGCACGGCCGCAGGCTAAGGGGCCAGAGGCTGCCGGCAAGAGCGCCATACCGGCGGTTCGCACGATGCGCGTGGAAGGAAATCCGTTGGAGATCGACTGGGCTCAAACCGTTCGGCTCTGCATGAGCGGGGATTCGGGCGCATGGGCGGAGCTGGTCCGCACGCACCACCGGCGTGTGTATGGGCTCTGCTACCGGTTTACGGGCAACCCGGCGGACGCCGAGGACCTGACCCAGGACGTATTCCTCAAGATCTATTCAAACTTGGCAAGCTTTGACACCGGGCGCGGGAGCCTGCAGGTGTGGATTACGACCATGACCCGCAACCTGCTGGTGGACAACTTCCGGCGCACGCGGAATCAGCGGGCGACATCGTCTTTGGACGATGGCTGGGAGTCTACCGAAGAACTGAAGCCGGTGGACCGGCTGACGTCAAAAGGGATTTCGCCGCATGAGTCGGCGGCACAGAAAGAGCTGGCAAAAATGGTGCAGACCGCGCTGGCGAAGGTCTCGGTGGAATTGCGGGAAGCCGTGATTCTAAGAGATCTGCAAGACATGGATTACAAAGAGATTGCACAGGTATTGGGCATTCCCGAGGGGACTGTAAAGTCCCGCATCAGCAGAGGACGCGCGGAACTGGCGCGGCTGCTGGAACGTAATAAACGGGAGGTGATGTAAATGGCAGAGCGCACAAACATTCCGAGCTCCCCGGCCTGCGGGCAGTGGGAGACACTTTTGGCCGACGCGCTGGACGGACTGCTGCGGCCCGAGGATGAGGCGACCTTTTCTGCGCACATGGCCGTCTGCCCGGCCTGCACGGCGCTGTTTGACGAAGCGCGGCGGGGCCGCGAGTGGCTGGAGTTTCTTTCGCCCGAGCCGGAAGTACCAATGGGACTGCTGGACAAGATTCTGGCGCAGACGGGCCCCGGACAGGTTGAGGGCTACGGGCTGGTTACAGCGGGCAGCAATGTATTGCCGATGCCCCCGGCCTGGCAGCGGCCTGGATTTGTGGGCAACGTGCGCCGGTTTGCCGAGCCGCGGTTGCTGATGACGGCCGCGATGGCCTTCTTCTCGCTTTCATTGACGCTTTATCTGACTGGTTTCCGGTTAAGCAGCGTACGGCTTGCCGATCTGCGGCCTACGGCGGTGCGGTCATTCATGGAGCGGAGGCTGAACATGGCCTCGACGCCGATCATTCGCTACTACGATCACCTTCGCTTTGTGTACGAGGTGGAGTCGAGGATGCGGGAGCTGCGCAGGACGACCGAAGGCGAAGGCCAGACGGGTGGCAGCCAAGATAAGCCGAAGGACTCGGCTCCTGGAGAGTCGAAACAGAACCCGGGAGGACAGAACCCTGGGGGACAGGATCCGGCGCATAAAGAGGGCGGTTCTCGAGTAGACCCTCCGCAACAGTCGGTGAACCCGGCGAATGACGATTCAATTGATGCAATTCAAGCTTCCCAGACGTTTGATTCCCTGCGATTTGGGGATCGGTCCGCGCTTTCCGGCGGCTCCGCATCAGCAAGACGGGAAAGGAGCACAAAATGGACTGCGTAAACCACACTGGTGTCACCGCAACCGCTTTTTGCCAGAGCTGCGGAAAAGCACTCTGCGCCGGCTGCGTACGTAATGCGGCCGGGGGACAGATTCTATGCGAGCCATGCCTGACGGCCTGGCACACATTCCAACAGCCGTTTACAGCCGCTTCAAGCGGGCCGAATCCATCGGCGGCCGCGGTGCTGGGACTGATTCCCGGCGTGGGTGCGATGTATAACGGACAGTTCTTCAAGGGCTTTGTTCATGTGGCGATTTTTGTGGTGCTGATCAGCATTACCGATCACTACCCGATCTTCGGCATCTTCATTGCGGCTTGGATTCTGTACCAGTCGTTTGAAGCGTTTCACACGGCCAAGGCGATTCGCGAAGGCCAACCGCTGCCTGATCCGCTGGGATTAAACGAGGTGGGCAACTGGCTGAACCTGGGTGGACGGCCAAGGACGCAGGGGCAATCGGGCGCATGGCAGCAGGGACAGGGTGGTCCGGCGAATCCTGGGGGATACCAGGCGGGTCAGTACGCAGGGCCGCAGGCGACACAGGGGTCTTCGGCTCCGGGAGCTGCAGGCTGGCAGACGCCGTATACCGGACAGCAAACCCAGTACCAGCAGGTTCCATACACGCCTCCGGCGGGCGCTTATGCCGATCCGGCGATTCCTCCGGTGCCGCCGGTGCCACCGCTCTACTGGAAGCGGAAGGAGCCGATTGGCGCGATTGTCTTGATTGGCCTTGGAGTGCTGTTTCTGCTGGGGCAGTTGGACTGGTTCTCAACACGGGTTTTTGAATACATTTGGCCTCTGGGACTGATTGCGCTGGGGGCATGGATGATTGTTCGCCGACTTGGCGATTCGAAGGGAGGTTCAAAGTGAGCCGTTATATCCTGATTCGCCGCTTACGCGGTCCCGCATTTCTGCTACTGATCGGCATACTCGCTCTGCTGCACCAGGCGCACTGGATTCGTTTCTGGCACCTGTTCTGGCCGCTGCTGCTGATCCTGTGGGGAGCGCTGCTGCTGGCTGAACGGGCTGCGCTGGCCATAGATGGGGGCTATCCGGACGGGACGTTCGGGTGGGATTCACCTTCGGGCACCGGCGTGCCGCCTTATCCGGGACAGCCGGTTCCGCAGACCCCGGTGGCGCCGCCGGCTTCATCGGGCACGGCGATTGTTCCTGCGGAACATGAGTTTGACAATGGACAAAACGGAGGCCGGTTATGAGCAGCGTTCCTCCCAACATGCCTCCGGGTGGTATGCCCCCCGGCGGAGTTCCGCCTTACGACCCCAGGACGCAGTGGCGTGTGTACCGCGAGCAGCAGAAGGCTGCATGGCGGGCGCAGCGCGATGCGTGGAAGGCGCAGCGCCACGCGTGGAAGGCCGGCTACGTGGGCTCTTACGGGCCGCGCGTTCCTTCCGTGGTTGGACCGGTTCTGCTGATTGCGGTGGGCTTCATCGCTTTGTTCATTGCCACGGGGCACATTTCGGCGAGCGACTTCTGGACCTGGTATGCCCACTGGTGGCCGGTTCTGCTGATTGTTGCGGGGCTTGCGCTGCTGGGCGAGTGGGCGCTGGACCTGCGCCGGGATACGCCGGTGCGGCGCGGCGGGAGCTTCATCGGCATCCTTATCCTGGTGGCGATTATCGGGCTGGGCGCATCCGGGTGGAGCAACTGGTGGGGTCCGTTCCGCGCAGAGTTTGGCGACAACGGCGACGACTTCTTCAACGCCTTCGGCCAGCCGCAGCACGACAACGACGCGCAGGTGCTGAAGACGCAGATACCGGCAAACGCGGCCATCGAGATTCAGAACCCGCGCGGCGATATCAGCATTGCTTCGGCGGATACGACTGCGATCCAGGTGGAGGCGCATGAAGTGGCGTTTGCCAACTCGGATTCGGAGGCGAAGAAGATTTTCGAAGCGGAAGCGCCGCACGTGACAGTGACCGGCAATGCGGTGCTGGTGAAGTCGGACAGCAACAGCAGCGGCCGGCTGAACCTGACTATTACGGTGCCGCACTCGGCACATGTGACGGTGAACGCGGGCAGAGGCGACGTGACCGTGGCCGGGCTGGGCGCGGGCATCAACGTGACATCGCCGCATGGAGACGTGCATTTGAGCTCGATTACCGGCTCGGTGCAGGTGCACCTGGCAAACGACAAGCACGACTTTTCAGCACACCAGGTGACGGGCGACATTACCGCGGACGGCAACTGCAACGACCTGACACTCAGCGACACCAAGGGACGCGTGACGGTGAATGGAGAGATCTTTGGCGAGGTGCATCTGGAGAGCATTGCCGGACCGGTGGACATTCACACATCGGTGACCGACGTGCAACTGGCGGAGCTGACCGGCGACCTGACACTCAACTCCGACGATCTGCGGGTGACGGAAGCCAAGGGACCGCTGCACGTGGTGACGCACGCGAAGGATGTTGACCTGAGCCAGATCTATGGTGACACGCACGTGGAAGACCGTGACGGACGCATCTCAGTTGAGCCGGCCGGAAACTACGCAGTGGAAGCCAAGAACAGCAAGGGCGATGTGGAGCTGACTCTGCCGCCAAACGCATCGGCCTCGATTGAGGGCCACACTCACAACGGCGACATTGTTTCAGACTACGAGCTGACCATCAGCGGCGACGAAAGCAAGACCGTTACGGGGAGGGTTGGAGCCGGCGCAGCGAAGATCGTGCTGACAGCGGACAATGGCGATCTGCGCATCAAGAAAGGGTCAGGATTCTCGACGACTTCAACAAGCAGTTCGGAAGACGTTCCCAGGGCTCCCAACGCGCCGCATTTGAAGGCACCGAAGGCGCTGCCGGCACAACCGGTTACGCAATAGCGAAACGCTGAAGCTTGAGAAAGAAGGATAGGCGCAGGGGAGTTCTCCTCTGCGCCTGTCTTGTTTCGGCATGTTCTCGCCTATTCTGTTCTTAGCGCCTGCATGGGGTCGAGGCGTGAGGCGCGCCAGGCGGGGACAAGGCAGGCCAGCGCGGCAACCAGCAACAGCATTGCACTTACAACGGCAAAGACGGCAGGATCGAGGGGCTGGGTTGCGTAGAGCATGGATTGGATGAGGCGCGCCGCGCCGACGCTGGCGGCAAGGCCGAGTGCGAGTCCGAAGAGGGCTGGTCGCAGACCATCGAGCAGGAGTTTGCGCAGTACCTGCTCGCGGCGTGCGCCGAGGGCGATGCGGATGCCGATCTCGCTGGTGCGCTGGGCGACGATGTAGGACAGGACGCCGAACAGGCCGACAGCGGCAAGCACCAGAGACAATGCAGCGAAGACCAGCAGCAGCGTTGCGTCGAAACTGGCGTCCATGGTGTTTTTGCCCACCACCTGGTCCATGGTGAGGACGTCGGAAACTGGCAGATCGCGATCCATTTCCGCAACTATGCGCTGAATGGGGATTGCGAATTGCGTGACGTCCCGATCGGAGTGAACCACGAGCACCGCGCCATTCATGTCGTCCGTAGCGTCAAGCGGGAAATACATCATGGGCCGCGGAGGCTCGCTTGCGTCAAAGCGGGTGTCGCCGACCACTCCCACGATTGTGAATACGCCGGGACCATTGCTGCGTAGTTGTTTGCCGATGGGATCTTCGCCGGGGAAGGTGACGCGCGCAAATTCCTGCGAGATGATCGCCTCGGTTGCGTGGCCAGGCTTCTGGTTGTCATCAAACGTGTGCCCGCGCAGAATCGGGATGCCGATTGCTCCGAAGTATCCCGAATCGGCCCAGCGGTGCATGGCGTATTGCTGTTTGCCCTGCGGGAGAGGCGGACGGCCCACAATCTCGAAGCCGTTGTCCCCGCCATAACCGTCTCCCGGAACCACGGGAAATACAAATCCTGCGGCCTTGACGCCAGAAGTATTTCGTACTTTTTCGAGCAGGGTGTCAAAGAAGCTGTCTCGCTGCGCCTGTTGGCTATAGCGCGCCACGGGCAACGTGAGATCCATTTTGAGGACGTTTTGCGTGGTGCATCCAAGGTCGGACGAGCGGAGCCTGGCGTAGCTTTTCATCAGCAGGCCAGCGCCGATGAGCAGCATCACGGTCAAGCCGACTTCGAGCGAGAGCAGCGCCGCGCGCAGCCTTGCCCGGCTCTGTCCGGCGCTGTTGGCGCGCGAAGACTCCTGCAAGGTTGCCAGGATTTGGCCACCGTTGTTTGAGAATGCCGAGATCAAGCCGGCAAAGATGGCGCAGAGCACAATCAGGGCCGCGGCAAACACTGCTACCACACCATCCATGTGGATGGTTTCGACACGGACCATCTCTGGCCGGGTGCTCACAAACCATCGAATGACTCCAGTGGCGAGAAGAAGGCCGACTGTTCCTCCGGCGGAGGAAAGCACGAGGCTCTCCATGAGTTGCTGGCGCAGGAGGCGCAGGCGTCCTCCACCCATGGCGGTACGGATTGCATGTTCCTTCTTTCGCGCTGCCGCGCGCGCCACGAGCAGGTTGGCGACGTTGAGGCAGGCAATGAGCAGGACGCATCCGGTGGCGGCGAGCAAGACGTAGAGGGGCGTCCTGATGTTGCCGACCAGGGAATCGAGCAGCGGACGACTGGTGGCAGAGATGCTTACAAACGGGTCGTCAAGATGCTGGTTGTGAAGTCGCCGTGTTATCAACGTCAGATCGGCCATTGCCTGCGCGCTCCTCACTCCAGGTTTCAGTCGTCCAATGGCCAGAAAATCGTGGGAATCGATCGCGGTGATTTCATCGTGTGGTTCGTTTTGGTAGATCGGAGTCCAAAGCTGGACAGCCGCGTTGGGATAGGCGAACCACGCGGGCAGGGCGCCAACGACCGTGTAGGGCTTGGCGTTGAGCAGGATGGTTTGATTGAGGATGGCGGGATTGCCGCCGAAACGGCGCTTCCACAATCCCCAGCTCAACATGACGGTGGGATTCGCCGAGGGCTTGTCTTCGTCCTCAGTGAAGTTGCGGCCCAGGGCGGGCTGCACGCCAAGCATGGGCAGGAAATTTGCCGAGAATACGCCGGCGCGCACGCCTTCGGGCAACTGATCGCCAGCGCCAGAAAGGTTGTAGCCAGCATATCCGGCGAGGGCCATGTCACTGAAGGACTTGTTCTGCTGCTTCCACTCAGCGAAGACGCCGCCGGCGCTGTCGTTGAAGGGAAACTTGCCGTCGGAACTCTGCTCGTACAAGCGAACGAGATTTCCAGGATCCTTGAACGGGAGCGGCTTTAGGAGAACCGCGCGAACGATGGTGAACATGGCGACGTTGGCGCCGATGCCGAGGGCCATGACGAGAATGGCGATGATGGCGAAGCCTGGCGTCTTGATGAGGGTGCGCACCGCGTAGCAAATGTCGTGGGAGAGGAGTTCGAGCCAGGTCCAGCTCCAGGTGGCGCGGGCTTGTTCGCGGAGCAGGGCTGGGTTGCCGAAGGATTGGAGGGCGGCGTAGCGGGCTTCTTCAGCGCTCATGCCGGCGGCGAGGTTTTCGGCGATCTGGCGGTCGAGGTGAAAGCGAAGCTCGTCGTCGAGGCGGGAGGCGGCCTGGCCACGCTTGAAGAGCATGGCAATTCTCATTTGCAACTTTGTGTGCCAACGCATGGTGAACTTCCTTTCGAATGGGATCAGGCTTCGTCGACGATCAAATCGATGGCCGCGGAGAGACGCGCCCAGTTTGCGGTTTCTGATTCAAGCTGCTTACGTCCGGCGGCAGTGAGCGAGTAGAACTTGGCTTGGCGGCCGGTTTCACTTTCGGCCCATTTGGCCTTGATCCAGCCCTGCTGCTCGAGGCGGTGCAAGGCGGGATAGAGCGAGCCCTGCTGCACCTGGAGTACTTCGCCCGAAACCTGTTGGATGCGTTTGCCGATGGCCCAGCCGTGCATGGGTTCGAGGCGGAGGGTTTTGAGGATCAGCAGGTCGAGGGTGCCTTGTACGAGATCGTTTGGTTTGCCCATACCTAGATTATCTACAACAAAGTTGTGTAGACCGTCAAGGTATCGAAGGAAATTTATTTCGAGCTGACGAAGGGGCTTACCAGATGAAGGGAATGAGATGGTAGCGGGTGCGTGCGCAGTAGGTGGTGTAACCGGGAAGGTTGGCGCGGAGGAATTTTTCTTCGCTGAGCAGGCGGATGGCAAAGAATGGAATGATTAGCGCGAAGGCGGGCAGGGCGACCCAGGAGCCAAGCGCAAGGGAAATGAAGGTCCACAAGACTACGGAGCCGAAGTACATGGGGTGACGAACCCAGGCATAGGGTCCGGTGGAGACGACCGTCTGGCCGGGATCGACGGTGATGGTGCGCCCGGCGAAGCTGTTGACTTTGAGCACCCAGAAGACGAACAGATATCCGCCAATAATCAGGGCGAGGGAGATGAGGGTTACCCAGGCTGGAACGTCGCCGAATAACCTGTGCGACCAACCGAAGCGGCGGTCGAAGCCGGGCAGAAGTGCGGCACCAAGAAAGACCAGTAACGTAAGGCGAATGAGCAATTTTTGTTCTTTGAGTGGTTCTCTGGACCTCATTCTGCGTTCGACGAGCGCCCTGTCATAGCGGAGTAAGTAAAAAAATGCCAGGAGAGCGGGAAGATAGAATGCCGCGAGGGTGGCCCATCCCTGCCAAAACCGCCAGGACCCCGCGGGAAGAAAGATGACTGCGGTGGACAAAGCCAGGATAAACAGCATGCGAGGCGCGACCATGAGTCCCAGGTTCATCGCGATGCTCCTCTCATTTGTATGTTGGTCCTATGTGCTGGATTCGCTGCCAATGATAGCCCTTCTTCAGGATGGCAATCTGTGATGTACGAGGTTTCTTTCACCGGGTGACGAGTGCTTTTGGGAACCGTCGTCGGAGGCTTCCGCCGGTTTTCTCTATTCCGCCGAGCGAGGAATCCGTTGTATTCTCCATTCGCGGGGGTTTCTTTCCCATGACAACTACTCCCATCCGTGTAATTACCGTGGAACGCGAGTATGGATCGCGGGGCGGCGAGTTTGCCCACGACCTGGCGAAGCGGCTTGGCTGGCGGCTGCTGGATTCGGAGCTGCCTTGCGCGGCGGCTAAGGCGGCCGGCGTGCCGCAGGAACTGGCAGCGAAGTATGACGAGCGGCTGGATCCGTGGTACTACCGCTACGGCAAGGTCTTCTGGCACGACTCGGGTTATTCAATGGCCGGGTTATCGGAGGACCAGATTTTTGATTCCGACCGCATGCTGGCGCTGATTCAGAAAGAGATATTGAATGCCGCGAAGCAGGGGAACTGCGTGCTGGTGGGGCGTGGGGCGGCCTGTGCGCTGGCGGGGCAGCCGGGGTGCTTTCACGTGTTTGTGTACGCCACGGCGACGGCCAAGCGCGAGTGGTTCATGCAGGCCTTTCCCAAGCAGGCGCAGCAGGCGGACCAGTTGCTGGCGGCGTTTGATAAGCGGCGGGCGGCGGTGATCCGCAAGGCGTATCAGCAGGAGTGGTGCTGCCGAGGGCTTTACCATATGCTGCTGAACTCGGCGATGGGGACGGACGCGATGATTGAGGCGGTGCAGGGGGCGGGCGGGTTGTTTGAGTGCCCGCAGGCGATGGAGCAGGGAGTTTAGGGGTCTGGATTTTCTCGCCGTCGCCGGGTGTTGGCAGGGGAGTAATTTCTGGTTTGGCGACCTCCGCCCACGACCAGTCAAACCGCCTCAGAACCCCTCTTAGTCGACGCCAAGGTCCTTAGCGATCCTCGCATCGCAAGTCACTTCTTCGGCTCTTAATGCCAATTGATCTACGAAGACGGCGATCACGCAATCCCACACGCTCTGAGCCGACCAAGGCAATGCTTCGGCAGGGGCAGGCAAAGGCGTGTGACGGCTTAAGAATAGGAAGACCTTTTTGCGATGCGTGATGACCGGCAGCTCTTTGGAAGTCACTGGAGATCGCGACGGAGGGATGTGCAGCTTGGAGCAGATCAACTCGTAAAATTGTCCCACCGTCTCGACGTTTGCAGCTTCTTCATCGTCAATGTCGATGGCGAATAGCTCTTCTACTCGAAGGATAATTTCGACCGCATCAAGCCCCATGTTTCTAGACTAGCGCGACGTTGGCAGCTCTTGGGTGTATCACCGGCCAACTGAACGGAACGCTAATTCTTGCGTGATGTCCGAGTCGAAGATGTTACATCCAGGGCTCATAAAGACCTGACCGCATTCAGGCTCGGAATGCGCATTGGATTGCTCTCGCCATTCCAGTGCCCATTAACGTCCAGATTTATGCAGTTGATACGCCTTCCTCATAGGGCCATCCAGGCGATGACGAGCACCGCTACGCCAATGAGCTGGCTCATATGGTCGGTCAGGGCAAAGGCTACCGGGTCCTCGTCCAGTTCGCCGCGCGAGGCGAGCAGCCAGACCCGGCAGAGCCACAGGATCATGAGCGGCATGATCAGCCACAAACGGCCTGGCTGGTGATAAAGATGGATCACGTCGCGGCCGCTGATGTAGTTGGCAAAGACCACTACAGCCGCGAATGCGCTCGCGGTACCGAAGCTGCGCAACTGCCCCAGATCCGCAAGCAGGTAGCCGCGTCCGTTCTTTGGCACAGAGCTGCTGGCGCGCAGATTCTCGAGTTCCGCAAAACGCTTGACGATGGCAAGGGAAAGAAACAGGAACATCGAAAAGCCGGTGAGCCAATGCGAAATCACTGTATGGGTGGCCGCTGAACCGGCCTGCAGGCGCAGAATATACAAGCCTGAGAGGGCCAGCACATCTACCAGTGCAATTCGCTTCAGATACCCGGAGTAAGCGAGTGTCGAGACCAGGTAAACAAGCAGCCAGCCAAGGAACTGTCCGTGCAAGAGCCGCGCTCCCGAAATCGCCATCAGCAAGAACAACGCAACAACGGCTAGTCCTGAAAGCGCAGAGAGATCGCCCGACGCGAATGGTCTCTGGCTCTTGCGCGGGTGACGCCGGTCGGCCTCAATGTCCAGAAGGTCGTTCACAATGTATGCCGCCGAAGCGGTGAGCGAGAAGCAGCAGAAGGCCGCGAGCGCCGTCAGGAGCTTGTTCACGCTCAAGGCATGCGAACAGAGGAGCGGGACAAAGATGAGCAGGTTTTTGGCCCACTGGTGCACTCGAACAGCTTTCAACAGGGACCGGAACGGGTGACGCCGCTCAACGAATTCACGTGCGGGCTTGATGCCGCGCGCGCGAAGGCCCATCCGCAACCTCATGGTCGGATTGGTGATCATCGGCTCCTGTGCGCAAGAGAGGAGCGGCAGATCGGGCGTGTCGTTGCCGATGTAATCGAAGGCTCCATCACCGAGGCAGGCGCGCAGCCGGTCGAGTTTATTCGCGCCGGTTAAGTTGGTGGCTCCGTCTGAACCCAGCACACCGGTAAAGATGCCAAGATGGGCGGCGACGCGATTGGCCAGGCGCACATCCGCGCCGGTTGTCAGAAAGATTGCGCGGCCTTTGGCGCGTTCGTGGTGAAGGTATTTGAGCAGCGGTTTGTTGTAGGGCAGATTCACTACATCGAGCGAGACCGATTCGGTGACGAATGCCTTGAAGGCCGCTTTGCCGCGCAGCACGCGCCCAGGCAGCTTGAAAAGCAGCGCAGGATGGGATCGCGCCAGTGCCAGCAGGGAATCTACGAGGGTGTCCGACTTGACCAGGGTTCCGTCGAGGTCAACACAGAGCGGCACATCAACCGCGCTGGCCTGGGACCGATGGAGTGTGGTCTGCGTCAACCGTTCACCTCGTTCGAAAACGCTTCATCATCCTGATCAAGCCTGCGGCGAATTTTATGATTTCTGTCGCCTTGCTGGGCAAATCAAGTATACAGTCGGTGGAAAATCGATTGAAAACCGATACTTGCCCAGACGCTGAATGCTCTCATGAAGAATCTGTTTGACGAATCAAACCAATTGATTCATTCTGCCCCGTATGTTGGAAAACAAAGTCGGCCGGCTGATGGCGGCCTATCCCACAATTTACCTGGCATGTCATCGCGAGCACCTGCGCGAGGACGAGGCCGGGAACCCGCTGACGGAGAACCAGGCGAGCGTGCTGGATCATCTCCACGCCACGCGGCCTACGACTCTGTCGAAGCTGGCTGAGCACATGGGGGTGGGGCGGTCAACCATGAGCACCACCATTGCGCGGCTGGTGAAGGGCGGCTATGTTGCGCGCAAGGTGGACAAGAGCGACCGCCGGGCATTGGGACTCACCTTAACCCCGGCCGGCAAGCGGATTCAGGAGCAAAACACTGTTCTCAATCCTGCGCTGGTGCGGCAGATGTTGAAGCTGATGGGAGCGGACGAGGCCGACCGCGCGCTCGATGGAATCGAACGCCTGGCGCAGGTGGCCGCTGTTCTGCTGAAGCGGAGAAAGCGAGAGAGAGACGGATGAAGATTTTCTTGTTCGTGACTGGAGCATTGGCGCTGCTGGTGTTGTGCGTGGTGGTGATTGGAGCCATGCTGCCGAAACGGCATGTTGCCGCGCGCAGTGCTGCCTTCAAGGCCGATCCCAAAACGATCTTCGCGCTGATTGCGGGCAGCCAGGACTGGCGCCCAGACGTGAAGTCCTGTGACCTGCTCACGAAGGATGGCAAGCAGTTCCAGCGCGAGACATCGAAGCGCGGCGAGACGATTCTGTATGAGTTGCAGAACAGCAGGCCGCCGGTTGCGATTGAGCGCCGCATCGCCACTGAGAACCTTCCCTACGCGGGAACATGGAGCTTTGCGCTCACGCCGGAGGGCGGCGGGACGCGGGTGCGCATTACCGAAGACGGGGAGGTCTATAACCCGGTCTTCCGCTTCGTTTCGGAATTCATTCTGGGGCAAACGGCTACGCAGGACGCGTACCTGAGGGCGATGGGGAAGGCAATGGGCGAAGAGGTTCGGCCGGAGAATTGAATCATAGCTAATCTGAAGCGGAGGGCAAATCCCGAAAAGCAACCGCAGGTCCTCGAACTCGCTACGCCCGCTCAGGATGACAGCGCATTTTGGAGCGCGATATTTTGGGTATTACGGCAGGAGGGATTTGGTGGAGCTGAGCGGGATCGAACCGCTGGCCTCCTCGTTGCGAACGAGGCGCTCTCCCAGCTGAGCTACAGCCCCACGACTTAACTATCTTACCAGCGATTCCGATGCATGGGAAGTTGAGCAGGCAACGGGGGCAGGGTGCCCTGCGGTTTTGGATGGACACGATCGGGCCGCTTCGGATTTCTCAGCGGGCGTAGGTATAGGTGCCGCAGAGGTTAGACGAATGACTGATGGCGTCGAAGGTGAACACGGGCGGATCTTCGCCGGAAAAGAATGCCACATTGAGTGTTTTGCCGACGACATAGACGGCCATCCATTCGGTCTGTTGAGCTCCGCACAAGGTGTTCTTATGCTGGAATCGCTGCTCGGCGGGGATTCTCAGGCGGTAAAGCGTGCCGGTGGCTGCCGAATTCGCGTCCGCGTCAAAGACGGCACTGACCTCGGCCGGCTTGAGGCCGCGAATGGGCGCTATTGGGAAGGATTTGAAACCGATAGTGACCTTCGCATCGGAGAGCGAGATGTCGCCAGTCACGGATGTGGCGCTGTTGCTGGCCGCCTGCCAGTAGCCGCGATCCTGTGCGGCGCACAAAAGGGAACTGGCCAGAGCCAGGGTTGTGGCGAAACGGAGAATGATGTGAGTCTTCACTCTTTGAGGATGACACCCAGGCTGGGATGCGCGCAAACAGACGGAACGCGCGTCTGGATTAGGAGCTCATCGGTTCTCAAACGCGAATTAAACCTGGGTAAGACATGGAAGCGGCACGAGACAGCCGAATGGGGATTGATGGGATGTTTTTGAACAAGGTCAGCAAACTAGCGTCCGCTCCGCGGACATCGCGGGTTCGCAGGTTGGCGAGAGGGTCTGCGCGTTGGAGTTTCATCGCTTGTGGGTCGGCAACCCGGTGAATGACTGATACCAGGCGCCGCCAAGATGATGTGGTTTGTCCATTTATTTCTTCCTCGTCACGGATAAAACGAGAACCGGGTCGTGGATGGTCATCAAGGTTTCTCCTGCTTCGTCCTTGAATCGAATGCGCACGGCGGAAGCGCCCCAGGGGTAAAACTCGCGACTGCCAAGATGGAAGAGGGGCCTCCCCATTGTTCCTTTGCGCGTCCAGGTGAGTACGCCCTTGTCCGCGGTCATCAGGATCTGCTCGTTCTCGCCGGGGCCAAAGGGATAGTCGCCGGCGATGGCATCGATGTCCTCCTTTGCCAGAGGGACCTGGGGATCGGCGCCCGCATCGCCGAGGGAGAGCAGAAACTCGTACGTTGCGCGCGCGGCTTCTCCGCCAGCGTTGGCGTGCGCCAGCAGGCTGATGCTGTGCGGGCCGCGAATTCGCTGGATGCCGGGCTGGGCGGCCACGAAGGCCTTTACCACTTCAAGCTGTCCGAGCATCGCGGCAGAGAAGAGCGATGGCCGGGCGCCGTTGGCAATCAGAAATTCGGCGATGGGGCGATTGCCCATGTGGGAGGCGGCGCCAAGAGCGGACTCCCAGTCGCCGAATCCCCAATCCCATGCGGCACGGGCCAGGGACGGTTGCGCACCAACCAGCTCCTGCACACGCTTCAGATTGAAGTGAGAGACGGTGACCATCTCCCGCACCAGGGACGGAGGTTGCGTGGGGAAGGCGTCGCTCAAGGACGGTGTAGAAGTTACGGCGCTGGATGTGCCCCGATTTTGCTGGCTAAGTGGAGCTGCGAAGGCAAGCGCTTGCGATGACACGGCGAGACCAGCGAGTTGCAGGAATGTGCGGCGGGCTGGCAAAGGGCGGAGAAAGGGAACGGAGTTGGGATTTGCTTTCATCGCGGGGATCTCCTCAATGGATCTGAGATCGAAGATGAAGCCCCTGATTTCCAGGATCAACCCAAATGAGCAGGCTGCAAGGTCAGTTCTTTGTTAAGAAGAAACTTTTCTGGAATCAGTGGTTTGGTGCGGGAGATAAATTCTTTCCGGCGGCTGCGGCGGCAAGGCGGGGCGAAAACTCGGAGGCGATCTGCTGGGCGACGCTTGACTGATATGCGAGGGTATCGTCGAGCAGCTTGTCGACGCGAACTACCCAGACATGAGTCTGGTCCGGCATGCGAATGAGGTGGGCGAGGACGCGGGTCTGCGAGCCGCTCCGCTGAACCTGCCCGAGCACAATGAATTGTGCGTGCAGCGTGGAGGCGATGGCGCCCAGGTCGCGCTGGTCGCGGGGCACGCGCAACAGCGCTGCATTGCCGATGACGCGGAAGCGGTCCGGGTCGGAGCGGGTAAGTTGCTCGACCAGAGTGTCGGTCAATCCATCGCTGAGACGGGTCAGCGATGGGTCTCCCGTTTCGTTGTCGAATCGTACAACTGCAACGGTCACGGGAGCCGGCGGTGATTTTGCAACAGGGTTCCAGCGCAGACCAATCGCGACGGCGACCGCAACGATCAGCAGTGCGGCACTTGAGAGTGCGATGATGCGCCAGGTATGACGGCGCAGGACAACGGGTTGGGACGCGGGCTCCTGAATGGAATCGGCGAGGCGTTCCAATGGGGCAATGAATTGATAGCCATGCCGCGGAATCGTCCGGACATAACGAGGAGAGACTGAATCATCACCGAGTGCGGAGCGGATCTGCGCGATGCAGACGTTGAGGCCGCGCTCAAAATCGACGAATGTCTCTTCGCCCCAAATGGCTTGGTGCAGCTCTTCGCGGGTGACCACCTCACCGGCGCGCGAAAGCAGATGCGACAGGACTCGCGCGGGCTGCGCCTGCAGGCGAATCGGTGCGCCCTCGCGCTTCAGTTCTCCGCTGGAAGTGTCGAATACGAAGAGACCGAATCTGAAGCGGCGAAGTTCCATAGTGTGCTCAGGGATGCCGCCAGTTCGTCGTTAAGCAGAGCGTGGTACTGCGCGCCCTGCTCGACGTGGGATGCCTACAGCTGGTTCATGTTTTGCAGGAACTCGGCGTTGTTGCGCACCTTCTCAAGGCGCGTAATCAGGAGTTCCATTGCTTCCACAGGAGACAGCGGGTTCAGCACACGGCGCAGGACAAAGATGCGCTGCAGGTCTTCCTTGGGGATGAGCAGCTCCTCTTTACGCGTGCCGGAACGCTGGATGTCGATGGCCGGGAAGACGCGCTTGTCGACGAGTTTGCGGTCAAGGATGATTTCCATGTTGCCGGTGCCCTTGAACTCTTCGAAGATGACTTCGTCCATGCGCGAGCCAGTGTCGACGAGCGCGGTGGAGATGATGGTGAGCGATCCACCTTCTTCAATGTTGCGGGCCGCGCCGAAGAAGCGCTTCGGGCGCTGCAATGCGTTGGAATCGACGCCGCCTGAGAGCACCTTGCCCGACGGGGGCACGATGGTGTTGTAGGCGCGGGCGAGGCGCGTGATGGAATCGAGGAGGATCACGACATCGCGCTTGTGTTCGACGAGTCGCTTGGCTTTTTCGATGACCATTTCGGCCACCTGTACGTGGCGCGCCGCGGGCTCGTCAAAGGTGGAGCTTATCACTTCACCTTTTACAGACCGCTGCATGTCCGTGACTTCTTCAGGGCGCTCGTCGATCAGCAGGACGATCAACACGACTTCAGGATGGTTGGTCGAAACGGAGTTGGCGATCGACTGCAACAGCATGGTTTTGCCGGTGCGTGGCGGAGCTACGATCAAGCCGCGTTGGCCTTTGCCCACAGGAGTTAACAGATCCATGACGCGGCCGCTGATGCCTTCGCGCACGGTCTCCATCTTGATGCGTTCCTGGGGATAGAGCGGCGTGAGGTTGTCAAAGAGAATCTTGTTGCGCGTCTCCTCGGGCGACTCGAAGTTGATGGCTTCGATCTTCACCAGGGCGAAGTATTTCTCGCCTTCGTGCGGCGGCCGAACGTTGCCCGAGATCGAGTCACCGGTCTTGAGATCGAATTTCCTGATCTGCGACGGCGAAACATAAATATCGTCGGGGCCGGGCAGATAGTTGTAGTCGGGAGAGCGCAGGAAGCCGTAGCCGTCGGGCAGGATTTCCAGAACGCCTTCGGCGAAAATATGGCCTTCCTTTTCGCTTTGAGCCTGGAGGATCTTGAAGATCAGATCCTGTTTGCGAAGGCCGCTGGCACCTGGGATCTCCAGGGTGCGCGCAATACGGCTCAATTCGGTGATGTTCTTCTCTTTAAGTTCAGCGATGGTCATGTTCACCTGCAATAAGGCGGGATGGTTGTGAGGGGATACGAGAGGGGGAAGTGCTCCAGGGGAAGACCGGGTGGGAGCCCAGGAAGCCGCGGCGCGAGGCCTGCTTCCCATGTCTCCCGAATTCAATTGGAATTTTGAAACACCGGAAAAGAGCAGCCACGCTCAAAACGAAGCTGCCATGGAACCGTTGCCTTGTTCAACTATACCCTTTGGGACTCGCGCTTAGGCGGCGCGACGCCGTTCAACCGGCTGGGCAACCGTCTCCGCTACCGGAGCGGCCGACCCAGGATTGGTGGTGTGAAAGCGGCCCAGGACTTCATTGGTCGTATCCTGCAGCCGTGTGTTCGGCTTGTGAAGCTTACGGGTTGCCTTGCTGGCCAGCTGACAAAGCTGGTAGCGATTGGACACATGAGATAGTGCCCCAAAAACTAAATCAGAACGCATAACAAGTCTCTCCTTCGTTGTTTCCCGCCCGGGCGGAACTTCCTGGCGCCGCCGGTGCAGCAGGGTAGCCGGCTCCTTGCAGGGCTGCCCTAATTTACTTACTCCAAAGCTTAGACGCACAACCTATGCCGTCAGTTCCAAATCTTGACGCACAATCGCACACCTTGACACAGGCTTTTTGCCGAATCCGCATCACACATTGCCGCCGTGGGAATCCATCCGCCATAATTCCCAATCCCGGCGGAGGTCGAAACGCACCGGGGCATCAACGGATGAGCCTACGCTCAATATGATGCGGGAAATCACAGATGGGCTGTGCAAATTTGCTCTATGCAGCCTGCCCTTTTGGATAGTACTCATGAATGTAACCTTTGTGGCCTTTCGGGTCAACAGTTTTTTGCGGTATTTCCCCGCCTTCGGGCCATTCTTGATCGCATTTTTCAAGACCTCCGCTATTAACCTTTTAATCAATGGCTTACAGGGAAAATCTCGATATGAAATCCCGCCGTGCCGATGCCGATTTACCGTCCGAAACAGCCTGCCGTCCCACTCTCTGGAACTATTCAGGTTATGCGCGTTGGACCATTACACACCCAGATCACCAAAAACCGGTTGTCCGGTCTGTGATCTACCTCACTTCACTGGCCGTCGGCGGTTTTTTTCCGTTCCTGCGCTGACATCAGGGCCTGTTCCGGCCGGAAATCGGCTCCTTTTCTCTTCCCGCCGAGCTTCCGACGGAAGATATTGGCCAGCGGGTTCGAAACCTCTGATTCTTCGCGGCATCGAAGATGCATAAAGGCGATTTCTGTGCCGGAAGGCAACCAGCAGCTCCGGGCCATCTGGAATGGCTGGTCCAGTCTTAGCGTCTGGAAATTGCTTTTTGGTTCCTGCTGCGATTCCCACTGCGGCGCAAGGCGTTGGGCTTAAAGAAGGGTTGTATGGCGACTCCCGCTCTACCTAATCACATCGCGGAGTTCTTCGCCGCTCATAGCCGCGCCCAGGACCAGCCGCTGGAAGAATGGCTCGAGCCTGCTCTGCGTTCGATCCGGGAACACCTCTGCATGGATGTGGCCTTCATCTCCGAGTTCAAGGACGGTGAAAGGATTCTCACCCATGTGGACGCGTCGAGTCCCAATGATCAGGTAGTCGCGGGCTCATCGGCGCCACTTGAAGAAACCTATTGCCAAATGATCGCCGATGGCCGTTTGCCAGAACTCCTGCCAGACATATCCGTCGTCTCCGGAGCTTCAGACATCGCGGAAGCAGCGAAGATGTCCATTGGCGCCCACCTGAGCGTGCCGATTCGGCTGAGCGACGGCCGGGTCCACGGCACCTTGTGCTGTTTCAGCCACTGCGCGGATCAGTCACTGAATGAACGCGATCTCAACGTGATGCGGGTGCTTGCCGATATGGTCGCCGAGCGTATCTCCAGGGACATGGAAGCGAAGCAGGCGCAGAAGGCGATGGAGGAGCGGATCCGGAGTGTCTTGTCCGATGGCTCAATGAGCATCGTCTACCAGCCCATTCAGAGCTTGACGAAAAACAGGATCGTGGGCTTTGAGTCGCTTGCCCGGTTCTCTGCTTTGCCGCTGCGCGGCCCCGATGTCTGGTTTGACGAGGCCGCGCAGGTTGGCCTGGGTCTTGAACTTGAATTGAAGGCCATCGAGCTTGCACTGCAGGGGGCCTGCTGTCTGCCTGGCGATGTCTACCTTTCGATCAACGCGTCCCCTGACACCATTCTCACTGGTCACCTGGAACGCCTTGTTGATGCGTGGCCCGTTAATCGCCTGATGCTGGAGGTTACCGAACACGCATTCGTCAAAGCGTACAAGGAGATGGAGATCGCTCTTCGGCCTCTCCGCGCACGCAACCTGCGTCTTGCAGTCGATGATGTGGGATCGGGATACGCAAACTTTCAGCACATCCTGAACTTGAAGCCCGATCTCATCAAGCTGGATATTGCGATTACACGCAACATCGACAGTGACTTATCGCGCCGCGCGCTGGCCGCTGCCATGGTTGGCTTTGCCAACGAGACCGGCCTTGAGATGGTGGCCGAGGGCGTGGAGACGGAAAGCGAACTCGCCGCATTGCGACAGCTCGGCGTAAGGAACGTGCAGGGATTTCTTACGGGCAAACCCATGCCCATCGCCAGTGCGATGGAACTCGCGCAACAATCGTTCAGAGTTGCGTAGCTACCTAATTCATTTGAAGAATCGCTGGCTTCGCCGTGGTGGCAGTAGAGGATTTGCATTTTCGGTAGCCGCACGCGGATTGAGTTATTCGGCCCTTCTTCTAAGTAGCCATGGATGGGCGCGTAGGTTGGGCGCTGTCCCACGAGACTCCGTATGAAATGTTTGTTTCGCCTACCCCACGCTAAAGCGCGGGGCTGATCATCACTGCGCCTACGACGCGGGCGACGAGGCGCTTTCGAAATGGAGCGTTATTGAACGGACCGCTTTGAGGGGTTGCCAATGATAAGGCCTCCGGCTCCGCCGAAGGATCCTTACTCTTTACGCCCAATAGCTTCGATCGAGGGTTCGGTATTGGATTGCCTCGGCCAGATGCGAGACTGCGAGGTTCTCGGCGCCCTCAAGGTCCGCGATTGTCCGCGCCACCTTCAGAATGCGATCGTGGGCACGCGCCGTCAGCCCCTGCTGCTGCATGGCACGCTCCAACAGACGCTCCGCGTCGGGGCCCAGCTCGCAGTGAGCCCGGATCTGCCGGGTCGACATCTGTGCATTTGCGTAAATTTTGTCGCCGGCCCGCTGAAACCGCACCCGCTGCCGCTCGCGAGCCTTCATCACCCGCGCCCGAATCTCTACGGAGCCCTCCGCGGCAGCTCCGCCGCGCAGTTCCTTGTATTGCACCGCAGGAACTTCGATATGAATATCGATGCGGTCCAAGAGCGGCCCTGAAACCTTGGCCACGTAGCGCTGAATCATCGGCGGGGTACAACGGCACTCGCGCGACTTGTCATTGAAATAACCGCATGGGCAAGGATTCATGGCCGCGGCCAACATGAAGCGCGCGGGAAAGCTGAGCGACATGGACGCCCGCGCGATGGTCACCGAGTGGTCTTCAAGCGGCTGGCGCATCACCTCCAGCACGTTGCGCGGAAACTCTGGGAGTTCATCGAGAAACAGCAGGCCGTTGTGCGCCAGCGAAACCTCGCCAGGGCGCGGAATGATTCCTCCGCCAATGAGGCCGGCATCGGAGATGGTGTGATGCGGCGCGCGAAACGGGCGCTGCGTAACCAGGCCGGCTGCAGCGTCAAGCACTCCGGCCACGGAATGAATCTTGGTTGTCTCCAGCGCTTCTTCAAATGTGAGCGGCGCGAGGATCGACGGCAGGCGCTTGGCGAGCATCGTTTTGCCCGACCCCGGCGGCCCGATCATGAGAATGTTGTGGCTGCCGGCCGCCGCAACTTCGAGGGCGCGTTTGGCTGTCTGCTGTCCGCGCACATCCTTGAAGTCGACGGCGAAGTGCTGCAGCTCGCCGAGCAGTGTCTCCGTCGCGACGCGAAACGGCTCCCTCTGGATGGAGCCCACGACCGAGGAGTTCAGCAGGTCGAGCACGTCGGTGAGCGAAGAGACGGGATAGACGTTGACGCCTTCGACGACGGCGGCCTCGGCAGCGTTGGCGACGGGCAAAATCAGGTTGGGGATTTCTTTTTCGCGCGCGAGGATGGCGATCGGCAACATTCCCGGCACCGGACGGACACTGCCGTCGAGGCCAAGCTCGCCCACGAGTAGAAACTGGCTGAGGTCGTCGATGCGCAGCGCGCCGTATGCGCCCAGCAGGCTGACGGCGATGGGCAGGTCGAAGCCTGCGCCTTCTTTCTTGATGTCCGCCGGCGCAAGGTTGATGGTGATGAACGTGGGCGGGATGAGGTAGCCGGAGTTCTTGATGGCCGCTCGTACTCGGTCGCGGCTCTCGCGCACCGCGGCATCGGGCAGGCCGACGGTGTGAAAAACTTCCTTTTCTACGACAGTGCCGCTATAGTCGACTTCGACCTCAATGAGGTTGGCGTCGATTCCGTACACCGCGGCGCTGAACGCTTTGAAGAGCATGGTCTTAAAGTTCAGCGAGTGTACCAGACGATTGGCAGCATTGTTTGTGATCGATGACCATTGCAGACGCGGAAGAAATAGGGCGCGTTTAGTGCGCCGGCCATCGTCGCGCCCGAGTCGTTCATCTCGGCTGTTATGTGCCGCAATCGCGCTTCAGCGTCTTTGACAAGACAAGAGGTTCTTCCTATACTTCGGGCAATTGATCCGCACAGATTGAAAGGCCTGCAAGAATGCAGCGCACGAGCACGTTATTCGTTCCGGGTCGCGCTGAACAGTCTCGAATCTTCGATGTTTGCGTAGCCACGCTCTCGATCGGGATCTATCTTCTCTGGTGTTATTGGTTTCGGTTCAAGGGCACGCTCGGCGACGCTGATATGTATCGCATGCTCCGGGGTCTGCTTGACGGAGCTTACACGGGGACGGGATTTGCATCTGGCCTGCAATACGGCAAGGGATTCAGTTTCGGCTACATCTTCAGCCTGTACAGCGTTGTGGATCGCACGACCATGCAGGATCCGCAGCGGCTGATTGCGCTCATCAATGGGATAGGTTTCTGGGCGGCGGCTGTGGGCAGCATCTTTTTCTGGGCGGCACTTTGGGCTCTTCACGGCGTTCGCCGCGCCACGATTGCAGTTGTGCTTTTCCTGTTTTCGCCGATTCAACTGGAGCAGGGAACGTCGGGGCATCCGGGACTTGTCTCCTTCGCCTTTTTCTCAGCTGCTGCGCTACTTCTGTTTCTCCCCACGCGCGGCCTTCGGGCCGTCTTCTGTGGGGTGCTTGCCTCTATCCTGCTGCTGACGTCGCTCACCATGCGCGCGGACATCCTGCTGGCGTTTCCCTTCATCGTTCTGGCGCGGGCAAATTTTCGTTCTTTCAAGCTGTTGATACGATCGGTCCTATTGCCTGCGGTTGGTCCCACGCTGGCGGTGATCGTGTTTTTTCTGCTCAAAAGCAAATATGTTGACGGTGCAGCGCAGCCCGGTCCGTCCCTTCATGAGTTCTTCAACAGCTATTACAAGCTCTCGCACATTCCGGCAGGCGTTGCGATCTGCTTTTTGGGATGCGGCGTATTCAATGTTCTGCTGGGGATGGTCTCGGCTATCTGGCTCTTGCGTAAGGTGGGCACGACGCCGCCGGCATCCGAGCGGCGTGTTGAGCTTCTTCAGGCTTCTATCGGTCCAATCTCGCTTTTACTGCCATCATTTGTTTTCTGGATTGCCAATCCGACACCGGCGCGCCACTTCGTGCTCTGCCTGGCGGGGCTATGCATGCTGGCCGCGTGGCTTGTACCTTCTTTTCCGGCGGCGCAATGGACTCGATCCGCGTATCTCGTCGCTTTCGGAATCGTGCTGGCAAATCAGGCATTTGGCGCTCTCTCCGGCCCGATCATACTGCGCCACTATCCATTCAAGATGGTTGCTGTTGCAGGGCAGCCGCGGGTGATGCCGCTCGTTCCCATTGGAGACTCGGTCAGCTTTCATCGGGCAGTTCAGGCTGAGATGAGTAGAGCGGATGCCTTTGCCGAGCGCGTCGGCGGGCTGTGCGATGCAGAAACAATTGCGCTGACCGACCATATGCCGCAGGTTTCGTCGCACATTTATGGATGGCCTGGGCGCTGGACGGTGGAGGAGGGGAAGTTTCATCGCTTCTCCACCCTTACGGCGCGAGATGGGAGACGCACGATCGTGTTTCTGTCGGTGCATGAGGGATGGCCTGAGGATCCTGTTGCCGCGATCCTGGGTGAAACCTCATTGCAGCAATACAAACTGGTTCAAGATCCAGGCACGTTGTCTATTTTTGACAAGACTGAAATACCGTTGGACCGAATCGTGCACTTTGGATGCAGCCGGTGACTCAGTCGATTGTGAGAGGATTTGGGCTCGGCGGCGGGATGGCTGAATCGGTTTGCCGATTCCTCAGTTGACTCGGCGTCACGCTGGAACCGGTCTAATCAATGGGTGTATCGAGTCGCGGAGATCATTCGACCCATTTTGTTGCGGGTCTCACAGTCGGCTCAATCAGGACTGCGGCATTTATGAGACCGGTTTACAATCTCATTCGTGACCAGTCTCTTTGACCTTTACAAGATCGGCGTCGGTCCCTCTAGTTCGCATACCATGGGCCCCATGCGCGCAGCCTGCCGGTTTGCGCGCGATCTGGAACCACTCGGGGTGCTGGCTCGCGTTGCGCGCGTGGAGGCATCGCTCTACGGATCGCTTGCTCTTACCGGCCTGGGCCATGCCACGGACCGCGCCGTTCTCCTTGGCCTCAGCGGCAACGAGCCGGCGATGATCGATCCAGCGATCATCGAGTCCACCGTCACGGAGATTCGCACCACACGCCAGATTCAGCTTGCCGGATCGCGTTTCATTCCATTTGACGAAGCAAGCGACCTGCTGTTTGAACGGACTGTGATGTATCCGCGCGGCGCAGTCACGCAACATCCCAACGGTCTTCGCCTCAAAGCCATTGACGCTGGCGGACACGTTCTCAGTGAGCGCACTTTTTTCTCGATCGGCGGCGGCTTCATTACCGAAGACGGCGTAGACCCCTCAGGGCAAAAGCAGCAGGCCGCGATTCCATTCCCTTTTCACAGCGCCGCGGAGTTGCTGGCGACGGCCCAGGCGAATGAGCTCTCCATCAGCCAGCTCATGCTGGAGAACGAGTGCGCCCTGGTGCGATCGGCGGCAAACGGTTCAGACAAGGCGCCAGTCGAGATAGTTCGCGAAGGGATAGAACGCATCTGGCAGGCAATGCGCACCTGCGTTGAACGCGGCATGGCGACGGAAGGGATTCTTCCAGGGGGATTGAATGTGCGGCGGCGCGCGCATCGGCTTGCCGATCGTCTGCGCGAGAAGGAAGTCAATGGGTTGCGCGGCGATCCTCTGGCTCCGCTCGATTGGGTTACCGTGTACGCCATGGCCGTGAACGAAGAGAACGCGGCCGGCGGACGCGTGGTCACCGCGCCCACCAACGGAGCCGCAGGTGTGGTGCCCGCGGTGGCTCATTATTATGAGCGCTTCATGCCCGAGGCCGATCACGAAGGCCTGATGCGATTCTTTCTCACATCCGCGGCGATCGGCATTCTTTACAAGGAGAATGCTTCCATCAGCGGCGCGGAGGTTGGGTGCCAGGGCGAAGTGGGCGTGGCCTGCTCCATGGCCGCAGGCGGATTGACTGCGGCCCTCGGCGGTTCGAATGGGCAAGTGGAGCACGCTGCTGAGATCGCCATGGAGCACAATCTCGGCATGACATGCGATCCAATTGGCGGCCTGGTGCAGATTCCCTGCATCGAGCGGAACGCCATGGGCGCTGCCAAGGGGGTGCAGGCGTCGCGCATCGCGCTGAACGAGCAGGAGGACCACAAGGTCTCGCTCGATCAGGTGATCCGCACCATGTATCTCACTGGGCTCGACATGCAATCGCGCTACAAGGAGACCAGCCTGGCCGGCCTTGCCCTCAACATCATCGAGTGCTGAAGGAATCGATCACCGTGCATGGCCGGCACTGGATTTCATGGCATGGAGTGCGGACTTTTTCAATTCGAGATTTCACTTGATGCTTGCAAAGGTCGTGGCCGCGGGCATCGATGCGCGGCAACCTGAAAAGAAGAATCGTCATCCATGAAGATTGGTTGATTTGCGCAGAATGAACGCTCGAATGTCTCGGTCCGCATCACTTTCGATGAGTCCGAAAATCGGTTCTCGATTCATTGCGAAAAAATTGTTGACCTTTTTTCCACTCCTCTTACGTTTTTCTCTTGACACTGATGCGGCATGAATCTATACATTCTTCAACTGCAATATAAACATTGCAGACTCGATGCAACCCATCGAAAAGGGAGAATAGGCAAATGGCAACCAAGAAAGCAGCCAAGAAGGCACCCGCGAAGAAGGC
>JBEKDE010000049.1:0-59922 GCA_050014515.1 Occallatibacter sp.
CGACCCACGGTTGGATGAAACGGGCGGAGGGAGCAGGGGCCTTCAGGCCCCTGAATGCGGCAATAGGCTACGATGGCCTTTAGGCCCGGGCATCTTCGTCGCCTTATTGTTTTGTTCAACCTGCAAAGCAGTTTCTTATCAGCCGCCTGGCAGAAATACAGGCTCAGCGCGATCGCGCGATGCGGCGGTTGCGCAGCCATTTAGCCACGCCCAGCCCCAGCAGCAACCCGCCAAACGGGATGCACATGAGAGCCACGATGAGCGCGAACCAGCCGCTGTTGGTGCTGGCGCCCGTGGGAGAGAAACCGCCGAGAAAGGCTTCGAGCAGCAATCCAGCAAGCAGTCCCGCGCCCAGCATGGATGCGCCCCAGCGCAGGAGCTGGCGGGTTCCGTCGTCAGGTTGAGTGGTGGGCATGGTCTTTCCTGAATTTCCTGAAAGAACGTGTTGATTCCTGAAGTGAAAAAGCAGGTCCTTCGACTACCTTTGACACAAGGTGCGTGTCAAATTCCGCTCAAGGCGCCAGCAGTTTTTTGTTCCTAGCCTTGCGCCAGGCGCAGCATCACGTAGGTGATCACTCCCGTCACCGAGACGTAGAGCCAGAGTGGGAACGTCCAGCGGGCGACCTTGCGGTGCTGGCGGATGCGCCCGGTGAGCGAAAAGAAGAATGTGACCAGCACCAGCGGCAGCGCCACAATCGCCAGGATGATGTGGCTGGCCAAAAGCGGCAGATAAACCATGCGCAACGGCGCATCGACCGGGTAACGGACGTCGCCGTGCAGAGCATGATGGATGATGTAGCTGACCAGGAAAAGCGTTGAGAAAATGAATGCCGTAATCATGGCCGCGCGATGCGCCTGGATGCGATGCGAACGGATGAAGGTGTAGCCGATCAGCAAAGCCGTGGCGCTGAGTCCGTTGAGAATGGCGTTGAGCGCGGGCAGAAACGCATATTGGGTGCTCAGGGCCGCGGCAGGATGAACGTAGATAAGCCAGAACAAAAACAGCGTTGCCGCTGCGCTGATTGCCAGAATGGCGGCGATGGCGGGACGGGTGCTCGACGATGGGGCGGTGGCAGTCGTCATGATGTTCAGAATCCTTAGTGTTTCTGCGTGGCGCAGAGCATGAGCGTGGTGAACAGAAGCGGCAGATAGAGCACGCTGACCTTGAGTAGATCGCGCGCCAGCATCCGGCTCTCGGTCTCGTCATTTGCCCGCAGAATGCCGGCAAAGCGGATTGTATAGGCCAGGTAGAGCAGGCCGAGCAGGACAGCCAGAACTGCGTAAACAGTGTTGGCTACGCCGAGATACCACGGAACCAGGCTGACGGGAATCATGACCACCGCAAAAAACAGCGCCTCGGCAACGGTGGACCATCCGTCAGGCTGCACCACGGGCAGCATGCGAATGCCGGCGCGGGCGTAGTCGTCGCGATAAAGCCATGAGATGGCCATGAAGTGGGGGAACTGCCAGACGAAGAGGATAGAGAACAGGGCGACGGCCGGCCACTCGATGTGCGGACGGGCCGCGGTCCAGCCCAGCAGCGGCCCCATAGCCCCTGGGAAGGCGCCGATGAAAGTGGCCAGGGTGGTGAAGCGCTTGAGTGGCGTGTAGATGGCCACGTAACAGAAGGCCGTAAGCAGCGCCAAAGAAACGGTGAGCAGATTGGTGCGCATCAGTAGCCAGACAGCGCCAAGAATGAGCGCGCTGAGGCCGGCAATGATTCCCTCGGCGAGCGAAAAACGACCACGCGCCAGAGGGCGCTGAGCGGTGCGGATCATGCGCGCGTCAGATTTGCGCTCCAGGGCTTCATTTAGCGCGCCTGCGCCGGCTGAGACAAGGCCGATGCCAAACAGCGCGTCGAGCAGGCCGGGCTGAACACTGGAGATTCCCGACTGCATCGACCCAAGATAAAACCCGCCCCAGCCCGTAACCAGGACCATTCCAACGACTTTGACTTTGAACAGCTCGCGCAGGTCGTGGATGAGCGTGGCTGTTGCGCCGGGACTGGGCGCATGCAGATGCGCCGGCAAATGAACGGAACCTGAAGCGGAACCGGGAACGGAACCCGGCGCCGTGAGTTTGGCGGGCTCAGCCTGGACAGCGGCCTGGGATAGGGGATTCATGAGTGGAGTTGCAATCCTCAAGGAGAGAACCCGGATCGTGGAACCACCGGGAGCCTTTCTTGATGATAGCAAGGCACCTGCGTTGCGGCCGACGGCACCTGCTGTGCGGCAGATGGCACCTACGGTGCGGTAGACGCTGGCGGGAGGCTCGCATGGGGTTCAAGTCTTCCCAGGCACCAAATGCGGAATCCCCACCTGGGAGACGAGAGCGGCGATTACCAGGTATCGCGCCACCAATAGTGCTCCACGCCACCCTTCGGCGCACCCGGAGCACCGTTGACCTTGATGTCCTCGAAGACCAGCGTTAGCGATTCGCGCCGTTTCCCGCCCTTCGATGTGGCGTGGGAAACCGCGGTAATGAAACCATTGGTCAGCTCAATGGTGTCGCCCTTCGTAGAATGCCCCGCGGAGCCCGGTTTGGGAAGCTCGATCACGGCCGTCGTGAATCCTTCGGCCGTCACAAAGCAATGAAACAGGGCAGGCGAGGATGAGTCGACTTCCCGCGTAATCACAACGGGACTGTGCGCACGCTTCCCTGATGAAAGACCGGATGCCGCATCGTAAGGCACAGAGGTGCCGTAGCCGAAACTGATGATGGGTATGTGACTCGTAGAGGATTGGCCCGGCTTTTTGGAGCTGCTCCCTTTGAGTTGACCCTGTTTTTTCCCTGAAACAGTCATATAGCTCTGGAATGGCATTGCGAACCTCCTTTTTGATGGTTGGGCGCTCTCACCGGGAGGGGGTCGCCTCACGCAGCGGATTATAGAGCACATGCGGCATGAGCTGCCCCACAATTCCTCTCCGAAGAAACCTGCTGGAGGCTTATAGGACCCTGGGAAGAAATCATCCCTGACCCAGGCTTGGCTAAGTCGTCGACGTCCACGCGTCCGACGCGGTCTTTCCTCCGGAGGCACCGGTACTCATGTTGGATTTACCCGTTGTTTTGAGGCTGTATGGCAGAGCCCCCACGACGGCGCCGCACTTTGAGCAATAAATGAGATAGGCGTTCAAAGCGTGGTAAAGGTTTCGGAGAAAGTTGGTATTCGAGCACTTTGGGCAGCAAGGGGCTGACATTCCGGTGGATCTCCTTTCGGCTTCAGCGGGATCTCAACGGGGCCGCACGCAGTATTTCACAGTGAGTATCGCCGCGCCACGAATAAAACCCTTCGATGCCTACATGGTTTACGGGATTTCCGGCCTGTTTTCCTTCTGACGCGAGGATTCCCCAGTTCAGGCGGAATGCGCGACGCAGGGCTGCGTTGGTCCCGGTCAGCCCAGATGAGCGGCCTGAAGGACCGCGGCCACTGCTTCTTCCGGGGTGAGCACGTCTACAGGAATGGAGATGTGGGCGGTGCGGTAAAGCGGAAGGCGGCGTTGGTAGCGGCTGGCTAGATTGGCCTGGTCGGCGAGGATAGGACGCAAGTCTTCCGTGCCGCGGCAGCGGGCCAGCGTGGTGGCGAGCTCCACTTCAAGATGGACAAGCAGCGTGCCGGGAGTGGTGAGCAACAAGTCGCGTGTGGCGGCGTGTTCGATAGCTCCGCCGCCAAGGGCAACCACTTGGGCGTCGTCTGAGAGGATGCGCGCGATGGTCTCCTGCTCACGCTGGCGGAAGGCCGGCTCGCCATGGCGCGCGAAGAGTTCCGCGATGGTTGCTCTCGCCTCGGACTCGATGACGTCGTCCACGTCAAGAAAACGCCAGCCAAGACGATCGGCCACCAGCGGGCCGACAGTGGTTTTGCCCGCGCCCATGAAGCCGGTGAGCACGATGCGGCGGGGCGGATCGATTTGGGCGGGCAAAGTCATAGGCGGAAGCATCGGGCCAGGGCGCGAGAGCTTTTTTAGTATAGGGAACCGCGTTGCCAGATGTATTGGAGCCGGTTGGGCTGCGTCAGCCCAAAACCTCAGCCAAGCACCATGACGATAGCGCCGGCTGTGATGAGCAAACCGCCCACAACGGCGGAGCCAGTAAGTTTCTCACCCAGCAGCAGCCAGGCGAAGATCATAACCAGGGGGACGCTGAGCTTGTCCAGCGGCGCCACGCGCGAGGCCGGGCCCAATTGCAACGCGCGGAAATAACAGAGCCAGGAGAGTCCCGTAGCCAGGCCGGAGAGTGCGAGGAACAGGCACGTGCGGCGATCAAGCGAGCGAATTTCGCCGTGCTTGCCGAGCGCCAGCGCAATGCCCCAGGCAAAGACCACCACCACGCTGGTGCGCAATGCCGTGGCCAGGTTTGAGTCGACGTGCGCCACGCCGACCTTGGCCAGAAGCGCGGTGGCCGCGGCAAAGACGGCGGAGAGTAAAGCCCATCCGATCCAGCTCATGGAGAGTATGGTACGCGCCGGCGGAGGCTGCTTACGACTGATTTAAACTCCAGAGTTATGGAGACCGGCCGCGCCAGCAAAACAGCCCTCGGTGTGGCCATCCGCCGCGCCGCGCACCAGATCATGGAACAGCCGCGGGTTCTCGACGACCCTATCGCGGTGCGTCTGGTCGGCTCGGGATTCCCCAAGCAGATGGAGCGCGCCATGCACCCGGTGGGGCGGGACTTTCGCGCCTTCATGGCGGTGCGCAGCCGCTACGTGGAAGACCAGTTGGCCGTTGCCATTGCGCATGGCGTAACCCAATACGTGGTTCTCGGCGCCGGGCTCGATACGTTTGCCTGGCGCAACCCCTTTGATTGCCTGCAAGTGTTTGAAGTGGATTTCCCGGCTACGCAAGAATGGAAGCGGACCATGCTTGCCGCGGCGGAGCTGTCTGTGCCGCAAAACCTGACCTTTGTGCCGCTCGACTTTGAACACCATACGCTGGCCGGAGGACTAGCCGAGGCGGGGTTGGACCAACGGAAGCCCGCGTTCTTCGGCTGGCTCGGGGTGATTCCCTACCTGACAAGGAAGGCCTTTCAGACAACATTGGAGACAATTGGGCACTTGCCCGCGGGGAGTGGCGTAGGCTTCGATTATGCGCTGCCGCCGGAAACGCTCGGGCCGGAGGGGCGAATCGCATTCGATGCGCTCGCTGGGCGCGTTGCTGCTGCGGGCGAGCCGTTTCAGCTCTTCTTCACGCCGGAGGAGCTGGAGACCGAGTTGCGCGCGGCAGGATTCAATCGCGTGGAGCAACTGGACTATGGCGATATCAACGAGCGTTATTTCAAAGACCGCGCGGATGGGTTGAAGCTGTCCGCCGTGCGCCTGGCAATGCTGGCCACGGCCTGGATTTGACCACCCGGGTGGGACAGCCACTCCCGGGCAGCTCGCACTCGCCGATTGCAGCAGAAGACTGTGACAGCTGCGAAGAGTGCCACAAGGCACAGCAACGGCCGGCATGCCGCAGCGTAGAATTCCGCCATGCTCAACAAAAAGCTCCTGACGCTTGCCTGTGCTGTCGGAATTCTGGTTTGCGGAGCCTGCGGGATGTTCGATCGTCCTCTGCCGCCTCCCATGACGTTGTTTGTCGGAATCCATACCGTACGCGTTGTGGTCACGAATAAATCTGCGACCCACCAGATTGATGCGGACGGAGTGCAGCAGGCAATCATCAAGGAGCTCAACATGCCCTCGAATCAGACTCACATGCGAGCTGTGCCGGATGGCGATGCGGACTGCACATTGAGCCTGGACATTTTGGATGAAGACGCGCGCAAGAGCATTCAAGATCCGCAGAGGGATGGCGCGCTTTGGTCGTTCCGAGCATTGTTCTCGACGAAATTGACAGGGAAGGATGGGAAGCCGTTGTGGGCCAAAACAAAATGGCCCTATGAGTCGAACTTCGGCTTTTATCGCCTCCATGGAAGGGATATCACGAACGCATGGACGGAGCCTGCGTTTCGAAAAGAGTTTAACGAGAGCCTGGCCTCGCAATTGGTTGAGGAGTTGCTTTCGAAGTGATCCGGCGCGGGTAGTATCGGGAGTGGCTCCGTCCCGCTACAATGAACGAGAATGAAACGCCGTCTTGTCCTTCTGATTCTCGCTGCTCCACTGGCCGCGCTCTGCGGCTGCGGGTACCACACGCTGGGGTCGGCGACCCATTTGCCGCCGGGAATTCGTACTCTTTCCGTGCCGGAGTTCACCTCGAAAACCGAGGCATATCACACCGAGACGATCCTGACCAACGCGGTGATCCGCGAGTTTGCCGCACGTACGCGCTTCCGCGTGACGCCGAATGCGAACCCCGACGCAGACGCGGTGCTCAAGGGAACAATTCTGAAGGAGGCTGTGGGGCCACTGACTTACAACGCATCGACCCAGGAATCGTCGAGCTTCCTGATCACGATTGTGGCTTCAGTCACCCTGACGGATCGGGCGGGAAAAATCCTCTACGAGAACAAGAATTACGTCTTCCGCGAACAGTACCAGTCGACGACCGATCTGCCCACGTTTATCGAAGAGAAGCCGGCAGCCGTCGAGCGGCTTTCGCAAGCCTTTGCACGGCAACTAGTGGGAGATGTGCTCGAAGGTTTCTAGCAATGTTCCGCCTTTCGATTAGAACTGGCCTCGCGTTGCCGGGGAAGGTATTCTGGAGCCGCATGTTCGAAGCAAAAGCAAACAAGGGGCTGAGCCTGTGAGCGCGACGCGTTGGGGCGCGGGCTTTGCAGCCGCAGGCCGCTTTGTGGCAGAGATTGAGGCCGCCGCTGCAGGTACCGGACAGCTAAGGCCCGGCTACGTGCTGGCCGGCGATGAGGCATTCCTTTTGGAGCGCTGCCGCAAAGCCGTTCTCAAGGGATTCGTTCCGCCGGACCTCAGGGATTTTTGCCTCTCCGACCTGGATCTCTCAGGAAGCACCATCTTCGAAGTGCTTGACCGGGCGCAGACACCTTCATTGATGTCGCCGTTCCAGGTGATTTTTGTGCGCAATGTGCGCCAGCTTTACACGCGCGGCGCGAAGAAAGAGGAGTTTGCGGCACTCGATCACTATTTCCAATCGCCGAATCCGCAGGCGCTGCTGATTTTTGTGGCCGACTTTATCCGCATTCCCTCCGATAGCCGGCGCATGGAGATGGACGACAAGAACCGCTTTGAGCGGCTCACGGAGACCCTCGGCGAGCACTGCGGCATGGTGGAATTGGCGCGGGTGAGCGAAGAGGACGCCATGCGCTGGGCGGTTTCAACCGCGAATGAGGCAAACGTCCGCATGGAACCGGATGCGGCCCGGCAGCTGGTGGACGCACTGGGCGCGGACATGATGATGGTGGCCTCGGAACTCGAAAAACTGCTCCTCTATACCCTGGGGCGCGGGCGCATCACACTGGGCGATGTGGAGACCATGGTGCTGGGCGCCAAGCAGCGCTCGCTCTACGAACTGACAGACGCTATCAGCGCACGCGACAAAGCGCGGGCACTGGCGCTTTTGCACGGCCTGCTGAACAGTTCGGACGCGGGAGAAGACGCGGCTATTGGGCATCTTTACATGCTGGCGCGCACTTTCCGGCAGATGCTCGTGATCCTGGAGAAGAACGTTCGCGACTCGCGGGCCATCTGGCAGGCGCTATGGCAGGGGTTCCGCATGCCGCCGTTTGCCGCCGACGATCTGATTCGCCAGGCGAGGCGCTACAAGAGCCGCCGCGAGCTAACCCGCGCTCTGAGCCTGATCGCCCGCGCCGACGTGGAATTGCGCTCGTCCCCGCCGGACAAGCGATTGGTGCTGGAGCGGCTGGTGTACGAGCTGGCTTCGGAGCCCAAGCCGGCCTCTCCTCTGTTTGCAACTACGCAGCTTTCCTTTGAAGTTTAGCGTTTGCCGTGCTCGTTGACCCACAGGGCGAATTGCAGGTCCTCCTTCCGAATATGGGTAGCGAACCAATCGTGAAGAAACTTGATAGAGTGCTCAGTGAGCTGGAAGCCGCCGCGATTGAAGCGGGCTATCAGCGAATCCAGCTGTTCCAGCAGATGCTGGTGCTTCATCAGATGAAGGGCCATCCCCGGGTATTTGGTGGACAGCATCATCGTTTCTTCGTCTGAGAAGTGATGGCGTGTCAGCTCCGCTACCTTGCGCAGAAGCGGACCGATCAGGCTTTGCTGCGCTCCCGTCTCCAGGGTGCGCTGCAGTTCGTCGATTGCCTGGTTCATCTCGCGGTGTTCCGCATCGAGAGACTCGACGCCAATCCTTATTGCACCGCTCCAGTTGAGTGTTTCCATTAGCTGTCCTCCGGACGAAGAAGGCTCGACCCAATTGGTTTATCGGTCGGCGAGAGATGAAGTTGAGGGCAGCACTCTTCCGTATCCGGCCTCAGCGCATTCCGTGCTGGTTCAGCCATGGCCCGTATTCCTGGTCGGGTCCGCCAATGTGGTCAAGGAATCCGTCGCGCAAGCCGCAGAGCAGCATACGCATCTGGACATCCTCGCCATGTTGCGCACGCTGGGCGGAGGCGCGCAGCACCTCCATCATGCGCCGGTGCTCGGCGCAGTGCGCGGCCAGGCCGGGGAAACCGCTCCGCTCCATGAGTTGCTCCTCGCTGGCAAAGTGTTGACGCGCGAAGTCAATGAACTTATCGAGGAATGCGCTCACCTGGTCGCGGCCGCCGCCGTGCACCAGGGCCAGGCGCAGCTCGTTGATGGTGTCCATGAGAATACCGTGCTGATCGTCCATGGCCTTCACGCCAACAGAACAGCTGTGGTTCCAGGTGAGAAGAGTCACATGAGCCTCCGTGAATCACCAATCGGGATATCGGCTGTAACCGGTTCCTCGTTCACCGTGAGTTGGAATGACATTGTGACCAAGGTTTGAATTCCCATTTTGCGGAGAGCGTTCGCGGCGCGACATCTGAAGCACGCTCGCACCAGAGGAGCAAAATAGGAGAGATAGATGATCACCCTGGCAAACACGATCGCTGCGTTGCTTACGCTCATCCCGTTTCTCTGGACAGCGTTCTTTCCCGAGCACGCGGCCAGGCGGGTGTGCGCGCTTCCCCTTTTTGTGCGACTGCTCTGCCCCGCTGCACTGTGCGTGCCCTATGTGATTGTGACTTGCGCATCCGGGAGTTTTCGCTGGGGATGGTTTTTGTTGTATGCCGTGCTTCCCGTTGGCGTGGCAAGCCTGCTGAGCCAGGCGGCGCACATTGAACCCGATCATCACGGCCCAGCCCAGCGCGGTGACTGGCGGGATTTTGTCGTGCTCGGGATACTGGGACTGGCGGTCGATCTGCGCTGGTTTGAAGGCGCGTGGCCGGCTCACCTGGCAATCTTCAACAAGATGCTGCTGCTGGACATGGGCATCTACGGATTCATCCTGGTGCGCCAACTGGAAGATGTGGGTTTCGACCTGCGGCTGCGCCTGCGCGATGCCGGCATTGGATTGCGCGAACTGGCGATGTGCACGCCAATTGCACTGGCACTGGGCATGGGCCTCGGATTTCTGCATCTGCACCCGGCGTGGCCGGGCGTGGCATCCATCGGCTGGGCATGGATTTTTACGTTTTTCTTCATCGCCGTTCCTGAAGAACTCTACTTTCGCGGATGGCTCCAGAATCTGCTCGAACGGCGCATGGGCCGCACGCCGGCGCTGATTGTGACGGCCTGCCTGTTCGGGCTTTCCCACTTCAATAAGCGGGCAGCCCACTTCAACTGGCGCTATGTGCTGCTTGCCGCTCTGGCCGGCGTTTTTTACGGACGGGCATGGCGCCATGATCGGCGTGTCGGAGCAAGCGCCATCACGCACGCTTCTGTGGACACCATCTGGTCGCTATGGCTGCGGTGATGCGGCCGGCGGGTGCCGGTGCTGGCGATAGGTCAAATAGCCGAGGCCGACGCGCATGTTGTGATCTACGTACCCCGGAACCGTGACGGCAAGCGCGATACCGAAGATGGCGTGGGCCATGGCCAGCGGATAGAGATTGCGATAGCGCAAAAAGAGGATGCAGGCCGCAAATCCCCAGATCATGGTAATCACGGTAAGAATGGGGTTGGGCAGATGGGCGATGGAAAACAGGAGCGCGGCCAGCAGCGCGGCAAGCACCGGTGCGGAAATGAGCCGCCTGATCCGCGCCAGAAAGAAGCACTGCAGCAGGAATTGTTGTACTCCGGCCCAAAGCGCGTAAGCCCAGTAGGTCTTGATAAACGGGACGACGCCGCCGGGCAGGTGCAATGTGCCTAGCATGGCCGCCACGACAAAAGCGGAAACGGCTATCGCGAGAGCAGCGCCGGGAATCCAGAGGGAGCGAAAGAAGTTTGCCGGGCGCAGGCCCATCGCCCCAAGGCCTTCGAACGAGGCGGAAAAGATAGCCACGACAGAAGCCGCTGCAAGGCACCAGAGGTATTTTTGCCAGGGGCGGGGCGTCCAGCAGACGACCAGAATTAGTACATAGGAAGTGGCAAGCTCTATGAAAGCGCGCCGCCGGGACTGCTGGTTGGCCGAGTGCATTGAGCCGACTTTATTGGGCGCGCTGCCCTGCATGGAGCGATGTTAAAGCAATGCCTGCCGCTATTCCAGAATGACAGCGGGCTCGGGCTCATGGCCGCGGGTGGTAAGCGTGATGGCTGCGGCCAGAATCAGCGCTCCGCCCACCCAGGCGTAGGGACCAAGGTGCTCGCCAAGCAGTCGCACTCCCAGGTATGAGCCAAGCGCCGGCTCGATATTCAGGAAGACGCCGGCTCGTGAGGCGGGAACATGATGAATGCCCCAGTTCCAGAGCAGCGTTGTGGTAGCCGTGCAGAACAGGCCGCTCATGGCTAGCGCGACCCAGGCGGTGGGGCTGATGTGGGCGAATGGCGGTGGTTGAAAGTCATGATGCGTGACCGGACGCAGCAACGGGTTTAGCATCCACGGCCCAAGGATCACGGCGGCGAGCATCACGGTGCCGACAAGAATGGAGTAGGAGGTGACGACCGGCGGGCTGTGCGTCTCCATGAGCTTCTTGCTGAGCAAGATCCAGGCCAGCGAGGTAAGGAGCGAGGCAACCACCAGCAGATCTCCGGCCAGGGTAGGCTCACCGTGCGTGGCTGGCCCGCGGTGGCCGCCAAGGACAATGAGCGAAACGCCCGCGGTGGAACCGGCCAGGGCCCACCAGCCGACGCGATCCATTGTCTCACCGCCAAACAGCACCGCGGAAGCCGCGAGCAGCACCGGGATAGTTCCGACCATCAACGAGGCGTGGCTGACGGTGGTCAGGGCAAGTCCATGAAACTGGAGGAGAAACTGAACGGGTATTCCGAGAGCCGCGGAGATCAACAGGGTGCGAGTTTCTGCCCTGGTGAGACGGAACCGGCCGAGATTGACCAGCACCACCGGCAACATGCCCAGGCAGGCGAAAAGAAAGCGATAGAGCACCATGTGCTCCACGCTCATCTCATTCATGGCGATGCGGCCGAAGTAAAAGCCGGTGCCCCATAGGCAGCCTGCAAGAGCACAGGCGCCGTAGCCCAGAAAGCGGATACGAGGCGAGAGGTTTCCGCTGGAAGAGGTGGGTCCCGGTGAGCTCTCCGCATCTATTTGCTGGTTTTCCATCCCTCCTTTACTTTCGCATACGGCTGAGTGAGCCGTACCACTGCACAAACCTGCTCCAATCGGCGAAAATACTGTTCGATGAAGAAATGGCCGGCAGATCGGTGGTTGCGTTGCGCGCGGGTTGTTGCGATTGCCTCGCTATCGCTGTGTGCACTGCCCACTGCCTGGCCTCAAGGGCTCTCCTCGTTTGCACCAGACCAGCTCCACTCCCCCAAGGATCACCTGCTTCCCGACTCTCTGCCGGACAGGCCATCGATCGCGCCCGCCTTCACAATCCCCGCGGAACCGCTGGGGTTTTCAGCGCCCGGAGCAATCTACATGGGGCAGCGGTTCACTATGGCTTCACTGGATTTTCTGGACGAGAACCGGCTCCTGTTCACCTTCCGCGTGCCGGGACTGATTCATCGTCAGGCAGGAGATAGCTGGAGCGACGAGGAGCGGCAGATTCGTGCCGTGGTGCTGGAACTTCCTTCCGGGGCGATTGAGGCCGAAACTGTCTGGCCGCTCCATGACCGTTCCCGGTACCTGTGGATGCTCAAGGATGGCCACTACCTGGTGCGCGACCGGAACGATCTCCTGGTAGGGGGCCCCACACTCGAACTGAAGCAGCTTTTGCACTTTCCTGGTCCACTGCTCTCTGTGAGCATGGACCCGACACAGCAGTACATGGTGACCAACTCCCGCGAGCCGGCTGCACCCAAACCGGGCGAAGTACCAAGTCCAAAGAGCGCCTCGGCCAGCGTGGCTGTGGATGGGCAGGACACTAACGGGCAGGATGCGAACGCGCAACAGGATCTGGTGGTGCGCATCCTGCGCCGCGATTCGGGAAAAGTGATGCTTGTGAGCCGGGTACGCTCGGCGGTGCGCCTGCCCATCAACGCCGATGGGTATATCGAGAGCCTGCGCGGCAACGGTACGCGCTGGATGGTGAATCTGGACTACTTCACGGGCGGCAGCAGGATTCTCGGAAATGTCGAATCGGCCTGCTCGCCGGAGTATGACTTTGTTTCGCAACGGGAAGTTCTGGTGACCGCGTGCCTGTCGAATGGCGCCGACAAGCTCACCGCCCTGGACACGGACGGCCATCATCTCTGGGAGGATCAGACTCAGGCGGAATCGGTCTGGCCGCTGGTGATCAGCTCACCCGATGGCTCGCGGCTGGCGCGGGAGACCCTGGCCGTCAACCATCCCGTCAACGCGTATCAGCCGCTGGACCCCTCGGACATCAAAGGTCAACTGATCAGGGTCTTCGATGCGGCCACGGGATGGGTGGCGTTGGCCGCTCCGGCCAGCCCGGCCCTCGACGCCGGTGGCAACGTGGCCATCTCGCCCTCGGGTCGGCGAGTTGCTCTGATCAATGCGGGGGCGATTCAGGTGTTCGAGTTGCCTGCGCCGCCGCCGCTTCCCGTTGCACCGCCGGATCAGAAGTCCCAGAAGGGCCAAACTGCTCACTGAGCTGTCCTCTTCCCGGTGTCCGGGCTGTGCAGGCGCGTGTAAACTGAGGAGCGAGGGAGTTTCACTTGGCCACGGCTCTAGTCCACTTCATAGCTTCAGCAGTCTCGGACCGCGGACGCAAACGACCTTCCAACGAAGATGCCTTCGGGTTTTCCGTGGAGCATGGAGTCTACCTGGTTTGCGACGGAATGGGCGGCGCAGCCGCCGGGGAGATTGCAAGCTCGCTGGCGGTGGACGAAGTGATGGCCCAGCTGACTCGCCCTGCCGGAACTGACACTGCGCCGATGCCGCAGCTTGCAGAGGATGCGATCTGCACCGGCAACAGGGCCATCTACACCCGCTCCCAACGCAACCCGAAACTCAGCGGCATGGGGACCACGCTTGTGGGAATGGTGGTGGAAGAGCGCCGCGTGTGGGTGATCAACGTGGGTGACAGCCGCTGTTACCGGCTGCGCAACAACAAGCTCGAGCAGCTCACGCATGACCACTCTCTGGTGGAGGAACAAGTGCGTATGGGGCGCATGACACAGGCAGAGGCCAAGCGCTCGCCATTCCGGAACGTGATTACGCGCGCGCTGGGAACACAGAGCAGTGTCACGCCCGACATCTTCGCTTTTGAAGCCGAGCCCGCTGATCTTTTCCTGCTCTGCTCTGACGGGCTGACACGCGAACTTCCCGACCCTCTGATTGAATCTCTGCTCTCGATCGACGAGCGCATCGAAGTACTGTGCACCCGCCTGGTGAACGCTGCCAACAAGGCCGGCGGCCATGACAACATCACCTGCTTGCTGGTGCGCGCAGTGGCGTAGCCTGCTCAGAGAATTCATTCAACATCCTGAATGAATCCCGTCCGGAGGATCCTTCCATGAAGACATTCAATTCCATGCGCCGTGATTTTCTGCGCACGGGCAGCATCGGTATAGCCGCTGCTTCAATTCCTGCCGTTTCGTTTGCTGCATCTGCACAGGATGGCGCGATGGCCGCCGTCCCAGTGCAGGCGATCTTCAATGTGCGCGCATACGGAGCAACAGGCGACGGCAAAACGCTCGACACCGTGAGCGTCAACCGCGCAATTGAGGCGGCTGCGGCTGCGGGAGGTGGAGTGGTTCTATTTCCTGCCGGAGCGTACCTGTGCTTTTCGATTCACTTGAAGAGCCAGGTTCATCTGCTCCTGGAACAAGGCAGTGCAATTATCGCGGCTGACTCGCCCCTGCCTGACCAGCAGACCGGCTACAACGGCGGTGTCTACGATGAGGCCGAGCCGAGGACTGCATGGGACGCGTATCAGGATTACGGGCATAATCATTGGCATAACTCGTTGCTCTGGGGCGAAGGACTTCATGACCTGAGCATTACAGGGCCGGGACTGATCTGGGGCAGAGGCCTCTCCAACGGGCGCTCACGCAAGGATTACGGCAGCTCCTTTGTTGCCGAACAGGCGGGTGTGGGCAACAAGGCGATCGCGCTCAAGAACTGTCACAACGTTTTGTTTCGCGACTTCTCAATTCTCAAAGGCGGCCACTTTGGCTTGCTGCTGACGGGCGTCGACAACCTGACCATCGACAATCTGAAGATCGACACCGATCGCGACGGCATCGACATCGATTGCTGCCAGAATGTACGTGTTTCAAATTGCACCGTCAACTCGCCATGGGACGACGGCATCTGCCCAAAGTCGAGTTATGCGCTGGGTTACGCGCGGCCCACACGCAATGTAACCATAACGAACTGCTGGGTAACAGGCACCTATGAACTGGGTTCGGTTCTTGACGGGACATTCAGGAAGTTCCCTGAACATGCCCCCGCGTGGCGCACCGGCCGCATCAAATTGGGGACCGAATCCAACGGCGGATTCATCAACATCACGATCTCGAACTGCGTGTTTGAGGGCTGCCAGGGTTACGCGCTTGAGTCTGAAGATGGAGCGCTTTTGGAAGACATCGCCATTACCAACACAACCATGCGCGACATCGTAACATCTCCGATTTTCATGCGGCTTGGCGCGCGGCTGCGCGGGCCGAAGGAGAGCACCAAGGTTGGCACGATGAAGCGGATCCTGATCAGCAATCTCACCTGCGTCAATGCGTCGCGCGAGTTCAGCTCGATTCTAAGCGGCATCCCCGGCTACGCGATTGAAGATGTGAAGTTTTCAAACATTTATATCGAGACAACAGGCGGCGCGACGGCTGATGCCGCAAAAGTGCAGCCGCAGGAGCTTGAAGGCAAGTATCCAGAGCCGAACATGTTCGGCCCGATGCCGGCATCCGGCTTCTTCCTGCGCCACGTGCGCAATCTTGAGATGAGTCACGTGGAGATTGCCAACACCACTCCCGATGCGCGTCCTGCATTTCACCTTTTCGAAGTGGACCGCGCCGATTTCTTTGCCGTGACTGCGCCACGCGGGACCAATGGCGCCTTTGCACTGCACGGCGTGAAGGACTTGCGCATTGGTTGGAGCCGCGCAGCAGCCGATACAAACCTGAGTTTCGTCGATAACAAATTGCTCTGAGCCCTGGCGCAACTTGACAATGCAGGGCGCTGGAATTTAGAGTTCGTTCGGTATTTGAACAATATCCCGCTTGCGACGGGAATCGTTCATTCTCCCTGGCCGGTCAGCACGCGCGGCAAGTGGCGGGCCCTCAAGAATCAACGCTCGAGACCAACCGATCGCGGGTCGCCCCCCACCGACAAAGGAGCCACATGGAGCGACGTTCAAGGCGCAATTTCCTTCAAAGCGCAGCGCTCATTGCCACAGCATGCGCCACCCACTCCCTTCCAGCAATTTCAGAGCCAGCCAAGTCGCCATTTCGTATCGCTGTCATCAACGATGAAATTTCGCCGGACTTCGATCACGCCTGCTATGTTGCCGCGCATGACTTTGGCATGAACTGGATCGAATTGCGTTCCATGTGGGGCAAGAACGTCATGGACCTGAGCGCGGCGGAGGTCGACGAATCGAAGAAGATTCTCGCGAAGTACAATCTGCAGGTCACCGATATCGCGAGCCCGCTCTTCAAGACCGACTGGCCTGATGCGCCAAGGTCGCCTTATGGATCGAAGGGTGACCTGCATAATGCAGCCGCGGCAACATTCAAGCAGCAGGACGAGATTCTGGAGAAGTCGATCGCGCTGGCCAAACAATTCAAGACGGATCGCATTCGCGGATTCGATTTCTGGCGCTTGGACGATGTAGCTCCCTACCGCTCAGCCATCGACGAGAAGTTACGCGCCGCGGCTGAAACCATCGGCAGGCAGGGTCTTCTGCTGGTGCTCGAGAATGAGTTCGAATGCAACACGGCAACCGGACGCGAAGCGGCGCGCACGCTCAATGCAATCCAGTCGCCACACCTGGCGCTCAACTGGGACCCGGCAAATGCCGTGATGCGTGGAGAGCTTGATGCATTTCCCGGCGGCTGGGATGTGCTGCCGAAGAATCGCATTCACCATTGCCACGTGAAGAATGCAGTGAAGAATGCGGAGAGCAAGATCGAATGGTCGCCTGTCGGCAAGGGATTCATCGATTGGGCGGAACAGTTTCGCGCGCTCAGGAAGATTGGCTACCACGAAGCAGTGAGCCTTGAGACGCACTGGCACGGAGCCGGCACGCCGGAGGAATCTTCGCGCGTGAGCTGGGCTGGTATGAAGCAGGCACTTCAGGACGCGCACGCACTCTGATTGGAGAAAACAATTGGTCACTCGACGTGAATTCATCGATACGCTTGCACTGGGCACCGCAGGTCTGGCAATTAGTTCGACCGCGAAGAGTTATGGCCAGATCCTCGGCTCCAACGATCGCCTGAATTTTGCTGTGATCGGGCTGAATGGTCGCGCATATGCCCATCTTTCCTCGCTTAAATCGAACAAGGATCATGCGCGCATATCCCATGTCTGCGATGTGGACAGCAATATTCTCAGCAAGTTTGCCAGTGCAACCGAGAAAGAGATGGGCTATGCCCCCGCAACCGACAAGGATTTCCGGAAAATCCTGCAATTGAAGGAAGTGGACGCGATAACGATCGCCACTCCCGATCATTGGCATGCGCCGATGGCCATCGCCGGCCTGCAGGCGGGCAAGCATGTGTATGTCGAGAAGCCGTGCAGCCACAATCCAGCGGAGGGTGCGCTGCTGGTGGCTGCGCAGCAGAAATATGGAAAGCTTGTGCAGATGGGAACGCAACAGCGCTCGTCGCCGCACACCATCGAGATTGTCGACAAGATTCATAACGGCGCAATCGGCAGGGCCTACTACGCCAAGGCCTGGTATACCAACGTCCGCAAGTCGATCGGCGTGGGGAAAGAAGCGCCTGTTCCACCGCAGCTTGATTGGGATCTGTGGCAGGGACCCGCGCCGCGCGTGGCGTACAAGGACAATGTGCAGCCGTATAACTGGCACTGGTTCAGGATCTGGGGCACAGGAGAAACGCTCAACAACGGCACCCATGAAGTGGACGTTTGCCGTTGGGCGCTCGGGGTTGATTACCCCAAGCGCATCACGTCATCGGGCGGGCGTTATCACTTCAAAGACGACTGGCAGTTCTACGACACGCTGGTGACCAGCTTTGAATACGACGACAAGCTGATTTCCTGGGAAGGCAAATGCTGCAGCGGGATGAGGTTCTACAACCGCGACCGCGGATCCACGATTATGGGAACCGAGGGTTCCGTGCTTGTCGATCGAGATGGCTATGAAATCTACGATCTCAAGGGGAACAAGACAAGCGAATTCAAGACGGGCAAGCAGACCACTTCGGCCGATCTAACGGGACGTGATTCCATGACTGATGCCCACTTCGCGAATTTTATCGCTGGCATCCGGACGGGAGAAGCGCTGCATGCTCCGATTGCCGTCGGCAACGTGGCCGTGACCATGCTGCAGCTCTCCAATGTTGCATGGGAAGTAAATCGCGAACTGCATCTTGACACAACGGACGGCAAGATCCGCAACGATGCGGAAGCCATGAAGATGTGGGGCCGCACTTACGAGAGCGGTTGGGCACCTCATCTTTAACATGCGCGAAGGTGCGCGCGGATGGAAGGTATTCGAGGAAGTTTGCCAACATGAAACAGGATTTGTCTCGCCGCCAGTTTGTTCAAACCGGGGCACTGCTTGCCGTGGCCTGCGCGGCTCCCGCAACTGTGTCTGCCTTTGCGCAGGCTCTAAACGCATCCCGAACGCATGAGCCGATTCACCTGGGGATGGCCAGCTACACATTTCGCAACTTCAGCCGCGCGCAGTTGATCGGATACATGAAGCAGTTGAACCTGGCTGACCTGAATGCGAAAGACGCGAAGGACCACCTGCCAATGGATCCCGCAGAAGAAGCAAAGGCGCTCGCCGACTATGCCGCCGCGGGCATCAAGCTGCATGCAGCTGGAACCATCTCCTTTGCAAAGGACGACGAAGCAGATATCCGCAGCAAGTTTGAATACTGCAAGCGAGCCGGTGTTTCGGTGATGGTAGCCGGCGATCCGAAGCCCGGGACACTTCCGCACATCGAAAGGTTCGTGAAGGAGTACGATTTTCGTTTTGCCATTCACAATCATGGGCCGGAAGACAAGCTGTGGCCGTCGCCGCTCGATGTACTTCATGCCGTCAAGGACATGGACCCGCGCATGGGCTGTTGCATCGATGTGGGGCATGCGGTGCGGGCAGGAGTCGACATCGTGCAGACAATTCATGCAGTGGGGCCGCGGCTGTTCAACATGCACATGAAGGACCTGGCCAACTTCACGGACAAGGACAGCCAGGTTGCGGTGGGTGAAGGGAAAATGCCGATACGCGAGATCTTCGAGGCCTTGTCTGCAATCAAATACAAGGGATTTGTCGATCTTGAATACGAAATCCACGGTGATGATCCAATGCCGGGCGTGGTCGAGTCATTTGCTTACATGCGCGGCGTTCTGACGGGAATGGGCTATGCGAACAATGGTTATCTCAAATAGGAAGACTGATCCATGCTGATCCACGAAGATCGATTGTTCCCTGCCGAACCGAAGATACGTGCCATTGCAAAGGCGCTGTATGCGCATGTGAAATCATTCCCGATTGTCAGCCCCCACGGGCATACGCAAGCTGCATGGTTTGCTAAGAACGCTCCATTCCCTGACCCTGCGAAACTGTTCGTGCAGCCGGATCATTATGTCTATCGCATGTTGTATAGTCAGGGAGTTTCTCTTGATGACCTCGAAATCGGCGAGCCGGAGTTGAAGGATGCGCGCGCAGTGTGGCGCATCTTTGCCAGCCGCTATTTTCTGTTTCGCGGAACGCCGACCCGCATGTGGCTTGATTTTGCTTTTCACGAACTGTTCGGGCTTGATGTGCGCTTGTCTGAAGAGACGGCCGATCTCTACTTCGAAACGATTGCAGAGAAGCTTCAAACTCCCGAATTCCTGCCGCGAGCGCTCTACGAACGGTTCAATATTGAAGTGCTTGCAACCACCGATTCGCCGCTTGATTCGCTTTGCGATCATGAGGCGATTCGCGAGTCAGGTTGGAAAGCGAGAATTCTGCCCACCTTCCGGCCAGATCCAGTAGTCGATCCAGATTATGCGGGGTTCCGAGAGAACATCGCAAGGCTGGGCGATCAAAACGCTGAGGACACGACAACCTGGCGAGGATACCTGGATGCGCTGCGCAAAGCACGCGCACGTTTTCGCGCGCTCGGCTGCACGGCCACCGATCATGGACATCCCACCGCACAAACTGCCGATCTTCCCGCAGAGCAAGCCGCGGAGCTATTTCAGCGCGTTCTCGCCGGTCACGGCGATGCGCAGCAGCACGAACTCTTCCGCGCGCAGATGCTGACGGAGATGGCCGCGATGAGCCTGGAAGACGGGCTGGTGATGCAGATTCACCCCGGCAGCGTGCGCAACCATAACCGCAAAGTGTATGAGCGCTACGGCCGTGACGTGGGCGCCGACATTCCCACGGCAATCAATTATGTGAACGCGCTGCATCCGCTGCTCAGTCGCTTTGGCAACGAACGCTCGCTCACCATCATCCTATTTACGCTGGACGAAACCACCTACAGCCGCGAACTGGCGCCGCTGGCCGGTCACTATCCCTGCCTGCGGCTTGGGCCATCCTGGTGGTTTCACGACAGCCCCGAAGGAATGACCCGCTTCCGCGAACAGGTTACTGAGACCGCCGGCTTTTACAACACGGTGGGCTTTAACGACGACACGCGTGCGTTCCTGTCGATTCCTGCACGGCATGATGTTGCGCGGCGAATGGATTGCGCATTTCTGGCGAGGTTGGTTGCCGAGCACAGGCTGGAAGAAGACGAAGCGTTCGAAGTTGCCGAGGACTTGGCCTACCGCCTGGTAAAAAACGCGTATCGTTTGTAGATAGCGAGAGGGTACGACTTACACAATGCCGACATCGCGCTATTCATTCACGAACAAGCAGAGCGCGTCCAACAAGATGCCGCGGCAGATCAACCGCAATCTGATCTTCAACCAGATCCGCACGCGGCAACCGATCTCGCGCGCGGATCTGGCGCGGGTTTCGGGCCTGCAACGAAGCACGGTATCGCTGATTGTTGAGGAACTGCTCGCCGAGCGATGGATTGTTGAAGGGTCGATGGGCAGGCTGCCGCGCGGACGCAGACCAACCTTCCTCAACTTGAACGGGCAGCGTGGCGTGCTTGCCGTGGATGTGCATCCTGCGCAAATTACGATGGCCGTGACCGATCTGGGTGGAAAGATTCTGGCGCAGCACCTGGTGGCGCTGCCTGCGAATCCGCAAAAGGTTCTCGTCGCGATTGTGGATGCAATCCGAAAGATCATTGCAGCGCATGGCGACCGGTCGTTCGACGGCATCGGGATGAGTTTGCCGGGACGCTTCGGCCTGCAGCCGGAAAAGCCGAATTCGACACGATCGATCTTTGCTCCGAATATTCCATGGCCGATCGGGCGCATCCAATCGCGCGTGGAAGAAGCTACCGGTCTGCGGGTGGTGGTGGACAATGTGGCCAACGCATGTGCGTTGTCAGAAGTGTGGTTCGGCTATAGCGACGGCATGCATGACCTGGTGGTGATCAACGTGTCGGAAGGGCTGGGCACTGGCATCTTCGCCAATGGGCGGATCCTGCGGGGCGAAGGCGGATACGCGGGCGAGTTCGGCCATGTACAGGTAGATCCGAACGGGCTGCCGTGTTCGTGCGGAAGCAGAGGATGCTGGGAGACAGTCGCTTCAAATCGCGCAGGGATGCGCTATTACGCGGAGATTGCAGGCAAGGGCTCGCCGCCCTTTGAGGTACTGCTGAAGATGGCTGCGGCAGCCGATCCAACCGCGCGACAGGCCATCGACAGGATGTGCGTGGAACTGGGCAGAGGCATGCACATGATTGCTTCTGCGCTGGCGCCCAGCGAGATTGTGGTGGTAGGCGACATTACCAATCTCTGGTACCTGGTTGGCCCTCAGGTTGAGGCCGAGATGCGCCGCAATCCATTGGCGCGGGCTCCCAGGCTGCGGCCTGCGCATGAGGGCAGCAAAGCACGTTTGCGCAGCGCCGTAGCCCTGGTGATGAACGAGAACTCGCTTTGACGCAAAGCAGTGAAAAAGTGAATGCACGAAAAGTAAAGCATTGACCGGTGCCGATCAATGCCCGGCATCTGCGGATGTGTGTTCCGACGGCGGCCCGTGTCGCTTGGTGCGTAAATTGTCGATGGCGTAATCAACAAATCTAGGCTCGAAATGGGATGGCTCGCCCATGAAACGGCAGGTGGCTACCACCTGGTCGACAATGAACTTCGGCTGATAGGCGGCCAGTTCCAATTCCTTTTCAACCATCACCTTGTGCACGATGTGTTCAAAAACGTCCGCGGGAAGCGCGAGTCCCTGGCGTTCACATTCTTTTTCAAAGATGCGTTTGTAGATTTCGACGGTGGGCCCTCCTACCTCGATCTTGTAGGGAAGGCGGCGAAGGAATGCCGGGTCCATCAGGTCTTCGGGTTCAAGGTTGGTTGAGAAGATGACCAACTCCTCAAAGGGCACCGTGAAGCTCTTGCCGGTATGCAGCTTCAGGTAGTCGTAGCGATTCTCCAGCGGCACGATCCAGCGGTTGAGCAAGCTCTTGGGCGATACCAACTGGCGGCCAAAATCGTCGATCATGAAGCAGCCGCCCAAGGCCTTCACATGAAGAGGAGCCTCATAGTAATTCGCTGTGGCGTCATAGCGAAGATCGAGCATTTCCAGCGTTAATTCGCCGCCAGTAATGACGAAGGGGCGCCGGCAGGGAACCCAGCGCGCATCATATTCTTCGCGCCTCACAAACGATAGCATTCCGTCACCGCCGCCGCCGCTATTAGGAAGCTGGGGAGGAGTCAGCACCGTATGCAGGCTGGGGTCGAAGAGGCGCATGATTTGCCCTTCGACATAGACCGCGTAGGGCACATAGATCACATCTGTAAAGACATTGGCAAAGCTGATCGCGACCGAGGTTTTCCCGTTGCCTGGCGGGCCATAAAGCAGAATGGCACGTCCCGAGTTCAATGCCGGCCCAATGTTTTCGATGATATTGTTTTCGACGACCAGTTCGCCCAGGCCTTTGCGTATACGGTCGAAGGTGATGGTTTCGTTGGTAATCTTCTGCAGCCTTACCTGGGCGGAGAATTCATTCAGGGTCACGGGAGCCGGTCCGGTGTAACGCACCTGTTCGAGGGCGTCTAGCACCCAACGCCGGCCGGCGTCGGTGAACATGTATTTCATGTCGGCCATGTTCTCGGATTCCCGGGTTCCGAGATTTTGCAATAACTTACGGTCGACACCCATCTGCACCAGGTCGAGCACGATGGTGTACGGGAGCTTGATGCCTTCAACGAACTGGCGAACTGATTCAAGGTGATCTACATAGATCATCCTGAGCAACAGGCTCAGCAGTGCGATGGGGTCGATGCCGACTGACTCCAGGTCTACCGGTTCTCTCGGCATGCGATGGATAAAGGATTCCAGCGCGTTCTGGGAGATGGCTCCGATAGAAACCAAACGGTCTCCGAGACGGCCACCCTTCTCAGCCTGAACCTCAAGTGCCCTTGCCACATCCTGGGCGGTAATCAGCTTCGCCTCGATCAGCAGATCGCCCAACCTCATTCGTTCTTTAATGACGCCCTCCGGGGGATAACCAAATTGAGAATGAACAACCCCCCCCAGTGCCTGTGAACAGCACTTTGAAACCGGGAGATGCTCGCATCCTATCAAGTTCATGCGCGGTGCCGCCAAATGTTTTCAGCACCCGAATCCGGGCGGTACTGGGCCTGAGCCGGGGAAGAGATTCCTGGCGTAAGGAATTCCACCGATTGACAGGTGAGTGGGTCTGAGAGCAATATTAAGCGAACAAAAGGCGAAAATATATCGTCCCTCTATGACCTCCGCCACTGCCCTTCGCATCCAGATCGAACACGCTCTTGAACGCCGCTTTCCATCGGCGCTGACGCCGGTCCCGCGGACCATTCGCGAAACCGCAGCCACGGGAATTGCCGTGGTGGACGCGCTACTGGAGGGCGGGCTGCCGGTGGGGGCCATCAGCGAAGTGGTGGGGCAGCAATCGTCGGGCCGGACGAGCCTTACCCTTTCGTTTCTTGCGCATAGGACGCAGGATGGCCAGGTTGCAGCCTGGGTGGACGCAACCGATGCCTTCGATCCGGAGTCGGCCGCGGCCAATGGCGTGAGCCTTCGGCAACTGCTCTGGGTGCGTTGCGGAAGTGGAGGCACAGCGACAAAAAACAAGCCGTGGACGCGGCTCGATCAGGCCATTCGCTCCACCGATCTGCTGCTGCAGGCGGGTGGGTTTGCGGCCATTGTGCTGGACCTTGGCGGCACGGCGCCTGAACACGCGAACCGGATTCCACTGGCTACATGGTTCCGCTTTCGCCAGGCGGCAGACCGCACGCGCTGCTGCCTGGTGGTGCTGGGGGAGCAAGCCTATGCGCAATCGAGCGCGGCCCTGGTGGTGGAATGCGTACCCAGGCAGGCGATGACGGAAGGAGAAACCGTCCTGACCGGATTTTCCTTCGAGGTTCGGCGTGAGCGGCAGCGACTGCTCCATAACGCGCAAGGGATACGAAAGGCGCCCGCTTCCACCTGGTCGGCCGCGTGCGGCTGGGCGCAGGAGGAACGCGCATGAGCGAGCAACTCTACCTGTGCATGCATGCGGCGGAGTTTCCAGCGCAGGCGCTGCTACGCTTGCGGCCGGAGATGCAGCCGCAGCCGATTGCGGTGCTGGAAGGGCGCGCACCGCTGGAGGTGGTCTGCGCTCTCAATCGCCACGCGGAGCGCAGGGGAGCGGTGTGCGGCATGACGCGGCTTGAGGCGGAGGCCATTGCCGGGCTGCGACTGCTGCCGCGCTCCACTCAAAGCGAGGCCGCTGCACGCGCCGTGGTGCGCGAGTGCGCCGCGTACTATTCCCCGCGCATTGAGGCTGCCAGCTACGGAACAGCGTGTTCTTACGTGCTGGACATTGCCGGAACCGGGCGGCTGTTTGGCCCTCCGGAGAAGTTGGCGGAGAGGCTACGGGCTGTGCTCGCTGCGGCGGGGTTTCGCGTGTCGATTGCCGTCAGCGCCAACTTTCATACCGCGCGATTGAAGGCTGCAAACTCACGCAGCGTAACCGTGATTCCCGAGGGCGAAGAAGCAGAGCAATTGAGCAAATTACCCCTTGCGTCGCTCGTGCTTACGCCGGACCACGCGGAGACCTTTGCTATTTGGGGGATTCGCACGCTGGGGGAGTTGGCCGCGCTGCCTGAGACGGACCTGATTGCGCGGCTCGGACAGCAGGCCAGGATGTGGCGCAGTCTGGCGCGTGGTGAGCAGGCGCATACCTTTCAGCCCATCGAGCCCGAGTTTGCGCTCAAGGAGTTCTGCGAGTTCGAAACGCCGGTGGAAGAGATGGAGTCACTGTTGTTTGTAGGCGCGCGCATGATCGACTGCCTGGTGGCGCGCGCTGCGTCACGCGCTTTGTCGCTGGCGTCGCTCACGGTTGAGATGAAGCTTGACGGCGGACAGATGCACTGCGGAGCGATTCGTCCTGCGCTGGCTTCGACGGATCGCAAGTTTCTGCTCAAGCTGCTGCAACTGGAGTTTGCGGCGCATCCGCCGCAGGCTGCTGTGCTCGCATTCAGCCTGGGCGCAGAGGCTGGACAATCGAGCAAGGTGCAGCTTGGCCTGTTTGCGCCACAGACGCCTGAACCCTCGCGGCTGGATGTAACCATAGCGCGGCTCAAGGCGATTGCCGGTGAAGATCGCGTCGGCTCGCCGGTGCTGGAAGACTCGAACCGGCCAGGCAGCTTTCGCATGAGCCAGTTTGTTGTTTCGGTAACCACCAGCACAGCGAAAACAGATAACCCGCGCACGGCTCTGCGGCGCATGCGGCCGCCTGTGCCGGTTTTGGTGACGATGCAAGGGGGAGAGCCGCGGCGATTCCGCGATGCGGAGCGCAGTTTTGAAATCACCGCGGCGTATGGTCCGTGGCGAACCAGCGGTTGCTGGTGGTCCACGGACGGGTGGGACGTGGAGGAGTGGGATGTGTTGGCCACAACACGGCAAGACACAACACGGCTGGCCACAACGCGGCAGGAAACATCAATCGCATGCCTGCTGATGCGCGACCACGCGCAGAATGCGTGGCAGCTCGTGGCAATTTATGACTGATAGCAACGCCTATGTCGAGCTGCATGCGGCGAGTGCATTCAGCTTTCTTGCCGCCGCATCGCAGCCGGAGACGCTCATCGAGCACGCGGCCGAGTTGGGCATGCCTGCTATGGCGCTGGCCGATCGCAATGGCGTCTATGGCGTGGCGCGCTTTCATACCGCCGCACAGAAGTGCAACGTAAAAGCGCATATCGGCGCGGAGATTGCGGTGAGTTCGTTTGGAAAACGGCTCACACCCGCTGCGTGGCTTCCGCATCAGTATCCGGATGAGCCGCCGCGCTTGCTGCTGCTTTGCGCATCGCAGACTGGCTATCGCAACTTATGCCAGCTCATCACGCGTTTCAAGATGCGCGAAGCAACCAAGACCGAGGGCGCGGCAACGCTCGACGATCTCGAAGAGTTCTCTGCCGGGCTGATCTGCCTGACAGGAGGCGATGAAGGCCCACTGGCTACTGCGCTCGCGCAGGGCGGACAAGCGCATGCGGTTGTTGATCGGCTGGCTGCTATCTATGGCCACGGCAATCTCTATCTGGAACTGCAGCGTCACCGGCAGCGGGACGAAGAGGCTCGCAACCAGGCGCTGCTGTCGTTAGCCGCATCGTATCGCCTACCAGTAATTGCGACCAATGGCGTTCGTTATGCAACAGAAAATGACCGCGAAGTGCTGGATGTGCTGACCAGCATCCGCCATCACACGCCTCTCGATCAGGCAGGCCGGTTGCTGGCTCTCAATGCTTCGCGCACTCTGCGTCCCGCGCGTGAGATGGCCGCGCTCTTCCGCGACATACCCGAAGCGATTGCAAACACGCGCATCGTCAGCAGCCGTCTTGAGTTCACGCTTAACAATCTCGGCTACGAGTTCCCGCACTATCCGGTTCCGGAGGGCGAGACAATGGACAGCTTCCTGATGAAGCGCGTAGACGAGGGCGTGCGCAAGCGGTATGGATCGACGGAAAAACGGCCGCTTCTCGATAAGGCGCGCGCGCAGGTGGATCACGAGCTTAAGCTGATTGCGAAGCTCGGGTTTGCCGGATATTTTCTGATTGTCTGGGACATTATTCTCTACTGTCAGCGCAACGGAATCCTGGTGCAGGGGCGCGGATCGGCGGCAAACTCGGCCGTCTGCTATGCGCTTGAAATCACTGCCGTGGATCCCGTTGGCATGGAACTACTCTTCGAGCGATTTCTCAGTGAGAATCGCGGCGAGTGGCCGGACATCGATCTCGATCTTCCTTCCGGCGATCAACGCGAACAGGCGATTCAGTATGTGTATGAACGCTACGGCTCGCTGGGGGCGGCGATGACGGCCAATGTGATCACGTATCGCGGGCGCTCTGCGGCACGCGAGGTAGGCAAGGCGTTGGGATTTGAGGAAGATCAACTGGCGCGCCTATCCAGCCTGGTTGGGCATTGGGAGTGGCGCGGCGCCAACGACACGATGGCGCATCATTTTGCGCAGGCAGGCTTCGATGTCGGGCATCCGCGCATTGCGCGTTACCTCGAACTCTGCCTGCGCATGCAGGATCTGCCGCGCCATCTCGGCCAGCACTCCGGCGGCATGGTGATCTGCGCGGGAATGCTCAACGGTGTTGTGCCCATTGAACGCGCATCCATGCCAGGCCGCACCGTCATTCAATGGGACAAGGAAGATTGCGCCGACATGGGGTTAATCAAAGTTGACCTGCTGGGACTGGGCATGATGGCGGCCATCAAGGATTCGATCGAACTGATCCCGCGTCATTACGGCAAGGATGTGGATCTGGCCGCGCTACCTGAAGATCCACTGGTGTACGAGACGCTGTGCAAGGCCGATACCGTCGGCATGTTCCAGGTGGAGAGCCGCGCGCAGATGGCGTCGATTCCGCACAACGCGCCGGTGCGTTTCTACGACCTGGTTGTGCAGGTGGCCATCATACGGCCGGGGCCGATCGTGGGCAAGATGATGCACCCGTACATGCGGCGCAGGCAGAATAAAGAAGAAGTAACATATCCGCATCCGTCGCTTGAGCCTGTACTCAAACGCACTCTCGGAGTTCCGTTATTTCAGGAGCAGCTTCTGCGCATGGCGATGACTGTTGCGAGTTTCACCGGTGCGGAGGCGGAGGAGTTGCGGCGGGCCGTAGGCATGCGGCGATCGATGCAGCGCATGAAGGACCTGGAAGGTCGGCTGCGTGCGGGTATGACGCTTAACGGAATCAACCCAGAGGCGCAGGACAACATTGTGCAGGGCATCTCCTCGTTCGCGATGTACGGATTTCCGGAGTCGCATGCAGCCAGCTTCGCGCTCATCGCGTATGCTTCGGCGTACTTGAAGGTTCACTACCTCGCGGCCTTTACGTGCGGCCTGTTGAACAACCAGCCGATGGGCTTCTACTCGCCGGCTGTGCTGATCAAAGATGCCCAGCGGCACGGACTGCGCGTGCGTCCTCTCGATGTGCAGCGATCGGAATGGCCGTGCACGCTTGAGCCGGAAGCAGATGGCTCGCTCAGCCTGCGCATGGGATTCAATTACGCGAAAGGACTCAAGCAAAGCTCTGCGAATCTGATTTTAGCCGCGCGCAGCAAGGCAGGAATGTTCGCATCGGTCGATGACCTGACGCGGCGGACGCCTGAATTGAATCGAAAAGAACTGGTTCTGCTGGCCGGCATCGGCGCACTGAATTCGCTTGGAGAAGTGGAACATCGGCGCGATGCGCTGTGGCAGGTGGAGCAGGCAGGCCGACCGGTCGGGCCATTGCTGCGGAACGCGAGTCCGGCTGGCCCCGGCCGGCGCAGCGCACATTTGCAGAAGATGACGACCGATGAGCGCCTTGCCGCCGACTACCGAGGCACCGGGCTGACCACTGGTCCGCACCCGATGGCGTATCATCGCGCGGCGTTGCGGCAGCAGGGTATTTTCTCCGCGCGCGAACTCGAAGAGCTGGGCCGGAATCGGCGCGTGTGCGTGGCAGGATGCGTAATTGCGCGGCAGCGCCCGGGAACGGCGAAGGGCTTCGTCTTCCTCTCACTCGAAGACGAGACCGGCATCGCCAACATCATTCTTGCGCCCGATGTGTTTGAGCAGAATCGCCTCACGGTCACCCGCAGCCGCTTTCTGCGGATTGCGGGGCCAATGCAAAATCAAGACGGCGTGATCCATGTGAAGGCGCAGCTAATTGAACCGCTGGATATCACCAGTGCCGATATCCGCTCACGTGATTTTCACTAACACCTGTGGAGGACAGACGCGCGCTATTCGCTCGCACTGGCCGAGTTATTTTACCTTCGATTTTCTAGCGGAGTTTCACTGTCCCGGCGCTTCGGGAAGATGGAAATCGATCCCTGCGTCGTGATTCACCTTTGCCGTTGCGGCAAGGTCAAGCTCATCCAGCGGAATGTCGCGATGATGCTGGTCGAGAACAAACAGGGTGGAGCGGGTGAGCATGTAGTTGTGAATCTGCTCGGAGGGGCGCCCGTCGGCAAAGACAAGCGTAACCGCTTCCTGGCTGGCCGGGGCAGCCGCTGCCTGCGGCATATTTGCAGGGGGCTGATAAGGATACGCAAACTGAGCGGGCTGGGGCGGCCCATCGTATGCATCTCCCTGCGCGGCCGCTGAATTGTCCTGGTCTGGGTCATCCCCGTAAGACGGATAGCCAAGGTATCCAGGAACTACCCATCCACCAACGCCGTAGGGTGCGCCGATTCCGAACGACCGAACATAAGGTCTGCGATAGCGCCACGAGCCGGTGTAGGGTGCACGCGCGCCGGCACGCGCAACAACGCCCCTTTGCCGGAATTGCGGCATGGCGAACGCTCTGCTGTCAGAAGAGCGCGGAGCGGCTGCAAAGCGGCTGGGAGAGGAGGCGCGAAAGCTGCCATGGGAAGCCGATGCGGAGTGGCCTGAGAATCCGCCGTGCGATCCACCATGCTGGGCGCAGACCGGAATCGAAATTCCAACTACCATGAGCGCGACCGCAGCCAGGTGCTTCATGCCGTCATCTTACGCCTGTTTCAGGAAATTGCACAACGAATCAGGAGGTCAAAATACCTGCGGCGCCTTTTCCCGCGGCATTGTTTACGTTGCTTGATGATGGAGCATCGCCACGGGGCATTCTGCGTTCACACAGAATGCCCAGCAGCTGCGTTGCTGCAACGTTGGCGATCTTATTGATTTCTTTGGTTTGAGAGAAGCTGCTCAAATGCAGGAACGTTGTACAGGCTGGCGAACTCGTTGTCGGCGAGAATCTTTCTGGGGCTGGTGAATCCATTGTTGATGGCCATGCGAAGGTACTCGATGGCGCGACCGGTAAGGCCGGCGCGCAGGCAGGTTTTCGCCATGTAGTAGTTCATTGCCCCACGGCTTTGAGCGGAAGATGGGTCGGAGACCTGGAGGCTCGATCCATTGTCGAAAATATGTGGATCGATGGCCAAGGCAGCGGCATAGAATTCCCCGCCCTGCTTGTACTTGCGCCGCGTCAAAAGGTCAGTGCCAAGATTTTTGAGGATGGGGGCGGACTTTGGATTCAGCTTGATCGCCTTGCGGTAGTAATGCTCAGCGCCGCGGTAATCCTTGAGTGAGGCGTAGACAGTGCCAAGGTTGTTCAGCACACTGGCGTTCTCGGGATCGAGTTTGAGCGCGGCCATATAGCAATGCATCGCCTCGTCGGTCGAGAACATCTGCTGATAGGCAATGCCCATCTTGTTCCACACCGCCGCAGAGTCATGCGGAGCCTTTTTATACGCCTCAATTGCACCCTGAAACTTGCGCTCCGCAATGAGCCGGTCACCGGTTTCTTCGGGAGTTTCTGAAGCCAATGCTTCGCTGTCCGGGTGTTGCGCTGTAGATAGCGAGGCTGGCTTTGCCGGCTGCTGCTGAGACGCACTGGCAGAGAGCGAAGCGGCGCCGGCAAGTTGCACAACCCAGAGTTGAGAAACGGCGACAAGAGCTGCGACTACGGCGGTGATCGGCACAAGATGGCGTTCATTCACCTTGCTCATGGAACCTCCCTTTCATGGAGCCTGAGATGATTCGAACTTCTCAACGCTCCGCCAATTCGCTCGCATTGAACCTGAGGAAGACCGCGCTCAACGCGGCGAGCCAAGCGTGGCAACCACTATGAGCGGGCTTGGGGTCACAAGCAATAACCATTCAACACGGATTGTGCATGACCACTTCTCACGAAGCATCCCCACAGACTTTGAATAGGAAGCGGGTTGATTCATTGGGAGATGGTCTTCCCAGCGCAGAGAGATGAGCACAGAACCAGTCCAGTCATCAGTTGAGTGCACTGCAGATTCTGACGCAGAATGAGCAAAAATGTGCGGTGGGCTGTGGAAGACCAGACCCACCGCTCGAGGCGCTGCAAGCTGTCGGCAAAAGGAGCCCCTCACGCGGGCTGCATCCGTCGGTTTCAAGGTCATTGAGTCGACGATCAAAGTATGATTCGTCGAAGTGGTTAGTTCCAATAGCCACTTCATTGAAATTGAAGCTAGCCACTATACTGGTTGGATGAGCAGCCACCACGGCGGAATTTCACCCCTCATCGTGATCGACCGCGAGTCGCGTGCGTCTTTGCATAAGCAGATTTACGACGCATTTAGAGCGTCGATCCTGCGCGGCGTCCTGCGTCCCGGCCAACAGATTCCATCGAGCCGCGAGTTCGCCTCCGAGATCCAGGTTTCGCGCTTCCCTGTTCTGCATGCCTACGCTCAACTGCTGGCGGAGGGATATTTTGAGAGCCGCGTGGGCGCCGGGACATTTGTTTCGGCCTCTCTGCCGGAGCAGCTACTGTCGGTCGATGGGCATGCCAGTACATCCGCTCCTGCACCATCTGGGCCTCGCCCGGTATCGCAGCGCACTTTCCTGGTTCCGAAGGCAGAGGGCTCTCCCTCTTTGCATGGATGGGGCGCGTTTGGCGTGCATCAGCCGGCATTTGACGAGTTCCCCTTTCAAATTTGGTCGAGCCTGGTCACTCGCCACAGCCGCAACCCGAGCGCAAGGGCCCTTCACTACGTACACCCGCAAGGTTCCAACGCTTTTCGCGAGGCGATTTCGTCTTATTTGCGCACTGCGCGCGGCGTCAACTGCGACGCCAGCCAGGTGATGGTGGTCTCCGGCTCTCAACAGGCGCTGGACATTACCGCCCGCGTCCTCTTTGACAAAGGGAACCGCGTGCTGGTGGAGGAGCCTGGGTATCGGCTCGGGCGAGCGGTTCTGGCTGCCGCGGGTTGCCAACTGGTGCCGGTGCCGGTCGACAACGACGGGATGGTCATTTCGGAAGTCATCCGGCGGCGTCAAAAGGCGCGCGCAGCTTTTGTTACGCCTTCGCACCAGTTTCCGCTGGGATCGACGATGAGCGCAACCCGCCGCCTGCACCTGCTGAACTGGGCGCAAAGCACGGGAACCTGGATCATTGAAGACGACTACGACAGCGAATACCGGTTCGAGAGCCGGCCGGTCGCTTCACTTCAAGGGCTCGATCGGAATGCGCGCGTGATTTATATCGGCACCTTCAGCAAAGTGCTGTTCCCTTCGCTGCGCATCGGCTATATTGTGATTCCGCCTGACCTGGTAGAGCGGTTTATGGCGGTGCGCATCGCGATGGATATTTTCCCGCCCTACCTTTACCAGGAAGTGCTCACCGACTTCATGAACCAGGGCCATTTTGGCCGGCATATTCGAAGAATGCGCCAACTCTACAGCGAACGCCGCACGGTGCTGATCGAGAGCCTGCGCGAAGAGTTTGGAGACAGGCTTGAAGTGCATGGTGCGGAAGCCGGAATGCATCTGACGGTGACGATGAACGATGGCCGAAGCGATCGAGCAATTGCCGCAAAGGCCGCTGCTGAGCGTCTGTGGCTGTGGCCTCTTTCGCCTTCCTACCTCGGCAAAAAGGCGCGCCAGGGATTTGTGCTCGGTTTTGGAAGCATCACAACGAACCAGATACCGCGCGCCGTGCGCAAGTTCCGGACCATCTTTGACCAGTAATGCGTGCCCTTCCCTTCCCAACTTACTCACCAAGGAACGAGGTCTCACAAGAATTTGGTATCACCGGTGTCACCCTCCTTCGAGAATTCAGCCCCACGGGAACCAACAAATTACAGGATCGGCTGCGGGGTCTGGACACTGCATCAGGTCGATCGACGATTCTCCTAATGCGCAATGGTGATCGATACACTCACGGGGATCCGTGCGCCAACAACAACTACGCTCTGAGCATCCCCAAGCTTCACCAACTGGGGCAAGGCGTATCGGGAGCATGGTGTGGCAGAGGAATGTGTGGAGGGTTTTCTCGGTGTTTGAACCGAGAAAGCAGGGATGCTCTCTACTACAAGGCTCGGCAGGCGCCTGAATTCTCACGTGCGCAGGAAACAGTGGGGGCGCATCAGTATGTCGCGCGAGCGTGGACGTGGAAAAGTGTCTAAGGATTGAAGGAGCTTTGCCGTGGGTCGTGCGACACTAAAGCGAATGCCCGTCCAGGTCGCAATGTCGGGGACATTTTCCCACCGCGCATCGAAGACCTGCATGCGGATTGTCCGGGGTGGCTGGATATCGTTGGATTCACGGGATGCATTGCGCATATGGCACAAACCTTCAAAAACTGCGCAGGGTATGTTGTGCGTAGACTTCTGCTCATCGGGTTGGCCAATCTGCTTGCCGCAGCGAGCGTGGCCCAGCATTTCCCATTCCTGCCTGTCCCGAACTCTCCCGCCCAAGGCATCTACACCCTATTTCAGGACAGTCGCTCCGCTCTGTGGCTAGGTACGGTCAACGATGCGCTCAGGTTTGACGGAGAACGCTTTTACTCTCTGCGGCAATATGGATTTCCCAAAGAAGTCCCGGTGAGCTTCGCCGAAGACAGCGATGGAGGTATCTGGATTGCAACGCAGAGTAGTGCTGCACTGGGGGGCAACCGGCACGGAGGCCTCTACCGGTATCAATCTGGACGCGTCGACAGGATCATGGCAGGCGATGCGATGTCCGTGGTGGCGCTCTCTCCGGGAATTGTCTTGGCATCACTGGGGACGGAGATTGGCGGCCGGCCTGCGTTTGGCGACTTGTATTTGCTGAGCAAAACTCCGTCCGGAGCCTTCCGCGCCAAACCCGAGTGGAAGGCGCACTCGATTCTGGAGAAGCAGGCCAACCATCTCACGCTCGATCACCAGGGGAATCTTCTTTTTCCCTGCCCCGGCGGATGGTGCCAGATCGATCACGGTCAATTGGCGAACTGGAAGGGCACAGGAACCCCGGTTCGGGTTGAACGACATGCGGGCAGCCCCTTGCTGCAAAGGGTATTGCGGGACAAATCCGGTTGCCTTTGGTTTCGTGCCGAGCAATTCGCCGGCTATCAGTGTCCCGCAGATACGGAACCGAAGCTTCTTCCCGCCACTGTTGCGGCAAACGACAGCGGCGCCCTCCTGGATGAGACCGCCGACGGCTCGATCCTCCTTGGAGTTCCGCTGGCATTGGGGCGTCCAGGATCATTCCATGTTGCGACAGCCCAAAATGGACTTCCAAAGGCATTGGATACCGCGATGGTGGCCAGTGACGGAACCATCTGGATCGGAACCGAAAGCGGCCTCGTGCGGTTTGTACACCCATTTCGCATCGAGTCCTGGGGGCCGGGCGATGGAGTCGAGGTCTCCACCACGACTTCCCTTGTCCGCGATGGAAAAGATATCTACGCCACGGCCGGAAAGGGTGGGGGCGTTCTCAAGTTTGACTCGGACAGGAAGCGCTGGGATTTTGTGGCAGGTTCCGAGGGTCTGACCGGCGATTTGGCGATCGGACCAAATCACACGCTGCTGGTGGCCACTTTGTCGAGCCTGGTGCAGTTGCGACCCACAGGGGGCATCCTGGCCAAGCTTGCGCTGCCCGACAGTACAGTCTTTTCCGTGGCGTCATCCTCCGATGGAAACCTATGGCTGGCCCACGGCGGCATCAGCGGGGTGAGTGCGGCAGATGGCCGGCTTGCGCTTCATCCTGAGAGCGGAATCGGGGACCAGGCGCCCGCGACCGGCTTTCAGTATGACGCAGCCCATCGAACATTATGGGCGTGCGATGGAAACAGTATCCTCTTTCATCAGGAGTCGCACCCCGACCAGGCCTGGAGACGTGTTTCACCACCAGATGGCCTGCCCGATCTCAGGTGTGGAGCGATTGCCGTGCAGGCAAACGGAGAGATATGGGTCGGCCATGACGGCGGAGTACTTTCGTGGATTAGCGAACCCTCCTCTGGGCATCCCAAAGTGCACAACTATTCACCGTGGCAAGGGCAGGTCGTGAGCAACGATTACACCCACTTCTTGTCCATCGATTCTCGCGGATGGCTTTGGATGGGAAAGGAGACGCTTTATCTCTCCACCTTGGATGGAGCCAGGACTCCCAATTGGCTGCGCCTGGACCAGCAGGACGGGGTGATGCCAACATTGAATCGTTCTCACTCCTTTCTGCAGGACCAGGACGGGTCAATCTGGATTGCGACCTCTGTCGACATTACTCACTTTTCGCCTTCAGGAGGATTCGTCACTCAATTTCTCCAGCCTCCTGTCTTTGTGTCCGGATTTTCTCTAGGGCAAAGCGCTCCTATTCTGGCCGACGCGGTCGGACCGGTGCCGCGCAATTCCGACGTTGTGGCGCACATCGGCTCATTGCAGTTTGACCGCCGCAGTAATCTGCATCTTCGGTACAGAGTTCTGCCGGACCATGCCATCTGGACCGATACCGGCAGTTTTGACATTCACCTGGATAGATTGAATTGGGGAAATCACACGCTGCAAATTCAGGCCCGATTGGCGACCGGCCCCTGGTCCGAAGTCGAAACAACCGCATTCGATGTACCATTACCGGCGTGGTTATCGTGGCCTGCGCTATTGGGCTATTTCGCTGGTGGTGGTGTCTTGTTGGCCGGCGGCCGAAGTTGGAGGAAAAAGCGCAGCGCGAGACTCAAGAAGGCATTCCCTGAACTCGCCGAATGGCGTCTGGCCGCGCTACAGCCTGAGTTACAGCAACTCGACGGTACTCTGCTGGACTCCAGATTTGAAGTGGGTCGAATCCTGGCCCGCGGCGGCTTTGCGATTGTGACCGAAGGGCGAGATCTCCAGCAGGAAGGTGTGCGCTGCGCCGTCAAGATCTTTCGCAAGGAATTGGTTGACAAGGAATGGATGAGGAGAAGATTCGATCAGGAGGTGCTTGCGCTGGGCCAGATTCATCATCCGAATGTTGTACGTATCTTCGGCAGCGGTACCCTTCCCGGCGACACTCTCTATCTTGCCATGGAGTTCATTGAGGGAGCGACACTCCGCGAATTGCTCGAAGCCGGCAAGCTTGATCCCCGGCAGGTAGCCGGTTATCTGCGCCAGGCTGGCCGTGCGCTGAACGAAATCCACGCGCACGGCATCTGCCACCGCGATTTGAAGCCGGACAATCTGATGATCCGCTCCGAAGCTACGCCTGGAAAAGAACTGGTGCTGATCGATTTCTCCATTGCGATTGTTAAAGACCCCGACGAAACCCTGCATGGGCTTTCTCGCGCAGCCGGCACCATCTACTATATGGCCCCGGAGCAGGCTATTGGCTATGCCGACCCTTCAACAGATATTTACAGTCTAGCCAAAATCCTGATCGAGATGCTGACCGGAGAACGACTGTCCACCCTTCTTCCCGACGCATCGATGGACCTGCCTGATCGCGTGCGAGAACTGCTCCATCGCCTGCCACTTGGGCTTTCTTCTGCTTCGATTGAACTAATCGCTTCCGCGCTGGTATTTGATCCAGTGCATCGACCCAAGGACGCCGGCCTCTTTGCAGATCGAATCGCGAGCGATTTGGAATCGCGCCCCGCAATTTGACTGAGTTTGTCGTCCTCGAAACAGCCCAATGCCGCCGGTGGACGATCGCTATCAAATCCTGTCCTTCAGCCAGTCGCGCCCCTTTTCCCAGCGGTGGCGCACTTGCCGGAAGGTGAGCCCGGTAATCTCGGCAATCTCCTCAAGCGTAAAGCCCGCGAAGTAGTGCATATCTACAACTCTCGCGGCGCCCAGATTTACCGTCTCCAACTTGTCCATGAGCGAGCCGATCTGAACCATACCTTCCAGATCAGACTGACCCATCCGGTTAGCAGATACAGTCTCGTCAAGAGAGTCCGGTGTCTCTCCGTTACCGCGTCGCTGTGCAAGCCGGTTTCGAGCGAAATCTACCAGTACCCGGCGCATGGCAAGTGCCGCGATAGCATAAAAATGCTCTCGGCTGTTAATTGACCAGCCGCCCTTGCTCAGACTTCTGATCCACATCTCATGGATCAGCTCGGTTGGGCACAAGGGAGCGATATAGCGTTCGCGACGCAGCTCACGTACCGCGATCTCGTGCAGTTTCGGAAGTACTTCTCGCAATACGGCTTCCGCGACTTCCAGGTCGCCGCCGGAGTAGCGCCGCAGTTGCTCAGTCAGAAGCGGGGAATCCATTTCAGCCTTGGTACGGTTATGGCGTCCTAATTCTGATTGGCCCAAACTTGCGGCCCGATTGGAGAGCTGGGAAAAATTCTTTTGCGTGCCGTGGCAAATATCCAACAGATTGCCGCAGTCCCAGATAGTACGGAAATTCTACCATCCACTTCCCTGTCCCGCGGTTCACTCGTAGTCTGCTAACGCATTTCTGGAGGCCTTATGCGCGCTCACTGGCCGCAGCTGATCCTGCCCCTGCTCGCAATCCTGACAGCGATCCTCGCACCAGCCCAACAGCATCCAGCGCCATCGTTACCACGATCGCGGGCAACGGTCAGCCAGGGTTGAGCGGGGACGGCGGACCTGCAACGTCGGCGAGTTTGTACGCCCCGAGCGGGGTCGTATCGGACTCCAAGGGAAACGTCTATACGACCGACAACCTTCCATACGACGCCGGCGTGCGAAAGATTGACGCCGCCACCGGAATCATCACAACCTATGCGGGAGGGAATGCGCTCCCGTCCTGTTCTCCTTACCCGGCCTGCATCAATGGCAGCCAGGCAACTGCCGCAGCGATCCATGCTTACTATCTCGCCGTCGATTCGTCGGACAATCTCTACATCTCGGACCAGCAGCTCAGTGTCATTTGGAGAGTCGACGCCAAAACACAGGCCATTACGGTGTACGCCGGAGTCGGCATCTGCGGCTCAGGGGTAACTTGCTACTCCGGCGATGGCGGCCCGGCTACGCAAGCCGAGTTGGATGCGCCCAGCGGAATGGTCTTCGACGCTTCAAATAATCTTTATTTTTCGGACTACGGCAATGTCGTGATACGGGTGATCAATGCTCAGACCGGCGTAATCGAAACCGTGGCAGGCTCTGTCGCTGCCGGTTTCTTCGAGCCGCTTGCCCTGGCATTCGACATTCACGGGAACCTGCTGGTCACCGACCTTGAGGTTGTTTACCAGTATGACGCTTCAAATGCCTCATTCAGCGTGTTGGCCGGTTATGGCAACGGCTGTGCGGACGAAACGGATAGCGAGGGAGATGGTTGCCTCGCGTCCCAGGCGGTAATGGGCAAGCCGCTTGGGATACAGGTAGATTCTCAAGACGACATCTTCATTTCAGACGCCGAATCAGAAAACATAAGAGTGATCGATGGCACCACGGGCATCATTACCGTGGCGGCCGGCAACGGACAGCAGGGCTACAGCGGTGATGGTGGACCCGCACTCGGCGCGGAGTTCAACGTCCCTTATCAAATAGCCTTCGATCCCGGCGGCAATCTCTATATTGCGGATAGCGGAAACAATGTTGTTCGAGAGATACACTACGGCGGAAGCGGAACACAAACGGTGGCGACACCAACTTTCTCTCCTGCCCCAGGCACTTACAACTCCACTCAGTCTGTCACCATCAGTGACGCCACAACTGGGGCGGCCATTTACTACACTCTTGACGGCTCGACCCCGAGCGCCAGTTCGTCTTCATATGGTGGATCGATTACGGTAAGCGATACAACGACGATCAAGGCGATCGCAACCAAGACTGGCTACACACAAAGTTCGGTGGCAACCGCGACCTACACGATCCAGTCCCTCATTCCCACACAAATGACCTTGACGGGGAATCCGAATCCTGGAACGCTTGGCGCCACTGTTACATTTACCGTTGACGTCAAGCCAACCTCAGGCTCTGGAACCCCTTCTGGCACGATTACGACGACGGTTGATGGAGCGGCAGGCCCCACACTCACACTCAACGGGGGCACGGCTACTTATTCTTCCAGTAGCCTAACGGTCGGAAGCCACACAATCGTCGCGACATATGCGGGAGACTCAACTTATTCGGGAAGCACTGCAACCCTTGTAGAGACCATCAACAACGGAACGGGTACAACTGCCGCAAGCATCGCTGTCGTCTCCGGCTCTGGCCAGACCACGCCCTACGGCTCGGCCTTTCCAGCTCCGCTCGTAGTGATTGTCAAAGACGCCAACGGCAATCCTGTTTCCGGTGCAGTGGTAAAGTTCTCCGATTCCGGTCTCAGCTTTTCGGGTGCATCCGCGACCACGGGCTCCAGCGGCGAAGCATCGGTCATGGCAACTGCAACCGCCTCCGGGAGTCTGACCGCATCGGCCAGCACCAGCGGCGTTACCGGTTCAGCGAACTTTTCTCTCACTGCAACGAAAGTTGCTCTCACGGTAACTGCCACCAGTGTGAGTGACGCGTACAACCAACCCATTCCCAAGCTCGCCTTCACGGTAACCGGCTTCGTCAACGGGGACACATCGAGCGTTCTGAGCGGATCGCCCACCGAAACCACGACAGCCATCCAGGGCTCCGCCGTGGGGACCTACCCGATCACCATCGCGCTTGGAACGCTGACAGCCGCCAACTATACATTCGGCTTCGTTAATGGAACCTTGACCATAACCTCGCTTGGAACTGCGGCAACGCCAACGTTCTCGCCCCCAGCAGGCACATACACCTCGGCGCAAAGCGTTTCCATTACTGACACCACCGCCGGAGCAATCCTTCATTACACAACGGACGGCTCAACGCCCACATCGAATTCGCCAACATACACTGCAGCGATCGCAGTCAACAGCTCCGAGACGATTGAAGCGATCGCAATCTCACCAGGCTATAGCAACAGCGCTGTCGCCACGGCGGATTACACAATCAACATTCCACCGCCCACGTTTTCGCTGAGCTCTTCACCCTCGAGCGCAACCATCAGCTCTGGGAAGCCCGCTACGATTACTTTGACCGTCACTCCTGCAAATGGATTCAGTCAGGCGGTGAGCTTCACCTGCGCTGGACTGCCTTCCGGTTATGGATGTTCATTCTCCCCATCCACCGTTACTCCGGCTGGCGCTGCGGTCAATTCCAATATGACCATCAGCCCGGCCTCAAGCGCCAGAAGCACGCGATTGCTTCCCTGGCAAAAGGCGGGCGTCGGTCTGGCGCTGGCACTTCTTCTCTGGCCCTTCGCAAGACGGAGGCCTGTTTACAGCCTCGCTATAGCGATTTTCGCAATTGCATGCCTCGCCGCTACCGGCTGCATCAGCTCGCCGAAATCGGAGAACTACACCGTCACGATTACCGCGTCTGGAGGCAGCATCACAAAGACGTCCTCGATAACTTTGACTGTTACCCCATGACAAAAACGTAACTACCCATCCAACGATGGGCATCGGCGAGTCTGGGCGCGATCGCTGATGCGCAGACGCATTCAAGTGAAACAGGAGAGGTTGAATATGCAGATTATTAGGTCATACGGCAGAAACCGCTTTGCAATCATTCTGGTTGGTGTGTTGCTTGGATCGAATGTCCTCGCGATGGAGGCACAATCCAAACCAGCCAAGCCTGCAGCACCGGCCAGACCGGCAGCTCCCGCCAAATCGGCGCCTGCTAAACCGGCGGCTCCAGCCAGATCAGCATCCGCCCCGGCAAGGCCGCCAGCCACCTCCGGAGGCCGAACTTCGGCAACAAAGGCGCCATCCGCTAGCGGAGCAGGCGCGGCACGCCCGTCCGCAAACGGGAGCGGCGCCGCGAGGCCTTCCGCTACAACTGCCAGGCCAGCGAGCGCGCCAGGCGGAGTGGGGAGAACATCTGGAGCACGCGCTGCGGCAGGAAGCAAAACTGTCACTGCCAGGAACGGCGCGAATGTGACCACGCGCCGCAACGGCAAAGTGAGCGATGTGCATGACGCCAAGCGCGGCATGGATATTCACCACGGCCTGGATGGCGGCCGGCGGGTTTCAGTTCAGCGCAGAGACGGCAGCCGATTGGTCGCCGAACGGGGTCGAGCCGGATACGTCCAACGTGGATATAGCTACCACGGCCATAACTTTGCGCGCCGTTCCTACTACTTTCACGGCCACGAATATGACCGCTTCTATCGCGGATTCGCGTACCGCGGGTTGGACCTGAATGTATACGCTCCCGGCTTCTACTTCGCGCCCGCATTCTATGGCTGGGCCTACAATCCCTGGGCTGCGCCTATCGCCTTTGGGTGGGGATGGGCCGGCAATCCCTGGTATGGATTTTACGCGAGCTACTTTACGCCGTTTGCTGTGTATCCCAATGCATCGTTTTGGCTGACGGACTACATACTTTCTCAGGACTTGCAGGCAGCGTACGAGGCGCGCGCCGGAGCCGACCTACAGGCAGGTATTCAAGTCAACCCGACTCAGCTTTGGACAGATACAGGTACCCAGGCAATACAGGGCCAGACCTACAATATTTCCGCGAGCGGAATGCTGCAGTTCAACACAAATCCAGGTTCGCTTGCTCCACCTACAGGACGCTCCGATCATGGGCCAGGGATAGATGCTCAATGCTGGCCTGGGCGAGTTCATGTCGGATTCCCAGTTCCTCTGGCGCCCTGCCTGTCACTCATAGGCAAGATCGGCGCTGATGGTGCGCCGTTCGAAGTGGGTAGCGCAATGACCCTCATTGCCCCTGCTACCGGCGAACTCTTTCTCGGCGTGAACGATGGCAACCTGGGTGATAACTCCGGTGGCTGGATCGCCACGGTCAGTCAACCCGATGGAGGCGATGCGTCCGGTGCGGTGCAGCAAGCCAGTGTCGGGCCCGCGCTGCCCCCCGAAGTGAAGCAGCAAATCGCAGACGAGATAAGAGCCCAGTTGGCGTTGGAGAACCAGGAGGCGGGACAGACTGCAGCCAACCAGGACGTCGACCCCGGCTCAAGCGGCATCGGACGCCTTCTGGATGATGTGGCCCACGGCAGGCCGCACATGTTTGTCGTCGGGGATGGTCTGGATGTAACCGATGCATCGTCCGGGCAGGAGTGCCATGTAAGCGACGGCGACGCGTTGCAGTTAACAACGGCCCCGGCGCAAGACGCCACCGTAGCAACCCTGATGGTGAAAGCCAGCAAGGGCGGAGTGGAATGCGCTCCCGGCAGCCTGGTTTCAGTGAACCTTACCGACCTGCAGGAGATGCAGAATCACATGCGAGAAAATATAGATCTGGGGCTCAAGGAGTTGCAGGCAAAGCAGGGCCACGGCGGATTGCCGCAGGCTCCCGTCTCAGCCCAGGCAGCGCCTGCCCAGCCACAGTATGCCGCTGTCGCGCCTCCCCCCAGCCCACAGGACGCAGCGGACATTCAGGCGCAAGCCAAGCAAGCGGATCAGGCAGAGGCAGAGGCACAAACCAATCAATAAAACGCCAATCCAACGGCGACAGCTCCCGTCGTAGCCAGCCTAATCGCAGACCGTCTTCGGTCCAGTCGAGGTAATAGGCACCTTCGGGGTGTTTTTCCGGTCGCTCGTCGACTTCAACCCAATCGGGCTTGATGCGGCCGTTGGGGGTGAAGACTACCCTCGAGAAACGTCTGCCATCGGGGTGTCGATACGCTTGGTGATATTCACTTCCATGGGGCTCTCCCATGCGAGTTTCGTATCCAAGTTCGTATCCCACCCCTCAGACTCAGTCAAACCGATTGAAAGGGAAGAGGTTAGATGGTCGGGGCGGAGGGATTCGAACCCCCGACCCTCTGCTCCCAAAGCAGATGCGCTACCAGACTGCGCTACGCCCCGACGGTCAAACTTGATTGTATCGCGAATCGGTTTCACGTTGGATGAGGCATGTGGCCTAGTGGCTGCTGATCCACGCAAGCAGCCAGAGCACCAGCACCACCGGCACAGCGAAGACGAGACCAAGAGCCAGGGCCAGGAACCAGAGAAACGCCCAGTCTCGCCAGGTGTGGAGGCGCGGCTCGTCGAGATGGCGAATCAGCAACTGGTAGTTGCGGCGATTTGCTTTCCAGGCGATGTCAAAGATGTCGCCGAGAATGGGAATGGAGCCGACAAGGACGCCAATCGCGAGGTTCACAACCATGCGCACCAGCGTGACGTAGGGAACACCGCGGATCCAGGCGGCGAGCGGAATAATCAGCGAGAGCAGGCCGGCGAGCACGTCGCCAAGGCCGGGAACGAGGCCGATGATTCCGTCAATGCCGAATCGAATTCCGGTGCCAGGAATGCGGAAGGCTTCGTCGAGCAAAATCTCGATGTTGTGCAAAGTGCGGTCGCGAAAGAGCCATGCTCCGCGGTTCCAGCGTTCCGGCGGGAGCACAACGGGCGGCGATGGTGCCGAGCTGGAATCTTGAAGGGTCATTTTGTACCCAATATCAGTAGAGCAGATCGACAGGCGGATGGTTGGCTGGGCAGATTGACCTCTGCGAGCTTCCGCCGAGTTACAAGTACCAACCAGATTCGATGCTACAATCGTAAGGGTACGTGGCGGCTATAGTTCAGCGGCAGAACGCCTGACTGTGGCTCAGGATGTCGAGGGTTCGATCCCCTCTAGCCGCCCCAATTTGCACCAACCGCGCCAACCCAACCTTCCCCAAAACAGAGACTCCGTGATCCCTGAAATTCAGGAAAAAGAAGGATTTGACGACCCGGCTGCGGAGTTGCCGGCCTGGCTGACCCCATTCCAGCCCCGGCGTGGATTGACCAACGGGCACCTGCAGACAATCCTTGGAAATTTCTGGCCACGGCCTGAATTCAATCTGGATTCCATCGCCGAAACAGTTCTGGTTGATCCGGTGGACGGAAGCCGGGTGCTGTGCCACTGCCACTGGCAGACTGACACGGAAAACAGCGGCAGGCCGCTCGCTTCAAAGCTGACCGTGGTGCTGGTCCACGGGCTTGAGGGATCGTCGGACTCGCAGTACATCCAGGGCATTGCGGCCCGCGCATGGGACGCTGGCTGCAACGTAATCCGGATGAACATGCGCAACTGCGCCGACACCGATGAACTGACGCCGACGCTCTATCACTCCGGGCTCTCAGGCGATGTGGGCGCGGTGGTAGACCACTTTGCACAGAACTTCGGGCTGCAACGCGTAGCACTGGTCGGTTACTCAATGGGCGGCAACCTGGTGCTGAAGCTGGCAGGCGAGTGGGGCAAACGCGCGCCGCTCTTTGCTGTGGCTGCAGTGTGCCCGGCAATCGACCTGGCCGCGGGTGCCGACGCCCTGCATGAGCCGGTGAATCGCCTCTATGAGCGGCGTTTTCTGCGTGGACTGCTGCGCCGGTACGCGCGCAAGGCAGAGATCTTTCCGAAGGACTACCTTCCCGCGAAAGAATTCGGGAGGATTAGGTCGATCCGCCAGTTCGATCACACAATCGTGGCGAAGTACTGCGATTTTCGCGATGCCGACGACTACTACTACCGCGCCGCCGCAGCGCGGGTTGTGGACCATATTCAGGTGCCAACGTTCATCCTGCACGCGCTCGACGATCCCTTCATCCGTCTATTTCCCGAGACCCGCTCCAAGCTCATTGCCAATCCGCACATCACTTTTCTGGAGACGCGCCACGGCGGCCACTGCGCCTATCTCTCTCGCGACCCAGGCAATGAGGTTCACTGGGCTGAGGCCACGCTGATGCGCTTTCTGATGGCAGAAAACGAGAAGCGGAATGGAAGCTGACTGGGAGGTTGAAGTCGGCGGCGGTGCCCCAGTAATTGATGCGGCGTGGGCCGGGCTCGTAGACCTGAGACTCGACCCGGGTCTAGCTCACGAATTGACTGAGGCTGCACAATTCCCTGCTCTGGGCAGGGCATTGGCAACGCTGAACAGTTCCGGATCGCCGGTCTCTACTTCGAAGTGCGACGTGTGGACCTTGGTTGACCCGGCTGACTGGAGCCCGGATGAACTGAATGCGCCCGTCAAGTGCGCGGCACACGCGGTGGGTTGCTACATCGACCTGCTGCCTGCAAGCGGCGGGCAATGGAACGTGCCGGAAACAGCCTCAGAGTCATGCAAACGGCTCTGCGCCCGTCTCCATTCCGTTCCGCTCCGCTGCTGCCGTGCCGACCTGGTGATCCGCCAGGCAAATCGCGGACATGTGGAGCTGGAACTCGGCATCACCGCCTATCTGACTGGCTGTGGGGCTACTGCGGACGAGGCTGCTCAAGTGCTCGGGACCGCGCTCCATGCCTTTGCAGATGCGGTTCTCGCCGCCTGTGTTCCCGCGGCAGCGAGTTCAAAGCTACAATGAGAAAGCACGGGCGAGTAGCTCAATTGGATAGAGCACCGGCCTTCTAAGCCGGGGGTTGTGGGTTCAAGCCCCGCCTCGCCCACCACTCGATCGACAAGTGCATGTCTTTCATGGACTTATCGTCATCAATACCCTCCATTTGGCCAGTAGCTCCCGGCGGAATTTGTGGAAAACCCACTAACGCCCGTACAGGAAACACCTTCCAAACGGCGACGTGATTTGCGTTGACCTTGCAGGCCATCCGGCTATCACGAGCACTTGAGTGGGACCGTCATCACGGCTTCGGACAATGCCATTACTGAATCCACAAGCAGCGTCGATATGCCTTGAGAAGGAAGGTCGAGCTTGCTTCACTTCCGTTTCCCAAATATGAGCGTGGATATAGATTGCAAACGATTATCCCGCAATACATTGATTTCAGGCGGTGGGTTCTGCACGCGGTGTAATGATCAGGCCGGCATCGATGACCTCCACGGTCAGCACGCGGCCTGAAGCGAGCAGGCGGTTACGACAAGCTGCGATACGAATGGGGAAGCCGCTGGGTATCGGCCTTAGAAGAAAGACATTCTTCATCTACACGACGCCTCTCCCGCGATGTCGGAAAACGACATGAAAATGTCCGCTGTAAACCTGTCGTTTCTTGTCTTCCACTTCTTATGATCGTTCGGTTATTGACCCAATTGAGACCGAAGATGGCAACGAAGAATCGCAAAATCATAATTAGCTGCGCTATTACCGGTTCTGTCCATACGCCGACCATGTCGGAGTATCTTCCGATCACTCCGTCTCAGATTGTTGACAGCGCCGTTGAGGCGGCTGAGGCAGGTGCTGCGATTCTCCATCTCCACGCCAGAAATCCTGAGGACGGCAGGCCGTCGGGTGATCCGGCGCTCTTCAAGGAGATTTGCCTTGTTCTGTCGGAACGAACAGGCGCAATCATCAATATCACGACCGGCGGCAGCTCCAATATGACGATCGAAGAACGGCTCGCTTATCCTTTGCAGGCCAAACCCGAGATGTGCTCGCTGAATATGGGGTCAATGAACTTTTCCATTCATCCGGTGGCCGAGCGAATTACGCAATGGCGCTATGACTGGGAGAAACCGAAGATCGAGGGCATGAAAGAAGGTGTATTCAAGAATACCTTCTCTGACATTGAATACATTGTTGGCAATCTTGGAGAAAGCGGCACTCGATTCGAACTGGAGTGCTACGACGTCGGACACCTCTACAATCTCGCCTACTTCGTCGATCGCAACATCGTCAAACCGCCAATTTTTATTCAGGCTGTTTTTGGAATCCTTGGCGGACTCGGTCCGGACCCGGAAAATCTCGTCATCATGCGATCAACGGCCGACCGCTTATTCGGGCGGGATAGCTATCATTTTTCAGTACTGGGCGCCGGCCGCCATCAGATGTCTCTTCTAACCATGGGAGCGATTATGGGCGCAAATGTGCGCGTGGGACTGGAAGACAACCTCTATCTCGCCCCTGGCGTCAAGGCGACGAGTAACGCCGAGCAGGTCAGGAAGATTCGCCGTATTCTTGAAGAGCTTTCCTTCGAGATTGCTGGGCCCGCTGAAGTCAGGGAAACACTGCAATTGAAAGGCCCTGAGAATGTCCATTTCGCCTGATTGCACTTGCTGGTAACCCCTCATCGGAACGAGGTTCAATGAGAGCTGAGACACAAATGACCTTCCAGGATCGACTCAACCCACCACGCGGGCTCCGGGTTCTGGTAACGGCGGGCGCATCCGGTATTGGAGCCGCCATTGCATCCGCATTTACTGAAACGGGCGCAGAAGTTCACGTCTGCGACATCGACGATGCCGCCCTGGCCGCATTCCAAAAAACCAATCCTTCCTGCCAGGCGACCCACGCCGATGTTGCCGATGAAACGCAGGTCGCGGCACTTTTTGAGGTTCAACGCGCCAGATTTAACGGCCTGGATGTTCTGATTAATTGCGCCGGCATCGCGGGCCCGACAGCTGGAGTGGAGAGGATCACCGAACAAGAGTGGGTGCGCACAATCGAAGTAAACCTGAACGGCCAGTACCGCTGTCTGCACCATGCTGTACCGATGCTGCGCACGTCAAAGTCCGCCAACATTATTTGCATTTCATCTATCGCCGGTCGTATGGGAATCCCATGGCGCACGCCCTACGTGGCGACGAAATGGGCCATCGTGGGAATCGCCAAATCGCTCGCAATCGAGCTCGGCCCTGACAACATCAGGGTGAACGCGGTGCTCCCCGGCATTGTCGAAGGACCGAGGATGGATGGCGTAATCAGTGCTCGCGCCAAGCTGGAAGGCGTTGACGAGAAGGCGATGCGGGAAGAATACCTCAAGAGTATCTCCCTGGGCCGCATGGTGACTGCGGACGACGTTGCGCTCATGTGTTTATTCCTATGTTCGCCTGCGGGACGAAATGTTACAGGGCAGGCGATCAGCGTGGATGGCAATTATTTCTAGATCGCGACTCAAGTAAAGTGCGCGAAGAATTGGCCCATGGCAACGAACACATCTGGATCGCCGATTGAACCGCATGGCCACGCCGGTGAGCCGCCAAAGCCGCAACCTGCCGCACTTCCTGCGCAACCCAGCCAGCGTGCGTGGATTGCGCTTTTCATGCTGATTGTGGTGTATGTCCTGAACTTCCTGTCCCGCCAATTGCCGGGGATTCTCGCAAAGCCGATTCAGGACAGCCTGCACGTCTCGGACGGACAACTCGGCCGGATCGGCGGCCTCTATTTTGCACTGTTTTACTGCTGCATCTCTATCCCCGTGGGGTGGTTCGCAGACAGGACGAACAGGTCAAAAGTTCTGGCTTTAGCTTGTGCAATCTGGAGCGCGGCAACAATGTGGTGCGGCGGCGCAGTCAACTATTTGCAATTTGCCGCAGCGTACATGACGGTCGGCTTCGGCGAGGCCGGCGGTGTTCCACCCTCCTACTCCATCATCTCCGACTATTTTCCACCTGGCCGCCGCGGTCGAGCGCTGGGTCTCTATAATGTCGGACCGCCGATTGGCTCAGCCTTGGGAATTGCCTTCGGCGCCTCCATCGCTGCTGCCTTCAGTTGGCGCTATGCATTTGTCTGCCTCGGCTCCGTCGGACTTATCGCGGTGATCGGCATTCTTATTCTGGTGCCCGAGCCCCGTCGTGGAGGCCTGGATCGCATCCCGGAGCGCATTTCGGACCAGGCCGCAGCGAGCAAAACCGGATTCCGGCAGACGTTTGTAATGTTCATTTCCCGGCCGTCGCTGATGCTGGCCGCACTGGCCAGCGGCGCCAACCAATTCGTCACTTACGGTCTGATCAACTTCGCAGTTCTTTTTCTCATGCGCGAGAAAGCAATGACGCTCAAGCAGGTCGCCGTTTATTACGCGTTGGTTGTCGCAATCGGAATGGGCGGGAGCATGCTTGCCTCCGGGCCGGTAATCGACCGCTTCACGCGACGCTCGAAACAGGCCTATGCCCTGGTGCCCGCCGCCTCGCTTACACTTGCCCTTCCCTTTTACCTCGCATTTGTGTGGGCGCCTTGCTGGCGTCTCGCGTTGCTCTTCCTCACCGCCACGATGTTTATGAATTACTTCTATCTGACATCGGTGGTAACTCTGGTGCAGGAGGAAGTACGGCCAGACCAGCGTGTCATGTCAGGTGCACTGCTTTTGCTGATCATGAATCTGATCGGTCTTGGCTTTGGTCCCACCTTCGTGGGCGCGGCCAGCGACTTTTTCCACGCAAGCCATCCCCATCAGTCGTTACAGATCGCCCTCTACCTGCTCGCGTCGTTTTACGTCGTGGCTGTATTGCTGTTCGTGGCGTTGGCGCGCGTGCTTAGAAACGAAAGCCGCACACTTGGAGAAACAACCCCATGATCCTGGTTCGTCGCTTGCTTGTCTGGTCCGCCACGGCTGTATCGATTGTTCTGGCGCCTTCAATTTTCACTCAACCGGAAAACACTATGTCTGCTCCATCGCAACAGAAACACGGCCCCATCGTAAAGTCTCCTGCCGGTGCAGTAGAGGGACAAATGGAAGGTGAACTGCGCGTTTTCAAGGGCATCCCGTACGCATTGCCCCCGGTAGGGTCGGAACGCTGGAAACCGCCCAGCCCAGCGCCACCGTGGGGGGGCGTCAAGAAAGCAACTGAGTTCGGACCCGTTTGCTTCCAGCCTTCAAACCCACCGGCAAGCATCTACACGTGGATTCCTGCTCCGATGAGCGAGGACTGCCTGACACTGAATATCTGGACTCCAGCCAAAGCGCACAACGCTCCCGTTTTTTTCTGGATACACGGAGGCGCTCTCGTTACGGGTTCGGGCCGAGACGAAATCTATGACGGCTCCCGCCTGGCCGGCCAGGACATCGTTGTGGTTTCGATCAACTACCGGTTGGGTGTCTTAGGTTGGTTAGCGCATCCCGAACTCAGCAAAGAATCACCGCTGGGCGTGTCGGGCAATTATGGTTTGCTGGATCAGATACAGGCTCTCAAATGGGTTCAGAAGAACATAAGCGCATTCGGCGGCGATCCTTCCAACGTAACCATCGCAGGTGAATCCGCGGGCGCACTGAGTGTTATGTACCTGCTCGCTGCTCCTCCGGCTCGCGGCCTGTTTGCAAAAGCGATTTCAGAAAGCGCATACATGATCTCAACGCCCGAGTTGAGAAAAGCGAGTTTCGGCTCGCCCTCCGCCGAGGAGAGCGGTGTGAAACTCGCTGCCGCGCTTAAAGCGCCGGATATCGCGGCGATGAGAGCGATGAATGCAGAGAAGCTGAGTCTCGCCGCGCCGGCGGTTGGATATGCGCCATGGGGCACTATCGATGGGCATGTGATGATGCGTCAATTGGTCGATGTTTTCGACAAGGGCGAACAAGCGCCTGTGCCCATACTCGCCGGCTTCAATAGCGGGGAGATCCGGTCGTTAAGGATGCTCGCCCCTCATGTTCCCGAGAGTTCGGCCGAATACGAAACGACGATTCGCGACCGCTATGGTGACCTCGCCGATGAATTCCTGCGGCTTTATCCCAGCGCCAATTTGCAGGAGAGCATCCTGGCCACAACGCGAGACGGCCTGTACGGGTGGACGGCACAGCGGCTCGTCAGAAAACAAACCGCGCTGGGGCAGCCGTCCTTTCTATACTTCTTTGATCATGGGTATCCGGCCGCCGACACTGCTGGTCTGCACGGCTTCCACGCCAGCGAGTTGCCCTATGTGTTCGGCACGTTCGATCGTACGCCTCCGCTTTGGCCGAAGATTCCCCACACACCGCAAGAGATGAAGCTATCCGACGCCATGATCGGCTACTGGACCTCATTCGCCCGTGCTGGCAAGCCTCAGGCCGCCAATGAGCCGGACTGGCCGACGTTCGGACCTACGGGTTCCTACATGGCATTTGAGGATGTTCCAAAGCCGTCAGATCACCTGCTGCCAGGGATGTACGAATTCATTGAAGAGACTGTTTGCCGGCGCCGGGCGAGCGGGGACATCGCCTGGAATTGGAATGTCGGCTTATATTCGCCCAAACTCCCCACTGAGCAGGCGCAATGCAAACAATGACGGACGGATCCTGATAGGCCAGGGTGTCTGTAAATGACATGAGAATGTCTGCTAAGAACCTGTCGCGTCGTACATTTGTTTTCCTACTATTCGCCAATCGCTTACTGCGGCGAGATTCGAAGAGGCCGGATTCGAAGAGGAAAAAACAGATGCGTAATCCCCAGCAAGTGCAACCTGCTACCAAACTAATTGCCTTCCCCTACTGTTCCGCACTCGTGGCGGTCATCGCATGGGCGCTGTTTACAGCCTGCGGGCTGCTGTCGGCGCAGACTGGCGGGACAGGCGCCATCAGCGGTGCGATCACGGACCCCACGGGTGCAATGGTGGCGGGAGCCCAGGTCAAGGTTACCGATGTGGCCACGGGCTCGACACGCTCATCGCTATCCAACGAACACGGGCTGTATGTTCTCTCTCTGCTCCCGCCGGGGCAATACACACTCGAAGTCACGAAGCAAGGGTTTAAGGTGGCCACGGCGCCGGACGTGCAGGTGATCGTGGCGGAGACCACCGCACTGAGCATTCGAATGGAAACCGGCACAGTGACGGAGACTATTACCGTGGGCTCTACAAACGTGGAGTTACAAACCGAATCAACTGAATTGGGGCGCGTAACGGATTCAGAGATGCTTGAGAACCTCCCCTTGGTTACGCGTAACTTTACGCAAATTATCGGCTTGAATGCAGGCGTCTCCCAGGAGGTCAACAATGCGAGTAGTGTCGGAAGGGGCGGCGGCAGCCAGGACGCGAATCCGGCGGGAGGAAGCATCATGAGCCAGGGAGCCACTTCGACCGACAATAACTTTCAAATGAACGGCCTCACAATCAACGACACACAGGGCTCATGGATTTACTCGCAGGGAATTCCGGCTCCCAATCCTGACACCATCCAGGAATTCAAAGTGCAGACGGCCTTGTTTGACGCCACAACGGGACGTAATGCCGGCGCCAACGTGAATGTCATTACGAAGGGCGGCACCAACAGCTATCACGCATCGATGTTCGAGTTTCTCCGCAACGAAGATCTCAACGCCAATGACTGGTTTACGAAGAGTTTCGGCGAGCCGCGCGGCATTCTGCGTCAGAATCAATATGGTTTTACCGCAGGCGGTCCATTGGTCAAGGACAAGATTGTGCTCTTTGGTTCCTGGCAGGGGACAAAGCAGTTCAATGAAACCGACCCAGCCAACCATAAAGTGGACTATGAACCTCCCATAACGAACAACCGCTCGGCAGGGGGATTGGGAGCCGTCTTCGCAGGCCAGGAAGGCTACCTGGGCCCATATGGCGGCACGATCGCCGCCGATGGCTCAAATATCGCTCCCCAGGCATTGGCGTTGCTCCAGACCAAGCTGCCCAACGGTCAGTACATGATTCCGACAGCGCAGACTGTGAATCCTTCTGCCGCGGGTGGATTCGATTCGGAGGGCGAATCCTATGTGACCAGTCCGGGCTTCTTCAATGAAAACCAATGGATGACGAACGCCGACATCGTGCTGTCGAGCCGTAACAATATCGCGGTTCGCTATTTCGGTGCGCTCAGCAACCAGGAGTGGTCCACTTTATATGAGACGGAAGGAAACCCCCTCTATCAGCCGGAACGCTTCGATGTGGCTTCGATCGGAGAGACCTTCATCATGAGTCCCAGCTTGGTGAACAACTTCCTGGTCGGTCTCCATCGGTCGACCTCGAATCAGACCTATGGAAATGCGTTTACTTTCTCGAGCCTGGGCATGAACGCCCCGGCACAGGTGAACAACTACCCCAATATCTGGTTCATATCCGATGGCTTCCAGACAGGCACAACTTCGGCGACCTACTTTTTGGAGTCAGAGGACCAAATCTCCGACACACTATCCTGGATCAAGGGAAAGCACCAGTTCACCTTCGGTGGGGGCTTCACTTACGGCAGGGATAACATGGGGAAATTTAACTTCGAGGCCTATGTGATCCCGCTTACCTGGGCGGATTTCCTGCTGGGGCAAGGTAACCTGTTCGGGCCTGATTCATACAGCAATATCTACGAGACGTACGCGGGTTTTGGGGACTTCCTGCGCGATTGGCGATACAGAGATGGCAATGCCTTCGTTCAAGACAACTACAAAATAGCGCAGCGCCTCACGCTCAACCTCGGCTTGCGCCTCGAGCATATAGGCGACATGGGGTCAGCCAATGGCGGCGGCAATGTCAATGTGTCCCAGATCAATCCGAATCCACCGGCAGCGGGCAGCTTCGATGGCTACCTTGTGAACTCCAATTACCAGGGCCCCACGCCTCCCGACGGCGTGATCCGCGGGAAGAACACATTCGGGTTCAATGGCGACGGCCAGAATACATGGAATCCGCGTTTCGGGCTTGCCTGGTTGCTGCCCGGCTCCGATCGGTTTCTTCTTCGTGGAGGCATAGGAATCTATCACTCTACGACCGACGGCCAGATGAACCTGCTGCTGTGCGCCGAAGCTCCCACCGGTATTTGGGCCGTCTACACGGGATCGTATAACTCGGCCTCGTCGGACTCCAATCCCTTCCCGTACACTCCAACCTTCCCCGTGTTTGCGCCATACTCTCCTTATACGGATTACACGCTGGCTGCGCTGGGCATGGGTTGGCGTCCACCAACGATCTATCACTATAGTCTTGGCTTGCAATCCAAACTCCCGGGTGGCGCTGTCCTGGACGTCGATTATGCCGGAGCGCGCGACCTGCACGGAATCTTGGGTAGAACCATCAACCAGGCGCCTCTGGCCTCTGCGACAAACCCCATTCGCGGCGAGACCACAAACACGGTTGCCAACATTCCCTATCGCGCACCCTATCTCGGTTGGACAACGAACACGATGTACTACTTCAATACTGATGGCGAAGCCTGGTACAGCGCCCTACAGGCGTCGCTGACGCAGAAATATAAACATAGCTTCCAATATCAGGCTGCGTACACATGGATGCGATTGCTGAGCCCAGTGCCGGGCTTCACCACGGGCTCCAACGAATTCGGGCCCACCGGCGATCAGACCGCGCTACGCGCTCATGAGGCCGGATATGGACCTGACTACAACGTCCGGCCGCAACGGTTTGTTTTGTCCGCGTACTATTCTTTCCCCAGTCCGGGCAAAGATCATCCTTTCCTGGCAAGCACGATCGGTGGGTGGAGTCTTGCAACCGCTACGGTGGTTCAGGACGGCCAGCAGAGCAGCATCACCTACAACAACATCGACAATGTTTACGGCATTCCCGGCGATCGGGCAAGCTATGCTCCGGGCTGCAGCGCGAAGAATGTGTCGACGCACGGATCGATCAGCAGCCGCGTGAACAACTACATCAACACGGCTTGTTTCCAGGAGCCGGCGGTGATCGGCGCCGACGGTATTGGCACTGGTTTCGGCAACACCCCCAACGGCATCCTCCGGGAACCTGACCAGGCTGATGTCGATCTCTCCCTCAGCAAGACCTTCCTGGTTCATTGGCCCAGGGAAGACGCCGGCCTGCAGTTCAGGAGCGACTTCTTCAATGCACTCAACCACCCCAATTTTGAGGGTCCCAACAACGCAGCTTCTTCGACCACCTTTGGGAAGATCACGGCGACGAGCACCAACCCGAGAGTCATTCAATTGGCGTTGAAGTATTCGTTCTGACTATCGCAACAAATGCTCCGTGCCCATTCATCGAACGGCTTTCGCTCTATGAGTGGGAGAGTATGAAGGCCCACCGGCGGCCATTGAGTCACTCAATCGACTCTGTCTTTTATCAAGGACGGAAAGTTGGGTCAGGACCGGAAGTTGGCCGGTGTGCTTCCGGTCCATCTGCTGAATGCATGACGAAAGTTCGCAGCCTCGCTGAAGCCGATGAGCTCCGAAATGTCATCAACGCTCAGTTTGGTGGAGCGAAGATACTCCTTCGCAAGATTGCAGCGAACATCGTCGAGGATCTGCGTAAAGGACACGCTTTCCGCCTGGAGTCTTCGGTGCAGTGTGCGAACCGTGGTTGCGAGCCGATCAGCCACCATTTCCATGGTCGGCGAGTGTCCGGGCGTCGATGCAATGATCTGGTACACTTCGCCGGCGACGCCGATAGAGGTCTTCACCTCTCCCAAAATCCGATCGCAGGTGTCCCACATGAGCTTCGAAGTAAGCCGGTGCGCCATGTGCGGCTTCGCAGCGAGAATCGATCTTGAATAGGAGAGTTCGCAAATCGGTTGGTTGAATTTAAGATCGCAGCCGATATAGCGCTTGTAGAGGTGCAGGTGACTCGGTGTCGCATAGGGTAGCGCGGCGCGGATGGGATGGCAGCAGCCTGGTTCGACGACGGTTCTCAAATGGGTCGTCAGCTGAGTCAGGTGCTGCTCCAACAAAAAACGCACCAGGGAATCCGGGTGAGCTACCGCTGGATCCTTCTCCAGTACCCATGACACGCAGTCTTTCTCTTCGCGCCATGACATTTTTAGAAGGGGTGTGGCCAGTTTGTGATACTTGACCGCCACTTGGAAGTACTCGCGGATCGTCGGACTGCACACCAGAGCGAATCCGTACATTCCGTACGCTGAAAGTGGAATGCGGCTGCCGACACTGAATGGAGTCTCGGGATTCTTCGACAGTTGCAGAGCGTTGTGGCAGGCCGTAATGTACTGGCGAACGGACGTCAATGTCTGTGGTTGAACAAGACTCTCGGGCGACAGCCCGGTGCCCGACAAGGTCGCTTCGGGAGCAATGCCCTGCTCGTTGAGAACCTCAACCAGGGCCGCCATCTTGTACGGCGCGTACCGCTTTTCATTCCAAAGGGGCAGTTGCATAACGACCATTGGCTGTCCGACTTGAACACATTTGTGTCCGCATCACACGGCGTCCATACATTGTGCAGCAGCATGGTTTCGTTTGGAAAGGTTTTTCTTGACGCTCCTGTTGCCTTGTTGATTTCCTGCTCTCAGTACTTCGTTTCGGTCCACCTCAATGGGCCGGCGGCTGTGAGATTACGCCATTGATTTGTCCGGTTGGAACACAGCGCGGCATTATGCGTCTGACTAATATACTTAGGGCATGCGCGCGTGCTTCGCGCATCCGGAAACGCGAGTCGTGTGAACAAGCTGGTCAACTCCCCCGATGCCGCTGTTGCTGATTTACGGGATGGCATGACTGTCATGCTTGGCGGTTTCGGACTATGCGGAATCCCGGAGAACCTGATCGCAGCCCTGATTCGCAAGGGGCTAAGAGGGCTGCACACGATCAGCAATAACATGGGTGTTGATGGCTTCGGGATGGGGCAGATGCTCGAGGCCGGTATGATTGCTTCCCATACAGGCAGCTACGTGGGCGAAAACCGATTGCTTGCGAAACTGGTCATCGCCGGCAAACTGGACCTGAAGCTGATTCCCCAAGGCACGCTTGCCGAACGCATTCGTGCGGGTGGGGCCGGCATTCCAGCCTTCTATGTCCCTGCCGGAGTCGGAACCGTTGTTGCCGAAGGAAAAGAAACGCGAGAGTTTCATGGTAAGACTTACCTCATGGAATACGGTCTACGCGCTGAAGTCTCGCTGATCAAGGCCTGGAAGGCCGACCGCCACGGAAATCTTGTCTTCCGGAAGACGGCTCGGAATTTCAACCCGGCAATGGCAACTGCCGCCGAATTGACCATTGTCGAGGTTGAGCAGTTCGTTGAGCTTGGCCAACTGAATCCAGACGAAATCGTGACGCCGGGGATCTATGTTGACAGGGTCATTGTGGGTGCGAAGTTTGAGAAACCGGTCGAGCGGCGCTTCATCAAGGAGCATGCGCAACCATGACCGTTGAGAATCCGGCTGCACCGGAAGCACCCTTCAGCCTGAGAGGGAAAACCGCAATCGTAACCGGCGGTGGGCGGGGCATTGGAAGGGCCATCGTACAATCGCTTGCGTCTGCGGGTGCAAATGTTCTCGCGGCGGACCTGGATGACGAAGCACTCAAGGAAACGCAGTCGTTGATCCGTGACCCCAATCTGGTTGCAACCATCCGTGGAGACTTAACTGACCCTGGGTTCCCTCAGCAGATCGTGGACAATGCGCTCGAAAGGTTCCATTCCATCGACATCATCGTCAGCTGCGCAGGTTTCAGTTGGGATGGCGTGATCCAGAAGACATCGGACGAACAGTTTCAGGCGATGTTAGACATCCACCTGGTAGCGCCGTTCCGCTTGTTGCGGGCTGCTTCCAGTTATCTTCGTGAAACCGCCAAAAAGGAGATATCGGTGGGGCAGCGCGTGATGCGCAAGGTCGTGAATATCACTTCAATCTCCGGAACGGATGGGAATGCAGGCCAGGCAGGTTACAGCGCGGGCAAGGCCGGAGTGATTGGGCTGACGAAAACTCTGGCCAAGGAGTGGGGCCGTTACAACATTAATGTCAATGCGGTCGGCTTTGGGCTGATCCAGACTCGCATGACGCAACCTCTCAGACCGGAAGGGAAATTCAACATGGGCGGGAGGGACATTCCCATCGGCGTTCAGCCGGCGATGCTCGAGTCGGCCGTAGCTCTATGTCCACTAGGGCGGCTCGGAACACCTGAAGAGGCCGCCGGTGCCGTGTTGTTCTTCTGCTCTCCATTATCGGACTATGTTACCGGTGAGGTACTCATCTGCGGCGGTGGTTTTCACTTCTAACGTAGGCCCCGTGTAACTCTTTGTGCTCGGGAGCCTGGCACTTAGGTAAAGGAATCTGATTGTGGACGGCAAAGAGCTCATCGCAAGACGTGTCGCCCGGGAACTCCGAGACGGATTCTATGTCAATCTTGGGATTGGCTTGCCCACCACGGTCGCGGCGTACGTGCCACACGGGATCGAGGTTGTTCTGCATTCTGAGAACGGCCTTCTGGGGATCGGACCTCCGCCTTCTCCTGATCAGGAAGATCCCGATCTTATCAACGCTGGAAAACAACCGGTGACCATCCTTGCCGGTTCAAGTTTTTTCGGCAGCGATCAGGCTTTTGCCATGATCCGCGGCGGCCACATGAACGTGAGCATATTGGGTGCAATGCAGGTATCCTGCCGAGGCGACCTGGCGAATTGGTCCATTCCCGGAAAGCTGGTCAAAGGCATGGGCGGCGCGATGGATTTGGTCGCGAGCGCGGCTCGGATCATCGTCGCAATGGAACACAATGCGAAGGACGGAGACTTCAAGATCGTTGCGGAGTGCTCACTTCCGCTCACAGGAAAAGGCGTGGTCCATGACATTGTTACGGAACTTGGCTGGTTTCACGTCTCCAGTGAACGGCTTGAGATGACGGAGATCGCCGAGGGGGTCACTAAGGAAGAAGTAGAACAACGGACCGGGTGTCCTGTGCATTTTTCGCAGGAGCTATGCCGGATGATTCCTGTTTAGGTCGTTTTGCTATGTCGATGTTTACAACTCTTCTCGACGGCCTTTCGTTCACCGAGTGCCCACGCTGGCGTGACGGCCGGCTCTACTTCTCTGATCGCTACACCCGGAGCATACTCTCGCTTTCAGTCGACGGCTCTGCCGAAACGTATGCCCGCACGGATGGCCTACCCGCCGGCATCGGTTTCCTTCCCGACGGCCGTCTCCTTATCAGTTCCATGCGCGATCGCAAGGTCCTCCGCCGCGAGCGTGACGCCACCATCGTCGAGCACGCCGATCTGTCAGCGCTCGCCCCGGGTCTATTGAACGACATGCTCGTTGATGACGAGGGCCGCGCGTGGGTGGGAAACTTCGGATTCGATTTGTTCAACGGCGAACCGGCCCGCTCTACCGCACTTATTTGTGTCGCTCCCGACGGTACGGCCGACCTAGCCGCGCACGATCTCGCCTTCCCCAATGGCGCCGTACTTACTCCTGATCGCCGCACGCTCATCATCGCCGAGACCATGGCCAACCGCCTCACCGCTTTTACCGTCTCCAATGGCGCATTGAGCGAGCGCCGCACCTGGGCTGCCTTCGGCGATCCTCCCGTAACAGCGGATGTGGGGAAGATTCTTGAGCAGGCGGCCGTTGTGCCCGACGGCATTTGTCTTGACGCGGAGGGTGCCGTCTGGGTCGCCGACGTTCTAAACCGGCGCGTTATCCGCGTTGTCGAAGGCGGCACCATTCTCGACGAACGTAAGACCAACTGCCTCTGCGCGTTTGCCTGCATGCTGGGTGGCGACGATGGGCGCACGCTCTTCGCCTGCGCCGCACCCACATTTGACGAAACCGAGGCCGCAGCACATCACCGCTCTTCCATTCTGATGACGAGGGTCGAAGTTCCCCACGCCGGTCTGCCATGAGCAGATACGCCAGATTTCGGAGGGGTGGAATCGAAGCGATGTCGGGAGTTTGGAAGGTGCGAAGCAAAGCAAATCTACGCGCGGATTCCCCAGAGGACGGATTTTGAGGACGCGTGACTCGGGCACGCCAGTAGTCCTCGGTTCGCACGGCGTTGAGCCCGGTAAAGTTGAATGCTCAGTACCTCGGAGCTTACCCAGGCATTCTAAGCCGAGGATTGCGGGTTCGATCCCCCGCCTTCCCTACCACGCAATCGATAAGTGCATGAGTGGGTTCGCAGGCCCGATTGCCACGAATCTCTCTGAGCGTCCTCCGCTGCTCCCGCTGGGAGTCTATCTCATCGGGCATGAGCGCGAAAGGCAAACAAGTGCCACAGGATACCCGCTCCGGTCATAATGGCAGACGCGATCCATGCCAGGGCCACGAGCATGACCCCGTCAACAGTGCTGTATAACACATGGTCGACGGCATGCAGAGAGACGACCTCAACGCACCAGCACCCGACCGAAAGAATCCCGCCGCATGCTGCCAGCGCTGCGCCGGCCTTTCCTCGAAGATGCCATAGCACCAATGCAATCCCGGTGGCAGCGCAACCTCCCAGGAAACACAATGCCACGATCTGAGGAACAGTACGCAGGTCGTACAAACCTCTCGCGATAGCCTGGTTTTCAAGCCAATCGTGCAGCAACCAGCGTCCATTGAACGCCATGTCCAGGAAGAGCGCCGCTTCAAGAACGGTGAGAATTGCACTGAGCTTCCGAAGAAGCGGAACGCTGCGCCCTCTGATCCACGCGATTGCGCAGCAAACGAAGGCAAGCAGGCATGAGGCCAGGCCAATGGATTGAGTCGGGTTCGGCCATCCAGTGATAGAAGTCATGGCCGCATTTCCCACGCGCGCCGTGGATATTCTTGGTGAATGAACTGTGCTATTCGTGTCTACCCGTTTTCAGTTGTTCGGTCGGGGTGCAGCTGGAGGAGGTTGCATGGGAGCGGACGGCATTG
>JBEKDE010000050.1:0-57345 GCA_050014515.1 Occallatibacter sp.
AATGCGATCGTATCGAGGTAGTCAAAGAAGCCCAGATGCGCCACGCGGAAGATCTTGCCCTGCATCTCGCCCTGGCCGTTGGCGATGACCAGGCTGAAGCGCGCCTTGAGCGCCTTCACCACGTCGCCTGAATTCATTCCTTCGGGGACTGCAACGGCGGTGGCTGCGGCTGCGGGAGCCGTGGGCGCGAACAGCGTGAAACCAAGCTTCACCAGTCCTGCGCGTGTTGCCTCCGCGTTCACTTGCGCGTTGTCGATCAATGCGATGCGGCCTTTTTCAAGGTCGCCGCCGGCCTGTCCGGCAATGTAGTCAAGCGCCGCGCCCAGGCCTGCAATCAAGGCCACAGCCGGCGTATACGCGCTCTCGCCTTTCACGGCGTTCTTGCGTTCCTTGCGCAGGTCAAAGTAGTAGCGCGGATTCTTCGACTTCTCCATCGCCGCCCAGGCCTTTTCACTCACGCTCAGGTAGGCGAGACCTGGCGGAATCATCACTGCCTTCTGCGAGCCGCCGATCAGTACGTCGATGCCCCAGCCGTCGACGTCAAAGTGGGTCGTGCCCAAGCCGGTAATTCCATCCACGACCAGCAGCGCGTCAGTCTCCTTGACCAACCTGGCGATCGCTTCCACATCGTGGCGAACCGCAGTCGAGGTCTCGGTAGCCTGCAGGTAGACGGCCTTATGTTCGGGCCTGAGAGCAGCCTTCACCGCGGCCAAATCAAAGGTCTCACCGTAGGGCGCCGTGACTACGTCGACTTCGCAACCGAAGGCCTTGGCCAACCCTGTCCAGCGCTCGCCGAACTTGCCGGCGGTCAGTACAAGCACCTTGTCGCCAGGGGAGGTCAGGTTGGAGACCGCGGCCTCCATTGCGCCGGTACCGGACGATGAGAGCAACAGCACGTCATTTTGGGTGCCAACGAAGACTTTCAACTGGGCAAGCACCTTCAGGTAAAGGGCGCGGAACTCCGGCGTGCGGTGGTGAATATCGGCAGCCGCCATGGCGAACTGGGCTGCGGGCAAAAGAGGTGTGGGACCGGGCGTAAAAAGGCGAGTCTTGCGAATCATAATGTCTCCTCAAATCAGGGCTAAAGGGAGCCGAGCAGTGTCTTGAGGCCTGCCCGATAAGTCACATAATACATATTTTTGTGGTTTTTGTGAATCCCATTACTGTGCAAGACTTTCACTTGAAGCGCGATTTCCCAACGCCCTTTTCAGTACACCCTGAAAATCGGATGCTATAGAACTCTTTTATAATGTGTTGCTTAGAGAAGGTGTACTGAGGTACTGAAATTGTACCGGGCAGGACTTTATGCTCGCAAGCGATTGAATTTGTTTGAGTTAGCCTCGCCTGAGTGGAAGAGTTGCGCGTCTTGTTTTGTTCTGTCCCGGTAAGGGCGGAGGTCGCTACCGGCCAGGTTGAAGTTCCTTGTGATTCGCATGGTCTCCGATCTCCCAAGGCGCAGAGCGTTCGCGCCTTTGATTCTCCGTCTTTGATTCTCCGTCTTTGATTCAATGATCGGCCTTGCAACGGTAATTAAATGCAAGTGCAAACCATTGATCCAGTGCATGTTGGAAGTCGGAGACCTTGCGCCCCGGTGGCAGCCGGGGCGATGTAGCCAGGGTCCGCGAGAGATTCTGGTTAGCGGCGACCACCGCCGCCGCCACCGCCAAAACCTCCATGGAAGCCTCCGCGGGCAAAGCCGCTGTCAAATCCGCGGACACCGCCGCCGTAGAACCGTCCACCGTTGAATCCGCCCCTCCAATAGCCGCCGTACCAGCCCCATGGAGGATAGAATCCAAAGCCAAACGGGCTCCAGTACGGGCCTAAGCCGATGAAGGTGTAATCCCACATCCACGGATCCCAATACCAGCCGGGAACGAATCCTTGAACGCCGGCATACTCGCCAGCGATCTGGTTGTTGGCTTCAGCCAGGTATTCGGAACGAAGGCTGCTCCAGTTGTAGAAACCGTCTTCGGCATCGCGGGTATCGAAGCTTATGGATTTTAGCTCCGCGTTGGGAACCAGCCTGACATCATGGTGGTCCCTGATCTCTTTCCATTTGCCATTGCTTTCTCTGACTGCCGCTTTGCCTTGAAATACGAGGGCGGTTGGCTGTCCAGCGGTGAACTCATAGAACCCGGGCTTGAGCAGCTGTGTAGAAATTCCTGCAACTTCCAGCTCCAGGTCGTTCTGCGGGAAGATCTGGTCGACTTCCACGGCAGCGCGGCCTTTTTCTAGTTCCACCTGAGTTTTGGTCAGGTCGGGAGAGATCATCTTTACTGCACTGTTGTCGTCGAGCCGCAGAAAGACTCCGGGAGTAAGCAGAACTTCGGCTTTGCCGGTCTGGGTGGAAAGCACCTCACCAGGCTGCATGTAGGCGCGTCCGACGTCCTGGCGGTTCAGTGTGTTTCCATCGAGGACAACCGCGCCTTCGATGTAATTCACAGTTCCTGGATTTGCCGATGCTGGATTCGCCGATGCCGGATCTGTCGGTGCAGCGTTATAAGCTGGAGCCTGATTGCCCCCGTACCGCGGCGCCTGGCTCGAGCCGAATGCCGACGCGCCAAGCACCCCGATTCCTACCAGCGCGATCGTGATGAATCTGGACTTCATTGCGTTGTACCTCACTTGTGTAAATGCAGCGTGGGGGTAAAAGTTCCGTCGCCGGAGAATGTGCGAATCCTTCTGGTTTTCGCCCCATCAAAGCACGGAAATAATGAAGAAAACTGCCGCTGGAGGGCATCTAATGGTCATCTTCATTGCAATGGTTTTCCCTGATTTTGAAGGCTCGGGTGCCTTGGTGTTTGCTCAAGCGGTAAACTTCTGAATAGACCGGAAAGCGGTTCGATTCATTCAGAATGTTCGATTCATTCAGAATGCAGGAGAGTCATGACTGACGCAGGCGCACTGGAAGCCCTGATTACCCAACAGACCATCACCGCCATGAAGGCGCACGACGCGGTGCGCACCGGCACGCTGCGCCTGATCAAGAACGCGCTTAAGAACAAGGCCATAGAAAAGCGCGAGCCGCTGACGCCAGCCGAGGAACAGCAGGCGCTGGCGACGATGATCAAGCAGCGGCGCGACTCGATAGAGCAGTTCACCAAGGGGAATCGGCCTGAGCTGGCCGCTATTGAAGCTGCCGAGATTGTGGTGATCGAGGAGTTCCTGCCCAAGGCGCTGGACGAAGCCGGTTTGCGGACACTGGTTGCCGAGGCAATTGCTGAAATTGCCGGTGCTTCCGGACAGAAACCCACGCCCAAAGAGATCGGCACCGTCATCAAGGCTGTCCAAGCGAAGTTGCAGGCAGCCGGTCTTCGCGCGGAGGGACGCATTGTGAGCGAGGAAGTCAAAAAGGCGCTAGCGGGGTAGAACATTTTTCCCGCAGCGCCGAGGAACTGGATTCCGGCTGTCTCTGGAAAGAGAAACGGCGAAAAGAGAAGCGGCCGTGACCGACGGGTCGGGGCCGCTTCAGACTGGGCTTCAGAGACCTGGAGCTACTGGTTGACGGTGCGATGACTACTGCTTGGTGGCGGTTCGGACCAGGAGCACACGGCTCGCGGTGTCGACAAACTCTTGCGCGGCGGGACGCGCGGCGTCGATGCCGGAGTGGAAGTCGTAGATGGTCACGGAGCCCGGTTTGTCGCTGCGCATCTGGGAGGTCCACTCGCGGGTGCAGGAAAGACGGATCAATTCGGTGAGATGGACTTCGTTTGCGGTCGCGCCCAACTCATCGACGGCGGTTGGGCAGTAGGATTTGTAAGTTTTGGCTTTGTCGTACAGACCGGCCAACTCGCTTGTGGTGGGGAGGCGCCAGTCGGAGTAGCCACCGCCGCGAAAGTTCCCGGCATACGTCTTTGCTGCAGGCCAACTGAGGGCGGCTCCATTGTCCCGCGCCGTCCACATCAGGTTTGTCTTCGTGTCCAGTACGGTTCCGTCGTCGTAGGCCACAAACGCGCCGTCCTTGCTGGTCTCCTTTGGCGGAGCTTTTTCGGCGTGCGCATCGCCCGGCGCGGAAGTGGGCTTCGCAGGCTGTCTGGGAGCCGGAAGGTCCTCAGCTCCGTGCCGGCGCAACAGATCTTCAATGTCTTTTTGCTGCCACACCATGGCTGAGTGAAGCGGCGACCAGCCGTCCTTGTCCACAGCGTTGATGTCTGCCTTGTTGGCCAGCAGCAGCTCCACCATATCCTTGTTACCTTTGGCCGCGGCAAGGTGCAGGGGTGTTGATCCGTTGTTGGCCCTGGCGTTCACGTCCGCCTTGTCGGCCAGCAGCAACTTGGCCACATCGAGGCGATCATTGAATGCCGCGATGTGAAGGGGAGTCTGGCCGTGCTTTTCGTCCTTGCTGGATACCAGATCGGGCTGTTGTTTCAGGAGCAGTTCGACCTTCTTCAGGTCGCCTTCCCGAGCAGCGTCGTGGATGGGCCCACAGAAGCCGTGAGGGCCGGAGGCCAATGCGGCCAGCACGAGCAACAAGGTGGCGAACCGGCTAGACGCGGCGAAGCGAAGCAGGAAGGCAGGGAAGACGTTCATTACAGTGGGTATCTCCTTTGTTTGGCATCAATTCGGCAACATTTTAGCACGCTTCGGGGTTCGGAAAAATGGGGGTAATGAGCCGAATTTAGCGGTTGGCCAAGACAGTACCAGTGGGTTCAGGATCAGCCGGCATTCCACGCACAATGGGCTAAGATTGGAGCATCCAGCATGAGGTTTTCCCTTCTCTTGACCCAATCCGCACCTAGAGCTCATGGGCTGGGTACGCTGCGCAGCCTGGCGATCTTTGCCGTGATTCTCTTTCACGTCAACTCCTATCACGGTGAAGGCACTCTTCCCGGTTAACTGTGCATAGGTCAATCTCTTCCCTACGATCTGCGTTACCGCCAGACAGAAGCGGTCTGCATCTGTCAACGGATTGTCACGAGTTGCCCGGTTGTTGTAGGGAAATACCTGCTCATCTAAGCAAGCGTCAAGGTGGAACGGTTCGGAGCCGCGATTCACAGCCCTAGTTCCACCGCCCGCTTCCGCATCGCTTCAATACAGAACCCGATGTGGGCGTCCAGATCGGCGCCCAGCTCCGCTGCGCCCTGAATCACGTCTTCGCGATTCACGCCGCGGGCGAAGGCTTTGTCTTTCATCTTTTTGCGCACACTGGATACTTCGACGTCGGCAATCGCTTTGCTGGGTTTCACCAAGGCGCAGGCGGTCAAGAAGCCGGCGAGTTCGTCGCAGGCAAAGAGAGACTTGTCCAGGTGCGTGACACGGGGCACGCCTGAATACTGCGCGTGGCCCAGGATTGCTGTGCGCATCTCCGCGGGCCAGCCCAGTCGCTCCAACTCGCGCACGCCGACGAAAGGATGTTCTTCGAGAGATGGATGGCGCTCGTAGTCGAAGTCGTGAAGGAGGGCAATGGTGGCGTAGAGCTCGATCAGCTTGTCGCGCTCGGATCCGGCAAGCCCCAGGCGATCCGCTTCGGTCTCGCCGCAGGCGGCTACGCAGGCTTCAACGGCCAAGGCGTGTTTGCGCAGACTCTCGCTTTGGGTCCACTTGGTGAGCAACTGCCAGGCCTGTTCACGGCCATACAACGAAATCTCTTCAGTGTGCATTTATTTTTTCTCCCGTGTTGATCAATATGGTTCGTGATTCTTCGGGTTTTTCAGGGTATGATGGGTGAAACTTAGGATTAACACTAAGTTTCCACTTGACAATTATGGTTCATTCCCCTCACTCTAACAAAGATCGCGGTGCTGAGAAGCACCACGGAGACCATGCTCTGGCACTCCGCACACGACCGATGGCAACTACCCTGGTGAGCGTGGAAACGCGCGAAGTTGTGCGTTGCGACTATTGCAGCCTGGTTCAGTACCGGACCAGTAACTCCCTTTGCAGAAAATGCCACCGCCCCCTCGATATCGAGGAGCCAGCACCATTGGCGCCGCAGCTGGTGACCAGCCAACCCACGGCGGCCGCGTCGGCTGAGGCGGGGTTGCAGGTTGCCGGCCAGGTGCGGGACATTCGCCGCGCGCGCCACCTGAGCCAGCGCCAGCTTGCAGGGCGCATGCAGGTGCCCCGGACCTACATCTCCAAAATTGAAAACGGCAAGGCGATTCCTACGCTGGGTTCGCTGGAGCGGTTGGCCGCGGCGCTCGAGGTGAACGTGAGCGCGCTGGTGCGCGATGCCCGCAGCCGCCGCGAAGAAGAGATCGCAGCCATCCTCTCCGATCCTTTTCTGGCGGAGATTGCCACGCTGCTGCCGCAACTTGACTCGCTGCAGCGCACACTGGTTGCCGGCGCGATTCGCGACGCCGCCACCGGCCGGCGCCGCACCGCGTAACCGGTTTGGTCTGAAAGTCCGGCGTGTGCCGCCGGACAGCGGATTTGCGCGGGCGGAGTTTCCGAAGCGAGAGGTGCCAGACCGCGCGTCCGATTCCGCCCTGTTGCTTGTCACCTCTGCGTGTGTTTGCCTAAATGGGGTAATTGCGGCGCAGGTGCGCTTGTGCTACGGTCGAAGATGGCGTATCTGGCCTCCCGCTTCGGGAGTTCGATGCGCACAGGCGTCAGCTTCGCTTTCCGTTGAAGCATTTTCTTCGATCCCGCGAAGCGGCAAGTTTGGACGTGCTCCAGACGTGTTCCGACGTGAGCGTTGGAGCGTCCTTCGCGAAGCTCATTTGCAATCAAGAGGCGAGTCCTTTGTATTCATCCGGCACGTTGCGCATCCATGAGCTCACTGCTGAGGAGCGCGCCGTTTACGCAACCCTGAAGCCAGAAAGCCTGCCCCAGCATGTGGCCATCATCATGGATGGAAACGGCCGGTGGGCGGGTCATCGCTCGCTGAAGCGGTTTCTGGGACATCAGCAGGGCGCCAAGAGCGTGCAACTGGTGACTGAGACGGCCTCGCGGATCGGATTGCCCTGGCTCACCCTTTACGCTTTTTCTCTTGAAAACAATCTCCGCCGCCCGCGCGCCGAAGTCAGTTTTCTCATGCGCCTGCTGAAGAGCTACCTTGAGAGCAATCTTGAGCGCATGATGGACAACAACGTCCGCATCCGCTATATCGGGCGGACCCACGAGCTGCCTCCCGAGGTTCAGGACAAGATGGCCTGGGCGGCAGACGCTACGGCCCGCAACACCGGGACGACGCTTACGCTGGCGCTGAACTATGGCGGGCGCTCGGAGATGGTGGACGCGTTTCGCGCCCTCTTTGCGGAGATGAAGCACAAGCACATTTCCGCCGATCGCATCACCGAAGAAGACATTCACCGCCATCTCTACACCGCGCACATGCCGGACCCCGACCTGCTGATTCGGACGTCGGGAGAGATGCGGATTTCAAATTACCTGCTTTGGCAGATTGCCTACACCGAGCTGCTGGTGACGGACCGGCTGTGGCCGGACTTTCGCGGCATTCACCTGCTGGAGGCGATTGCGGACTTCCAGCGGCGCGAGCGGAGGTATGGCGGTCTTGGCGAGGGCTCCGGCGACGTTGAAGAGGATGTGGATCGCATCCGACTGGCTGCGGGCTAAGTCCTTTATCCTCACGCACCCCCACCCTGGCGGTGTATTCTCACCCTTGGAATGAAACGAATTCTTACCGCTGTTGTTCTGATTCCGCTGGTTTTGCTGATCGTGTTTCTCGGGCCCTCCTGGTTAGTTACGCTGGCGGTGGCTGCAGTGGCCGCGCTGGCTGGATGGGAATACCTGGGACTGGCCGAGCATGCCGGGGCCAAGCCTTCCCGCATAGCCGTCGTGGTTGCCATTGTGGCACTGATCACCGCCCGGCTGGCGGTGGAGACATTTGAGTGGTTGCATCGTACTGAGATCGTTTTCGGCATCCTGGGGCTGGCGCTGCTGCTCTATTGCACATTCCGCTCGCCCGTTGAGCGGGTGATGGCGGACGCATCGACCGCGATTTTCTGCCTGCTTTATGTCGGGCTAACCTTCACCGCTCTCCCTGCTTTGCGCGAAGAGAGCAACGGGCCTTCGCTGTTGCTCTTTCTGCTGTGCGTGGTGTGGGCGGGAGACATTGCCGCACTGTATATCGGCCGCGCCTGGGGACGCCACAAACTTGCCCCGACGCTGAGCCCCAACAAGAGCTGGGAAGGCGCAGTGGGATCACTCGCCGGCAGTTTGCTGGCTACCGGCGGGCTACTGGCCCTGGCCACATGGGTTGCGTCGTTGAATTCCGCTCGGCTCTCCTATCCGGAAGAGACGTGGTACTGGATGGTTCTCGCTGTGCTGGTGAATGTTGCTGCGCAGGTGGGCGATCTGGCCGAATCTGCGCTGAAGCGCTCGGTAGGCGTCAAGGATTCAGGCACGCTGCTGCCTGGCCACGGAGGCGTCCTGGACCGGATCGACGCGCTGCTGCTGGCGGCTCCGGTGCTGTGGTACGCTCAAATCATTCATCAACGGTTCTAGTTATTCCATTGAAGCGACTCGCCATTCTCGGTTCTACCGGCTCCATCGGGCAGAGCACCCTCTCTATTGTCGAGCAGTTTCCCGACCGCTACCAGGTGGCCACGCTGGCTGCTGGCCGGAACCTGGACGAAGCCTTTGCGCAGACGGTTCGCTGGCGCCCGCGGGTGGTTTCGCTGGCCACGGAAGAACTGGCCGGCGGGTTGGCTGCGCGGCTCCGGCAAGCCGGCGTTACCGGCGTCGAAGTGGTTTACGGCACGGAAGGCACTGTGGCTTGCGCCACGCTTCCTGAGGTGGATTTTGTGGTCTCCGCCATTGTCGGCGTCGCCGGGCTGGAGGCCACGCACGCGGCCATCCTGGCCGGCAAGCCAGTAGGCCTGGCCAACAAGGAGTGCATGGTCGCAGCCGGAGAGATTCTCACCGCCGCTGCCCGCGAACGCAACGTGCCCATCCTGCCCATCGACAGCGAACACAATGCCGTTCACCAGTGCCTGCGGGTAGGAACGCACGGTGAAGTGAAGACGATCTGGCTGACGGCGTCGGGCGGGCCGTTCCGCCAGCTTCCGCTGGAACAGTTCGCATCCATTACGCCGGAACAGGCGCTGAAGCACCCGACCTGGGTGATGGGCCGGCGGATCACGATTGATTCGGCGACGATGCTCAACAAGGGTCTTGAGGTGATCGAGGCGTGCAGGCTTTTTGATGTGCCGCCAGCCCAGGTGCGCGTCACCGTCCATCCCCAGTCAACGGTCCACTCGCTGGTGGAATATGTGGATGGCTCAATTCTGGCGCAGATCTCGGTGACCGACATGCGCCTGCCCATTCTTTATGCCCTGGCCTGGCCGGAGCGGCCTGCCTCCAATCTCACCTTTGACCTTGCAGCGCTGCGCCATCTGGACTTTGAAACCCCCGATTTCGCACGTTTCCCATGCCTGCGCCTGGCGTTTGAAGCCGCGGAAAAAGGCGGCGCCCACTGCATTGCGCTGAATGCAGCCGACGAAGTGGCGGTTGAGGCTTTCCTGGAACGGCGAATTCCGTTCACCGGAATCCCGGTTACAATTGAAAAAGTTCTCGCATCCACGCCTGAGGCGCATCCAATGTCTATCGCGGAGGTGCTCGCCACCGACCGCGAAGCGCGTCAAATGGCCCATGCATTGCTATAGGGAGTTCCCCGGTCGGTCGATAAGCGCAGTGTTGCCGCGGAGAAGCGACTTGTCGAAGGAAAGTTTGTCGATTTATGCATGAATTTCTGGTTTCAGTCGCCGCCTTTATTGTCCTGGTCGGCGTGATGGTGGTTGTGCACGAGTTCGGCCATTTTGCCGTGGCGAAGCTTTGTGGCGTGCGCGTGGAGGCTTTCTCGGTCGGCTTTGGCCCGCGCCTGATCGGCGTCACGTACGGCGACACGGATTACAAGATCTGCCTGCTTCCGCTGGGCGGGTACGTCAAAATGACGGGTGAAAACGCCGAGCAGAACCTTGAGAGATCCGACGGTCCCGCGGCTGACCTTACCGACGACCCGGGCGCGCTGACCAACCACCCCCGATGGCAGCGCATCCTCATCGGTCTGGCTGGCCCTGTCGCCAACTTCATTCTTGCCTTTGTGCTGATGCTCATTTACTTCGGCCTCTTCAATGAAGTGCCGTCGATTGAGCTCAAGACCACCACAATTGAGTGGATCGTTCCCAATTCGGCCGCGGCCCAGGCCGGGATGCAGACGGGCGACATTATTCGCCAGTTCGATAAGGTGAACAACCCCAGCTGGGAAGGGGTTTACGAGCGGATCAATCTCAATCTGAATCAGACCGTGCCAGTGATAGTTGAGCGTGGCGGCAAAGCCATTTCGCTTTACATGCATGTGCCCGCCGAGTTGAAGGAAGATGATCCGGACATTGCGGGGATACTTCCGCAATATCTCACCGGCCCGATTGGCGTGAACCAGGTTATGCCGGGCGCGCCTGCTGAACAAGCCGGCCTGCGCGCCGGCGACTCCATCCAAACTGTGGATGGTTTCCCCATTCACACGGTGGCATCGCTGCTCGCTTACCTGCAAGCCGGCGCCGGCAAGCCGGTTACCCTCAATGTGCTGCGTAACGGCGCTCCGGTAACCCTGGTGGCGCACCCGGCCAAACTGGATACTTCGTGGAAACTCGGATTCGCGGCGGTTCCCATTCCGCTCCGGGACCAACCGCTGCCGTTGGGGAAGGCAGCGCTGAAATCCCGAGAATTCTGCGCGGATAACGCGTTTCTTATCTTTGAAGTCCTGCGCCGCATCTTTACGCGCCAAGTCTCGGTTTCACAGCTTTCCGGCCCGGTGGGGATTGCACGCATGGCCGGCGAAGCGGCGGAAATGAAGGGCATGCTGCCCAAGTTCGGACTGGCCGCGGAAATCAGCCTCAATCTGGGCATTATGAACCTCCTGCCCTTCCCCATCCTTGATGGAGGCATGATTGTGCTTTTGCTCATTGAGAGCGTCATGCGCCGCGATATCAACATGATGATCAAGGAGCGGATTTACCAGGCTGCTTTCGTGGTGCTGCTGGTCTTTTTCGCTTTCATCATCATCAACGACCTGACCAAGCTGCCGATTTTTGCGCATCTGAAACCGTAGAAGCAGTTATCAGTGATCAGTTGTCAGTGGTCAGTTTCCGGGCTATTGACTGACTACTGAATGCTGATGGCTGATTGCTGAATCTATGCCTGTTACTACCGAAGTCCGCGTGCGTTACGCTGAAACCGACCAGATGGGCATTGTCTACTATGCCAACTACCTGGTCTGGTTTGAGATCGGCCGCGTTGAACTGCTGCGCTCCCTGGGTTTGGCCTACAGCCAGTTGGAGAAGGACCACCAGTGCATTCTGCCGGTGGTGGAGGCAAGCTGCCGCTATAAATCTCCTGCGCGGTACGACGACCAGATCCAGATTGAGACGCGGCCCTCGTTGCTGCGCCGCTCGGTGATCAAATTTGCGTACCAGATTTGGCGCAAACCAAGCCACGAAGGGGAAGAGCGGAAGCTGCTGGCCGAGGGTGAGACGGTGCACGTGGTTTGCGACGACCAGCTCAACAAGAAGCCGCTGCCTCCGGAACATGAAGCGGCGCTGCGGGCGATGATGGACGAGGCGTAGGCGCGATCAGAAGCCTGGTCTATCCTGTTCGCATGACACCGCTCGATCCCCGGTTCCAGCAGATGGAGCCGACCCTCGCCACACCGCTTGAACTTGAACAGATACTCGCCGAGCTTTCAAGCCGCGAGCCGATCTTTCATCGGCCTGAATTTGGAACGACGCGCGCCGATTTTGACAGGCTGATGGCGAAGGATTATTGGGAGACGGGCGCGTCCGGCAGGCGCTACTCGCGAGCGGCTATTTTGGATGAGCTGGAAAAGCGGTTCGCCGTCCCTCATGAAGACGTGTGGGAGACGAGCGGCTTTCATTGCCGGCGATTGTCGGCGGATATGTATTTGCTGACGTATACGCTGCTTCAGGACAATGTGCGACTCACGCGGCGCGCCACTATCTGGCAGAGTACGCCGGACGGCTGGAAAGTTGTCTACCACCAGGGAACGGTCGTCGAGGATGTTTGAGATCGGATCTTTGAACTCGTCTGAATCAGGCGCGCAACGGTTCAGCGGAGAACGACAGCGAGCGCCAGGCCGTCATATCCCTTGGTGCCGACATTCTGCAGCACCGTCGAACTCAACCGCGGCTCGGCTGCCAGCCTTTCAGTGAAGCGCCGGACACCCTGCACCCTTTCGTCGGGGCAGTCGGATTCGATTACCTTGCCGTCGCGGACGACGTTGTCTGCGACGATCACCGTTCCCACGCGCGAGAGCTTCAAGGACCAATCGAGATATTCCGGATAGGATTCTTTGTCGGCGTCGATGAAGATCAGATCGAAGGGGGAATCGGCCGTGTTTTCGAGGGTTGGAAGGGTCTCGATCGCGGGCCCAAGACGGAGATCTACACGATCCAGCACGCCCGCATGCAACAGATTGGCGCGTGCAACGTCTGCGTGATGGGGATCGAACTCCAGCGTGATAATGCGACCGCCCTCAGGCAGCGAACGAGCAAGCCAGAGGGTGCTGTAACCGCCGAGGGTGCCAATCTCCAAGATGCGACGCGCGCCGGAGATGCGCACCAGCAGCTCAAGAAACTTGCCTTGCAGTTTTGAGACGTCGATGGCTGGAAGGCCAGCTCTGTGATTGGCGGCGAGTGCGGCATCCAGTTTTTCATCGCGGGGGATCAGGAGGTCGCCGAAGTAGCTGTCGACCGCAGTCCAGATATCCTGCATGGGGTTCTCCATTGTTGGTAAGGACAGGGCGGCTACTTGTCGCGCGCTACCACGAAGTCCGGCACCCACAGAAGGGCACGCTTGAACTCGGAGTCGGGTAGCGACGCCAGCGCCTGGCGAGACTGCTCGGCGTAGCGATCGGCCACGCTCATGGCGTATTCGACTGAGCCGTTGCGGACCAGGATCTGCTGAATCTGCTCGCGGCTCACGCGCTCGAAACTGCGGTCGTCGAGCACGCGGTGAATCTTTTGCCGGTCGGCAGCGGTGCCATGGTCCATGGAGTGGATCACGGCCAGAGTCGCTTTGCCTTCGCGCAGATCGCTGGCCACCGGCTTGCCCAGGACCTCTTCGGTCGCCGTGAGGTCGAGCACGTCGTCGACAATCTGGAAGGCCAGGCCAACGGTGCGGCCGTAGGTGGCGAGGGCCGTTTCGTCGGCGTCCGAGGCTTTGGCCAGGACGGCGCCCAGACGCATGGAAACTGCAAACAGGCAGGCAGTCTTGCGGAAGATGAGGTCGTAGTACTCGGCTTCGCTGACGGCTTTGCCGAGTTTTTGAATCTGAAGCAGCTCTCCCTCGACCATCTGCTGGGTCAGCTCGATGAGCAGGTCGAGCACGCGCAGGCTTTTCTCTTCGAGAGCCACCTTGAAGGCCTGCATGTAGAGCCAATCGCCGGCCAGCACGCATTTCTCGTTGCCCCAGGTGGTGTTGGCAGAGGGTCGGCCGCGGCGCATGTCCGCGCCATCGATAATGTCGTCGTGGACCAGGGTTGCGGTGTGCACCATCTCCACCACCGCGCCCAGGCGGATGGCGCCGTGGCCCTGGTAGCCGAGAATGTGTGAGGAAAGCAGGAGCAGAGATGGGCGTATGCGCTTGCCGCCGCCGCCTCGCAGGTATTCCGCGATTTCGGTGATGGTGCTGACGCTGGAGGCGGCGTCGCGGCCCAACTCCTGCTCGATTGCGACGAGGTCGTCCCGCAGCAGATCGAACACTTCTCTCGCCGTCGCTATCGCCAGTGTGCTCAAGATTCTCCGGTTCTCTTGCTCTATCGTACTGTGCGGCCGATGTGGTTGTTGGTTGACCCCTGGGAAGCCTGCTCGCCCGGTGTGACTAATTTGTGCGGTAATTGGTGAATTGCAATTCCACGCCCAGGTCTTTCCCGCGCAGCAAAGCGATGATTGACTGCAGCTCGTCGCGGTCTTTGCTGGATATTCTGACTGTATCCCCCTGGATAGTCGCCTGGGCCTTCTTTTTTGATTCCTTCACCAAACGGACGATCTCCTTGGCCTTTTCAATCGGGATGCCCTGCTGGAGAATGAGCTTCTGGCGCACGCTCTGGCCCGAGGCCTGCTCCACCTTTTCATAGGTGAGATTCTTGAGGGAGACACCACGTTTCACGAGTTTTTGCCCGAGAATCTCTTTTACCGCCTCCAGCTTGTACTCGCCGGCCGAAGAGAGCTGAATTTCCTTGTCGCCCTCGGCCAGTTTTACGTCGGAGTGTGAATCTTTCAGGTCAAACCGCTGACGGATCTCCTTGAGCGCCTGGTCGATGGCATTGCGGACTTCCTGGATATCCACTTTGCTGACAATGTCGAACGAGTTTTCCTGTGCCATAGCTTTTCTGTCTCCCAAAACTGCGAGGCATCGCTGCATTCGATGCGCTCACGGGCCACATGGGTGCAAATGCCTGTCTGCGAAGCCTGTATCAGTTTCCCACGTTCGCCCCAAGGCGAAACAGTGTTTGAAAGTTTTTCGTGGTACGGAGTGCCACTTCCTGCTCGTCCACCCCCAGCAGGCCGGCGAGCGTGGCGGCGGTGCGGGCGACCCAGGCCGGCTCATTGCGCTTGCCGCGCTCGGGCGCGGGGGCCAGCCAGGGCGCATCGGTCTCAACGAGGACCGAGTCCAGAGGGAGGCGCGCGGCCACGTCGCGGAGCGGCTGTGCCTTGGGATAGGTGAGGTTTCCGGCAAAAGAGACCAGGAAGCCGAGGTCGAGGGAGCGCTGCGCCTGCTTCCAGCCGGCACCAAAGCAGTGCATGACGCCGCCGAGGCCGGTGGGCCGCCAGTGCTGATCGAGAATGACAAGGAGATCGTCCCAGGCGTCCATGTTGCCGCCGGCGCCGTCGCCGGTGGGGCGGCAGTGGATGAGGATGGGGCGCTTGCGCGCGGCGGCGATTTCGAGTTGCTGGATGAGTCCCTTGTGCTGGATGTCGTGGGGCGCGCCTTCGTGGTAGTAGTCGAGGCCGATTTCGCCGCAGGCAACGACTTCGGACTCGGAAAGCAGGCTGTCGAGCTTGGCCAGGACGGCTGCGTCGATTTCATGGGTGTTGTGGGGGTAGACGCCGGCGCTGGCGTAGAGCTGGGGTAAATTCGGCTGACCATTAAACTGGCGGCAGACGGCAAGGGCTCCGTCCATGCCCGAGGCGTGTTCGCCAATGCCGATGGCGAGGACTGTGCCGACACCCGCGTTGAATGCGCGGGCCAGCATGGCGGCACGGTCGTCTGCGTAGCGCTCGCTGTCCAGGTGGGCGTGGGAATCGATCAGCAAATGAACCTCTCGAGATCTGGCGACCTAAGTCATCGATTCGAAGAAGATTGTCAACTCAAATGCGCGGAGAGCCTATTTGAGGCGCGCGCCCAGCGGAACCTCTTCAAGGAATCCAGCCAGGACCGGTGCGCCGTCGGGCAAGGACGCGGCCAGAAGCATTCCGTTTGACTCGAGGCCTCTCATCTTGCGCGGGGCCAGGTTGGCTACGATTACGATCTTTCGGCCGATGAGTTTCTCCGGTTCGTAGTATTGCGCAATGCCTGCCAGAATCTGGCGCTTCTCGTAGCCCAGATCGACTTCGAGGCGCAGCAGTTTGTCGGCCTTCGGGATGCGCTCGGCTACCAGAATCTGGGCGACGCGCAGTTCTACCTTGGTGAAGTCGTCGATGCCGATGTGTTGAGGTTGCTCGGCCGCGGGGTCTGCCGGCTGCAAGGGGGCTCCGGCCGGCGCGGCGATGGGAGTGGAGGTGAGCCGGCTGCTGGCAAGTTCCGCCGGCACCTGGTGGACATGAATCGTCGCCACTGGCGTGGCGGGGTCAACAGGCGCGGCGGTCTGCTCGGTCAGCTGGCTTTCAATCTGGGAGTGAACGGCCGCCGATGGCGGCACGGTTCCGGCAAGCTGGCCCTGGACGGAGACGACAGAGGGCGAGGCTGTGGCGTGCTCCGGAGCCGCTGTTGGTTCCGGGGTCGCGGGAATAGGGGATATGCCGAGCGCCGACTGTGGTGCTTCGGGCGCTGAACTGGTTGCTGAGGCGCCGCTGACGGCGTCGACGGCGCTGCCGATATTGTTGTCTTCGAGATTCTGCATACGTTCCACTGCATCCTTCTCCGCGCGGGGAAACAGCGGCGCGGGCTCGCCGAATCGAGTGCCGGCCTTCAGTCCGCCCCAGGCGAGTTCAGTGAGAAAAGCACTGCGAACGGCTGCCTGAATGTCTCCCTGTCCGAGCTGCTGCCATACTTTTGCGGCAGACTCCGGCAAAATCGGGTACACCAGGGCGGTTATGATGCGGATTGCCTCGGCTGCTGTTGCCAGCACCCGCGCCTGGAGAGCCAGGTGTTCCTCGTCGCTGCGCTCCGGCGGCTTCTTCCAGGGGGCGTTGGCGGTGAGGTAGCCGTCGGTTTCCGCGACCAGGACCCACAGGGACTTGAGCGCTTCAGAGAAGTTGAGCTCGTCAAAGGCAGGGCCAAAGGCAGCGATGGCTGCCTCCGCGCTTCCGCGCAATGCATCCTCGGCAGCGGTTTCTCGGCCAGTCTCCGGGACCACTCCGGCAAAGTACTTGTGCACCATGTTGACTACGCGGCTGACGAGGTTGCCGTAGCCGTTGGCCAAGTCGCCGTTGAACCGCTGGACCAGGGCATCGAAGCTGAAGCTGCCGTCCTGCCCGAAGGGGATTTCGCGCAGGAGGAAGTAGCGCAGTGCATCGGTGCCAAGAACGTCCTGAACGGTTTCTGCACGTACGATGTTGCCCTTTGACTTGGACATCTTGCCCTGGTCGAAGAGCAGCCAGCCGTTGGCTTTTACACTGCGGGGTGGCTCGATGCCGGCGGCCATGAGAAATGCCGGCCAGTATACGCAGTGAAAGCGGCTGATCTCTTTGCCGATGAGGTGCATATCCGCGGGCCAGAACTTTTTGAACTTTGCCTGATCCGCCGGCTTGTCCGAGCCGTAGCCGAGCGCGGTGATGTAGTTGGCCAGCGCGTCCAGCCAGACGTAGATGACGTGCTTCTCGTCACCCGGTACCGGAATGCCCCAGGAAAAACTGGTGCGGCTTACGGACAGGTCTTTGAGGCCGCCGCGGACGAAGGAGATGACTTCGCGCCGCGTTGACTCCGGGCCGATGAAGCCGGGGTTGGCCTCATAAAACTCCAGCAGCTTGCGCTCAAAGGCGGACAGCTTGAAGAAGTAGTTCTCTTCGCTGACGGTTTCAGTGAGCCGTCCGCAGTCGGGGCAGTAGGTGCCGGGAGGGCCGTCCACATAGGCCTCGTCGGAGACGCAGTATTGTCCGGTGTACGAGCCTTTGTAGACGAAGCCGCGATCGCGCAGGGTGGCAAACAGCTTTTGCACGCCGCGCTTGTGGCGGTCCTCGGTGGTGCGGATGAAGTCGTCATTGGTGATGCCCAGCCGATGCCACAGGCCGCGAAACTCCGCGGAGATGGCGGTGGCGAACTCGGCCGGCGTGCGGCCTGCCAGCTCGGCTGAGCGCTCGATCTTCTGCCCGTGCTCGTCGGTGCCGGTGAGGAACCAGGTCTCGATGCCCAGGGCCCGCTTGCGCCGCGCGATGGCGTCGCAGACGATGGTGGAGTAGGCGTGGCCCAGGTGCGGACGTGCATTCACGTAGTAGATGGGCGTGGTGAGGTAGTAGCGGTTTGGGCTGGCGCCGGATTTGGTTTCGTTCGTCATGGGATGGGCGTTTTCTTTCCCGCTTCCCGCAAAGAAGAGCGGGAAATTCGAGGCAAACTCTCTCTTTATCTTACGGTATGTGCGCCCAAGAGATTCGAAAGAGGACTGACTGCATTGGTTTATCAACGGACATGCGTTTCGGCTATTGCACAGCCGTTAATAGTTGAGCCAGCGGATGATGAGAGTCATGACCAGGCCGAATAACGTGATCCAGCCTAGCATGATGAGGGGTGGTTTGAGCGTCTCAAAGATCACCCTCACCACGCTGGTGCTTGGCGCCGGTGCGGGAGGGAACTTTTCGCGATGACGCCTGGATGCGGCCCGAACCGAATCCAGATTGAGCGGAATCGCGGCTAACGCGGGCGAGGCTTCATTGGGGAAACGCAGAAGGCCGAGCAGAAGGTGGTCGGTGTCGATCCAATACTGCCTGTTCCCGTCAGCTTCTTGCGCTGCATAGGCTAGAACCATCTTTGCATTGTCGTTCAGCGGAGGGCCGCTCTTCTTATCAAAGGGAACCTCCTTGGCGGGCCGGTGCTGGATTCCAAGCAGTTCGCAGGGGCAGGAATTTTGGCTTTCAGGGAACCCACGGCGTCCGCGCGCGAGTCGTTCTCGCGAATGAGTCCGAGAAGCAGGTGGGCGGGCGTGATTCTGTCGGAGCTTCGCTGGACGGCCTCATATCGAGCGAAGAAGATCACGCGCCTTGCCGGCTCGTTGTACCGTTCAAACATGGTCGCGCCTCGCGATCAGCGTATCACCGACGCTTGCGAGCGGGCGACGCAATCAGAACCTGCCTCCCTGTTAGAATCGAAGGTGAAAATCAAGGATTTTGAGGCACATCCCTGTGTATTTAGAACTGCAAAAGCGGCTCGGTGAACATCTCCGCAAGGTGTTGAAGGACCAGTACGATCTTGAGCTTGAGAACATTCCGCTGGAGATTCCGCCGGACTTGCAGTTTGGCGAATTGGCGACTCCGGTGGCGTTTGAGCTGGCGCGGAAGCTGCGCAAGGCGCCGAAGGCAATTGCGCAAGAGATTGTTGCCGCGCTTGGATCGCTTGAGGGATTTGCCGGATTTGAATTGGCTGGCGCGGGGTATATCAACGCGCGGTTTGATCGCGCGGCCGGGGTTCAAGCGGTTGCGGACGGGGAGGGGCTGGAACGGGTCTCGAGTGGGATCCATTCGCTGGTCGAGCATACCAGCATAAATCCCAACAAGGCGGCGCACATTGGACACCTGCGCAACGCGATTCTGGGGGACACGTTTGTGCGACTGCTGCGCGCCGCGGGGCAGAAGGTGGACGTGCAGAACTACATCGACAACACGGGAGTGCAGGTTGCCGATGTCGTCGTTGGATTTTTGCATCTCGAAGGAAGATCGCTTGCCCAGGTGCGCGAGTTACTTGAAGAACTCAAGGCGAAGGGTGAGCGGATTGATTTCTATTGCTGGGATCTCTACGCCAAGACCTCGCAGTGGTATTCCACAGGAACAGACCAAGAGAACGAAGCGCGGAAGCGCCTGCGCTACGCTACGCTGCATGAGATTGAGCTGGGCGGCAATGAGACTGCCGAAGTTGCCGAGCTGATTTCGACCGCCGTGCTTCGCCGGCATCTTGCGACGATGCTGCGGCTGGACATTGAATACGACTTTCTGCCGCGCGAGAGCGAGATTCTGCACCTCAAGTTCTGGGATGCGGCATTCGAGCAATTGAAGCAGACCGGCGTGCTCTACTTCGAGACGGAAGGGAAGAACAAGGGCTGCTGGGTGATGACGCGGCCGGGCGCGGATGTCACCGAGGGCGAGACTAACGAGGACGCCAAGGTGATTGTCCGTTCTAACGGAACGGTCACGTATGTGGGCAAGGACATCGCGTACCATTTGTGGAAGTTTGGACTGCTGGGCAAGGACTTCGGCTACAAGCCGTTCTTCACTTATCCCGATCATGAATGCTGGATTTCGGCCGTGCAGGGTGACGAGGACCATCCGCACTTTGGCGGGGCGCAGGCGATTTATAACGTGATTGATGCGCGGCAGTCTGATCCGCAGGCCAACGTGATCCAGGCGCTGCGCGGCATGGGGCACACTGAGCAGGCCGACCGGTATACGCACTTCAGCTATGAGATGGTGGCGCTGACGCCGCGCTGCGCGGTTGATCTGGGCTATGAGGTTTCGGCGGAAGATCGGGCGCGGCCTTATATAGAGGTGAGCGGCCGCAAGGGCTTTGGCGTGAAGGCCGACGACCTGATTGACAAGCTGATTGCCGCAACGCGCGCCGAAGTGGACGCGCGCCAGACAGGCGGCGCGGATGCCGAACCCGAACGGCAGAAGATTGCAGAGCAGATTGCGATTGGGGCGCTGCGCTACTTCATGCTGAAGTTCACGCGCAACTCGGTGATCGCATTTGATTTCAAAGATGCGCTGAGCTTTGAGGGGGAGACGGGGCCGTACATTCAATACGCCGTGGTGCGCGCGCGGAACATCTTCCGCAAGGCGGGATTCGGCCCTGATGTGGTGTTAGCGGAGTTTGAGAAGCTGGCAAGTCAGCAAGTCAGCGAGTCGGCGGGTCAGCAAGTCAGCGAAACTGCGTCAACAAAGCGGGGCGGCGGACGCTGGTGCTGGAGCAGTGCATTGCCACGTCCGAACCTGCGTATCTGGCCAAGCATGCATTCCAGCTTGCGCAGGAGTTCAACAACTTTTACCACAAGCACCACATCCTTACCGAGGAAGATCCGGCTCGCAAGACGTTTCTGCTGGCGACGGCCGCGGTGGCGCTGCGGGAACTGATCGCGGTTCTCGGCTGGCTGGGCATCGAGAGCCCCGAGGCGATGTAGGCGCTGCCTCTATTCCGCAAACAACAGGTGCAACTGTCACATCCAAGGCTTCTCTAACCGGGTGTAGTCTTCATTGCGTTTCACCATTGAGTTTCAAGGAGCGCAGTGCGTTCTACGGAGTGTTTCATGTTGCCTATTCAGGAAATTGCCGGCAAGCTAGGGCTCTCGCCAAATCATTACGAAACCATTGGCCCGTATGGCGCCAAGCTTTTGCTCAACCTGCTCGACGATGCGCTGTTCCCTGTCCGCGGCAAGTTCATCCTGGTGACGGCCACCACACCCACGGTCTCCGGTGAAGGCAAGACGGTGACTTCGATTGGGCTGGCGCAGGGGCTGGAACGCATTGGGCGCAGGGCGATTGTCACTTCGCGCGAGCCATCGCTGGGGCCGGTCTTTGGGCTTAAGGGCGGGGCTGCAGGCGGCGGCTTGTCACAGGTGGAACCGAGCCAGAAGATCAACCTGCACTTTCACGGCGATTTCCACGCCATCACCGCCGCGCACAACCTGCTGGCCGCGATGACTGACGCGCATCTTTTTCATGGCAACGTGCTTGATCTCGATCCTGACCAGATTGCGTGGCCACGCGCGCTGGACATGAACGATCGCGCGCTGCGGCACATTACCGTTTCGCTTGACTCTAAAAAAGCTGGCGCAAACCGGCAAACCGGCTTCGTGATCACGGCGGCTTCAGAGATCATGGCGATTTTGGGCCTCGCCAACAGCCGCGCCGATCTGCGCAGGCGACTGGATGCGATTGTGGTCGGAGTCAACCGGGCTGGACGCGCTGTTACGGCGGCAGATCTGGGAGCAACGGGCGCTATGATGGCTCTGCTGAACGAGGCGATTCTGCCGAACCTGGTGCAGACCACTGAAGGAACCCCGGCGCTGGTGCATACTGGACCGTTTGCCAATATTGCGCATGGTACGAGCTCCGTTCTTTCGCAGCAGATTGCGCTGCGACTGGCCGATTACGTGGTGAACGAAGCCGGATTCGCGGCCGACCTGGGCGCGGAGAAGTATTTCGATATTGCGATGCGCTCCTCGGGCATTGAGCCGGCGGTCGCGGTGCTGGTGACCACGGCACAAAGCCTACGCGGGCAGGGTGATGGCTCGCTTGCGGCGGGATTTCCGAACCTTGCGCATCACATCCAGACGCTGCGCAGATTTGGAGTGCCGGTGGTGGTGGCGATCAATCGCTTTCCCGGCGATACGGATGACGATTTGAGCGCGATTGCCGCTGAATGTTCGCGGCTCGGAATCCATTCAGCCGTTGTGGAGGCATTCACGAAGGGCGGGTTGGGCGCGGTCGACCTGGCGGAGCAGGTGGTGGCTGCCATTGATGCAAACCCATTTCCCAAGATTCAGCCGGCATACTCGCTCGATGATCCTGCCGAAGAAAAGCTGCGCAAGGTGGCCAGGCAGGTTTACGGAGCCGACGATGTGGCGCTGAGCGAGCAGGCCCGCGCCAGTCTTGCCCACTATGCCGAGTGGGGATTTGGGCGGCTGCCGGTTTGCATTGCGAAGACGCAATACTCGCTCACGGACGATCCGAAGCGGATGGGCGCGCCAAGCGGTTGGACGCTGAACGTGACGGACGTACTGCTGTCGGCGGGCGCAGGCTTCCTGGTGGCCGTTGCGGGCAACATGATGCTGATGCCGGGGCTGCCGCGCACGCCGCGTGCTCTGTCGATTGACGTGAATGACGGGGGAGATATCGTCGGGGTATGACACGGCCGGATCCTAGCTGCTGGATGGGCCCCTCCCCCGGTTCCTAAGTGCGAGGGACCGGGGGCACCTGTACCAAGACTGAAAGATGAGTGGTTAGTAGCTGCGCACCCACTCAAGGATGGAGCGCACCGCGGTTCCGCTGGGCCCCTTGGCGATGTAAGGCTTGGAGTCTTCGATCCAGGCCAGGCCGGCGATGTCGAGGTGAATCCAGGGCGTGTCTTCGGCAAAGACTTTGAGGAACTCGGCTGCTGTGATGGCGCCGCCGTGGCGTCCGCCGGTGTTCTTGATGTCGCCGATGTCGCTCTTGATCTGGTCGGCGTATTCTTCGCCGAGGGGCAGACGCCAGAACTTTTCGCCGGATGTGGCGAGGGCGGCGTTGAACCTGGCCCAGGTCTCATCGTCGTTAGAGAAGCCTCCGCCGTTTGCCGTTCCCAGCGCCACCACGCATGCACCGGTCAGCGTGGCCGCATCAATCAGGTGCGTCGCGCCCAGTTGCTTTGCGTAGGTAAGCCCATCGGCCAGCACGAGCCGCCCCTCGGCGTCCGTATTGATGACGTCAATCGTCTTTCCAGACATCGCGGTCACCACGTCGCCCGGCTTGTACGCCGTGCCGCTGGGCATGTTTTCCGCGGCGCAGACAATGGCGATGACGCGAACCTTGGGCTTGAGAAGTGCGATGGCCCGCATGGCGCCGAGCATTGCCGCGCCGCCGGCCATGTCGTACTTCATCAGTTCCATCTTGTCGGCCGGCTTAATGCTGATGCCGCCGGTGTCAAAGGTGATGCCCTTGCCAACCAGGCCGAGTATAGGACCGCCAGTTACGCCCTCCGGCTCGTAGCGCAGGACGATGAGCGCAGGGGGCTCTTCTGAACCTTGCGACACGCTCCAGAAGGCTCCCATCTTGAGCTCGTGGAGCTTTTCGGTGGAAAAGACCTCGCAGGGCAGGCCTACTTCGGCGGCCATCGCCGCTGCCCGCTGTCCCAGGATGGTCGGGGTCAGCTTATTGCCGGGCTCGTTGACCAGCGAGCGGGTAAAGTTCTGGCTTTCGCCTATGATGATGCCTTCGGCGAAGGCGGCCTTGAGCGCGTCCTGGTCGGAGTTGCCGGAAGCGAGAACTGTAACGGACTGAATGCTCAGGTCTTTGCGGTCGCTGCGATAGGTGTCGGGGTCGAAGTCGCCCACTAGCGCGCCCTCGACGGTTGCACGGATGCATGGCCCTGGTGGCAGCAGGGCGCTCTTCGGCAGCGCAAAGGTGACCTCGCGAATTCCGCGCGGCTTGGCGAAGCGGATCACGGTTCCGGCGGCTTGGCGCACGCTCTGGACGGTGGCCTTGGCCTGCTTTCCAAGTCCCACAATCACAAGGCGCCTGGCCTTGAGGCCGGCAGGGGCGTGGAGCAGCAGCGTCTCGTTGGCGCCGGCCTTGAACTCTCCGCTGGCCAGGATGGCAGCCGCGGCAGACTTGATCGCCTCATCGGTGGTCAACAGGATAGGTTCGGGTTTGCTGCCGGGGGCCTTGGAGGTTTGTGTGTCGACGGCCGTGACGGCCAGCAGTTCAGTCTCAATTCCGGCAGGATGGGCAAATGACAGTTCAGTGCGCATGGGAACATTATTTCACTTGAGGGTGAACGAGGAAGTTGGTGGCCTCTAGTCGAGTAGCCCAGGGAAATGTCATTTACATAAGAAATGTCATAAGTCAGAATTCGTGACATAATCGAGCTGGAGGCGAAAAATGGGGACAACTGTCACGAAATCCACCGGCGCGAAGACAAAAATCAACCAAAACGGTCGAATCGTGATCCCCGCCGCCATCCGCGAGGACTTGGGCATCAAGCCCGGCGACACGCTGCTGCTGGACGTGGAGGACGGAGTTCTGCGCATCGAGACCTACCCGGCGCGCATTCGGCGCATCCAGCGGGAGATTGCCCCATATGCCAGGCCCGGCATTCTGGCCTCCGACGAGCTAATCGCCGAGCGGCGCGAGGAGTTCCGCCGCGAACAAGAAGAATTCGAGCGCGATGAGGCAGCGCGCCGCGCGGGCTGGCCCGAGGCGGATCAAGTTGCCTGACCCTGATATTGCGGTGCTCGATTCATCGGCGATCCTCGCCGTGTTCTTCAGCGAGCCAGGAGCGCAAATCGTCCGTCCCATCGTTCACGGTGCGCTGCTGAGCACTGTCAATCTGGCCGAGATTCAGACTCGCATGCTCGATTACGGCGCACAGCCTCAGCAGGCATGGAGTTGGGTCAGCGGCCTGCAGTGCGAGTCTTGCTTCTTCAGCGATGAACAAGCACGGGTGGCTGCGGAGCTGAGGTCCATCACCAAGCCTTACGGCCTCTCCCTCGGCGACCGGGCCTGTCTCGCCCTTGCCATCGAACGCAAAGCTACGGTCTACACCACCGATCGCGCCTGGAGGAACTTGTCACTGGGAATCGAAATCGAGATCATCCGATAATTGCCGGCGATTCCGTTCGTCGGCTGGAACAGACCGGACCGGTCGTTACCGCCCCATCTTGTGTTTGCTGGCGTTTACGGCGGCGCGGGCTTCGCGGTCGCCTTCGCGGCGCTTTTCGGTCTCCCGCTTATCCCAGTCCTGCTTGCCCTTGGCTAGGGCCAGTTCGCATTTAACCCGGCCATTTTTGAAGTAAAGGCGGGTGGGGATGAGCGTGTGACCCTTGATCTGCGTCTTGGAGAGTAGCTTGCGAACCTCTTCCCGATGCAGCAGCAGTTTGCGCGTGCGGGTGGCGTCATGGTTGGCGATATTTCCATGCGAGTAGGGACCAATATGCACGTTGAGCAGAAACGCCTCGCCGTCCTTGATGAGGCCGTAGGAGTCTTTGAGGTTGGCCTGGCCCTCGCGGATGGATTTGACCTCGGTGCCGCGCAGCGCCACGCCGGCTTCAAACTTCTCCAGCAGGAAGTAATTATGGCTGGCGGCGCGATTGTGCGCAGCGTCCCGTTGGCCGGCGGCCACGGGGTCGCGCGGCTTGGCCAGTTTGGTGGGGCCGGGAGCCGTGGGCTGAACAATCACGTGACTGGTTTGGCGAGCCAAAATGCAACATCCTCGAGTCTTCATCCTAACATTGGCCGGGATTTCGGAGCCGGCGCGGGTTTTCGACCTGTTGCAGCGGGGCTTTGCTAAAATGGGGCATCGTCGCGTGCGGGAAAACGCTATTTATCAGTGTGTCTGTCACCGTGAAAAGATCTGCGTCCAGGGCGGCCAAGGCAGCCCGCAAGATCCCGATTGTGCAGTTGGGATGTCAATGACGCCTGGGAGCTCGATGAACCGCCCCGTTGTTATACAGGCAGCCTCCGGATCCGCGTTTGGCCGGTCCGCCTTCTCACGAGCTTCCTTCCGGATGGCGCTCTTTGCCGTTCTCGTCTGCGCCGGGCTTTCGAGCGCGATGGTACACGCGGAATCGGCTAATTCCGACTTCAAGCGCGGCCAAGCTGCCGAAGCCAGAGAAGACTATGACACCGCCCTTGATCTCTACCAGAAGGCCATTGCCAAAGCACCCAAGGACCTGACGTACAAATCCGCGCTCTATCGCGTGCGGGTTTCGGCTTCTGCCATGCATATGAGCAAGGGCCGCAAGCTGTTGTCGGTCGGGGATACGCAGGGGGCACTCACCGAATTTCTTCACGCGTCCGAGGTTGATCCCGGCAACGAGTCGGCGGAGCAGGAGATCGCCAAGCTTCGCGAGAAGGCGGGCGAGACCGTATCCAACAGTGAGAACGCTGTTCCGGAATCCCCAGGGACGCAGGTGGAACTGGACTCCATTGGTTCGCCGGTTGAGCTGAAGCCGCTCTCGAATGACCCGCTGACACTGCACTATACGGAAGACGCGAAGACCGTCTACCAGGCTATAGGCAAGGCTGCGGGTATCAACGTGCTCTTCGATCCCGACTTCAACTCCAAGCGTATCCAGGTTGACCTGAACAACATGACGCTGCTGGACGCGCTGCGGGTGGTGGGCACCATGTCCAACACGTTCTGGCATCCGGTTACGTCCAACACGATTTTTGTTGCGGCGAATACCCCTGCCAAGCGCAGAGAGCTGGACGAGCAGGCGGTGCAGACCTTCTATCTCTCCAATGCCTGGCAGCAGAATGACGTGAACGATGTGCAGACCGCGTTGCGCAACGTACTGGCCGGCAACGTGAAGATCTACGCCGTGGCGAGCCAGAACGCGATTGTTGTTCGCGCCACGCCGGACGAGCTTTTGCTGGCGCAAAAGCTGGTGAACGACCTGGACAAGGCGCGGCCTGAAGTGGTGGTCGACATTTCTGTGCTCGAAGTGAGCAAGAACTGGGAAAAGACCCTGGGCATTGCGTGGCCCCAGACCTTCGGCCTTGCATTGCAGGCTCCCAACTCCACCAGCACCAGCAGTACGACGACCACCACTGGAAGCACCACTTCTACCTCGCCAACTCTCTATAACATGGCTCACCTGAAGGCCTCGGATTTTGCGGTGACTATTGGCGGGGCGACGGCGAACCTGCTTCTGACCGACGACAATACCAAATTACTTCAGAATCCGCGTATCCGCGCCACCGATGGACAAAAGGCGACGATGAAGATCGGCGAGAAGATTCCGGTTGCGACTGGGTCCTACCAGACCGGCGCGGCTACCGCGGTGGTGAGCTCGCTGGTGAACACGCAGTTCCAGTACCAGGACGTCGGCGTGAATATCGAGATGACGCCCACCGTCCACTACGACAACGACATCACCCTAAAGCTCAAGATCGAAGTCACCGCCGATGCCAGTTCGGTGACCATCAGCGGCGTGACCGAGCCTATCATCTCGCAACGTGTTGTCGACCAGGTGATCCGCCTTCGCGAGGGCGAGGCCAGCATCCTCGGCGGCATTCAGGAGAGCCAGGACACGGTCAACTGGACGGGAATTCCGGGGCTCAGTTCGATTCCGATTCTCCGGTATCTCTTCGGTTCAAAAGACCACACGATTACTGACGATGATCTTGTTTTCCTGGTGGTTCCGCACATTGTTCGTTCGCAATCGCTGAACCAGGTGAACCTGCGCACGGTGGATGTGGGTGTTGGCACCTCGATTGATTTGCGCCATGTACCCGCCGAGCTGCCTGGGACAACGCCGGCGCCAGTTGCCCCGCGCCAGCCGGCATCGCATCCGAACATTGGTGTGCTTCCAGGCCAAAGCGCGGCGGCTGTCGCGCCAGCGGCGTTGAAGCAGCTCGACGACTCAATGAATGCGGTCGGCGAAGCGTCGACGGCGGCAGTGGCCAGGCAATCATCCGCTCCGTTGAACCCTGCGGTTGGACAAGGAACGGGGACAGGGTTGCGATTCGGCTTGAATCCGCCGGCTGGTCCAGTGACGGCGGGGTCCACTTTCCAGATCCCGGTGATCTTGACCGGCGGCACCGATATAGCGGCAGTGCCGTTGCAGATTCAGTACGACCCAGCCAAACTTTCGCTGGTCAATGTCGGTCCGGGCGACTTCCTGGGCCGAGATGCCGCTCTGGTCCACCGCGATGATGGCTCGGGCGGTCTGAGCATTAGCGCGGCGCGGCCACCGGGGGCGGCAGGCGTAAACGGCGCGGGCGTGGTCTGCGTACTTAGTTTCCAGGCTAAGGCCGCTGGGGAAAGCACCCTCAGCATCACCAAATCGGTGGTGACCAATAGCGCCCAGAAGATGCTGCCGGCACAGAATGCGCAGCTCAACATAGTGGTGAAGTAGAGCCATGAGACTCGTACTTGTCGAACCCGTATCCGCCACGAAGCGCACCGCTCGGAAAGTCCGGGCAATTCCGCCCGGCGAGCGGGGCCTGACGCTGATTGAGCTGATCGTGACGTGTGCGATTCTCTCCATCCTTGCAGGAGCAGCGGTGCCGGTGGCCCGCTTCGAGGTGAAACGCCAGAACGAGCGCATTCTGCGTTACGACCTGTGGATGATGCGCGACGCTATTGATGCTTATAAGGACGCGGCCGATAAGCATGCTTTCCAGACCAAGATTGACAGCCAGAATTATCCGCCCGATCTGGATACGCTGGTGACCGGGGTCGACGTGCAGGGCAAGAAGGTCAAGTTTCTCCGCCACATTCCGGTGGATCCGATGACGGGCAAGGCGGAATGGGGTTTGCGCTCGATGCAGGATGACCCGGATTCGGACTCCTATGGCGGCCAGAGCGTGTTCGATGTATATTCAAAATCCGATGGTACGGCGCTGGACGGCACCAAGTACAAAACGTGGTAGGCGGGAAGCGGAGTCAGCGGCGGTAACAAGGAGAACAGTGGGCAGGAATCACCAACAGGACGCAGGCTTTACGCTGATTGAGCTGGTCATTGTGATGGCCGTCATCGGCGTGTTGGCGGCGGTGGCCATACCGAGCTTTGTGGGCGCCATCAAACACGCTCGCGAGGCAGTTCTGAAGGAAGACCTGCACGTGATGCGCGCGGCGATCGATTCCTATACGATGGATAAACAGAAGGGTCCGCAGTCGCTTGACGATCTGATCCAGGACGGTTATCTCAAGTCGATCCCCGAAGACCCCATGACTCACAGCAAGGAAACCTGGGTCACGAACACCAGCGACGCGCTCTATTCCCTTGACCAGACCGACCCGGGCATCGACGACGTCCACTCCGGCTCTGAAGAACAGGGTTCAGATGGACAGTCGTATTCCACCTGGTAACCTGCTTTTTGAAAGGCAATCATGTTTTTGTGGATTCGCAGCGCGCTTCCGACGATCGCGGTCTTTGCCGTGTGTTGCGCAGTGCTGCCGGCACAGAGTTCCAAGACCATCACGATTCGTATTATGGACGGTCGCACCGGCAAGGCGCTGGCCGCAACCAGCGTTCTTATCCGCGTGGATCATCAAAAGGCAGTTCACCCGGATTGGGTAGCGCTCAATGAAGACCGCACCGGGACGGTGACGCTGCCTGCCGACGCAAAACTTGTTGCCGCGCAAGGCACCTACGACAACACCATGGAACTCTACGTGAATTGCGATGCCGCGAAGGACGATCCGCCCACCGGCCCGCATTGGTACAAGGTGTCTGACATTCTCGCCACTGGGGTGGTGACGCCAAACAGCTGCAGCCATAAGACTGCCACCGCAAAGCCGGGTGAGTTTGTGGTCTTTGCCCGCATAAAGAGCTGGCGCGACCGCTATGAGCAGGATTTCAGCGAATAAGCCTGGCCCGTTTGGTCGACCTCTATGCACACCGATCTCGATCATGCGTTGGCCCTTGAATTTGCCGGTCAGGTGAACCATCTCTACGCGGCCCTACTGTCGGTTGCGCCCGCTGCCATGCATCGAGAGCAGGAACCGTCGCTTGGCGGCAAACTGCTTTACGCGGGGGAACTTGAACCGCATAGCCGCGCTTTGGTGGTTGCGGCCAATATTGCAGGAGCGGCATCCCTTGCGGCAACGGCCGATCTGTCTGCGCAAAAGCAGGCGATCCGGGATGGGGTGCTTGATTTTTTGGTGACCTCGCTCGACGAGGCTCTGCGCATTCTCAAAAATCAAATTCGCAAGCGGGAGACGGTCGCCGTCTGCGTGGCCGCCGCGCCTGAAGCGGTGGAGCGGGAGATGCTGGAGCGCGGCGTGCTGCCTGATTTGGTTTCGCCTGCAGCTTCTCAGGGTTCCAATGGCGACGCATTTTTGAAGCAGGGTGCGCGCCGCGTTGAGATGAGCGCTGCCAATGACGGCGGAGTTCTTGTGGCGTGGCAGGTTGATGCGGCGCCGGCTCGCTGGCTGCCGCAGATCGATGCGATTGCGCTGGACTGTATCGATGCTGAGGATATGGTTTCGCGGCGCTGGATGCGGTTGGCGCCACGCTACCTCGGACGTTTGGTGCAGGGGATGCACGTAGCGACCTTCACACCAGAGATGCAGCAGGCATTCATCTCCCATGTCGAAGAGGGAAGGAATGCCGGAACGATTGGAGTCGAAGTCAAAATCAAGACGGTAGGCTAGCTTTCGCTCTGTCCAGCCGATTCAATCCGCGCCCACAAATCCTTGATCCCGTAGCCAGTCTTTGCTGAAACCGGCAGGATTTCGTCTAGTTCAAGGCCTTTTTTCAGTGCCAGCAGATTGCGCGTGCGTTCATTGCCGCTGAGGCGGTCAATCTTGGTGGCTACTACGGCGAAATCACGCGCGGCAGCCCGCAGCCAGTCAATGAGCTGGCGGTCGCTCTGCTGCGCGGGAACGTTTGAGTCCACGAGGCAGACGCAGAGTTTGAGGGTCGAGCGGATGGCGAGGTACGGTTCGATGAACGCCGGCCAGCCTGCGGAGATCGATTTGGAGATTTTGGCGTATCCGTAGCCCGGCAGGTCGGCAAACATCATTTGCGGGCGCTGGCTGGGATCGAGCAGGGCAAAGAAGTTGATGGCGCGGGTCCGGCCGGGAGTTGAGGAAACTTTGGCCGCTTTTTCTCCCACCAGTTCATTCAGCAGGCTCGATTTGCCTACGTTGGAGCGGCCCAGAAAGGCAATCTCCGGCACATCCGGTGCGGGGAACTGCGCCGCCGCCATGGCCGAGAGTAGGAACTGCGTGGTGTAGCGCATAAGAGAGCACGGAGAGCGGGTCAAAAGGGCAGCAAGTCAGCGGGTCAGCAAGGCCGCGAATCAAGTGGACTCCTTTGAGGATACAGGAGCGAGTTGCCCGCCATGCCGTTTCCTGCAGTTCTATCGATCAGGGCCGACCGGAGTCAGCTGGGGTTACTTCGAAGTGCACCCGTAGGAATTACCGCGAGCCGTTGTAACTTTTTATAACTCCGTGACTCCTACTTGTGTGCAACCCGATGACTCCGGTTGAAGGCTCTAACTCCTTCAATCTTAGAGTAATCCTGTGCACAATTTATTCTTCTCCAGGAGACGAAATGCTGAGAGTAACTCGAGGTCTATTGTTGACTATAGTCGGGATCGGAACTGTGTCACCGATTCTTTCTGCCGCCCAAAGAGCAAGTCAGCCGGGGGCCGTGTTCGTCCAGACGAATGCCACCGACCACAATCAAATCGTCGCTTTTGAGCGCGCTGGCGATGGAACCCTCACCAATATAGGCGAATTCAACACCGGAGGCCGGGGTAGCGGCGGCGTTAACGATCCGCTGGAGTCACAGGGGTCTCTCACCCTCAGCCAGGATCGCTCTCTTCTGTTCGCAGTGAATGCAGGCAGTGGCACGATTTCAACTTTTAGCGTTCAGCATGCCAACTTGATCCTGTTGGGCAGGGTCCCGTCTGGTGGAAGCCAGCCGGTTGCGGTGGCCGAACATAACAACCTCGTGTTTGTTCTGAACTCGGGCGGTGCCGGAAGTGTGGTGGGCTTCAGCGTCGGCCTTGGAGGTCAGCTCACGAAGATTGAAAACTCCACGCAATTTCTCTCTGCGAATGCAACGGGCGGCGCATCTATCGCGATCAGTCCGGATGGACAGTTCCTCGCCGTCACTGAGCGTTTGGCCAACAATATTGATATATTCCACATTCACTCGAACGGCACGCTCTCACCGATTGCCATCAATCCGAGTCCTGGCGCTGGAGCATTCTCGGTGACCTTCGCTCCGGATGGAAAGGCGATTGTTTCTGAGACCGGACTCGCCACCGCAACCAACGGGTCGGCGGTATCTTCTTATTCGATTCTTCCCAACGGCACTCTTTCCGCCATCAGCCAGAGCATCGCCACGCTTGGAGACGCAAACTGTTGGAATGTTGTAACTCCCGACGGCACAAAGGTCTATGTTTCTAACGCTGGGTCTGGCACCATCTCTGGATTCGCGATCGCATCGAACGGCGCATTGACGCCGCTTCCTGGAACGGTCGTCGGGACCAATCCTGCAGGTGCAACAAATCTGGACATTGCAATTAGCGCAGACGGGAAATTCCTCTACAGTCTCAACTCCGGCACCGGCACGGTCGGGAGCTTTGCCATTCAACAAAATGGCACTCTCACCAAGATCGGTGAGGCAGGTGATCTTCCGATCTTCGCCGGCTTCAACGGTATCGCTGCCTATTAGATCATCTTCGAAATGAACATAGTCGATGTAAGTGCGCCGAAACATGGATCTATCTTAAGAAAGCGCCACTCGAGCGTGTTCTTAAGATTTACAGGAGTTTTGAAAATGCTATAACTCCGCCTATCTGTGCTACAGACAATGGATAGTCGGTATAATTGCGCCGGCAGCTATTCCTGTTTTGGGATTGAAGGCTGCCTGCGCAATTTTTTGCTTACTTAAAGGCAAAGAAGCCATTTGAAACTCAAGACCCCAGCTCTTTCTGACCTGCATCGAACGATCGGCGCTGAGCAGGGCCTGATTTAATCGCTACAGGGCGGCGCTTATTGCGGCGCGGGGGCACCGGCCCCCAATTCATTCGCCGGTACTGCGGCCAGCACTTCAGTCTCCGCAGTCAGCTTTGGCACCAGTGGGCTTTCGAGAGCGAGTGCCAGCACTTCGTCCATCTGATCGACAAAATGGAGCTTCATCGCCTTCTTGATGTTGTCTGGCAACTCGGCGATGTCTTTCTCATTGGCGCGCGGCAGGATGATTTCAAAGACGCCGGCGCGCAACGCGGCCAGCAGCTTCTCCTTCAATCCGCCGATGGCCAGCACCTTGCCCCGCAGCGTGATTTCGCCGGTCATGGCGATGTCGCGGCGTACAGGGATCTTGGCCAGTGCGCTTGCCAGCGCGGTCGCCATGGTGATGCCGGCCGACGGGCCGTCCTTGGGGATCGCGCCTTCGGGAACGTGCAGGTGCAGGTCGACGTTGCGATAGAACTCGCGGCTCAACCCCAGTGCCTGCGCCTTGCCGCGAATGTAGCTGAGTGCGGCCTGCGCCGACTCCTGCATCACGTCGCCAAGCTGGCCGGTGATGGTGAGCTTGCCTTTGCCGTCGAGTACCTGAACTTCTGTGGTGAGAATGCTGCCGCCCACCTCAGTCCACGCCAGGCCGGTGACGAGGCCGACCTCGCTCTTCTCGTGCACCTCGGAATCACGGAAGCGCGCAACGCCCAGGAACTCGTGGATGTTTTCGGCGGTCAGCTCTTCCTTGTGCTTGGCGCCGCTCTTGACTACCTTGCGCGCCACCTTGCGGCAGACGTTGCCGATTTCACGCTCGAGGTTGCGCACGCCGGCTTCGCGGGTGTAGTAGCGGATGATTTCGAGAATTGCTTCGTCGGTGAAGACGACGTTCTTCTCGCTCAGCCCGGTCTGTTCACGCTGTTTCTTAACGAGATATTGCCGCGCGATCTCCAGCTTTTCCTGCTCGGTGTAGCCTTGCAGGCGGAGGACTTCCATGCGGTCCTGTAATGCAGCGGGAATGGTGTGCATCACGTTGGCCGTGGCCACAAACAGGACCTGCGACAGGTCGTAGTCAACGTCGAGATAGTGGTCCTGGAAGGTGGTGTTCTGCTCGGGGTCGAGGACTTCAAGGAGCGCTGAGGCCGGGTCGCCGCGGAAGTCGGATGCCATCTTGTCCACTTCATCGAGCAGAAAGACAGGGTTCTTGGTGCCGGCCTTTTTCATGTGCTGGATAATCTGGCCCGGCAACGCGCCGATATAGGTGCGGCGGTGTCCGCGAATTTCGGCTTCGTCGCGCACGCCGCCCAGCGAGAGGCGCACAAACTTGCGGCCTGTGGCCTTGGCGATCGACATGCCCAATGAGGTCTTGCCGACGCCCGGAGGTCCGGCGAAGCACAAGATTGAGCCTTTGGGATTCTTGACCAACTGGCGGACGGCGAGGAATTCGAGAATGCGTTCCTTGATTTTTTCGAGACCGTAGTGGTCCGCATTGAGCACCTTCTCGGCGTAATCGATGGAGCGCGTTTCCTTGGAGCGCTTCTTCCACGGCACGGCGAGCAGCCAGTCAATGTAGTTGCGGCTTACGGTGGACTCGGCCGACATGGGCGGCATGGCTTCGAGCTTCTTGAGCTCTTGAATCGCCTTGTCCAGCACTTCCTTGGGCATGCCGGCGGACTCAATCTTCTTGCGCAGCTCGTCGAACTCGCTCTTCTCGCCGCGGCCGAGTTCTTTCTGGATGGCCTTGATTTTTTCGTTGAGGTAGTACTCTTTCTGCGCCCGCTCCATCTGCCGCTTCACGCGCGACTGGATGTTGCGGTCGAGGTCGAGCTTTTCAATCTCGATGTCGAGCACATCGGCAATGCGCGCGAGACGCGCAGCCGGATCGAAGATGGCGAGCAGTTCCTGTTTCTCTTCAATGCCGAGTTGCAGGTTGGCGGCAATGGTGTCGCTGAGCTTGGCTGCCTCATCCATGCGCACCGTGGCGATGATGGTCTCGTAGTTCAGGCTCTGCTGGAGCTTCACGTACTGCTCGAAGAGACCGGTGACTCGCTGCATCAGCTGCTCAACAGCAGGCGTCATCTCGAAGTCCTTCTTGCCGGTGCGCACGGTGGCGACAAAGAAGCCGTCGCGGTCATTGACTTCGGTGGACTTGGCGCGCTCGACTCCCTCGACGAGGACTTTGATATTGCCGTCGGGCATCTTCACGCTCTGCACGATGTTGCAGATGGAGCCAACCAGGTAGATATCCTTGGCCCTGGGCTCGTCAATGGACGCATCGTGTTGCGTGGCGAGAAAAATTTTGCGGTCGCCGTTGAGCGCTTCTTCAAGCGCGCGCACGCTCGACTCACGGCCCACGACGAATGGGGTCATCATGTAGGGGAAAATCACCATGTCCCGAATGGGCATCATGGGGAGCTTGCGTGCTTCAATCTTTTCGCGAACTGCGGTCATAGTGCCCCCTTGTGTATTGGACGCGCCAAGACAGCTGCGGGTGCGAGGTTGTTTGGACGACTCATGTTGGGATTGTATCGCGGAACAGGCTGAGCAAAAGCGGAATCCGTCACACCATTCAAGACGTCGGAATCGGGGCATGGCTGGTGCAGTAAAGCTGGTCCCGGTTTGATTTGCTGCGCGGGTGCATCTGTTAAGAAGAAATGACTTAGAGGCCGCCAATGACCATTCGTACCGCATAAAGTGAGTGGTGCGTGAGGATGTAGAGCGTGCGAAGGTCTGCTCCGCCGAAGATTAGATCGATCGGTCGTTCGGGCACATCGATCGTTTCCAACTGCTTTCCATCGGGGCTGTAGACGAGCACCTGGCCGGCGGCGAGATAGACGTTGCCGCTGTGGTCCTGGGCGAGGCCTTCGCCGCCTTCGTCGGCGAAAAGCTCAAGGTTGGTGATGGAGCCGGACGAGTCGACTGTGCCCTTGTAGGTCTTTTCCTGCCCCTCGGCGGTCGCGTAGAAGGGATGGCCGGGAACTGCGTGGACGAGGCCGAAGCTGCGCAACACGTCGGCCATTTTTGTTCCCCACTGCAACTGTCCGCGTACAAAGTCGTCGCCCGTGGTAATCACGGTGGTGTTGTCTGGCGCAATGAATTGCCAGGGGCGCTTGAGCGGAAAATCGCGCATGTTCCACACGCTTGCCGGAATGAATGCCGACATCTGCGGATGCTCCTGCGACGGCTGCGGATCGAGCATCGTGAGCTGGTCTTCTGGCGCATTGGGGTTGAAGGAATAAATCTTTCCGTTGCCGCTTCGTGAAACTACCAGCAGGTCACCGGCCTTGTCGAAGGCCAGGTTCTCCGGCTCCATCGGTGCGTCGCGCACTACGACTGCTTCCTGGTTTTCCTCGGACCAGCGATAGATTCGCTGCCAGTGCGCATCCACAAAGTAGAGATGGCCAAAGGCGTCTACAGCGGCTCCTGAGATGTTGAAGAATCCGGTTGCCAGCTGCTTGATTTGTGCGCCGGGTTCAAGCAGCTTCGATGAAGTGACGGGCTTATTTGCTGCCCGCTTTCCGGAAATATCCAGGGAAGCGAACTCGCGCGCACGCACTTCGGCGTGATGCGTGGAATCGACAACTGAGTTATCGAAGGAGACTTTGCTGTTGCTGTCGACGTGCACATTGCGAAAGCGGATATCGCTTGATTCGGATACCTGGGCTGCCATTGGAAAGGGCTGATTGCTGCTGATGACGCGGTATCCGTGATAGTTGGCGATGGTGATGTTGTGCGATCGCGTGATCTCAAGCGGCAATGCAAAGCCGCTTTCACCGCGCTCTTCTTCAGTCTGCAGCGCGTTCAGTTCCCAGTTCTCCACGCGATCGAGTTGAATTTCGTTGCGCATGTGATGCTCGCTCGATAACTCATATACAAAGCCGGGGGTGGCGGTGCTTGAGACGCGCAAGCCGGCTTGAGCAAACGTGCTCGGCGTCCAGATGTCCGCAAATGTGCCGCCACCGCTATCGGTGATCCACAGGCTTGGATACTGCGCATCCCAGCGGTACTTGCTATTGGGATCGGCGGTATGCGTGTTGTTGTAGGGATTCATGCGCGTGCCGTCCGCGGCGTTGGTGCCGTGGCCACCGAGAAAGCGCACATCGTCCATCAACGAATCGGCTCCGGATCTCCACAGCGCGCCGACTGCGCGGCCATTGATGCCGCCGGTGAAGAGACCAATGCCAGTGACAATGTTGTGGCCGCCCTGCGGCGTTTCAAGCAGAGCCTTGGGCGCGCCAGGGCTGCGAAAAGCAGGGGTGTCATCGGCAAGGTCAAACTGTGTCATGCTGGGGTGCAGGCCAATCAAGACTGTGTCCGGGCGCAGCTTGATTGTGTCTGTGACTAGATAACGGCCCATGGGAACGTAGAGGACTGCGTGCTCAGCTATTGCCTTCTGAATTGCGACTGTGTCGTCGGTGGTTCCGTCGCCTTTGACGCCCAGGGTCTGCAGATTGACCCATGAATTCGCGGGAGGCAGTGGGGCGATTGCGTTTTGTGAATCGGGCGACAGCTCATGAATCGCTTCCGCATCGAAGCTGGTGCGAATTTCTCCAGCATCGGCGGCTCCGCTCATGGTGAGGCCGTGCGAGAAACTCTTTACCTCGTAGCTTTCGCCGGGCGCTGTGAATTCGCGTTTGCTCTCACGCAAGAGAGCGAAGGTCTTCACGTGGCGGCAGGAGATGTCTTCGAGATTGATCTCGGTGCGCGGATTTTTCTCGTTGCCAAAGACGACCGCCGGGCCGGAAATGTTTTCAAACTGCGAACGCTTCACCCATAGCTCTTCAGAGTAATCCGGATCGATCGAGATCGCTTGAGGGACATTGCGAAACGTATCGTGAATCAGCGTGAGGCCTGCTTCATGTTCGCTGATGGCAGCGACGGTTTGGCCCTCAAACGTTGAGTCGAGCAGCGTGAACTGCCAGCCGGGCGAGGGCTTTTCGGTGATGATCCCGTACTGGCCGTCGTAGAAATGCAGGTCTTCGGCCTCGTTGCCAATGTCTTTCAGCGCCGCAAGCGCCGTGCCCATGTGGAAGTCGATGTGTGCAAGATAGCAATGCTGCGCGACGTGAAAACGGATGCCGACAGCGGCGGGGTTTCCTTCGCCGATTTCAAAGTCTACGTTGCTCATTGCCGAGTAAAACGTGCCCGGATTCGCATCTGGAATACTTGCGTTGGGCGGGACTGTCCCCTCAATCGGCAGTCTCGGCTTACCGGTTGCGTAGTCGATGTTGCGGCCCGGGTTCGGCCTGCTACCGGCGAAGAGAAACATGTAGCCGACGCCCGTTTGATAGCCGGGCGTGTTGGCGGCGAGAACGAAGACAGGGCGCGTGGCGCCATAGCCGATGACGCGAACCGAGGGCCACACGTAGATGGTCTGCGTGATGCGATAGCGGCCTTCGGGAATGAAGAGAATGCCCTCGTTGTGGGCTGCGGCAGCCTGATCGATGGCTGATTGGAGGACCGCGCTGTCGTCGGTGAGGCCATCGGCATGGACTGGGAAGTGATCCTTGGTGAGATAGACAGCTTTGGCGTCGTCAAGCCGCACCTGATAGTAGGAAGCTCCCATGGCGGGGAGTGCAAAGCAAAATAGAATCGTTCCGAGCAGGGCGGGATTCTTCATCGGATTTCTCCATGTGTGCCTGTTGGGCGCCGCGGAAAAAACGGACCGGGAGTCAGGCTCACCGGCACGACGCGGCGAAAGTGCGTTTAAACGGCACAGAACATTGAGCCAGAGCGAGGCGCGACACGTCAAGAGAATTCCTATTAAACAACCGATTGTCTATGCCGGAGGAGCGGCTTGACCTCGGGAAATGCGGATCGGAGCCCTTCCACGGAATGGTCGAATGGATTTGAGGATTGCGGGGTGATTCGAGCGGCTTTGGCGCTGACCGGTTCGGCGAACGAGGACTCTCTGCGAGAGAATCTCTCTTCCTCCGCAGTTTCGATTGATGCCTGGTTTGAAAATGCTATAGAGTGTTTCTACCAATCTCCGGGAGAAAAAACACAGCGATAGAATTTCTTTGTCAGAGGGCTTGCAGCTGGAAACAAGCTCGGGGGAAGCGATTCAATGGCGTAAGCGCAATGCGAACGATCCAGTTGCCGACGAATTCACATGAGGTGGCATGCACATGGCGGACGAAACCAAGGTTGAAGGGAAAAAGGGCTCACTACTGAGCCAGATCCTTGTGCCGGCCGTTATAGCGCTTATCGCCGGAGGGAGTTCGCCATGGTGGTTCAATGCTCTTTCCCACAAGTCGACGCCGAATCCAACCCCTGCGGTGACAACGCCCAACGCCCAGCAGCCCGCAATGATCCAACCGGAGCCGCCGAAGGCGCCCGTGGTGTCGCGCGAGTTCTTTCTCGGCCGCTGGCGGGCGGAACAGGATAATGCCTATGGAATCGGTGTGCACTCGGTGAATACGATAACTTATTTCGACAATGGCCGGTTCGAGGGAAATGCTTTGATGGCCAACAGCTACGGAGGCAGGAATGTAAGCGAGTCGGGCAACTGGGAGTTTGTGAAGCTCTCGGATCAAAGCTTCCGGTTATTTATAAAGGGTGACAACGGATACCAGATTAAAGCTGATTTCACGATCATCGATCAGGATCACATCCACAACATTGGTGACAACTATATTGCTGAGCGCGTCAAGTAGGACGGCTTGATTGTATGAGTGAAACGGAGGCACGGAGCGCTTCGAGTGCCTATGATCCCTCTCTCTTGAGAGCGTTCAATCATGCCGAAGCAGCTGCGGGACAACGCGCATGAGTATCTGAACAGCCCATGCGCCGTGAGCTCAATCTTCCGGATCTTCGGGAATTGAATGGCTCAGAAGATCAGCCGGCCTTTTCGAGCAGGCAGAGCGATAGGTCGCGACGCTCGACCATGTCGCTGGTGATCTCCAGGTCGCGTACGCGCTTGTTGTTAGGCAGATGGTACATCAGGTCGAGCATCAGCTCTTCGAGGATCATGCGCAGACCGCGTGCGCCGACCTTGCGGGCGAGCGCCTCGCGGGCAACGGCTGCAGTGGCTTCCACGGTGAAGTGGAGTCGGACATTCTCATATTCAAACAAGCGCTGGTACTGCTTGAGGATCGCATTGCGCGGCTTGGTCAGAATCTCGATCAGCGCGGCTTCATCGAGCTCGTCGAGAATGCCCATCACGGGCAGACGGCCGACAAACTCCGGAATCAGGCCGTATTTGATCAGATCCTGCGGCTCGGTCCTGCGCAGCAGCTCGGTGTCGCGATGCGATCGAGTGGTTGCTGCATCGGCCTCGGCATCGGTAGCCTTGAAGCCTAGCGCCTTCTTGCCTACGCGGCGCCCCACTACGCGCTCCAGGCCGACAAACGCTCCACCGCAGATGAAGAGAATGTTGGTGGTGTCGACTGCTGTGAACTCCTGGTGCGGATGCTTGCGTCCGCCCTGCGGCGGGACGTTGGCGACGGTGCCCTCAAGAATCTTGAGCAGCGCCTGCTGCACGCCTTCGCCGGAGACATCGCGAGTGATGGAGGGGTTCTCGTCCTTGCGGCCGATTTTGTCGATCTCGTCGATTTAGATGATGCCTTGCTGCGCGCGGGTCACATCGCCGTCGGCTGCCTGCAGGAGCTTGAGGATGATGTTTTCGACATCCTCGCCCACGTAGCCGGCTTCGGTGAGGGTGGTCGCGTCAACGATGGCAAAGGGCACGTCGAGCATTTTGGCCAGGGTGTGGGCCAGCAGTGTTTTTCCTGATCCGGTCGGCCCGATGAGAAGGATGTTCGACTTGGCCAACTCCACTTCATTGTTGCGCATGCGGTTCATCTGGATGCGCTTGTAGTGGTTGTACACGGCAACAGCCAGCTTCTTCTTGGTCTGGTCCTGGCCGATCACAAAGTCGTCAAGGAAGCTCTTCACTTCCTGCGGCTTGGGCAGGTGGCCGGCGGTTGTTGCGGGAGTGGTTTCGCCACGATCGTCCTCGAGAATCGAGTTGCAGACGGCTACGCACTCGTCGCAGATGTAGGCGCGAGGGTAGTCGCTGGGCGACGAGATCAGCTTGGCCACGGCGTCCTGCGATTTGTGGCAGAACGAGCAGCGCAGTGCTTCTTCGGGTCCCGTGCGCGTTTTCATGGTGTGACTCCCTCTTGGACGACGTTAGCGATATGAGCGTTGTTGGCGGAGCGAGTGGGCTAGCACCGCTCTCTCCGGTGAATGTTTACGTGCGCGGCCTGTCGATGATTTCGTCGACGATGCCGTATTCCTTTGCCTGTTGCGAGTTCATGATGAAGTCCCGCTCGACGTCGCGTTCAATTCGGTCGAGGGGCTGGCCGGTGTGCTTGGCCATCAGGGTGTTGGTAATTTCGCGGATGCGGAGAATTTCGCGCGCATGAATGTCGATGTCCGTGGCTTGCCCGCTCAGCCCGCCCATCGACGGCTGGTGGATGAGGATGCGCGAGTTGGGCAGAGCGAAGCGCTTGCCCTTGGTACCGGCGAGCAACAAAAATGCGCCCATGCTGGCAGCCTGGCCGATGCAATAGGTGACCACGTTGTTCTTGATGAACTGCATGGTGTCATAGATGGCCAGGCCCGCGGTGATGGAGCCGCCGGGCGAGTTGATGTAAAGCGAGACGTCCTTCTCCGGGTCTTCTCCCTGGAGAAAGAGCATCTGCGCAACAATCAGATTGGCCACCTGGTCGTCGATCGGGGTGCCGAGAAAAATGATGTTATCGCGAAGCAGACGCGAGTAAATGTCGTAGGCGCGCTCGCCCCGGCTCGTCTGCTCAACCACCATGGGAACCAATGCCATTGAGTATTCTTCCCGTTCTTCCGTTGGGGGCTACTTCTCCCCGATTGCCTGATGGCCGCGTGGCTAAATATCATTCCGCGCAGCGTTTTCCGCCCTGTTACCCGCCCTATGCGGGAAGCCGTTCGTACAAAATGCTTGCCGTTTTCTCGCGTCGTAGTTGTTCACGGATTCTAGCTAGCCCGCCGTCGTCAGTCAAACGCGCCCGCAGCGCATCCAGCGGCTCGCGGGACTGAATCGCCGCAAGCTGAATTTCCCGGTCCAGCTCCTCGTCGCTGACGGTGATGTTCTCTTCGTGGGCGATGCGGTCAAGCAGGATCATGGATTTCACTTCGGCAACGGCGCTGGTGCGCTGCGCGGCGCGCAGGCGGGCAAAGTCCAGCTTGCGCATCTGCTCGGTGTCCATACCCTGGGCCGCAAGTGCGCGCAGCCCGCGCTCAAGGCGAGCGTCAATCTGCTCCTGCACCAGCGATTCGGGCACCGCGAAGGGGTAACGCTCCGTGAGCGCAGCAAACAGCCGGTCCTTGGTTTCGCCCTCTACGCTGCGCCGCTTGCGGCTGGCCATGTGCTCGCGCACACGGGTTTCGAGGTCCGCAAAACTCTCATAACTACCGAGTTCCTGGGCGAAATTGTCGTCCAGATCGGGGAGGGTGCGCTTCTTGATGGCCTTGACTTCAAGCTCGTAGGCAACGGTCTTGCCGGCCAGCTTGGCGTCGCCATACTCGGCGGGGTAGATGACCTCAGCCTTCAACTCCTGGCCCGGCCTGGCACCGCGCAGAACCGTGGAGAAAGCCTCCACCGTATCCTTGCCACCTATCTCGACCAGCGTGTCTTCTCCGGCGATGGGAGCGTCTTCAGTATCACCCTCAACATGACCCTTGTAGGAAATCTGCGCCCAGTCGCCGTCGACCAGCGCGCGGTCTTCTTCGACCGGCTCAATGGTGGCGCGGGACTCGCGCAGTTCCGCCATTTCGAGCTTGAACTCCTCGTCGGTGACCTCCACGGATGGCTTATCGACCGTCACACTCTGGTAGCCCTCAATGGAGAAGGCGGGGACGAATTCGAAGACTGCTTTTACATGCAAAGGCTGGCCGTCTTCGACGGTCAACTCGGTCACCTGCGGCTGGCCAACGGGGGCAACGCCCAGGTCGCGCACTGCCTTGTTGAACCGCTCGGGCAACAGGCCGTCAATCACGTCTTTGCGAATTTCGGTGGCGAAGCGCCGCTTGATTACGGTCTCGGGCACCTTGCCGGCGCGGAATCCGGGAATCTTCGCGTATTTCCTGTAGTTGCGCACGACGTTCGAGTAGGCCTTGGTGACTTCTTCAGCAGGAATGTCCAGAACCAGCTCGCGGGTGCACTCCGGATTCAGAACCGGGCCGTGCTGATGGGTGTGGTCATGGTCATGATTGTGGCTATGATCGTGGCCTTCATGGTCGTGATCGTGAGCGCCTTCGAGCGTGGATTCGTGGGTCCCCTCGGTCGCTTCGGGGAGGGGATTCTTTTCGAGCGTGTCAGTAGAACTCAACGTTTTGCCTTCCAGGCGCACTCGGCGCCAATCCAAATTACTTGGGGCTTGTGAATGGCTGCAGGCTGCCGTTTGAGGGTTGCCGCTTGCCAACTCCCGCGAACATCCAAGGCAGCCTGTTTCTGACAGGGCGAAAGCCTGTGCTGCTTGGACGGGAAGTCCCTCATATCATGGTAAGAGGGTTTGCTGGAAGGGTCAAACTGGCGGGGCCGGTTTCGGGGCGCAAAAGGACCGTAACAGTCACGTGACTAGAGCGGTTCCATCATTCAACTGCCATTTGTGGTTCGGCGATACGTACCTTTCGCTTGAGAACAAAGCACTTGAGAGTGGTGTTTTTTTGGGAATTCAGCAAATGAGGAGCCGTGCTGTGAGGGTAGAGCAGTAACAGGCGGTCAATGGTGAAAAAGTATTTACTGCTCTGTCATCAGCGGCTTGCGGACATAGCGCTGGAAGCGTGGGTGGGCGGCGCCGCAATGCGCATAGTGGGTGCGGGCTTCATTCAGGCTCAGGGAGCCATTCACGGTCAGCCGCACATCGGCAGCGTCCTCATCTTCCTGCCCGTCGTCTTCCCACCAGCAAACCGGGCACAGTCCGAGCGCGTCCGGCGCTTCCAGCGTCTTGTACCCGCAGCAGGGGCAGCGAAACCGGACCTGGACCAATGTCTCCACACTCGAATTGACGGCAAAAACAGAACCGACGTTTACACAAATGAAACACGTTTCGGCCGCTCAAGTCATCGGATTCCTTATCTGGAACTGCACGCAGACAATTTCCGCCGGAGTAGAATCTGGCCCAGGAGGCAATCACGCTTCATGCTCCAATTGAGCTTTCTTTCCTCCATTCGCTTGAAGTCTATTTGCTTAATGGCAATCCTGGTGGCCGGTTCGGCCGCGCTTCCTGCGCAGACACGCCCAGCACCTCTTCGAGTGGCTATTGTCGGTTTGGTCCACGGCCATGTGGAGGGTTTTCTTGCCGACCTGCCGCATCATCCCGATGTCGAACTGGTGGGCATCGCCGACTCCGATCCCGCCCTGTTTGCGAAATACCAGAAGAAGTATTCGCTTGCCGAAACCCTCTTTTATCGCCAGGAAGCGAACATGATTGAGAGGACCCATCCCCAGGCGGTGCTGGTCTACACATCGATTGCCGAGCACCGGCCAGCCATCGAGATTGCTGCGCAGTACGGGGTTTCCGTCATGGTGGAGAAGCCGCTGACGATCTCGCTCGATGACGCACTGGCCATTCGCCGCACTGCACGCCACTACCAAATTCATGTGCTGGTGAACTACGAGACGACCTGGTACGCGAGCAACCGTGCTGCGTACGAGGAAGCGGAGAGTGGACGCCTTGGCCCCATTCGCCGCGTGGTGGTTCACGATGGGCACCAGGGCCCCAAAGAGATCGGCGTGCCGCCCGAATTTCTGAGCTGGCTGACCGATCCTGCACAGAACGGCGCCGGCGCGCTGTACGACTTCGGCTGTTATGGCGTGGACCTGATGACCTGGATGATGCGCGGCGAGACTCCGGTCAGCGTGACCGCGGTGGTTAATCACGACAAGCCGGAGATTTATCCGCGTGTGGATGACGACGCCACCATTGTGCTGGCTTATCCTCACGCCCAGGCTGTGATTCAGGCATCGTGGAACTGGCCGTTTTCACGCAAGGACATGGAAGTTTATGGCGCCACCGGCTACGCCATCACCGTGGAATCGGACAAGCTGCGCGTGCGCCACGAACACGATGCGCAGGAGCGATTGAGCACGGTGCCTCAACTCTCTCCACCGGAAAACAATTCGTTGAATTACCTGGCTGCGGTGCTGCGCGGGAACGCAGAGCCGAAGGCGGACCTGAGCGCTCTCGACACCAACGTGGTGGTCATGCAAATTCTCGACGCAGCGCGCGAGTCGGCCCACACGGGGAAAACGGTGCAGCTGAGAAGACTCGAAGAATAGAAGCTGCCTCATCGATGCTCGTGCGTTGCAAAGATCGTCGCGTAATGTTTAAAGTCCTGCGATTTTAGAGGGTCTTCGCGGCGCGGCTGAATTCGTGCCCTTTGGCACAGCCCAAGGCCGCGAAGCGGTGGAGCGTGTTTCTGGCCGCCTGCGGTGTCGAGCCTCTTTTGAGGGGATTAGCTGCTTTTTCGCTTGCCAACCCAGACAAAAACTATGATCCCAAGGATTACGGCCAGGATACCGAGGATCTGCTTCCAATTGAGCGGGAAGGGACGGCCGTGGGGCTGTTGGGTGGCGGATTGCTGTTCGGCTGCGATGCTGGGTGGCGCGGTGGCGGCGGCCGGTTGGGCGGGCGTGGTCTCGGCCTGAGCGGCTTGGGCTGGCGCAGCCTGGTCAGGAGCGGCGGCGGAGCCTGCAGGTGCGGAGGCGGGGCCAGGGGAGCCGGTGTCGGCGAGGGCCTGGTCGATGGTGGTGAAGAGATCCTGGGTGGGGCGCAGGACTTCAATGAAGGGACGGCCCTTGTTGCCGGAGGTGACGACGAAGACGGTGGGGGTGTGGTCGATGCCGAGGCGCAGGCCGATGTCGTTGTCGGCTTTGACTTCAGCGAGGAGCTTGCCCTGGGGGTCGATGGCGAAGGGGAGCGCGACGTTGTGGGCGGCGGCGAATTTCTGGGTGAAGTCGCGGAGCAGGTCGGGATTGTTATAGAGGGTGGGCTGGGCGGAGAAGACGGCGTCGCGATACTGGTCGCCAAGGGCGCGGGATTTCTGGTCGAACCAGCGAGCGTTGGTGGCGGCGATGGGGCTCCATGCGTGGGCGGGGATGAGGAAGTCGTGGCGGATGAGGGGGATTTTGTACTTGGCGGCCGCGGCTTCAACGATGGGCGTGGTGCTGGCGCAGACGGGGCATTCGAGGTCGACGAATTCAACAATGGCTACGCGGGCACCGGGCGGCGGATGGAGCGATGAGGTGTCGCGGACCTGGGTAGGGGTTTGCGCCTGGGCGAAGGCGGCTGCGAGAAACAGGATGACGGCGAATTTCGGCATGTTGGTTAGACCATTGCATGGAGCGGATGCTCGCACGGGCTTGGTTGCTTTCCCACCCATTCCGCGGAAAGAAGCGGAATGGACAGGCACGGAGGTTCAGGTTTCCGACTCATTCGCTGAAAAGCGCGAATGGATCGGGCACATGCATCGATTGGATACTACTTTGCTTTGGTTGTGGAGGTTTCGGCGAGAGCTTCGTCGATTAGCTGATAGAGCTTGCTGCGGTCGACTACTTCGACGAAGGGCGCGCCCTTGGTGTTGTTGGCGGTGACCACCCAGATGGTGGGGGTGTGCTCGATGCCGATGCGCTGCCCGAGCGCGTAGTCGGCCTTGACTTCGGCGAGGAGCTTGCCCTGGGGATCGAGCGCGAAGGGCAGGGAGATGTGGTGGTCGGCCGCGAACTTGGCGGTGAAGGTATTGAGGACCTCGGGGCTGACGATGGAGGGTTGATTGGCGAAGACGGAGTCGCGGTACTCGTCGCCGAGGGCCTTGGATTTGAGATCGAACCAGCGGGCGTTGACAGCGGCGTACATGCTCCAGTTATGGAAGGGGAGCGGGAAGTCGTGGCGCACCCAGGGGATGTGGTAGGTGGCGGCGGCCGTTTTGAGGATGGGATTGGCGCGGGCGCAATCGGGGCACTCGAGGTCTTCAAATTCAATGATGGCGACGCGGGCGCCGGCGGGAGGACGGAGCGCGGCGGGGTCGTGGACCTGGGTCCCCTGGGGCGGCGGCGCAAATTGGGCGTTGACGGGCGCGGTGGAGAAGAGCGCGGCGGCGATGGCCAGGACAAAGCTGGCACGGTGGGGGCGGGCAATTCTGGCAAGGCTAGGCAAGCAAGGCATATAAGTTGGACGGCTCCCTGGTTGACATTGTAATGGGGCGGAGCTGAATTGCCGATAAGTCTATTGTCGGTCGCGTTTGCGGGCAGCTATCCATTGGCGCCATTTGTAGTCGGCGATGAGGGAGCCGATGATGATGGCAGCGATGATGATGGCGAGGAGGATTTTCATGGCGTAATCAGGATTGCACGGAACGGCTGGGTGCGGGAACGGCGAGCGGGGTGATTGAGTGGGACTGGCGCTCTGATCGCCGAAGATCTGTGGAAATTTGTGGAAAACAGGTTCCAAAATGAAACATGTTGGTCATTTCAGGACAGAAAAGGGTTTTTGCACCGGATTTCGTTGACCCGTCGCCGGACACTTTGTTAGCCTTTGAGGACACATCCCTGCCAAATTGTGGCAGATTTGTGTCGATTTATGGCCTGAGAATGGCCATTTTGCCTTGAGCTTTTATGAGTACACGGCGAATTGCGGCCCTGGCAGTTGCAGGGATGAGAGGCAACGATGCTGCGCAAGCGCTATTACATCCTTTTCGTAGCCAGAGATGAAGACGGGCGAATCCGCAAGATTCCTCTGCCCCTGCGCTATGCCTACGGATTTGTTGCCGCGGCCCTGGTGGGTGCATTCACCATTGTCGGCCTGGCTGGTTCGTATACCAGGATGCTGCTGAAGACGGAAAGTTTCAACCAGGTCAGGGAAGAACGGGAGAATCTGCGCAAGGGCTACAAGCAGATGGCGCAGATAGCGCATGACCGCGACGTACAGGTGGCTTCGCTGGGAGCGCTGGCGAGCGAAGTGACTGCCCTCTATGGCTTGAAGCAGAATCGTCTGGCGGCAGCCGCACCCAAGGCGGCAGCCACCGCGGCGATGGCTCCTACGCCTTCAGCACTTGCGGTGAGCGACGACTTGAATCAGCAGCAGGTGAAGCAATCCATCGACCAGCTTTATGCCCTTCGGACACAGGCGCTTTCAGGCCAGGTATCGCGGGCGCTGGAAGGCGGGCTGACACCGAGCTTTGCCGGTGACTGGACGGTTTTTGCCGATGCGCCATCCATCTGGCCGGTTGAGGGCCGCGTGGGATCGAGCTTTGGCGAGCGCGAAGATCCCTTCAACGGTGAAGGCAAGTTCCACTCCGGCATCGACATTGACGCGCCTTACGGCACGCCGGTGCGGGCGACGGCGGATGGCGAGGCGACCGGACTGTCAGAGGGCGCCGGATACGGGAAGCAGGTGGTGCTAAGCCACGGCCATGACCTGTTGACGGTCTATGGGCATCTTTCGGCGATCGCGGTATTGCCCGGCCAGCACGTGGTGCGCGGACAGGTTATCGGCTACGTCGGCCAGACAGGCCACGCCACCGGACCGCATCTTCACTATGAGGTGCGGGTACACAATGTTCCCGTGAATCCGCACCAGTATCTGCGCTCGACCTATGAGCAGGTGGCCAATATGGCCCCGGATACTTCGCAGACCGGGAAGAAATAAGACAGGGCCTTTTGCAACGAGCGGCTCCCAATTTGGGAGTCGCTTTTGTTTGGTGCGGGCAGGGCGAGACGGTGCAGGACGAGACGGTCTTGCTGGATTTGAAGGCGGCCTGTTCTGAGCAAACCGGATGATTCCTGGGGTGAATTCTGGTTTCGAATGTCCGTTTGCGATTTCGCATGATATCGTTACCGTCAGAACAAATGCTGCATTTTTGAGGAGGATTGACTATGTCAATTCGCTTTGGTTGCTTTGCGATTTTGTTTGCCTTGGCGCTGCCTGTCCATGGACAAAGCCTGACCGCGGCGCAAGACCATGCCGCCGATGTGAAAACCGCTTTTGCGCGCGCGCAACATCTCCGGCGCGGCATCAATTTATCGCATTGGTTTTCGCAATCTCCCAATGACTACTCGACGCACCACACCGACACGTACACCGACGCCGGCGATATTGCGTTGATCGCGAAAATGGGCTTCGACAACGTGCGGCTGAGCATTGACGCGGCACCGCTGGAGCAGCCGCCGCGCGGCAATGACGGCCTTAATGCCGACTTTGTCGCCCGCCTCGATCGCGCCGTGGACACCATACTGGCCGACGGCCTGGCGGTGACCATCGACCTGCATCCGGAGGAGAGCTACAAACAGACGCTGCGCACCGGCAACGATGGCGTGGACCACATGACCACGTTATGGCGGGGCCTGGCGACGCACTTTGCAGTACGCGATCCGGAGCGCGTGTTCTTCGAGATCATGAACGAGCCGGAGGTCAATGACGCGTACCGCTGGGCGGGGATCCAGGCGCGCGTGGCCGGAGCCATTCGCGAGGCTGCGCCGCGCCACACCATCATTGCCACGGGACCGAACTACTCCGACATTGTGGACCTGCTCTCGCAGCACCCGCTTCTCGACGGCAACGTTATTTATAACTTCCACTTCTACGATCCGCACGAGTTTACCCACCAGGGCGCGGGGTGGGCGGTGGGCTGGTGGAGGCTGACGCATAACATCCCTTATCCAGCGACGGATGCTTCGATGCCGGAGTCACTGAAGGAAGTCCCTGACCCGCTGAGCCGTTATGAGCTTGAGCGCTACTGGCTGGACCACTGGGACGCACACCGGATTCGGCTGACCATCGACGAGGCGGCGCAGTGGGGCAAGGACAACGGCGTGCCGCTGATCTGCAACGAGTTCGGCGTGTTTCGCGATCGCTCGGACCCGGCCTCGCGCAACGCCTGGATTCATGACGTACGAACGGCACTGGAGGCGGATGGAATCGGCTGGGCGATGTGGGATTACCGCGCCAACTTCGGCGTGGTGACCAAGCGAAGTGGCGAAGCTGCTGTGCCGGACCAGGCAACGGTTGAGGCGCTGGGATTGGGGAAGTCCGCAGCGGAGGCAGCTAAGTAGCGGATTTAGAGCAAATCCTGAGCGGGTGTGTCCTTTGGGGCGTTGAGCAAGGTTGCCTCTCCCTGATGGTCGCGTCAACTTCAGTATTGTGGTTTCGGGTTACAGCATCTCAGGATTTGCTGTAGGGGCGCCCTGCATGCGTTTTACTCGTTTTCCAAACGATATGTGCGTCAGCCCTCGACAGCTTAAATATGTTAGCGAGCACCAAAAGCTCAGCATTCTTCGCACTTGCGACCCATTGACGGCGGGCGCGTATTGAGCTTTGATTCGGGTTGATGCCGACTTTAATTCTCGGGACGGATTTTCATGCCGGTGTTTTGCTCCATGATGTCGTACCAGGCGTTGTCGTCGGCGAGGCCGTGGACGGCGATGTAGGCCTCATCGGGAGTTGCGGCGCGTGAGGCAAGCGCGCCGGCAGCTTCGGGACCGGCTGGGTGGCGCAGTTGCCAGGTGCCGCTCTCGATGATGTGCTGAATGGTCTCGGCCACGACGAGCGGGGGCGTGGGGTTGCGGAGCGCGGCGGCAAAGTAGTTGGCCATGCGGCGCTGTCCCGGATAGAGGGTGGGCGCCACCGGCTCGTCAATTGAGTTGGCCATCTGGGTGTCGATAACGCCGGGCTCGACGATGGCCACGTGGACATCGAACAGCTTCATCTCCTGGGCCAGGGACTCGCTGACGGCTTCAAGGGCGAACTTTGTGGCGGCATAAGCGCCGAGCGGCGAGGTGGAGAGCTTGCCGGCGATGGAGGTGACGTTGATGATGACACCGCTGCGGCGCTTGCGCATCCGCGGGATGACCTCCTTGATGCAGCGCAGTGCGCCGAAGTAGTTGGTCTCCATGACGGCGCGGAAGTCAGCCAGGGAAAGCTCTTCAGTGGCGCCGGCAACAGCGATGCCCGCGTTGTTGACGAGCACGTCGATCTCGCCGGCCTTTGAGAAGATGGCTGCAAAGCCGGAGGTCACGGATTCGTCGGAATCGACGTCCATGGCAGAGACGTGGATGGGCAGGTTTTCTTTTGCGGCGGTTTCAGCAAGCTCCGGCGCGCGTGCGGGATTGCGCATGGTCGCGTAGACGGTGTGACCGGCGCGCGCGAGAGTGAGTGCGGTGACGAGGCCGATGCCTTTGCTGGTGCCGGTGACGACAATGTTTGCCATGGTGGGACCTCCGGGGGGTGGGGAAATTGGAGTCTACAACATATAAGCTGAGCTAGTCGCGCTGGCGCGACTATAGCGCTTCTCCAGTTGGTGTATAGCGGAGCCACGATTCCAAAGTGGCGTTTTCCTCAAGAAAACGCCACCTTGCACGCCCCGGAATACTCCACGGGAATTAGAGAACCGCTCTAGTTGCCGCTCAGATCGCTACTTGCCCACGTAGGTCACATGCCAGATGGAATTTGATCCGTCGTCCGAGACGAAGAGTGAGCCGTCGCTGGCTTGCGCTACGCCGACGGGGCGTCCCCACACCTGGCCCTGGGGAGTGACAAAGCCGGTGAGGAAGTCTTCGTATTCGCCGGTTGCGTGGCCGTCCTTCATCGGCAGGCGGATCACCTCATAGCCTGAGCGCTGGGCGCGGTTCCAGGAGCCGTGCTCGGCGGCGAAGCCGTCGCCTTTGTACTCAGCGGGGAACTGCGAGCCCTCGTAGAACATCATTTCGAGGGAGGCGAAGTGGGGATTGACGAGGATGTCCGGGGTGATGACTTTGGACTGCAGTTCAGGGTGCTTGCCCTGGTGGCGCGGGTCCTGATGACCGCCCATATAGAACCAGGGCCAGCCGTAGAAGCCTCCCTCCTGCACGTGCGTGATGTAGTCGGGAACAAGGTTGTTGCCCAGCTCGTCGCGCTCATTGGTGGAGCACCAAAGTTCGCCGGTGATGGAGTTGATGGCTTCGCCGACGCAGTTGCGGATGCCGTACGCGTAGACCTTGATGAACTGTCCGGTGGGCTGGAACTCGAGCACGTCGGCGCGGTGAAACTCCTCGGGGTGCGTGTCGGAGTCATCGACGTTGGAGTGAGAGCCAACCGAGGCAAAGAGCTTGCTGCCGTCCTTTGAGAAGACCAGGTCGCGGGTCCAGTGGCCGCCACCGCGCAAATGGCCGCCGCCAGGGAGTTCGACGATGTTTTCCATGGGGCCCCGCGCCTGCAGGTCGCCGTTCTGATAGGGGAAGCGAACGATCTGATCGGTGTCGCCGATGAAGAGGTACCTGGGATTGGGACCGTTGGGGTAGAACGCGATGCCAAAGGGCTGGTGCAGTCCTTGAGCGAAAACGGACACCTGTTGGGGCTTGCCGTCGGGGCCCACGCCGCGAAATACCTTGATTTTGCCGGACGCGCTTTCAGCCAGGAAGAGGTCGCCGTTGGGCGCGGTGCGCAGCAGGCGAGGGTTGTCGAGCCCGGTGGCGTAGAGATCGACTTTGAAGCCTTTAGGCGCGATGGGCCATGCATTAGCGGGACGCTGAACTACGGATGGGCCGTTGTAGACTGACTGATCCGGGGCCGGTGCGGGGAGGTCGGCGACGGTGAGATGGCGGCGGGTTCCGGGCGACTCGTGCAACGCGTCGGTAAATGCGGCCTGGCCGGTGAGGACGGGGTGCGGCGCGGGGTTCGTTGGTTTTTCAGCGGCGCGTGCATCCATCAAAACCAGGGAAGCAAGCGCGAGAACGAAGAGGTAAGTCCTGAATGCATTGAGGAGGAAGGGTCGATTCATGGAGCCTCTCACGGGGATGTGTTGGGGTCAGAGTCTGCAGTGCAACAGACGGACGAGGCCGGGTGGGGGTTGCATTTTTCGCGGGACTGTCAATCTACTTCGCTGAATTCTGTGCCATTGTGGCCAATTGTGCGGGGGTGATTGCTGCCGTAATCACTACACGATTGTGATGCTGGGTCACGGTGGCGGTCTTGAGCAATTGCTGCAATCCGGTGTTTGCGGTGTTGGGGGCCAGAGGAGCGGCGAGTGTGCGGGTCAGCGTGACCAGCGTGGCGAGGGATGCGGCCTGCGACTCCGCGGCCTGGTCAGTGGGGGCAATGTCTTCCACCTTGATGTTGAGCGAGCCGGCCAGCGGGAGCGAGGGGGTTATGCTGGCCACGATGATGGAGTCGTCCTGCAGCGGCAAGGCCACACCGAAGACGTGAATTGCGCCGCTCTCTGACAGAGGCAGGCCGATCTGGCCAACGCCCCAGGCGAGGGCGAGCAGGGGCACGTCGTGGTAGTGCTCGGCCAGCAGCGTGGAGCCGGCGATGGGCAGAGCCGCGGTGCGATGGCGGTCGAGCATGGAGTGGATCTTCTCAGGTGTGGGATAGTTGGAGACGGCCAGCATGTCATAGCCGATCTGCGTCACGCGGACGGTGCGTCCGTCAGAGGGGATGCAGTAGATGGTGTGGCCAGCGTAGGACTCGCGGGCGGTGGCGTTGGCCTCAAGCCAGGTATTCAGGTGCTGGCCGGTGAGCTTGCCCACGAGGACCATGGAATAGGCGACGGGTCCGTTGGGTCCGTTGGGATCGGGCATGCGGTGCAGGGCAATGGCCACCTGGTCGAGGTCGCGCTCCCAGTCAATGCCGGTGGCGTCAACGAATTTCTGGTAGTCGGGCGCCCGCTGGGGCGGTTTCAGGCCCTTGTGCATGAAAGTATGCACAGGCTTGAGATTGAAGTAGAGGATGCCCTCGGACTCGGGGAGCAGGCGCGCGGCTTCCGGCGGGGCCTTGGAGCGCAGGAAGATGGCCACGGCCAGAAGGAGCAGGACCGCGGCCAGTATCCAGAGCGTTCTGCGAGTTCGTCTGTGCATGAAGGCCGTCAAGAGAAAAGTTACCACCTGAGCCCTTGCGGACCATGTGCATTCGGGCACAGCGCGGCGTGCTCGAATTTCAGACTTCGGGTCGCGTCTAGTTCTTGACGGTCATGGCGTCGGAATCGACGGCTTTTTTGCCGGTGACGCCTTCGAGCCCAGCGAGCAGACCACGGTAGTCATTCTTGTCGGCCTGAAAGGCGAGGCCGCCTTTTTTTCCAGCGTCGTCCCAGGTGAGGCCGATGAAGTGCTTCTTTGACTTGGAGAGCGCCAACAGGGCTCCAAGGCCAAAGGAGAAGACGGCCAGGCCGATCGCCGCGCCAACTCGCCGGTGAACGTCTTGCCCATAGCTGATTTCCGTAATAGAGGCGGCGGGAAGCACGACCACTTCCTTATCATCCTTCATGATTCGGATGTTGGAGCCGTCAATGACCAGCTTCATGGTGGCTCCGGCTTTGGCGTCCGGAATCGATCCGCCGTCATAGCCGATTTTGTAACCATTGTCCCCAGCGAGCGCACTGACCGGAAATATCATGCACAGAAAGATTGCAAGTATCTTTTTCATGTTCTTCCCCTTCTTGACGGCACCGCAAGACTGCTGCTGGATTGCGGCAGTAAGCGGTGTTCGCGAGTGCAATTGCTGGGTCCTTGAAGTGCCGTGTGACCATGCAGATTGCGTTTGCCGAGCAACTAAATGTGTGCGGATCGCCAGAAATAAGACACAGAGGGGCTCGCGCCCGGGGGTCTTCAAGGCCGCTTCTGGGACCAACAGAGTTTCAAACGGGAAGCAAGCCAATGATCTGCCAAACGCCCCGATTTAGCAAGTGTTCGGGGATTGGACGGGGGGAAGCGGGGAGCGGTTAGGGACTGGGTGGAGCTTGCTATTTTCCCTTCTCCATGAATTCCTTGAGGTGCTTTGCACAGGCCTCGGCAAGGGATTGCTGGCCGCGGGCTGCAAGTGTGCCGAAGATTAAGGCGCCGTGGCTGCTCTTATGCACTTCATACGCCCACACGACATCCTTTGTCTTTGCGTCGATCAGCATAATGCTCGACTCAAGGCCTCGTGTCGAACTGGCTGAAGATGCACTGCCATACGTTCCGCCGGATGGACTCCAATTCGCGGCTGCTGCTGAGCCAGCGACAAAGCCCCGCCATTCGGTTTCCGTAGACACGACAAAGTACTGGGCGGAATCCCTGTCCAACGTGAGTGTAACTGGGACTCCCTTCTCGCGAATCGCTGCGGCGAAATATGTTTCGAATCCACCCATGGGGGCAATCACAATGCGCGACCCCGGAGAGACTTGACCGTGGTACTGTTTGCTCTCGGCGGCGGTGATTTCTGGTTGGGGAATCGGCTTCGGAACAGGTGTCAGTGCTGCTGCGGCCTTTGCGACGACTGCAGCAACCACCCTATCGCTCACTCCGGCGGATTTCAGGGCGATCAAACCATCCGTTGATGTGTCATAGGTGCCTGGCTGAGCGCCGATGGTTGACAGAATCAGATCGTCGGAAAGCCCGGCTTTGACCAACTTGATGATCGCGTCGTTGTTAAGAGCTTGCTGGGCGAGGAGCGCAGTACAAACGGCGAGAAACAGGAGCGCGAAAAGACTCTTGCGCATAATTGTTCTCCTAGGTTTTCAATTCAGCTGAAAGCTTTCCGGATCAGTAATGAAATGATCTAACTGGTAGGCTCTTTTCGCAAGGAGAATCGGTTTTGCTCGGTAAGGGCTCGCTCAGTCTGGCGATTGAATAGAGCATGCCTCAGGGGTTAAACTCCAACCTCTTTTGGCAATTTATGGCACGGCTCAGGCCGTGCCCTTTCACACAGCTCAAGGGGTGGTGCGGACCTGGGTGGAAGGCGCACTTGCGGTTTCAGATTTGGGGCGTGGCGGGCGGTGGGGGCGCAGTCGTGGCGGCGGGGTCGGAGGAGTCGGGTCGCAGGGTGAGGCGGACGCGGGCTGGTTCGGGCTGCTGGGGATCGACGCCGGTAACTTCCTCGTCCCCGATGTCGAAGATGGGGGTGTCTTTGGGGAGCTTCAAACGGCCGTCGGCGAGATAGGCAACGACGACTCCGCCGGTGACTTCGGGAGCGAGCACGATGAGCGGGACAAGGTATTTCTTGCTCTTGACCAGCGACTCGGCCACGCCGTCGACGGAGTGGCTGCGGGGCATGGAGCCGGGGACCTGGGGAATGACGAAGGCGGTCATGTGCACCTCAGGGTGCTTGTTGCTGTAGGCGACAAGCGAGCGCGCTACCTGCTTGGGGGTCATGAGACCTACGTCGGCGATGAAGTTGCGGTGGATGGCGTGAGGCAGATAGTCATCGAGGACGATGCGGGAGAAGTCGGCGCAGTTGTGGAAGAAGAGATTGAAGTGGCCCTTGTTGCGGCGGTCGTTGAAGAGGCCGATGAATTCCTGGTCCTGCGCGGGGTTGCTGTCGACCTGGAAGCCGTGGATTTTGCGATCGAAGGATGCGCCGACGAGCTGGGTCCATTCACCCTTGGGCAGGCCGCCTTTTGGGTTGTCGGGGATCAGGTCGCGCAGGTGGGCGTGGCGGTAGGCATTGCGCAGCTCGTCCACTTGCACGCGATCGACGGAGGCGGGAATGTCGTTGACGGAGTCGACGGCGTAGAGGTAGGGGATGAGCGGGATGGCGATCCAGTCGTATCCATCGATCTTGTGATAGCGGCTGATGACGACGCCGTATTCGCCGTCGCGGCAGGGGCGCAGGACGGTGGGGCTGTCAGCGCAGATGTGGTTGAGGTAGACGGCGGCGTGGCCGGTGGGATTCATGGCGCCGAATGCGCCGTACGGCTCCTCCATGAAGAGGGCCGCGGAGGCGTGCCCGCGCGGGGCTGCCACGAGCAGAAAAACGGCGGCGAGAAAGAGGGGAAGCGTGGATTTCCTGATTGTGCGGGGAGCCCGGACGCTGTCAACCATATTGAATTGGATGCGAGCGGGAAAGAGAAGTGGACAGAAGGGCAAAAAAACTTCATTTTGGGCGCTTAGGAGGGCCGGTTTTGCAGGGCGTTTTGTTTGCTCCGGTGGCAGGGGTGTGCTAACCTTGATTTCTGTGCCGTTGTGTGTGCTAAGCAGGAGTGTGCCCATACATGTAAGCGGCAGGTTTTTCAGGATTCCGGGCTGGTTTCCGGAGTGGTCAGGGCTGGCGTAGCTCAGCTGGTAGAGCATCTGATTTGTAATCAGAGGGTCGGGGGTTCAAATCCCTTCGCCAGCTCCACGAAACGGGACCGAAAAGGAAGTCTGAACGGCAAGAAGTTTTTCGCCGGCGCACTGGATTTTTGAAGCGCCGGGCCTGTCCTCCGCGGTGACCCCACTGCAGGTGCAAGCTCCAGATTTCCGGAAAGACTCCGGACGGGGCGTGATGCGCGGAATGTGGGATTTTTTGAGGGTTCGGCAGGAAGAGTTTGGCAGGGCCCTGGCGGCAGGATTTGGACGCCGGGGTGGAATGGGCACAGGTGGCCGAGCGGTTAATGGCAGCAGACTGTAAATCTGCCGCTCCTTGGAGCTACGGAGGTTCGAATCCTCCCCTGTGCACCATAAAACAGTTTTCAGTGATCAGTGTTCGGTTGTCAGGGAACGCTGTGAACTGGGGAGCTGATTTGAGGAATTGGGATGCGTTTGCGGCAAGGTGGCGAACACGAGGTTGCCCCCAAACCTGCGAACGAAGGGCTTCAGAGGACCGCGGACGAGTTAGACCGCAAATTCTGGATGGCCTTGGGGTTGTACGGGATTCTGGCCGCGCTGGCATGGTTTACTTTGGGTGAGGGCAGCATCCTGGTGGCGGGAAAGCCGGTGGAACTGAGGTTGGTTCCGCTGCTGATTTTGGGTTTGTTTGCTTTTCGCACGTTTCTGGCCCGGCAGGCGGACAAGATTCGCCGGGAAAGTGCGGAGAGAAGCAGCGAAGGCGGGAAGTAGTCGCCGGAGAGTTTTTGAAGAAGGGCTGATGTAGCTCAGTTGGTAGAGCACTCCCTTGGTAAGGGAGAGGTCACCAGTTCAATCCTGGTCATCAGCTCCAGAGATACGAGTGAACAGAGTGCAGTGCACAGTGAGCAGTAGCC
>JBEKDE010000051.1:0-37275 GCA_050014515.1 Occallatibacter sp.
GACTTTCCGAAAGCGACCAATTTATCTAAGTTATTGATTTATTTGGTTGCGGGGGCTGGATTTGAACCAGCGACCTTTGGGTTATGAGCCCAACGAGCTACCGGGCTGCTCCACCCCGCATTACCAGTTTAACAACGTCGGTGGGCGGGGTCAAACAACGGGCTTAAATCGAGGGTTATGCCGCCACGCTCCCGCATCCGGTACACTGGCCGGAACCCACGGAAAGCTCGCCAGGGGCCCCGCCCATGTCACAACTCTACGTCGCTGTTCTGGTCATGATTCTTGTTGTCCTGCTTGCGGTTGCGCTCTATCGCACCTCGCGCGTAAAGACCAAGGCAGACTACCTGGTGGCTGGCCGGTCGCTACCCGCAATCGTATTGGTGCTCACTCTGCTCACTTCGTGGATCGGCGCAGGATCGTTGTTTGCCGGCGCCGAGAATGCCTATAAAAATGGCTTTGCCGCGCTGTGGCAGCCGGCCGGCGGATGGCTGGGACTTCTGCTTATCTACTTTATTGCGCCGCGGGCGCGTAAGTTCGCCCAGTACACGCTGCCGGATCTGCTGGAAGCGCGCTATAACCAGACGGCAAGGGTGCTGGGTACCATTGCCATCCTGTTTGCTTACGTGGGGATCACCAGCTACCAGTTCAAGGGCGGCGGAAACGTGCTGCACCTCATCTTTCCCGATTCGGTTACGCCGGAGCTGGGCGCGTATCTGATTGCCGCGTTCGTGATTGTGACGACTGCTCTGGCGGGGATGTCTTCGGTGGCCTATATGGATGTGGCAATCGGATCGCTGGTCACGACTATCTGCATCATCGCAGCGCCATATCTTTTTCTGAAGGCCGGTGGATGGTCCGGCCTTCATGCAGCGCTGCCGCCCACACACTTTGAGGTGCTGGGCAATTTGACGCTGGTGCGCGCGCTCGAGTTCCTGGTGCCGACAATGCTGCTGATGCTGGGCAACCAGGTGATGTATCAGAAATTCTTCTCGGCAAAAACAGAGAGGGATGCAAGACTTTCCGTGGTTGGCTGGATCCTGGGAACGCTGCTGCTGGAGACGCTCATTGTGGCGATTGCCGTGATGGGATCGGCAATGTACCAGACCGGCGAAGTAACCACGCAACCGTACGAGATTATTCCGTACACGGCGCGGCACGGATTGCCGGCGATCATGGGCGCGGTGCTGCTGGGAGCGGTGTTTGCCAAGGTGATTTCGACGGCCTCGAATTACCTGTTTTCTCCCGCAACCAACCTGATTGAGGACGTGTTTGTGCGCTACATAGCGCCCAAGGCCACCAACAAGCAGGTGCTGATTATTTCGCGACTGGCGGTGGTACTGCTGGGTTGCTGGGCACTTTACCAGGCGATCTACGCACCAAGCATTCTTGAAAAGATGCTGTGGGCTTACACCATCTATTCCGCGGCGCTGACCCCGGTGGTGCTGGCGGCGTTCTACTCCAAGCGCGTGACGGCGTGGGGCGCGGTGGCGGCCATTGCGGCAGGTACGCTGGTGACGCTGGTGTGGGACTTCAGGGCGGTGAGAGAGCAATTTCCGCCCATTCTTGCCGAGCGTGACGCAATCTTCCCCGCTCTATTTCTCTCCGTACTGGCGATGATTGTGGTGAGCCTGTTGACGCCGAAACCGACCCACGAGCAGCTTGCGCAATTTGGGGATTAGATCGGATGGCTCAAACCCAGAGCAGCGGTTGCCTTATCGGGTAATTGCGAATAACTTCCTTGTCGCTAGGATCAGGATTCAGCGACTTCCAAAGATCGATGTACTTCTGCTCATGAAACGCTATGCCTGAAAACAGCAGGCCTGGTGAGCGCACGGGTAGCTCGTCAAAGTGTTCAACGTCTTTCGCCCACTTCCACGCGCTCTTGTTTTTGAGATACGGGTAGAGAAACTCCGCCGCCTTTGAAAGCCCGCGTCCGTCCGCAAGGCGGAACTCCGGTGGATCAGGCGTGAGACCTTTGAGCGACTGGCACAATCCGGCCATGATATCGAAATTGAAGATTGAGTAGCTATAGGGCTTGGTGCGCGCGAGCTCCCGCGGAAACGATCCATCGACTGCCATCTGGCCTGGCAACATTACCTCTCGGTAGCGTCGATAGATTTCTTTCCTCGCAGCTTCGTCCCCTGCCAGCCGTGCATACTCCGCAGCCTGGAGGGACCAGCACATCGCGTGATTGTTTTTGGCGTCGCGCTCGGTTTTGCCGGGATCGCTGGTATCCAGCCAGTCCAGATAGCTCTGAAACCACTGCTTCACGCCATCGCAATCCTCCTGAGTCAGACTCCCACACATCAGGAAACTGGCAGCTCGGGCAACTTCGACCAGATGGAGGCTATCAATGATTCCATACGACCGCCCCGTGGAAACGCCCTGCACAGCCTGGGCAAATTGCAGGTTGGGATTCATTCGCGTTTCCGGGGTCACAAACCACGCGCGCAGGTGGTCGCATGCGCGTGTTGCATAGGAGCGATTTCCGGTGAGCACCCAGGCAGCCGTCAGCGCAGGCATCTGGATTGAGAGCCTCACCATTGCCCTGCGATGGTCATCGAAGTTATCAGGATTGCTTTGACCGTCGCGATTGATGTACGGTCCGCCCGGGTCCTTCGGATTTGGCCAGAAGTAATCCGCCTGGGAGTAGAAGTCGTGAGGTCCGCCGACGCTCCGCTTGGCCGGGAAAGCTGTAACTGTCAGCGGAGATTCATTGACGTATCTTGCGGCCGCTTCCAGAACCCGCACACGATCTGTGTTCGCCACCAGGTGAAATGCGTCGGACTCTTCCGATTTGCCCGTCCGCGCCCATGCCAGTACAGTCACCACGCCGCAGCCTGCCGATCCTGCCAGATGCAGGAACCTTCTTCGGTCAAGCGCTGCTGCTTGGGTCATACTCCCTCTCATAGGATGAGGTCGCAAATTCGACGTGCGGATCCCACACCCGGATTCTCAGCCAATCACGAAGAAAAATCCATCCTGCCGATCAAACCGGGATTAAACTGTCGGTGATGACTGACTGAACCCATGCCCGTAGCCCAGCTCACGCTCGAAATCCGCATTGAGCACGCCCAGTCGCTCAAGGACCGGCGGCAGGTGGTGCGCTCGCTGAAAGACCAGCTGAAGCAGGGATTCAACATCTCCGTGGCGGAGATGGACGAGGCGGTGACTTGGCAGTCGGCCACCATCGGGGTGGTCGCTATTTCGCACTCGCGCCAGTATCTGCATGGGCTGATTGAGGAAGTGGAACGCGCGGCGCGGCGGATGCTGAACGAGCTGGGCGCGGAGCTGGCCGACAGCTTCTGGGAGTATCTGGAAAGCTGAGGACAGCGGGTTAGCCGCGCTTCGCGCGTGTTAGTCCGCTGCGCGGTTTTGCGGAGCTAACGACGCTCACTCATAATGCAATGTCTTCGCCAGGTCCAGCTGTAGAGCGCGGCGAGCCGGCAGCAGCGCAGCCAGACCGATGATGGCGATCAGCGCCGATGCCGCCGCTGCATAGCTTGCGGGATCAAGATTACTCACGCCATAGAGGATCTTCCGCAGCACCGTAGAGAGCGCGGCGGCAATTCCAGTCCCGGCCAGCAATCCGATCGCGACCGGCCATGCGAATTGCCGCAGCACCGAAGTGAGAACATGTGCCTTCTTTGCCCCCAACGCCATGCGAATAGCAATTTCCTTGGTGCGCTGCGAGACTGTGAATGCAACCAGGCCTAGAATGCCCACGCCGGCGAGCGCCACGGCCACCAGCCCAACCAGGCTCACCGAGGTCGCCACTAGCTCAACCTGCTCCATATCTTTGCGGAATGCGGCCTTGAGCAGGTTGATGCCCGGAAATAGTCTTGGATCAAGACTCTGGACAATCGACTTGGCCATGGGCGCCATGCCATCCGGCACGCCCGTAGTCCTGATGAGCGTGACCATATCGGGCATGTCGGAGAGTTGGGCGGGCTCGTAGGTTTCCATGGTGTCACCATCGTTCATGGCGTTCATGTGTGCGTTGCCGGCCACGCCAACAACCACGCTGGCATCTCCATATTTTTTGCCCAATGGATTCTGGCCCGGCCATTGCATGCGCGCCAGCGAATCGCTCACAATGATGGCATTCTTCTCGCCTGGAAGAAAATTGCGGCCCATGAGAATGGGAATTTCCATGGTGCGAAAGAACTCGGCGTCAACCCAGTTGGGATAGATGGCCACCTTGCGCCCATTGATGTCCGTGTCAATGCGCGTGATGACGTGTCCCAGTGGCGGCAGCTTTGCAATGGAGACCGAATGGACTCCGGGCATCGTCTGCAGGCGGTTGCGGAGCTGGTTCTGATATGCCTGCGCGGCCGCGGGCGTGTATCCATGATCTCCGAGCTGCGGATCGATGGAGAGCACGCGCTCGTAGCCGAAGCCGGGATCGGTGTAGAGCGCGTGTTGCGCGGCGCGCACCATCAAGCTGGCCACAATGAGCAGCACCGCGGAGCCTGCGATCTGTGCGCCCACCAGAATTTGCCGCGCCAGCGTCTTATGCTGGCGCTGGCGCGCAATCTGCAGCGCAGGGGCGAAGCCAAAGAGCATGGCGGCGAACACAGCCATGACCACAACGAACGACAGAACACGCCAATCGGGCGTTGCGCTCAACCATGCAGGCGCACCCGTAGTCACCAGCACAATCTTAAGCGAGCCCCAGGCCAGCAGTGTCCCTGCCGCAGCGCCCATGAGCGCCAGCACGAGGCTCTCTGTAAACAGCTGGCGGAAGATCCTCCAGCCATTTGCGCCGAGTGCCAGGCGAATGCCCATCTCCCGCTCGCGCGTAATGCCGCGCGCCAATTGCAATCCGCCCAGATTGGCGCAGGTCACGGCAAGAATCAGGAGTGTGAGAATCGCGATCATCGCCGCGACCTTGTACATATCCGGCTCCATCACGTGCAGATGGCCGCCGGGATCGGTGCGAAGATATTCACCCTTCCATACATCGTTCGGATATTGCCTGCGCAGCTCGTTGGTGAGCATCAGCAGCTCCCGCTCAGCCACTTTTGCCGTTACGCCCGGAGCGAGCCGTCCCCACATTCGAATGCCTGAGCTGGAAGGATCGGTGAGAGATTTGCTCCCCTCAATAAAGTAAGGCTGCTCGGACATCGGCAGCCAGACATCTGCGTCTTCATTGTCGAGGCTGGAGAAGCCGTTGGGCGCCACTCCCACCACGGTTACCGGCTTATGATCCAGGTGAATCACTTTCCCAACAATGTTTGGGTCAGACTCGAAACGCTGCTGCCAAAAATCGTGGCCAAGCACGACAACGGGAGGCGCATTGGCAGCCTCATCGCGCTCGGGATCGAGCAATCGCCCATAGGCCGCCGTCGCTCCAAGCTCCCTGAAAAAGTTGGCGCTCACAAAGTTGGTATGCAATCCCTGTGCGTCATCTTCAAAGTGCAGCCGCGCCCCGGCCATCGTAAGCACTGCCGAAAGCGTCTTCGAATGTTCGCGATAAAACATGGCAAACGCGTACGGCATTTCGCCCGAGATGATTTCAGGAGACCGCCGCTGCACCCGCACAAGCGACCCCGGATCGCGCACCGGAAGCGGCTCAAGCGCAACCATGTTGAACAGGCTGAAGGCGGCTATGTTGACGCCTATGCCGATAGCCAGCACCAGCACCGCGGTGATAGTGAATCCCGGTGAACGGAAAAGCGTGCGCGCCGTGAAGTTGAGATCCTGTATCAGGCGGTCAAGCCATGTCCATCCCCAGGCTTCGCGGCATTGCTCGCGCATCCGCAGCGTATTGCCGAAGTTGTTGCGGCCGGCGCGCGCCGCCATCTCTCGGTGGAATTCCATGTCGCTTTCGAGCTCCGCATCCATGCGGCGGCGGTTCAGCAGGTAACGGATGCGTCGGAACAGTTCGCCCATAAGAATCTTCCTCCGGAGTCTATTCGAAAACGCGAGAAGCACCTAGGCGGTTCGCAGGATGTCCTGGATAGCCTGCGTGACGCGGTCGTAGTCATTGAGCTCGGCCTTGAGATGCTTGCGGCCTGCGGCGGTAACCCGATAAAAGCGCACCTTGCGGTTGGTCTCGGAGATGCCCCACTCCGCCGTGACCCAGCCCTTGACGAGCATCTTTTGCAGCGTGGGATAGAGCAATCCCTCTTCGACGCCGAGAACTTCACTGGAAAGTACATGGATTCGCTGGGCAATGGCGTAGCCGTGCAGCGAACCTGATTGCAGCACGCGCAGAATCAGCATGGGCAACGCGCCTGAAGGCATTCCCGTTTTAGGCATATCGTTCATAGGCATAACATACTTATGCCTTCGAGACTTGTCAACTGCATGTTGGCTGGAGACCGGGAGGGCCGCCGGATTGAATGTGATTGCCGGCTGAATTGTGCGTAAGGTAGTATTCGTGCACCCAAACAGCCCAATGGAGGGTCGCATGTCGAAGAAGAGTCTTGTTCTCGTTCTGGCAGTCTTTGTTGTCAGTGCTGCCCTTTCTGCCCAGGCAACCAAAACTGTGACGTCACATAATGGCGTCTGCCAGGTAACCGTGCCGGCGAGCTGGCAAGTCAACGCCATGTTCGGCAGTGCCAAATCGGCGGACAAGAAGGTGAGCGTTTCCCTCAGCTCTCCCATTCATTCGACTTCGTTGCACGAGACAACGCAGAGCGCGTCCATGATGTATCCGGGAGACAAAGTCGTGAAAAGCACGGCGGACGAGTTTCAGATGGAAGGCGTTTCGATGAACAACAGGCCCAACGTCTATCGCGGCATCCAGCTGCCGGGTAAGGTGTGCATTGTCGAAGTGATTTACGAGGCCGGCACGGCGGACGATGCGCGGAGGATCGCGCTGAGCCTGAAGGCCGGAAAGTAGGGTCCGTCGAGCTGCAGCCAAAACAAGCGTTTCAAATTAGTTGAGTTGGGCGAGTGGTGCGCCGCACAGCCGCGTGTCTTCTTCGTGGTCGAGGAACGACTTCAGGGCCTCGAAGCAGTCAGCATCGAGTTTGCCCGGAACCTCCGCGTCAAGGATGGCGAGTATCTGGTCCTGTGGCAGGCCGGCGCGGTATGGGCGATCTTCAGATAGCGCGCCGTAAACATCGGCCATGGCGACGATACGGTCTTCGAGTGAGAGATCTTTTGCCGTCAATCGGAAGGGGTAGCCGGTGCCGTCGAGGCGTTCGTGATGCCGTCCGGCGATCGCGGCGATCGTCGCGAAAGACGGAATGCGCTCCAGTATCTGCTGCGAGATCTCGGGATGCCGTCGCACAGCCTGCCACTCGGCGTCATCGAGTTTGCCGGGCTTATCGAGAATCGCGTTGGAGACGCTGAGCTTGCCGAGGTCGTGGAGCAGCGCGGCGCGACGGACGAGCTGTAAGCGCTCAGCGCTGAGACCAAGCTCTTCGGCCAGGTTGACGGCCACCGCGGTAACCCCGAGGGAGTGCCTGTATGTGAAGGAGGATTTGGCGTCGACCACGTCGGCAAAGGCCTCACATATCTGGTCAACCTCCTCTGCGCCGATAACCAGCGCCCCTCCGGGCTCCATATCCATAACGCGGGCGCGCTCTTCTGAGGTGGCCCAACCGGTCCAAAGTGTTCCGCCGGCGTCGAGTGAGACGGCTATCTGGACCAGTTCAGGATCGAACCAGGTGTTGCGGCGCTCAACCAGTGTGTCGATAGCCCGCTCGCGGCTTTCTTCGACGGCAAAGACATCCAGGTGCTGGGCGACGCCGACGATGCGGGCCAGGAGCGGGGATTCGACGCCGCTAAGGTGATCCGGGTAGCCGCTGCCGTTCCAGTGCTCGTCGAGAGAGTGGATCGCGTCTGCGCATCCCTCGCCGAGGCCAATTTTGCGCACGATGTCCGCGCCGCGCTCGCAGCGCAAGCCGATCACTTCAGCGTTGTTGCGCTCGCGGTGAAAGCCAATCTCAACCACACGAAGTGCCTTGCGCCATGGACTGGCACCGGGCAGGGCGTTTCGCCATGCCAGACCGAGGCCCTCAAGGGTTACGCGTGTCCAGTCAACCGTTTTTACACTGCGCTTGGCGGAACGATCATCACCACCGAGGATCTGGCACATGCGGGCTGCGTTGCTGCTGCAGCCAACGTCCTTAAGCAGAAGCGCGTAGTAAAGATCGCCGAGCTGGGCATTGCTCAACCCAAGCGCGGCGCCGATGCGCATGCCAAGCAGGCAGCTCCGGATGGCGTGACCGGGGACAGCGTCTTCGGTGAGGTCCAGCGCAAAGGAGAGCGCGGAGATGACCTCGGAGAGAGCAATCTGCTCTCCGGTCGAAGATAGTTCGCGTAGGTAAACCGCCGAAACGGACGCCATGGAACTCATCGTAGCGATGAATTCCACAGTTTTCCCTCCCCCTTTTGGGGCATCGACGCCGATGGGCAGGAGGCCGGCCGGCCGCCATGCCCCCCTGATTGTCGCAGTCAGTCAATGGAAGCACGCACCAGCAGGCAAGCGTACTGCGAAGTCCACAGACGCATTCATCGGCAAGCTGGCTTATGCGACCTCAAAGGACCGCTTCCAGTTGACCACGGATGGATTCGGCCCCTACGTGAGCGCCGTCAAGATGCTGTTCAAAGATCGGGTTGACTTTGCCCAGTTAATCAAAGTCTACGGAACGCCCCGCGACGGGGAACAGCGTTACAGCCCTGCTGAGGTTGTGGATTCAGTCCCAGTCGAGATCATGGGACGCCCGGTCGCAGACCGCATCTGCACAAGCTACATCGAACGGCAGAATTTGAGCGTGAGAATGGGAATGCGCCGGATGACCAGGCTCACGAATGGCTTTTCTAAGAAGTGGGAGAATCTGGAAGCTGCTTATTCTCTATGGTTTGCCTACTACAATTTTTGCCGTCGCCATCAAACACTGAGAATCAGCCCCGCAATGGAGGCTGGAATATCTGACCACCTTTGGTCAATTGGCGAATTACTTTGCTAGTATTCTGTGAATGATAAGGAAGCAGCCATAGCACTTCAGCTTTTTCCCTGGCCGAGCAACTACGAAAGAGTTTCCGCCACTGTGAAGCACTATATGCATCTTCGCTGGGCTGTGAGTGTGACGTTGCTCTCCGGGGTATTCGCAAATGCCCAAATCAACTCCGGCACCATAGTCGTCTTCAATCAAACCCCCTCCGGCTTCTTTATTGCGGCTGATAGTAGGGCGAATTACGATGACCCGCGTGCTCCCGACGACAACCAGTGCAAAATTTCCGCATTTCAATCTAGCCACCTCGTCTTTGCGACCAGCGGGGCCATGGGGTATGTCAGTTCTGGAATTTCTGATTCTGTGCAGACTTGGAATGCCCACGATGAAATAGCGATACCAAAAAAGTGGCATAAACCTGTTCCTGCTAACGCCACGGAAGCCCTCAACAGGCTCACTGTGCCTTGGGCGAATAGGATGAAAAATCGCTGGCAGGAAACCTTTTTGGCGCACTCTGAGATCCTGCATTCGGTAACCGCAAGGCAGCGCGGTGGCGTTCTTACAAAGGGGATTTTTGCAATCGCATTTAAAGGGAAAATTGCAATCGCAATGGTCCAAATGATGTATACCGAGGCGGGCGTGAAGGCGGTTTTCTATGACGACATGAAATGTATGGCTGGAGTCACCATCTGCGGCATAGGCAAAATTGAAGTGGTCTCTGAGCATCTTTTGCAAGGCCCGTTCATGTCCAGTTCCGACCAATTGTCTCGCCTCATCAAGCTGGTTGAGTTGACGGAGACTGAAGATAAAAGTGGGGACGTAGGAGGCCCGATTGATGCACTCGAAATGTCTAACGACGGAACTATCACGTGGAAACAAAAGAAGGAAGTTTGTCCCAAAAGCAAGAATTAGAAGTAGCAACGCAGTCATAAGGACACTACCCAGCAGGACGGTAGGATCGCCCTCCTCTGCTATCCTGAATCGTTTACCTCGAAAGAAAAGGAGGGGTCATGCCGGAGCACCGGGCACGAAAACATCATCAGGACCGGGTGGCGGAGACGCTGCGGCTGGAGATCGGGATCATGATCGACGGCGAGCTGTCTGACCCGCGTATTGCCAACTGCTACGTGAGCGAGGTGGCGCTGAACCCCGGCGGCAAGTCCGCGCGTGTGTACGTGGCCGTGGACACGGCGGTGAAGAACATCGAGCAGGCCGAGAAAGATACGATTGCCGGCCTAGAAGCCGCTAAGGGATACATTCGCTATGAGTTAAAGGAAAGAATGGGCGTCCGCCACGTGCCCGAACTAAGCTTCCTGGCAGACCGGTCAGGGCGCTTCCAGGCGCGAATCGTGGAGCTGATGGACCGTTCGCGCAAGCGGCAGAAGACATCCTCGGAACAGGAACCCGCAGCCGAGCACGAGGCCCCAGCGGAGTAGAAGCGGATGGACACCCTCCCCCAAAATCCCGGCCAGAATCCAGCGGCGGAACTCGAAGCGCTTCCGCCGAAGGAGATGGCAGCGAATCCGCACGAAGATCCAATGCACGCGATCCTGCGGGTTTTGCGGCAGGGAGAGCGGTTTCTGGTGTGCTCGCACTCACGACCGGACGGCGATGCGGTTGGGAGCATGCTCGCGATGGGAATGCTGTTGCGGCAAATGGGCAAGCACGCCGACCTGTACACGGCTGACCCGATTCCGCCCATGTACCGGGTTTTGCCGGGAGCGGCCGACATCCGATTCGCGATCCATGTGCACGGCCACTACGATGCGGCCATTCTGCTGGAGTGCGACGGGTTGGCGCGCACCAAACTGCGCGGGCTGGACGAGTTCTTCACCATTAATATTGATCACCACCTCACCGGGAATGACTTCGCCAATCTGAATTGGATCGACCGGCACGCAGTGAGTGTGGGCGAGCTGGTCTATCGGATGGTAAAGGCCGCGGCAGCCACGGTAACGCCTGAGATGGCCACCTGCCTGTATACAACCGTAGTGACGGACACAGGGAGCTTCTCTTACGGATCGACCACGGCGAGCACCTTTGCGCTGGCGCACGACCTTGCACTGGCCGGCGCGGACCCGGTGAGGATCGCGCAGGACGTGTACTACTCCACCTCGACAGCCAAAATGCTGCTGCTGGGTGCCGCGCTCAGCAACTTGAAACGGGAGGCGCGGCTGGCCTGGCTTTGGGTGACGGCCGACGATATGACGCGCACCGGGGCGAGCGAAGAGGACTGCGAAGGGATTGTGAACTATGCGCTGTACATCAGCGGCGTTGAGGCGGCAGCGTTTCTGCGCGAGTTACCGGAACAGCGCATCCGTGTGAGCCTGCGCAGCAAACAAGAACTGAACGTGGCTGAAATTGCCGCGCGGATGGGCGGCGGCGGCCATGAGAACGCCGCTGGTTGCACGCTGGATGGGCCCATGCAGCGGGCAATGGATGAGATTCTGGCGGAATTGCGGCCCGCGCTGGCTGGATTTGACGGTCGTCCGGCGGAGGACCCTTGAGATTCGGCTTGAATCTGTTAGCCTTGACCCTGTCGCAAGCTGCAATTGATTCACCCTCTTTAGAACGAGTCTTGTTTACGCTTTCAATCGGTGCGGTGCCTGCCATGGCCAGCAGGTTCCCCTAGGACCGGACCAAAATCGGGTGGCTGGTTCGTGCGATAAATGCCGAACCAGACCGCTCACGAAACATCGGAACCGGAGAAACCCTGGAAGTGGAAACTACCCTGGAACCCTCTGCGCCTGACTCGCCCCTTCCGTGGCGAAAACGGCTGCCCCGCTGGGCTACTGTCGCCGAGGTGTCTGTCTTTCTCGCTTTTGCCATATTCTTCCTGCTTTATGGAGTAACGCCTTACCTGGGCGGAGATGGCCTCGGCCTGGTGGGCGCCGACGAACCCCGTTATGCGCAGATTGCGCACGAGATGCTGGGTCGGTTCGACTCGGCTCACACGCTGAAAGACCGTCTGGCCGCCTGCATTACCCCTTATCTCTACGGCCATCCCTGGCTGGAGAAGCCCGCGCTTTACTACTGGCGCGCCATGTTTCTTTTTCAGGATTTCGGCGTGTCGGACTGGTGCGCGCGGCTGCCCTCGACCACCTTCGCCTTCATCATGGTGGGGCTGATTTACCTGCACATGCGACGATTCCGTCCCGGCGGACACCTGGATGCAGCGCTGATTACCGTGGCCTGCGCAGGGATTATCGGCTTTTCCCGAGGCGCGTCCACTGACATGCAGATGGCTGCGCCGCTGGCGATCGGGCTGTTGGGCTGGTACGCGTGGTACGAGACCGGATCGAAGTTCTGGCTCTACGACATCTACTTCTTCACTGGTCTGGCTACGCTGGCCAAGGGGCCGGTCGCGCCGTTTTTGGCCCTCGTCATCATTGCTGCTTTTGCTTTTCTGCGCCGCGAATGGTCCATCCTTTACCGCTCGCTCTGGTGGCCCGGCATTGTCCTGTATTTCGCCATGGTGCTGCCGTGGTTTATCGCTGTGCAGATTGACAATCCTACCTTCTTCCGCGAGTTTTTCCTGGAACACAATATTGAGCGCTTCGCCACCGACAGGTATCAGCATGTGCAGCCGTTCTGGTACTACCTGGTTGTAGTGATTCTGGCCATGATGCCGTGGACAGTGATTGCGGTGCGCGCGCTGGCGGACGGGATTTTAACCTCGGTCGCGGAATGGCGGTTGCGCCATTCCAGTCCCAACAAGCCCAAGCCGAATCGGCCAGGCGATGCGTTTCCTGAGTTCCTGGTGCTCTGGGCGCTTTTTCCGATCGTCTTCTTCTCCTTCTCCAAGTCCAAGCTGCCCGGCTACATTCTGCCCTCGATTCCGCCCATCGCCATTCTGACAGGGGACTTTCTCTACCGCAGGCGGCGCGGGCTGAACCGCTGGGTGCTGCTGGGGCACGCACTGCTCTCCGGCATCATGACCATGTTTGCGCTGCTGCTGCCATGGTTTGTCGTCCATGGCCACCAGGTGCCGCCGACGCGGGCGATTGTCGCCGCAACCCTGGCTGCCGGGGGCGCGGTTCTCCTGATTCTGATTGTGGTGAAAGGATTTGGCGTGGCGCGGCTGCGCCTGGCCACCAGCGCGGTGCTGGTGGTGCTGATGCTGTTCCTTTACGGCGTGGGTCCGTTCTTCGGCATTCCCCAGGTAGAGGCGAGCAAGCGCGTGATTCACCTGCTGGACCGCGAGTACTCTGCGCGGCCGCTTGCTGACCAACTGGCAGCGTTTGCGTCCCCAAACGAGACAGTTGCGGTGTTCCGGGTGCGCCGCGACATTGAGTACGGGCTCTCGTTCTATCGCAATCGCGAGGTGGTCAACTACGAGCAGGACGGCGTTCCCGATGAGCAGCACCTGTTGGTGGTGCGGGTTACCGGCAAGCAAGCCGCCGATACCCAGGCTGCGCTGGGCGAATACCTCGAAGGCCGCCATTATGAACCGCTCTTCGCCTGGCCGGAACAGGGACTGGTGGTTTACCTGGTGGGTAGCCGGTAGTCAAACAAACCGAACATCCGGTTGCGCTTGATCGCGACTCATGGCACAGTAACCGGAAGGCTTAATGGGCGTAGAGCTGTCCGTAGAGCCTATCCTGGGAGTTGGATGAAAGACCGTTTCAACCGTCAAACCGGAGGATCATGACCTCAACGGCTTCCATTGAGATCCTCGATCTGCGGCACTTTGCGGCGCCGGTGCTTCGGCCTGTGCTGGAGGCTGAAGGGGAGCTGTGGAAGCAGCGGTTGCACTGGGACTATCGCACCTCGACGCGGCTGCTGATGCAGTATCTAGACAGCCACATGCTGCCCGGATACGCGGCCCTGGAATCGGGCCAGGTGACCGGATACGTCTTCTGCGTTTACGAGGAAACCAAGGCAGTGATCGGCGACGTGTTCGCCCTGAGCCCGCCGTCAGCTTCCGCGCCCGCATGGACTTTGGATGACTCCCGCCCAGCCCGGGATGACGAAGGCTCAGAATCGGCGCAGCAGGTACAGGTTTCAGTGTCGGCGGACCAGGCTTCTGCGCACGAGATTGAAGAGATTCTGCTTACGCACCTGTTTGAGACGCTTCTGAACTCTCCACAACTCGACAGGATTGAATCGCAGCTTTTGCTGCATCCAGCCGGCGTGCATGCCGCGCTCTTTGAGAAGGCCGGGTTTGAGATCTTTCGGCGCTTCTTCATGGTTCAGCAGCTGAAGGGCATCTGGAACCCGCCTCGTGTCGAGCTTCCGGCCAACCTGGAACTGCGCCCGTGGCGTGATGAGGACCTGATTCCTGCGGGACGTCTCATCTCGGAGGCCTACCGCGATCATCCCGACAGCCTGATCAATGACCAGTACCGCTCAGTACACGGTTCACAGCGGTTTCTGCACAACATTGTCCGCTATGCGGGCTGCGGCGTGTTTTCAGCCGCGGTGTCGCACGTGGTAGTGGACAAGCTGAGCCGCGAGATGGTGGCGTTGGTGCTGGGCTCGCGGGTGAGTCCGGAGAGCGGCCACATTACGCAACTGTGCGTGCACCCGCGCTACCGGCGCCACGGACTGGCACGGATGCTGCTTTCAGTGGCCGCATTTCACTTCATGCGTCATGGCGCGACGGAGATCTCGCTGACCGTGACCGAGTCGAACAGCCACGCCATCGATCTTTATCGGGCGGAGGGTTATATCTGCGCGCACACCTTCGATGCGGCGGTCTGGCAACGGTAAACCAAAGCCGCTCTGGGACATGCTCGCATGCTGCTCCTCCGTGGGACGCGGGCCCTTCGCATGTCCGTCCAAAAATATTTCAAAAAAGTGCGGAAACTTTTGCAGATAATTTCCCCCATTTGGCGCACAATCATTTCATAGCCCACAAAAGGGAAACGCAGGAGGCCAGTGCGAGCCTCACGCGAGCGTCTGCCGCCGTGCAAGTGCCGAGCGTTTGATTCATGCAAAGGTGGGGAATACTCGAGTCATTCACTTGTTCACTTCTTCATTCATTCACTGCAACTGAATGATTCCAGGTACTTTGACTTTAACTAGTCTGAAATCAATGAGATCCAGCGGAGGCCCTTCCGTATCCCGATGAAAGCAAGGAACTTGCCTCAAAAGTACGGGGGGGTGCAGAAAGGGTGGAAAAACCTGGCGGATCCCTGGCAGGCCCTCCAGCGGGCTATCGCGCGATCAGGTACATGACCCAGCTGAGCACAACGGCCGATCCGGCAAACAGCACAAAGCAGTAGGCCCCATAACGCACCATACGCTGCGGAGTTTCGCGCTGGGTGATGCCGAAGACCACGGATGCAAATAGGGCAAAGAGCAGAACCGCCGCGTAATGGGTCACGACTTCCTCCCGGTGCGGATGTTGTGCGCGTCCACGGCGGCGATTACGTTGAGCAGGCCAGCCACAACAATGAAGGCCCTGCCATAATCGGCAGTAGTCACCAACACCTGGTCAGCGCCGAGGCCGAAGGCGCGAGCGGCAAAGTAAAGCAATCCGTTTCCCAGATCGCCGGCCAGACCGAGCATCTCCAGGATGTCGTGCGCACTGCCATAGATCTTGCCCTGCATGGCGATGCCGATGGAAAACATGCCCAGAACCGACACGGCCAGGAGAGTCCCGCGACCCCATTTCCGAATGAGAAAGTGGCCCGCGCCGGGAACCAGCCAACCCGCGATGAGGGGCAGGTAAACGAACCCCTGTTGTGTGTCTTTCTGGGCAGCAGCGAGCTTATTAGGTGTTGTTGCCATTCCTTTTTGACTATATCGCACCGGGCCGGGAAGCGGAGATCAGGGTCAAAGTTCAGCGCATTTGCCTGCTGATCACTGACAACTGATCTCTGACCACTGCCTTTCAGATGCGGACCAGCTCCCGCTGGATTTTGCCGGTAACCCATGCTTTTCCGGGCGCGGTCATCATGTCGATCTCGCTGCGAACGCCGAAGTCGGGCAGGTAAATGCCCGGCTCGACGGAAAAGCAGGTGTTGGGAAGGATCAGGCGCTCGTCGTGGGTTTCGAGGTTGTCAAGATGCGCGCCGGAGCCATGCAGCTCCACGGCGATGTTGTGACCAGTGCGGTGAGTGAAGTACTCGCCGAAGCCGGCGGCTGAGATAACGGAGCGGGCAGCATCGTCACCCTCAAAACCGCGGATCGGGCGGCCCTTGGAAAAGGCATACTCGACGGCATGGATGGCTGCATCGCGGGCGTTGCGCACGGTCTCAAAGACGAGCTGCTCGCGTTCAGTTGGATCACGGCCGACGACGCCTGTCCAGGTGATGTCATAGAAGATGCTGCCGGGCGTATCGATACGGCCCCATATATCGATGAGCACAAAGTCGCCCTCCTTGATGGGCGAGGAGCGTTCAGCGGTGGGCTCATAGTGAGAATCGGAGCTGTTGGCGTTGGCGCTGACGTTGGGGCCGTTCTCCCAGACCAGGTTTTCGCGGCGCATGGCCTCGCTGAACCACTGCACCATCTCAAATTCAGTAAGCGTTCCGGGGGTTCCGCCCCAGGGACGCAGACGATAGCCCATCTCGACCCAGGCGGCGGCAAGAATGTCGTCGATGGCTTTCTGGGCGGCTGAGTGGCTGGCGACCTGCTCTTCGCTCAGGACCGCTTCAAACTGGCTGACCAGGTCTGCGGAGCTGACGATATGCTTGCCAATTCCGCGGAGGAATTCGATGGTCCCAGCGTCGACCATGGAAACATACATGATGGCGTTGTCTGGCGAGTACTGCATGGCCACAACGCGCGAGTCGCACAGCATGGCTTCAAGGCCGGTGGCCAGTTCCTGCCAGCTTGAGTAGACGCCCCGGCCGCCGGGCAGCGAATCGAGCCTGCCGGACTCAATACGATGGACCAGCTTGCGCGGCTCGCCTGCGGCCGGAATGTAGTAGTACCAGCGCCGCGTGATGTGCGCCTTCTCATCGAGGCCGAGGATGCGGCCGGCAATAGGGTCGCGATGATGATGATCGTAGAAAAGCCAGCCGTCAAAGCCGGCTTCGCGAATCGCAGCCTGGATTGATTCAAGATTCATTGGAACCACGATCTGGCGCGCAGGCGGCGCGCTGCGTGAGTACGGCAACTGGAAAGAGCAACAACGCTCGAAAGAGAGCTGGACAACGCGGCTTGCTTAGAGCGCCGCGATTGCTTCTGCCTGGCCAGGGAACAGCCCCGCATACTTGGTGATGCCCACCATGGTGAAGACCTTGGTGAAGTGAGGCGACAGACCGAATGCATATACCTTCTGGCCGGCGTTGGTGGCTTCCATCAGCAGCTGGATAACGAGCGCAATTCCGCTGGAGTTGATGTAGTCCACCTTCGTGAAGTCCAGCAGGACCTGCTTGACGGTGCTTTTTGACAGTGACTGGTAGGTGCCCAGAACCGCCTCCTTCGAGGTGCTGGCGATATCTCCCTCGAACCGGAGAACGGTCACCGGGTGCCCGGCCGGGGAAGTGAGCTGGTCAACGCGCGACTTGGTTTCGCTCTGCACGATCAATATTCTCCAATTTCCTTTGATGTTAAGGCCCTTGATCAGGCCATTTCAACTATGCGTCCTTATCGAGCCGAATTACCAGCCGGACATAACTCGCCTTGCCCTCGGACCCAGCCACCCACTCCGCTTCGTCTACCAATGCCTGGATCAGGAACATTCCCATTCCCCGCGGATCTTCTTCGCCGTGCATTTTGCGGTCGATGTCCGGCTTGGACGGCTGCTTCTGCATGCCCTTTCCGTCATCGATCACCTTCACTTCCAGCGATTCCGCATCGGCTGAAAGCACCACGCCTACTGACAGTTTCTCATTGAGCCGGTTGCCGTGCTCGATTGCATTGATGCAGGCTTCCGCGACCGCGGTTTTGAGATCTTCAACGCGGGCTTCAGGGAAGCCCATGAGCTTGGCTACAGCCGACGCAGTGCTCATGGCCACCTTTTCGAAACCCATGCGCGACGGTAGCCGCACTTCTACCGTTGTAGTCTTTTTGTCGCTCATGCCGCTATCTCCGTGGATCCCTTGCCGCGGCAAAGCGCCAATGCGGTCATGTCGTCTCCCTGCGGCCCACCTTCTGAGAACTTCTCAATGGCCGTCCACAATGCATCGAGAATACCATCGGCCTTCTCGAACGGGCACGTAGAAAATTGATCTAAAAGCCTTTCCGGTCCATATTCTTCGTCTCCCTTGAACACTTCGGTCAATCCGTCCGTGTAGAAGAGCAGGCGCGAGCCGTCAGGGAAGGCCCTGCGCTCGCTGGAATAGCGCATTCCCGGCAGCAGGCCGAGAGGAGTTCCGGCAGCATTGAACTGGTGAGGCACCGCGCCGGGGGCAACCAGGAAGCCGGGATTGTGGCCTGCATTCACCACTTCCATCTCGCCGGTGTCAGGATGGAGCCGCAGAAAGATCGCGGTCACGTAGCGTCGGCGAGCTTCTTCACCCTCTGCCCAATGGTGCTGGTTCATGCGCGTGGCGAGTTCGTCGAGCGGCATGCCGGAGACGGCCATGGCGCGGAAGGCGGAGCGGAAGCTGGTGGCCATGATAGCCGAAGCCAGGCCCTTGCCGGCCACATCGGCTACGGCGATCAGCAGGCTGCCGTCTGGCTGTTCCACGATGTCGAGATAGTCGCCGCCTACTTCATAGCAGGTGACGGATTTGAAGCTCAGCGTATAGCCCTCGATCGAAGGCAGCTTCTGCGGCAAGAGCGAACGCTGAATGAGACGGGCCGCGTCCAGATCCTGCTGCACGCGCGCAAACTCGACATTGCGCTTGTGATTGCGAGCATTTTCGAGAGCGACGGCGGCCTGCAGCGCGAGGCCTTCAATGAAGTCCGCTTCGTAGAGCGTCAACTGGCGGCCATCGGGAGCGACCACGGCTAACTCGGTCATCAGGTGGCCGTCGCGGTCTTCCAGCCTGTAGCTGGCGACGGCGTTACCGGTCATGGACGTATCGGGCGTGGTGGAAAGCGGCACACCGGCTTCGCTGTGAGTTCCGGCAATGACTTCGTCACCGTAGGCGAGCCCGGTGCCCAGAAACGCTGCGCCGGCCATCTCGAGTTCACGGACGACGATGCGCAACACCTGCTCCAGCACTTCTTCCTCGTGGATGGTCGAGTGGACCTGACGGCTGGCCTCAAGCAGCGCCTGCAACCGCGCCACCTGCTGCTGCAGATCGATGGTCTCGCCGTTCCCGGGTAAGTGCACTTCAGCCGCCATTTTGCGCGACCCTCCGTGGATTTTCACTCTACCATGCCCCGCCTGTACTGGCGAAGCGGTTTAATAACATGCATTTCTGCCGTAGTGATCGGTCCAGGCCACCGGGCTCTCCCGTTTGAGCACCGGCACTGCGCGCCGGTCGGCGACTCCAGTTGGACTGCCGGTTGCGAGTCTCGCAGGCTGCGCAGCTAGAATTGTGCGCGGGAGGCTAGTCCCATGCGAACCCGCTCGCTCACCTTGCTCGTTGCTTTCTCGCTGATTGCGATTTCCGAAGCTCAAGCGCAGGGCGACAGGCTGCGTTCTCCCTGGGACAACCGCAAGATTGCGTTGACCGACACTGCCTACAACTGCCCGGCACCGCCGCCGTTTGCCAGGACGCAGGAGATCAGTTCGTACTACATCGACAGCCACGCATCGGTCATCGATCCGCAAAAGTTTGCGGCGTTTCAAAAAGCTTCCGAGGCTTCCGGGCACCTGAGCCAGTACGCCGCGCTGGCTGCCGACGCATATCTGGACAAAGGCAGCCGAGCCGCGGCGCTGTGCGTGTATTCGCTGCTGGACGCGGCCGCGAAGGTCGACGCATGGGACGGCAAGATGTCCGGGTACCAGGGTGTTTACCTGCAGAACTGGCTGCTGAGCGCCGTAGGCATTGCGTACCTCAAGGTTCGCCCCAGCGGACTGGGCACGGCGGCGCAGGAGTCCGAAATTCAGAAGTGGTTTGGCCTGCTCGCCTTGCGCGTGAGGGAGTTCTTCGATGCGGAATTGGCCCACATGGGTGGCGATCATGAAAACAATCATCTTTATTGGGCCGGACTGGCGATTGCCGCCGAGGCAATTGCTGATAACGACAATGACGCGGGCCAATGGGCTCTGAGCGCCTACCGCATCGGGCTTGAGAACATTCAGCCGGATGGATCGCTGAAGGCGGAGATGGATCGTGGGCAGATGGCGCTGCACTATCACTTGTATGCGCTGGCGCCGCTGATCATGCTGGCTGAGCTGGGCGAAGCGAACGGCATTGACATGTACGCCGAAAACAACGGCGCGCTGCACCGCCTGGTGAGGTTCTGCGAGGCAGGCCTGGAGGATCCAAAGATCCTGGAGAAGCGCACCGGCGTGGCCCAGGTGTTGACGCTTCCCTATGTAGGCTCAGATATTGGCTGGGCCGTTCCGTATGTGCGGCGGTTTCCAGATGCGAGGCTGTCGGAGCTGATTGCAAAGGCGTCCTGGGTTCGCTACACGACGTGGGGCGGAGCGCCGCCGGAGTAGCCCGGACGGCGTCGAGGTGCGTCAGACGGGAACCACCGCGCGAATATCCCGGACCTCAAGAATTCGTGTTGTATAGCCGAGTTCGGCCACTGCGAGCATGGCCTGCCCGATCTCCCGCGTGGTGACAAAAGCTTTGGGAAACGCCCAGTGCAAAGCAGGCAACAGCGGGCCCATGAGCGTGTAGAGGATGCGATACGCCCGCGTCTTCGATCGAATTCCATCAAGCGGAATGATCGCTCCGGGGCGAAACATGTACGCATTCAGTGGGAGTCGCAGCAGCACATTTTCCGTGCGGCCTTTGACGCGCGCCCACATGCTTCGACCTTTCTCCGTGCTGTCCGTTCCTGCGCCGGAGACGTATATGAAAATCATACCGGGATTCACGCGGCTAAGCGTTTCGGCTGCCGCAAGCGTGAAGCCATAGGTGATGCGCTCGTAGTCAGCTTCGCTCATCCCTGCCGAAGAAACGCCGAGGCAGAAAAAGCAGGCGTTGAAGCCGGCCAGTTGGTCTGCGATTGCGGAGTAATCGGCCAGATCGGCGTGGACAATTTCCTTGAGCTTTGCGTCTTGCGCGCCGGTTGGTGTGCGGCCGACGGTCACGACCCGTTCCACGTCGGGGTCGCGCAGGCACTCACGCAAAACTCCTTGCCCAACCATTCCAGATGCGCCAAAGATCAGCACACGCATTGTGATTTCCTTCCTCGGTCTGCTCATTGCAAGCATAATCCGACCTTGATACCCGTCGCTAAGCCCACGATGATGATGGATACTCGTGGTGTGCGCTTCGCGGTATTCATTTCGGTGTTGTTGAGCTGGCTGGTGGGAGCGTGCTTCTGCGTGGCGCAAGCTACCTCAAGCTGGCCGTACGCTGTGGCTCAAGCAGCAAAGACTTCGCCGCAGGCGCGGATTGTGGTGCTCGATGTGAGTTCGGGACATCTGCTGGCAGCGAACCATCTGGCGGTGGCCGCGCGCACACTCGCTACTCCGGGCTCGGCAATGAAGCCACTGGTGCTCTACGGGCTGGTGGCTGCAGGCCGTTGGGATCCGGCACGACGCGTTGAATGCAGCCGCAAGCTGATGATCGACGGCCACACGCTGAACTGCTCTCATCCGGCAATTCCGCCACCGGACGCGCGGGAGGCGCTTACCTGGAGTTGCAACACATATTTTGCAGCGGTGGCGGCAACGCTGGACCGGGGCGAGCTGCGCACAGTGCTCGCGCCCACAGGTCTGCTGGGACAGACTGGATTGGGCGGAAATCTAAAAGACGGCGAAGCGACGGCGGATTTTCGCGATCCGCAAACGGTGGCCGAGAACCAACTGGCGTTGCTGGGTGTGAAGGGCGTGCGCGTGACGCCGCTTGAGTTTGCCATAGCCTACCGTTGGCTGGCGCTGCAGCTCGCAGCGCATGCTGACTCCGCTGCTGGGCGGGTGGTGAGCGAGGGCCTTGAGGACTCGGCCAGCTTTGGCTTGGCCGGCGCGGCGGATATGGGCGGAGTTCCCGTTGCCGGGAAGACCGGGACGGCAAGCGCAGAGAGCGGTGGACCAACGCATGGCTGGTTCATTTGCATGGCTCCGGCGAAGGCGCCGCGCACGATTGTGGCTATCTACCTGCCCGCCGGACGCGGCGACGATGCGGCGCATGTGGCTGCTGCTCTGCTGGCCCACTCGCCTTTGAGCCAGGCGAAGCCATGAAGATTCTTATGCGACTTCTTTTGATGGCTGCGCTGTCCTGGCTGGCGATTGGCTCATGCGGAGCTGAGTCGGGTGGGCAGCCGCGCGCGACGCTGCGTGTGGGCCTTTGGACTCTTTGGCATGACAAGCAGATCGGCGTCTCCTCGGAGCCGGGCGCGACGTTGCGCTTGTGTGCAAGCTGCGCCGCAACGGTGCTGAAGCCCGCCATGCAATTCCGCGCTGTTGCGGATCGTGTGAGCGTTGGAGAAAAAGGCTTGGTTGAGTCTGTTTTTCTGGACGGCTCCGTCACGCTTGCGGCACACGGCGAAAAACTTGTGCTGCACAATCCGCTTCGCATCTGCGCGCGCAAGGGAGAACTGGTGCTTGCGGTGACTCTGCCCGTGGAGACGTATGTGGAGCGAGTGGTTGCGAGCGAGAGTGGGGCAGCGGACACCCTCGAATCGTTGAAGGCGCTCGCAGTTGTGGTGCGATCATTCGCGCTGCATCAGCAGCATGGCCACGCCGACTATGATCTGTGCGACTCGACCCACTGTCAGCTGCTTCATTGGGGTGGTGGGTCGGGAAGGCAGGCTGCGGCGCATGCCGCGACGCTGTCGACCGCCGGCGAGACGCTGTGGTTTCACGGCCAACGGGCGCAGGCGTGGTTCCACCAGAACTGCGGTGGGCGGACCGCTTCGCCCCAGGAAGTTTGGCCGGGCAAGGTACGCGGTAACGCGCCAATGCCCTGGCTGGTTTCGCGCGCGGACCCGTGGTGCGCGGCAGGCGGAGCGCGGGAGTGGTCAGCTGACCTTTCGCTGGCCGATCTTAGTGCTGCGCTAGGCGCTGCAGGGCTGGTGCGGCCGGGATGGAAGACGCTGACAGTTGCACTAAGGGGCGAGTCGGGACGGGCGGTAATGCTGAAGGTTGATGCGGCAGAGATTTCAGCGGAGGATTTTCGCCTTGCCGTGGGCCGCGCGATGGGCTGGAACAGGATTCTAAGCACGTGGTTTGAGGTAGTGCAACAAGGCGATCATTTTCTCTTTCACGGGCGCGGTTCGGGACATGGTGTGGGGCTTTGCCAGGCAGGGGCCGCAGCCATGGGAGCAGCGGGTCGCGACTCGGCGCAGATTCTCGCGCAATATTTTCCCGGCGCAATTGCGGCCGACGAAGCAACGGGGCGAGCATGGCAATCTTTCACTTCCGGTTGGCTTATGCTGGAGTCGCTCGATCCTGCAGACGCAGCTTACCTACCGCAGCTAGCGCGGGCGCTCAGGGACGCACAGAACCGCTCGGGGATTCAAGTTTCTCAGCAAACGACCGTGCGCGCCTTTCGCTCTACATCGTCGTTTCGTGACGCGACTCTTGCGCCTGGGTGGGTTGCCGCCTTCACCGAGGGCAATTGGATTGCGACGCAGCCGCTGGCAACTCTTGCATCACGAAGGATTCTGGATTCAACTTTGCGGCATGAATTCCTGCACGCTCTGATCGAGAGCCTGGCCGCGCCCCGGACGCCGCTATGGCTGCGCGAAGGATTGGTGGAAGCGATGGGCGACACCGCAATTCCGTCCGGCCCGGCGCCAGCACTCAAACTGGAAGGGCTCGACCACGCACTCAGCCACGCAACTACCGAAGCCGAGTCGCGGGCAGCGCACCGAGCGGCGAAGTGGTACGCGTCGAGGCTGCTGGTTCGCTCGGGCCGGGAACAGGTCCTGCAGTGGCTGCACAACGGATTTCCGGCAAACGCGCTCGCCGGCCTCAGTTAAACGCACACCGGCCACGCGGTTTATTCTTCAAACAATGCGTAAGACGCTCTCCATTGCCATGATCGCCATGAACGAGGAGGCGAATCTGCCGCGTACGCTGGAGAGCGTCTGCTGGGCCGACGAGATTGTCGTCGTCGACTCAGGATCGAAAGACCGCACCATTGAGATTGCCCAGTCATTCGGTGCGAAGACTAGTTTCCACGTGTTTGGCGGACACGGCGAGCAGAAGAATGTGGCGCTCGATTTGTGCACTTCGGATTGGATTCTGCTGCTGGACGCCGATGAGGTGCTGACGCCGGCGTTGCAGAACGAGATTCGTGCGGTACTGGCTTGTGAAGACGGGCGCGAGCCGGCTTTCGGCGCGTATTGGATTCCCCGGCTCAATTTGTACTTTGGGCGGTGGATTCGGCACGGAGGATTTTACCCGGACCACAAGCTGCGGCTGTTCAAACGTGGGGCGGCACGGCTGAGCGAGGGCGTAGGACCACATTCAACACCGCAGTTTGCAGGGCCGCGAGGCAAGCTCAGGGGCGATATGCTGCACTACGCTTATCCCACGCTGGGCATTTATCTGGAACACATGAACCGCTACAGCAACGAGATTGCGAAGCTGCTGGCGGCGAAGGGGCGGACGAGCCGCTCGCTGGCGGCTTTCCTGTGGAACGGGGTCGCGAATCCTGTGGCGACGTTTGTGTACAACTACTTTTTCCGGCTTGGCTTTCTGGATGGCCGCGAGGGTCTGCTGCTGCATTTGAACCATTCCGTCTACATCCATTGGAAGTTCATCAAGGCGTGGCGGATTGGGATGGGGAAGGAATAAATGAGGCGACCGCACCTCAATGCGTCTTGGCAGGCAATTGCTCCGGCACGACGACGGTGACGGTGTTGGACTTGATCGTTACGCCTTTTTCGGGATGTTCCAGATCGCTATCCCGGCTCACGGTAATTTCGTAGGTGCCGGGCTCGGTCATTGGATAATCCGATCCGAAGGCCAGGTAGCGCTCCCACGATTCTCCTGGGCCGATTATCGCGTCCATCGCCCTGCAGTATCCCGATCTTGCATCCACCTCTCTCTTCTTGCGCGCTGTCTCGTCGCGTTCCTTTAGAGGGCTGCCGTTGTAGAGGATTGAGATCCGGAACACGCCCTTAAACTCAAGGCAACCATGCTCAAAGATTGAGTCATTCGACGTGTTTGTCTCGACTACGCGCAAATCGTGATAAGTTGAGCCTCCCAGGTTTGAATAGAAAATAACCAGCGAAAACCGCGGCTTCGGGGTTTCAACTGTCTGAGCGCCGAGGATGAATGTTTGAACCGCAAGCAGCATTGGAAGGAAATGGAGTGCTGGCTTCTTCATGATTGATTTTCCCCTTCCGGAACCTCCGCTTTCGCGCTTAGCGGCTGATCAGGCGGACCGCCCAGTACGGGAACCGGCACTTCCGCTTCGTCGGCTGGGGGTTGATTGGCGGTGGGAGCTTGCTGGCCGAAGAGTGTTGCGAACCAACCCAGCAACAGCACCCAACTGCCCACGGCAAGCACATACGCCGCGGCCAGCTTCAGAACCACATGCCAGACCTGGGCAATAACGGTTCCGCTGGGCAGCGCCACAAAGAAGTTGCCGGGCAGCCAGACACCAACCACTGAAGCCAGTGCAGCGCCCAGCCACCAGCGCCAGTTCCAAAGCATGCGCACAAGGCGGCGGAAGGGTACGCGCCAGCCCCATTGCACAGACGCCGCCGCGAAGGGGATGAGCTTTGCTGGCACGACTATCCAGCGCAAAATCCACTCGGCAATGGTGAGCCAGTGGCTGATGTGGCCGTAGGTGAATACCGTGGCACGCATTTGCCCGGAGGACTTTGAGTTCAAGTAGCCGGCCCAGAGCGGAATCTGATCGTCGCACCAGTCAAGAAGCGCCCACGCGGCCACGCCCAGCGCGATCCAAACCAGCAGGGTCATTGCGCCCCAGACGAGTTTGACCCGGCGGCCATCGTCGTCGGCGAGTTTGCGGAGGGTGGCGGCTTCAAGCTCGAGCGCGCTCACGATCAGGAGAAACGGAATGAGGAGGCTGAGCGCTACCTGCCAGCCGTGTTTGTCAGGCAGGCGCGTCCATGCGGTGCCAACGAGAATCAGCAGCAACGTGAGGCCGAACTGCAACGCAACCCAGACGCGGGCGTGACGCAAGCGAATCAGTAGGTCCCTTAAATGGGTCACGGCTGCACCTCGGAATGTCTAAAAACAAAAGCAGGTCCTTCGACTCGCTGCGCGCGCTCAGGATGACAATCTGTAGTGTGGGGCGTCATGGCTGCACCTCCAGCGTTGCCGGATCGGTTGTGGCTTGCACATTGCTTTGATACATGGGGCCTGCCTGAGCCGGGCTAATCGTGTATTTGCCGGGGTTGACCACCTTGAGCAGATACACATACTCGCTGCGGCGGTTGAAATCAGTATTGAAGAACGCGGCGCGGTCGTCGTGGAACTCTTCGCGCGTGAACCAGTCGGCCCACCAATCGGGCTTGTTGTTGAGAGTGTAGAGGCCGCGGTTGGGCAGGAACTCAGTGCCCGCGGGGATGGGGTCCTCGGCCAGCAGGTACTTCCAGCCGGTGCCGTTCACCGCTAGTTTGACGGCGATGATGTCGCCAACATGGACCGGGCCCCTCCCCGAATTTGGAAGCGGCACGAGGTCATAGGTGATGGGATCGCTGGGAGTGGGCTGCTTTTTCTGGAGCAGGTAGTAATCGCGGGAAAGATTGAGCGCGAGCTGGGCCTGCTGGAACTGTTTTTTGTCGGCTGAGTACCACGCGTTTTCAGTGGACCAGTAGGTGATGCCGTTGCCGCTCTTGCGGATGGTAACCTGGCCGCCACTTCTTAGTTGCGCCGCGGGAACTTTGAGCTTCCATGGCATCGCGAAGGCGTCGCCGGGACCGAAGGCTCGCTTGCCGACGCTGGTGCCGTTGACCAGAACTTCGACGTCGGAGGTGTTGGCCAGCTCGCCGCTGAGCGAGAGGTAGTCGGTGAGTCCCTGGATGACCATAGCGGTCTGCTTTGTGGAATACCAGTAATCACCATCGCGATGCTGGCCGAGCCAGATAGCGGCTTTGGGCAGCAAGCCGCTTGAGCGATTTTGACGGGCCAGCAGCTTGAGCGCGAAGGCGGTGGTTTCAGGAGAAGTGTCATCCCAATATTCCATGAGGCCGTCGTAGTTGCCTGCCCAATAGGCGTCGACGTCCGTGACTTTGGCTTTCTTCTCGAGCAGTGTGGCAGCCTCTTTGGCGCGGCTATCGCCGGCTGCGTCAAGCGCCAGACCGACCAGCGCAAGGCCCTCATCGCTGAGCTTGTCGCGGCTCTCCCAGGCTTTTTCGAGTGCATCCTTCGGAGCGCCGCCGGTAGTAGCCAGCGCGTAGACGGTATAGGCGCGCAGGTCGGCGATCATGTTGGGGTGGGCGGCGAGCTGGGCTTGGAGCCAGTCGCGGGCTTTGTCGATATGCTTTGGGGCTCCAAGCGGTTCCGGTTCGAGTTTGTAGCCGGCGTCATATGCCTGGCCGAGGCCGCTGACCACGTAGGCGGTCATGAAGGCGAGGCTGTGATCGTCGGGCCACCAGCCCCATCCGCCATCGTCGTGCTGATAGCTGTAGAGGCGTTCTACGCCAGCCTTTACTTCGTCGTTGAGCGTAGCACGGTCGATTGGCGGCTTGAGGTGGAGCTTGTCCACGGCTTGCGAGACGATGACGTCGGGCAGGAAGCTGGACATGGTCTGTTCAGTGCATCCCCAGGGGTAGCTGGTGAGGTAATCGAGCGCGTCAAATACCGTGCCCGCAACCGACGGCGCGATGGTGATGGTGAGAGAGCGCGAGCCTGCGTCGGATACGGCCGGGAAGCTGTAGCCCCACTGGGCCTGGGCAGTGCCGGAAAAGACGACGCCAGAGCCCGAAGCACGCTGCTTGACTCCGTAAGGCAGGATGGGAAGCGTCATTTCGAGCGCGTCGGACTCTTCATTCGTGAGTGCTTTGGCGGTGAGGACGGCGTTGCCGGTCGCGTGCGCTTTCACGCGCCAGTCAACGTAGCTCTCGCCCCTGGCGGGGATGTTGACCTTTTGCGTCTGGCCGGTCATTACATCGACGCCTTGAACATCAAGCTGGAAGGTCACGTCTTTGGCGGTCTCAAGGTAGTTGTGAGCGATGACACGCAAGACGGTCTCGTCTCCCTGGCGGAAGAAGCGCGGGGCGGCGAGGCGAACGATCAGGTTCTTGCGGACAAGAACACGTGTGACAGCGCCGCCGGCCTTTCCATCGTCGGTGATGGCGCGAATGGTGGTGCGCCAGGTGGTGAGTGCGTCAGGGAAGTTGAACTCCACGCGCGCGTGGCCATCAGCGCCGGTGTGCACGCTGGGATTCCAGTAGGCTGTGTCGGGAAAGGCCTTGCGCACTTTGGGCACTACCAGGTCCGAACCCGGTTTTACCTGCGCCAGACGCGGGTGATAAACGCCGTTTGCCAACATCGCGAGCAGCGGACTCTTGGTTCCAGCCCCACCGGAGAAGAAGAACTCGAAGGAGGTTTGCGGGTTCAACTCGGCGAAGCGGCGCGGATAGAAGAAGTTGACTATGTTGCCGGTGTCGTCGGGGCGTACTGAGTAAAGCGCTTCATCGACGGCGCCGAAGCTGAGGTCGGCTTCCACGGGTTTGTTGTTGGAGTCGACGGCGAAGACATCGAAGCTACCCTTTTCGCCGGGGAGGTATTTGGGCTTGCTTGGCGTGGCCGTGATGGTGAGCGTGCGCTCCACGAGCGGGACTTTGAGGCTCTTTTGCGCAGTGATCAGCTGGCTGTCGTGGACGATGACAGCGCTGATGACCAGGTTGGGCTGCGCGAGTTTGGTGATGGGGATGTCGAACGCGAAACTCTGACTGGTGGCGTGGAGCAGTTGGCGCGACTGCACGCTGTTGCCCTCCGCCGTGACCACGGCCCACGACTCGTTGAGACCGGTGACGAGAAGGAGGTGAGCGGTGTCGCCGACCTGGTAGGACTTTTTGTCCGCGATGATCTGCGCTTGCGTGTTCTGGTTGTACCACTCGCCGGCGTTGTTCCAGATCCACACCCATGTTTGGCCCTTGACCGTCCGATTCTCCGGAGTCGACGCGCTGACGGTGACTTCAAAATCGCCGCTGACGTTGTTGCTGCCTGACTGTATGGGCAGGTCGACGAGCGTCGTGCCATCCGCGCCAGTCTGCGCATCGCTCGCGGCTACCTGCGTCTCCGAGCGCTGATGTGTCACCGAGTCCCACTTGATGAGGTTGGCAACGATGTGGACATCGGTGCGGATGGGCTTGTTGTCGTAGTCCTGGGCGGTCACTTTCACGCGCACCGGATCGCCGGCCTTGTAGACGTAGCTGGTGGGCTCGACGCTGACGCGGAAGGAGCCATAAGTAGCGAGCACGGTGGAGTGGCCGGCGACTTCGCGATTGGCGGCGTCCGTAACGCGCGCTTCGATGCGGTAGTCCTGGTCTTGATGCTTGGGATCGATGGCGGTGGGCAGGGTGACAATGATACGGCCGTTGGCGTCGAGAACGCCTTCATGCTCCTGCTGCTCGGTGGCGCCGTAGGTGTCGTCGGGCTCTTCGTTGGAATCAGCGTCGGCTCCGCCGGATTCGCTGTCGTCGGCTTCGTCCTCATCCCACCAGTAGTGCGTTGACGTGTGGACCACGTATTTGACTTTCGCATTTGCAACCGGCTCGCCGAAGAAGTAGCGGGCCTCGATGGTTGCTTGAATTGCGTTGCCTTGTAGAGTGCGCTGGACGGCAGGTTTGACGGTGACCTGGTACTCGGGCTTCTTGTACTCCTCGACGTAGAAGTTGCCATTGCCGAAGAACTGGCCGTTCTTCAGGATGGCGGCGCTGTAGTAGCCGAGGCCGGCGTCGGAAGCGAGGTCAAGATCGACGGCGATGGTTCCGTGCGCGGAGACAGGAAGATCTTTGGTGAGTACCGCCTTGTTGTCGGGGTCGGTGACCTTGAGCTGCAGCGTTCTGTCTTCGGGCAGCAGGAGAGCGTCGTCCTTTTCGCGCCGAATGACTGCCTTGATGTGAACAGTGTGGCCCGGACGGTAAACGGGGCAGTCAGTGTAGACAAATGCCGTCAGATCCATTGCCGGTGCGGCGGCGAAGGTATAGCTCCAGGGAGTCACCAGCGCCGCGTCGCTGCCGTGTCGAGCGAGAATCCAAACATTTTCCGGCTGAGGTCCGCCGGTCGTCAGGTTGGGCCCAGCGACGGATGCGGTCATGGCCAGCGAAGCCAGGCCGTCGCTGCCGGTCTGCCCTCGCGATTGCTGTTGGCTGTTTGCCCAGAGGGAGACATTGGCCTTCTCGATGGGTGCGCCTGTCTTGCGGTCGGCCACGTAGAGATTTGCCTGGCCGTTGCTGGCCCGCTCCACGATCGCGATGCTGGTGACGATGGCCACGGTATAGGCCTTGTAAGTGCCGTCGGTGGCTTCGATGAGGTAAACGCCAGAGCCGAGTCCGTCGATGGGCAGCTGTTGGGTTTCGCTTACGATGGCGGGTGGGGTGATGAGCTTCCAGCGGGCGACGAGCTGGCTCTCGTTGAGCAGCGGAATTTGCGCGAACTCGGTGGCGCCGACAACCTGGCTGCGTTTGCCCAGCTTGCCCTGGCCCTCGCGGAAGCTGTCGCGGGCATCGTCAGTGAACTGCGAGCGGAAGAAGTGGCGGACGCGCCACCAGAGGTCGGCCTTGAAGTCGTGGAGGCGCTCGATCCAGGTGCGTTCGTCGATCTGCTCGCCAGATGACGAGTTTTGTACTCCAAAGCTGTGCAGGTCTTTGAGACCGGAGAAGAACTTCTCTGCGTCTTTGACCTTGTAGACGCGGAATTCGAGAGCGGGGACGTTTTTGGCGTAGAGCTGAATCTTGACACTCTCGCCGGGGGCGAAGGTGCGCGAGGTACTGAGGGAGAAGGATCGAGGCGGGTCTTTGGTCGCGGCGGATAGCGGAGCGGAGGCGAAAAGAAGAGAGAAAACGAACAACAGCGGCTTACGGAGCCTCATAGAGTCCCTCGCAGGATGTTCCAGCGATACACGCCGAGGAAGTTGGGATTGCCGGGAAGCGGACGCCATTGCGGCTGGGGGTGATCGATCAGCTCAAGCATCAGGACGCGGCGCAGCTCGCCAGATTTACCGTGGTCTTCACCGGTGTCATAAACCACGGCGGGCTGGCCGGCGATGCGCGTGACGATCATGGAGTGCCAGGGGGAAGACTGGCCGAACTGGCGGTAGAAGAGAAGGTCGCCGGGCTGGGCCTGGCGGACATCGCGGCTGACGAAATAAGCGTTGCGTTCGACCAGCGTTTTGGCGTCGGCAAACTGGGCGAAGGCGCCGTTGCTGATGTCGCCACGCTCAAAGCTGCCGGGACGTACGCGGAAGAGCGACGCGCCGAGCGGTGTATCCGGGTAGCGCCAGGCGCGAATCTCGCCGGGCAATGCGGCGACCTCAATGCCGGTGGAGACGAACCAGGTATCATCGTGGCGCTTGAGGGCTTCGCGATAGGCGTAGCGGAGAAGGCTGGCACAGTCAGTGATTTCAGTGGGAACGTCGGCCTTGGGGCGGACGGCCTGGTAGTCGGCGATGAGCGTGAACCACTGGCGGAAGGCTGCTTGATCGACGGGATCGGTGAGGCGGAGGAAATCGGGCGTGCCGTCGTTGAAACGGTCGGACCATGGGAACGAGAGCCACGGAGGAGGAGAAGGTCGATTCGACTCTCCGGATGCAGAGGTCGGGTTTGTGCCCTCGGGAACTTTTTCTATTCGATAGGGTTCGAGCCGGTTGCGATGCACCCACCCGCGGACCGGTAGCACGGTGCGCAGAGCGAGAGCCGTGGCGATGGCGACGATGGCGCTCAGAGCCGTCCAGCGTGCAGAACTCGTTCTACGGACCGTGGATTTCAACGCAGGATATCCGCGCCCATCTTACCCCGAATCTTGCGCGAGTGCGCGATTGCGAATGAAAAGAAATTCTTTGTTTGCAAAGGAGTTAAGACTGCGGTGCGGAAGCGTGTCTGTGCAGACACGAAGGCCCTTCGGATTGCGCCGAAGGGCCTGTGGAGAACAGCGGCTTGAGCTACGAGGTCACAGTGCGTGTGGGCTTGTGGCCGACGAAGCCGTAGAAAGCGATGTAGAGGTAGCAAAGCACAGGGACGACAAGCGCCCATTGATAATTGGTATTGTCCACCAACCAGCCAATAAAGACCGGAATCAATGCCCCGCCCCACACCGCGGTCATAATGAGCCCCGATCCCTTGCTGGTCATCGGTCCGAGACCGGCGATGCCCAGCGTAAAGATGTTGGGGAACATGATGGAGTTGAAGAAGCCTGCAAGAACCAGGCAGCCGATCGCCACATGGCCACTGGTAAAGATAGAGAGAACCACGAGGGCTGCGGCAATTGTTCCGAAGATCCCGAGCAATTTTCCCGCCCCGATCTTGGTCAGCATCCACGAACCGAGCAGGCGGCCAATGAGCGCCCCAAGCCAGTAAAACAACACCAACTTCTGCGCCTCGGGGGCCGTTAGAGCATGCAGTCCGCCATGAAGTGTATCGCTGAAGTAGAGCACCATCGTGGTGGCGAGTCCGACCTCGACCCCGACATATACGAATATGCCCAACGCTCCGAGAACCGTATGCCGATAGGCCCAGATGCTCCGGCTCAGGAGCGGATCGCCTTCCTTTGCCGGGCGGAACTGCTGCGTGGCCTCAACATGCGGCAACCTGGTGAATGCGACGGCGATCCCCAGGATAATGAGAGCAAACGCAATCACAAGATATGGCACACGAACTGTGTCCGCGATCGTCAACTGGTAGGCGTGCTGTTCAGCGGGGCTCTCTGTGGCAACAACGGCCGGGTTGAGAACCGTGGTGGTCAGAATGAATGTGCCAGCCACCCACGGCGCAAACGTGCCGCCCAGGGAGTTGAGAGCCTGTGCCAGGTTCAGTCGAATCGGAGCGCTGTGTTCCGGCCCGAGAATCGAAACATAGGGATTGGCCGCGGTCTGCAGTGCGGCGACTCCGGCTCCTACGACAAAAATCGCCAGGAGGAACAGCGGAAAGGAAACGTGTTGTGCTGCCGGAACAAAAAGCAACGCTCCGAGCACTTGCACAAACAGGCTCACCACCATTGTCCGCTTATAGCCGATCGCTTCAATCAGCCGGCCCGTGGGGCTTGAGAACACGAAATAAGCGGTGAAGAACGCGCCGTTCGCCAGCATGGCCTGCCAGGTCGCCAGCCCCTGAATTTCAAATATCTTCTTCAGATCTGGAACCAGACCCATGTTCAGGTTGGTGATGAACCCAAAGATGAAGAACAGCACGGTGACAATGATGAACGGTAAGAGATATCCGGGCGACGTGAGGGCCGCCGATTGCTTGGATTGTGCTGCCATAAGAGGTTGTTCCCCGCTTCCTGAGTAAAGTTTTGCCCGGTTGGGGCATGTTCCGCATTCCCGGGCGCACGGCCTTTCGCTGGACGTCGGATGGTTTCTTCCGATTGTCCGTTACCGTGTGCCTTGAATTCCGCCTGTTTGCACCCAACAACACTATACGGAAAACCCCGCGCTGGGGAAGTGACGAGAATTGGGGGCAAGCGTTTGTTTCAGAGACTGGGCTTGCCCGGAGAAGGCAGGCTGGCACCAGCAAAGTCACTTTTTGACGCCTTGGAAGTGAAAGCGTCTTCCTGAGACGGAGACTCGCACCGATCGTTCGGGTTCGTTGCACGGGTCGAATGCCCACACCGAACCAGATGCCGGATCCGGCGTCTGGTCGCGCCGGTACCGACGAAAATGCCGTATTCTCGTAACTAAAGACAGGAGAAATTCGTGGCTAAGGAAGCGTTGAGCCCCGCCAAACTGAAGAAGGTTCTGGCAGCACTGGAGGAGAACTGGCATGCCGAGGTAGAGGCCTACTACACCTATCTTGCGCTGGCCGAGCGCGACACCGAGCCGGTGCGCGCGCAGGTGCTGCGCCACCTGGCCAACGCGGAGTGGGAGCACGCCGCGCTGTGGCAGGGGCGCATTCTGGAACTGGGCGGCAAGCAACCTATCTATCACGGCAAGCCGGGCGGCGAGGCCGATTCCCTTGCTAATCGAGCGGGCGGCGTGCGCATGGCGCTGCGGCGGCTGGAGATTGAAGAGAGCCGGCATATTGCCACCTATGGCGAGCAACTAAAGGCGCTAGGCGATGAAGGCTCGATCGCGATTCTCGATCACGTGATTGAGGACGAAAAGGATCACTATCGCGAACTGGGCTCGCTGCTGCGCGGCCACTACAGTGCCCCGGCCGGCGCGCCCAAGATCGATCCAAAGGCGGTGCTGGAAGAAATGCTCGCCAAGCGCGCCAAGGGACGAAAGCAGCCCGGAGCGTGGATCGGCGACGCGATCTACGGGGTTAACGACGGACTGGGGGCGATCTTCGGAATCGTTTCGGGTGTCTCCGGCGCGACTGCGGGAGACAGCAAATATGTCCTGCTGGCCGGGCTTTCCGGCATGATCGCGTCGGCGCTGAGCATGGGCTCGGGCGCCTACCTGGCAGCCAAGAGTGAACGCGAAATCTTTGAGGCGGAAGTCGCCCGCGAGCGCGAAGCGATCCAGATGAACGGACCTGAAGCGCGGGAGTTGTTGAGCCTCTACTACCAGGTGAAGGGACTGCCTGAGGCGGACGCGCTCCACATGGTGAACCACATTGCCAGCGACCAGGAGCAGCTGCTGCGTGCGCTGGTGAGCGAACGGCTCGGATCGTCGGAAGAGGCGCTAAGCAATCCGCTGGTTTCCGCCAGTTCGGGAGCGCTTTCGACGGCTATCGGAGCTACGATTCCGATTATTCCGTTCTTCTTCATGAGCGGGATTAGTGCGGTGATTGCGGCGGCGATCATCTCGCTGGCGGCGCACTTTGCCGTGGGCGCGGCCAAGAGCCTGATTACGGTGCGCTCGTGGTGGTCTTCGGGCTTTGAGATGACTGCTGTAGGTGCTGTGGAGGGCGCGGTGACGTACGGCATCGGAATTCTCATGGGCAAGGGCGGAGTGTAATGGCCGGCTTTGTTCCCCTGGGTGACGCATCGCGCGGGCCCAGGCGGTCGACCGTCATCACCGTGCTGCTGATTGCGGTCAACGCCTTTGTCTTTTTTCTTGAGCTGCAGGGCGGCAATCCGTTCATTCGCCACTGGTCCGCGATTCCGGTGCGCATCACGCACGGACACCGCTCCATCACGCTGCTCACTGCCCTGTTCATGCATGCCGGCTGGATGCACATCATCGGCAACATGATCTATCTCTGGGCGTTCGGGCCGGAGATTGAAGACGCCATGGGGTCATTCCGATTTCTGTTTTTCTACCTTGCCGGCGGCCTGTTTTCAATGATGGCGCAGGTGGTGGTTGATCCGTCTTCGTCGATTCCGGTGCTGGGGGCCAGCGGCGCCATTGCGTCGGTGATGGGCGCATTTATTGTGACGTTTCCGAGGGATCGCATTCGGACATTTCTTTTCTTCTTCATCTTTTTCCGAATCACTTACATTCCGGCGGCGTTGCTGATTGGGTTCTGGTTTGTGATGCAGGTGCTGAATTTTGGCACGGTGACCGAGGTGCGGACGGGCGGCGTGGCCTACCTGGCACACATCGCTGGGTTTCTGTTTGGGGCGGTCTTTGCGCGCTTGCTGGTGGATAAAAACAAGCTAGCCTATCGCGCGTATTACTAGTCAGAGCATTTTCGGAATACATATAGACTTTTTCAGTACCGTGAAAGGTGGCTTTTTCTTGAGGAAAAAGCCACTTGAGTGTGTGCTTTCGGTCTACACCGATTCCGAAAATGCTATAAGACTTGCTTCGGGTATTCCTGAGACTTGTTGCGGGCGGGAGGGGCTGCGAGAGGAATCGGGGCCACCCGCCAATGCGCTCAATGGCGTGAGTGTCGTTGAGGAAGTTCTCTCCGAGCTTGGAGGGGCGCTGGTCTTCTTGATGGCCCCCCATACTTTGGAGGCAAGTTCCCTTTTTTCATGGAGATAAAGACGGGTTCTCCGCCAAAGTCTTGATTCCAGATCAGTTAAAGTCAAAGTATTTGGAATCAGCGATTTGGCTCCGGTTTCCGGTTTTTTGCGCCTGTTTAGAACGTCATGTCTCCATTGTGCGCCGAAAGCAGGTAATTATATGCAAAAACCGGCAAAGTTTTTTCGGGGAAATCGATAGGGTTGATTTCGTGGTTTGGAGCGCTGGCGCGGGATTCGGGAAGGCGGTTCGGCGGAAGCTTGCCGGCCCGTCAGAAAAGTGACCCGGCGGGAGGCTTGGATTTCCTCTCCGCGGTCCCCAAAAGCGAGGGACCGTGGGCACCCTCGTGTGGTGGTACGTAAGGGACCGAGGGGTCGGGGCCACCCGCCGCGTTGACCGAGGTGCGCACCGGCGGCGTGGCTTACCTGGCGCACATCACCGGGTTTCTGTTCGGCGTGATCTTTGCACGGACGCTGGTGGATCGGCGGCGGCTGATGTACCGCGGCGTCGGCTACTGAAGTCCGGTGATACGACCGGAACAGCGTCGAGTTCGGAATACTTGCGAGAAGCCGACTTTTCGATACCTATTTTCAGGGAACGAGTTCTGGCCCGGTAGAAAGTTCAATCAGTGCACGTCTTGAGCTGCTTCCATCAGACGACCAAAATGAGTGTGCAGTAGAATTGTCGAATCGAGCTAATCATCAACAAAGAGAATGCACAAGAATGAAGGCAATGCTATACATTTCGCTTTCTCTACTGACAGGTGTTCTTGGCGGTTTTCGCCCAGCATTGGCACAAGAACTTGTCGGCTTGCAGAATGTTTCCCTGAAGCCCGACGAACTTCTGTGGGGATTCGACATCCAGCTTCAAGAGGGACGGATTGTTGCCGTGTGCAACGTTCCAGAAGGCTGGACGATCACCGCTGAAAACTATGGGGAAGCTGCCGACTACAAGGACGGTGGCGGAAGAGCTCATGGGGGTGCAGATTTCGGCCACGATGCGCTATCCGTGGCCGACCTATCCCAGCTTGGGTGGCTACTCCTGATCGATCGCTCGGCAGTTCACCGCAAGTCAGCGACATTGACTGGGTTCATCACCACTTCAGGGCCAGGCGACAATCGGAAGGTAAAGCTGCGACCGGAGAACTTCGCGAGCCGTGAAGCCGCGCAATGCCCGGTTCCACCCGTACAAAATCGCCTATTAAAGCGCTGAACATTACCCTCCGTCTTGGCGGCAATTCCAGGACGTGAGATTCGTTTCGTCGGTTGTCTGTTAACAGGGCAGCGGACTCATCGATCATGGGCTGCTCACCCGAAACAAGATTGGTCCCCGCAAACGCCGTAGGGTCCGCGGTCGCGAATGTGCCTGGAATGCCTAAGAAGACCCGAGCCGCGGGAAGGTTGTCACAGATTCCAGCTCCGCCCGTACGCATGAATGCGTAGCAGCGGTGCTTC
>JBEKDE010000052.1:0-37200 GCA_050014515.1 Occallatibacter sp.
GCCTGCCCGTACCCCGTAGACCCGCGCGGATTGATCATAATCACCACGTAGCCATTGGCAGCAAACAGCTCAGCATTCCAGCGATACGACCACGCATCGCCCCACGCCCCCTGCGGCCCGCCGTGAATCAGGAACTTCACCGGATATTTTTTGGAGGCATCAAACCCCGGCGGCTGAATAATGAATCCCTGCAGTTTGGTCTTGTCCTCAGCAGTGAACCAGAATGACGCCATTTTTTCCTGATCGAGCTGCGATAGAAGTGCGTCGTTTAGGTGGGTCAGCTGAACCGGCTCGTATTGGGGTAATTTCGCGCTTTTTCCGGTCGTGTCACCTTCCTTCCGGAACACGATTTTCTGCCCGTCGTCATTCATCTTGATCAAATCCGCTGCAACAACCTCGGACGGCCGGTCAACTCGCATCAAGCTTCCAATCACAACGTCGTATCCATGGGAGATCCGATCCATGCCAGAAGGTGTTAAGCCAGGGACGCTCGGTCCATTCCAGATCGCATAGTGTATGTCGCCCCACTCTCCAGGTACCTGTCCGAATCGACGCACCGTCTGCCCATTCAAGTCTGTTTGATAAAGGGCGGACTCACCTTTCTCTCCAGAAGCAAGGAGGATGTGCTGCGTGCCGTCAGTCCAAGTGAACTCCCAAGCAAACTCATCAACCCAATTCTCAAAATTGGGCAACAAGTTCTTTTCCGTCTTAGCCGCCCGGTCATAAACCATCAACCGAAACTTATCGCTCTCATACCCCGCCCGCGCCTGCGACTTCCAAGCCAGCCACTTCCCATCCGGCGAGTAAGCAGGATTGAAATTCCCACCCGCCGATGTCGACACCTTCACCGGCTTCGCCGCCGCATCCGTCAAATCCAGCGTATAAATCTGCGCGCTGGTCGAAATCGCCGGCTCCGCATCCGGATTCTCCGTAAATGCCAGTTCCTTCGAGTCCGGCGCAATCGAGAATCCCCCGCCGCCCCCAAGCGAAAACGGCGGCACATCGTGCGCATCGTTCGGCGTCAGATCGCGCACCGCCCCACTCTCCACCGTCAGCAAAAACAGGTGGCTCCGCTTATCCCCCGTGAAGTGGTTCCAGTGCCGATACAGCAGGTGCGTAAAAATCTGCGCCTTCACCTTGCTCGCCGCCAGCGCCGCATCCCGATCAGCGTTGCACTTGTCACCAGTTCCAAAATCCGCTGCCGTAATCGCCGGGCAGTCCGGATAAACCGAAGAAGTAAAAACCACGAAGTGCCCATCCGGCGACCACTGCGCGTTATCGGCCTCGGTTGAAATCTTCGTCAGGTTCTTCGCGTTGCTGGTAGTGCCCGTAGCCGCATCAAAGTCCGCCGCCCAAACCTGCTGCTTCCCGCCCTCGCGATCGGAAAGAAACAAGATCCGCTTCCCATCCGCCGAGAACTGAATTCCGGAATCATTCGGATTCGTAACCGCAATCTTGAACGGCTCAGCACTCGCTCCCGAAGCCGGCGCAATCGCCTGCAGCCACAACTCCGCCGTCTTGGTGTTCTGCTCTAGATTCACAGTGGTCACGGAGTAAGCCAGCCACCTCCCATCCGGAGAAACGGCCGTCTCTCCCAGCCGCTTCATCTTCATCATGTCCTCAAACGTCATGGGCCGCTTTTGCTGGGCTGAACAGAAGGGCGTTGCGGCAAGAACTACAAGAAGGAAGGCGAAGGCGAATTTGCGCATAGGTTTTTCCTGTTCGCACGGAGAAACTTAAAGCACCCGCGCGAAGAAGAGTGTACACCGGCATGCGGCCCGCTCATCACGCTTCCAGAGCCTGTCTCCGCTTCACCAACCGAAAACCACTCTGACGCAAACCAAACAAAATGAACACCACTTTTCATCCAACGGCGATCTGTCAAATCACAAACTGTCTCACCAGAAGGGTGCACCTCATGGCTTGTCAAGCCCCATCCTCCTGACTTCAAGGCATCCCCTTCATAATCAGCGCCTTCCGCGTACAGCCAATTTGCAGATAATTTACTCTGTTTGGCGCACAATCATTGAGAGGAACCATATCCGATGGTTCCAGGAGGGAAACCGGTGCGTGCCCAAAGAACTCATCGCAAGAGCAAAAAGCGGTCCGCTGAACCTGGCGTGAAAAAAAGACCCCTCTTTTATTTTTGCCAAATATTCGCTGCTATATTTTCTAAGTTAAACAAAATTAATAACATATGTAGAATAGCTTTCTTTTCTTTTTCCTTCGCCATCGTGGCAGGGGCGCGGGCAAGGAAGGCGACGATGAGCCAGATTTGCGCTCTTTTATAGCGAAACCAGAGTAGCTGTACCCAGGAAGCACGATGCCAAGTGGCTTTTCCTCAAGAAAAAGCCGCCTCGCGCGCTCTCGGCAAGGGCACGTTTACTCTGGTTTCGCTCTCAAGGGCCAATTCAACTTCCAAACCAACCGCCTTCCTGTTTTTGCAGGAAAAACCGCCCGCTCCACCAGTGCACAGAGGCAATAGGATGAGAAACCCGTGCGAGCCTTCCGCGAGCGGCTGCCCCATGCAGTGTGCCGCTCCATGCAATGGTTATTTGGCGTCGTTGCCGGTCAGGCGGAAGGTGATCGTACCCCAGAAAAGCCGTGCCCGCATCTGCACCGGCAGGTGCCGCTCGTCGTCCGTGTACCAGATCCAGATGTTGCCGCGGTTCTTCACCACGCCCGCGTCGGCGGTCGGCTGCACCCGCAGTGTGTTGAACGTGCCAAGCGTGGTCTTGATCGTCTCGCGCCCCTCCACCTTCATCGTTACCGGCACGGTGTGCATCGCGTCCACCACCGGCAGCACAAAGCTTTTGCCCAGCTCCATCGGCTGCGATGAGGCATAGAACACGCCCGTCAGCAGGTCCGTCAGGCAGCCCGTAATCGGCATCTCCAGGTGCTTTGACTGGCCCGTAACCAGGTTCTTCTCGTCCAGGATCGATTTGGCCTGCGTGTAGTCCAGCTTGAGCGTCGAGTCGATCTTGCGCCGGCCCTCCACCGTCTGCTTGTCGAACTCCTGCGTGCACCCGCTCGTCCGGTCAAAGGTCGACTGGAACTTGTCGCTCACATGGAACAGCAGATTGATCGCGCTCACCGTGTCGGCGCTGGCTGTGAGCTTCTCGCGGTCGCCCGCAGCCTCAAAGTGCAGCACGGCGGTTCCGGCCGGAAACACCCGCCAGTCCACGGAGTACGTAAGCGTTTGTTTTTGAGGGAAGCTATACCCGGCACGCGGCGGCGCCAGCGGAGCAACCTGCTGCCCCTGAACCAGGGGTCCCAGGGCAAGGGCGCAAAACAAAGGGATTGCGGAACTGCGCGTCTTCACCAGCAGGCAAAACTCCTTCAAAAAACGGACTTTCAGTCGCGAAAAATGCTCATCGCAGCCCATGCGCAAGCGCGGCAAGAGCAGGCCTTAGGAAGATCAGGCTCAGGTAAAGCAGCGCGGCCCCTATAGCTGCATTGTACTCGCGGTGGCGAAGGTAGAGCCCAAACGAAAACGCCGCGCCCTCGCCGCCTTTTCCCTTTAGACGCGGCTGAGGAATGATTCGCGGAATCAGCCGCGGAACCCGCCGGGAATACTCGTCGAAATCCGGAAAAGTGGAACGCAGAAACCGCTCCTCGGATGCGATGACCGGCACGTAGATGACAACAAACCCGACCGCCAGCACCAGCGCCACCGGCCAGCTCAGCAGCGCCACGGCAAACCCGGCAGCCAGCAGCATCGAGCCTAGATACAACGGGTTACGAGTGTATGCGTAAGGCCCCGTCTGGGTCAGTTCCCGGTTTTTCTTCACATATCCGGCAGCGTAACCGCGCAGCCACAGCCCCGGCAGCACCAGCGCCAGGCTCCACTCCACAGCCGCCGGATGTGGTGCTCGCCGCCACAGATCAAACAGGTAAAGCGCAGCCGCCAGAAATCCCAGTGGAACCCGAATGCGCCGGGCAATTTTCTGCCACTTCGCAATCCAATCGCGCTGATCGGGCCCGGTCATTTTGCCGCCCCGGTGTTCAGCAGTTCATCTGCCGCCAGCAGCACGTCTTCAGGCTGAATGGTCAGCAGTCCGGCCTCGGGCGTTTCGCGGCGTGTGTGGTCGCGCCGGCTCTCAGGGCTGCGCAGAACCTTGAACTGAGTTCCGTAGGGCCCGTTGCGGCTCGGATCGGTTGGCCCGTAAATCCCCACGACAGGTTTTCCCAGCGCGCACGCCAGATGCAGCGGCCCAGTGTCTCCCGCAATCACCAGCGCCACGCGCCGTGTGAGTTCAATCAGCTGTCCAAGCGAACAGCTAATGCGTGTGGCCGCGCCAGCCTTCGCTACGATTGCGTCCGCCAGCGGCTCCTCGCCCGGCCCGGCGTTCACCAGCACGCGGAATCCGCGCTCGACCAAACCCTGTGCCACACTCGCATAGCGCTCCACCGGCCACCGCTTCGCTCCCCACCCTGCGCCAGGGTTAATGAGCACCGCCTTCTGACCTCGGCCGGAAGCCAGAATCTGCCCTGCCCAGCTTTCCGCTGCCGGGTCAATCGGCAGCATTGGAAGGATCATCGCAAGCTCGTCTCCAGCGACGGCAGCAGCCAACTCCAAATCCTGCTCAATCACATGCGCGCCGTGCGTAGCCACCTGCTCGGTGAAAAACAACCGCGCGATCCCCTCCCGCGGCTTGGCCTCGCCAATCACTCTCCGGCAGCCCGCGAGCCTGCAAACCATGGCCGACCGGATTGCGCCCTGCAGGTCGAGCACGGCGTCATAATCGCCGGCGCGCAAGTCACGCCGTAAAGCTCTGATTTCATGCAGAGTCTTCACGCTGAGAACTCGGTTCCGCCACTGCCTGGTCGCCGCCAGGTGAATCGAGTTCACGAGGGGCTGTGAAGCAGGGCGTCCGAGGCTGTCTTCGGCGACAAGCAATGCCCGCCAGCGCGGTTCCACCACCCAGTCAATCACCCACGATGGGTGCGCCAGGCGCAGCGCCGTCACCGCCGGCAGCGCATGCAGAATATCGCCCATGGCGCCCAGTCGGACCACTAGCAAGCGAAACTTGGTCTGCGTTTGCAAGTACTGATTTTCTCACAGGGCTCGTTGTTGCGCCGCGAGGCTAAGCCGGTCGATGAGCAAGTCCATGGCTTCCTCCTCGTGTTCGATCTCGATGCTGAGCCGGACGACTTTGAGCGGAAGCGATTCTGGGAAGGCCGCTGAAAGCGTCCCTAAGCGGACTTGGTCCTTCTCGGTGGTGATCAATGCGATAGCTCGCGTTTTGCCGGCTGCGGTCACCAGGCGCTTCAGGTCGGTGGGGCTGAAGCGATGGTGGTCAGGGAAGGCGATTCGGACGGCGATACGCAGACCCGCCGCTTCAATTCCTGCAAAGAACTGCTCCGGCCGGGCGATGCCGCAAAAGGCCGCGACGGGACCGTCTACAGCCGGAACCTCCATCTTGCGGTGCAGTCGCCAGATCGGCCCCTCAAAGCCCCATGCGCACAAAGCGGCCTCAAGCTCCGGAGCCCCGTCAGGCGCTGGAATGGCAATGACGGTTGCCCTTCGCGCGGCCGCAACCGGTTCGCGCAGGTTGCCCGACGGCAGCAGGCCCTCTTTGAGCCAGTCGCGACCATCAAGCAGCAAAATGTCCACGTCGCGGTGAAGCTGGCGATGCTGAAACCCGTCGTCCAAAAGGTGAACGGCAGGCAGCCTGGCAAACGAAACGCAAGCGGACGCTTCCGCCTCGGCCAGCAGACCGGCTGCAATGCGCTGCCCCGCCACATAGACTGGCACAGTCGCCTGCCGGGCAATCAAGAGAGGCTCGTCGCCAAACTCATCAGCGGTTCCATCCGGGTCAACGCGGGCAGGGCGCTGGCCGCGGCGTCCAAACCCGCGGGAGAGCACGTCCACTGGCAGCCCGCGCTGCGAGAGTGCCCTGGCAAGCGCGATGGTGAGGGGCGTCTTGCCGGACCCGCCGGTGGAGAGATTGCCGATGCTCACCACCGGCCAGCGAAGGCGTTCGACCGGCTCAAACCGCGTGCCCAGCCTCAGTTCGCGTAGCAAAAGCGCCAACCGGTAGGCAGGAACGAGCGGCCGAAGCAGCTTGCGCGTGGAACCGGACTTCATTGTAAGCACCCGTGAATCGAAGCAGGAGGGAGCAATGTGCGCAATGCGTCCACGCAGCGCGCCGTCGCTCCGGCCTGCTGGTCGAAGACCTGCTTGCCCCGCATTCCCATGCCCTCCGCTGCAGCACGGTCGAGCACCAAATCACTCAGGGTTGCTGCCAGGTCCTCTTTTCTAGCAATGCGAACAGCATCGTGCGCAAGCAGATCGTCGGTGATCGCCCGGAAGTTGGAATAATGCGGTCCCATCACAATCGGCACGCCAAACTGCGCCGGCTCCAACGGGTTATGCCCTCCCGCAGGAATCAGACTCCCTCCGACAAACGCCGCCGCTGCCAGCGAATAAACCGAAGCCAACTCGCCAATGGTGTCCAGAAGCACGACCTCTCCACCGGAAAACTGCTTCAACTCCCCTGGGGTATTTCCCTTCCACGCAGAGCGTTGAACCCACGGTATGCCCGACGATTTGATCAGCGCCGCAACCGCCTCGAACCTCTCCGGATGCCGGGGGGCAATCACCAGCACGAGCTTTGGATCCGCTTCCAGCAACTGCGGCCATGCTTCCAGCAGGGCAGCTTCCTCACCCTCCAAAGTGCTCCCGGCTACGACGAATCGCAGCTCCGCGCCACGAGCCTTCAACTGGCGTGTCGCATCAGCTTCTTCCGCCGCCCGCACATCGAACTTCAGGTTTCCGGCCACTGAAACCCGCTGTGGCGCACAGCCCATTGCTTTCAGTCGCTCTGCATCCAACTCGCTCTGGGCCAGCACTTTGCTGAGCCTCCTCAGGAACGGTGTCCAAAGTCCGCGCAGCCTCAAGTAGCGCGGCCATGATCGATCAGAGATCCGCGCGTTCACCACTGCCACCGGAATTCCGCGCTGGAAGCAGCCGCTCAGAATGTTGGGCCAGAACTCCGTCTCCGCCAGCACAAAAAGGCTCGGCCTCAGCACATTCAGGTAAGCCCGCACAGCCCAGGGAAGGTCCAACGGGCAATAGAAGACGCGATTGGAGCCGAACCGTTCACGGGCCACCGCCTTACCGGTGCGCGTTGTTGTAGAAACCACGATCCGATACCCACGCATGCTTCGGTCCAGTTCCGCAACCAGCCGGCTAACAGCCAGCACTTCGCCCACTGAGACAGCATGCAGCCAGATCACGGGCTCGCCGCCATCCATCCGGACCCGCACCCTCCCCAGCCGTTCCAGCAACCCTTCGCGGTACTTCTGCGTGGTCGCCATCCGCCACAGCCACCACGGCGAACCAATCACCAGGGCCGCCAGCAGCGCAACGTTATAGAAAAACAGAGTCATGCGTAACGGAATCTTTCGTCCCCCGGTCTAACCCTCAAATGATACAAGCAGGTCTCCCATGATACCTTCGAGCACGATGAGGACTTCGCGGGCAATTCCGCTCTCCCTGCTCTGGCTGGCACTGCCGGCCCTGGCCAGCGATCACGTTCCGCCCCCCGTGCAGCCCGCCACCACTTTTGCCGCGGTCGAGGTCCACGACGAGGAAAAGGTGGCCATCGCCGCCGAGCCTTATGACACCAGGGAAAAAGAAGCAATCTTCCACGTCGACTACCTCAAACACGGCGTGATGCCCGTTCGCCTGGTTGTCACCAACAACGGTGACCGGCCCATCAGCTTGCGCGATGCCAGAATCCTCTTCATGACCGCAGCGGGAGACAAGATCCAGGCCGCCGAGCCCGAAGACGTGGAGCGGCTGATGTCCAAAAAGGAGCGCCAGGGCGGAAAGATCCCCATGCCCGGCCCCATCCCCAATATCAAGCTCAAGCCCAAGGCCAGCGACAAGGAGGTTGAGCAGGACTTTGACACCTTCGAGTACCAGGCGCTGGTGGTCGAGCCGCACACCACGCGCGCCGGTTTTCTCTTCTACGACGTCTCTCAGCTCGATCACCCGCTCATGGGCGCCAAGCTGCATTTGCATGAAATTCGCGACGCTGACGGCAAGGAGCTCTTCTACTTCGAGATTCCCTTCGACAAATATCTCCGCTCAAAATCCAACCAAATGAACTGAACCAGATGAATTGAAGCAGCCACCCGTCTACTCGTAATAAGTAGCCGTCGTCGTATCCGTCTCCCAGATCGTGCAGTCCTTCACCCGCACCCGCCCCGCGGTCATGCTGCTCAGCTGTTCATTGGTCTGGTCGTAGAAATATTTAGCAATATTTTCGGCCGAAGGATTCAACACGGTGAAAGGCTCAAGGTCGTTGAGCATCTGGTGGTCGATCCGGTCAATCACCGGGCGCATCACGTGCTTCAGCAGCTTGAAGTCGAGCAGCAGGCCTGCCTCGTCGAGTTCCGTTCCCAATAGGGTGACGCGCACTTTATAGTTATGCCCGTGCGGGTTCTCGCACTTGCCCTTGTAATTGCGAAGATAGTGGCCTGAGCTGAATCCGGCCTCCACGGTGACTTCGTACATCGGTGTCTGCTCGATCCTGGCGGGAAGAGTCCCTGCTTCTATTTTAGGCTGTTATGTAAGATTCAGGGTTTCTGCCCGCCGCGGCGCTTGTTCCGCGCAGCCAACCGGGCCTGTTCGCTGCGCCGGTCCACCTGCTCAAACAAGTGGCTCATCACCCCGATCAGCGCCGCAATCAGCCCAAGAAGCAGCAGAAACAAGGCCACTGTCCGCCACAGCGACCCATTGGCCGGCAAACCGGGCTGAAAGCTCGAAGGCACCAGCGACATGCCCGCCGAAAAGAGCGCGAACAACCCCAGCGTGCCGGCCAGAATGTAGAAGTTGCGGGACATAGGTGTGCAGGCGGGAGGTCCAACGCGCCTGCAGTGATTCTACGCGGGCAGAGGCCACCCCTATCCCACGATCGCCGAGCTCTCGATCAACTGCACCCCCGCGTCCGAGAACTGTCTCTCGATCTTTTCCACCGAGCCATTCAGGTCGATGGCACGGCAAGCATCGCGCAAGATAACCGCCTCCAGCCCAAGACGCCGTGCGTCCAGCGCCGAGTAACCCACGCAATAGTCATACGCCAGCCCAGCCAGAAAGACACGCGTCAGTCCCCGCTCGTCCAGATACCCGGCCAGCCCGGTAGGCGTCTGGCGATCGTTCTCAAAAAATGCCGAGTAGGAATCGATCTGGGTTCGAAACCCCTTGCGCAGGATCAGCTCAGCCCGTACCAGGTTGAGCGCAGGATGGAACTCCGCGCCTTTGCTGCCCTGGACACAATGATCAGGCCACAAAGTCTGTGGCCCGTAGCTCACCTCAATTTCCTCAAACGGTTGCTTGCCCGAGTGTGCAGAAGCGAAGGAAGCATGCCCAGCCGGATGCCAGTCCTGGGTCAAAGCAATGTGCTCAAACCGCTCCGCAACGCGATGAATCGGCGCAATCACCGCATCTCCATCCGCAACCGCCAGCGCCCCGCCCGGGCAGAAGTCATTCTGCACGTCGATGATGAGGAGTACGTCGCGGGAGTTGATTTCCATGGTTTGTCCCCGCATTCAGTTTCGCAGATCAATCACTTTCTGTGCTCATACCCCGGTGCGCTACTATGGGTCGAAGATTCCCCAGATCGGAGACCGATCCAATGTCCAGGTGCCGCACCGTCGTTCTGTTCGCACTCCTTGCAGCGTGTTCTCTCGCGTCTCCGGCCTCATCCCTGGCGCAGGCTCCGCCCCAGGCAATGGATCCCGATTACGCCGCGCGCGTCAAGGAATGGACCACCAAGCCCGAATTCCTGAGCCCCCTCGTAGACCATCTTCCGGCGAGCGCCGGTGTCCCTTCCCCCAAGGACGTTCTCGGCCATCACATCGGCGCGCCCAAAGCACTCACTTACTACGCCGATGTGCTCCGCTATTACGACACGCTCGCTGCCCACTCCCCGCGGGTCAAGGTGCTGCGCATTGGCAAAACCGAAGAAGGCCGGGACTCCGTCATCGTTTTCGTTGGCTCAGAGGATTCCATCTCTCACCTTGATGAGAATCGCAGAAATCTCGCCCGTATCGCGGACCCGCGTGGCCTTACCGATGCGCAAGCCCACGACCTGATCGCAAACACGAAGCCGATCTATACGCTCTCCGGAGGACTCCACAGCGCCGAGCTCGGGCCGCCCGAAATGCTCATGGAGCTGGCTTACCGACTGGCGACGGAAGACTCGCCGCTCATTCAGAAGATCCGCGCGAACGTCATCGTCGCCATCATGCCGGTGGCCGATCCCGATGGCCGCGACCGCTCCATCGACTGGTACTACGCACACAACGTCGACATTACCGACTACGAAAAAATGACGGGCGTCCCGTATTGGGGCAAGTACACCAAGCACGATGACAACCGCGACATCAATTACGCGGGCATGGCAAACCAGAACTTCTTGAAGTGGTACCTCGACTGGCATCCGCCCATCATGCATGACCTGCATGAGTCGGTACCGTTTCTCTATATCTATAGCGGCCAGGCCCCGCAAAACCCGCTCTGGGATCCGATCGTGTATGGCGAGCTGCCCATGCTTTCCAACTGGGATATGAGCCGGCTCACCAGTTACGGCATGCCCGGTGTGTGGACCCACGGCTACGTGGATGCGTGGTCGCCTGGTTACGTCGCCATCATGGCCACCAACCACAATGGCCTGATGCGCTTCTACGAGATTTTTGGCAATGCCGGCGCCACCACCATGGACCGTACTCTCTACCAGTCCAACCCGGCCATCCAGGGTGGCGGCGGGGGCGCATTCGGAGACATCACCAAGCGCCAGTGGTATCGCCCCAACCCGCCCTATCTGCACGTTCTGTGGTCCATGCGCAACAACACCAACTACGCCGAGACCGGCGTCCTCACTTCGCTCGAATTCTGCTCCGCCTTTCCCCAGGTATTGCTTGAGAACTTCTACGCCAAGAGCCGCAATGCCATCAGCGCTGGAACCAAAGAAGAGCCCTACGGATTTATCCTGCCTTCGGATCAGGAAGACCCCACCCGGGTTGCGTTTGTCATCCACATCCTCCGCATGCAGGGGATTGAAGTGGGCCGCACCAAAGCCGCGATCAAACTCAGCGACGGAGAATATCCCGCCGGATCGCTCATCGTGAAAACCAATCAACCCTACGGGCCGCTTGCCAAGACCCTCCTCGGCAAACAGGTTGATCCCGATCCCGATCTCACCACCTACGACGACAGCGCATGGACCATGAGCCTGATGACCAACACAGTCATCAAGCCCACCAAAGACATCGCCCTGCAAGCCCTCGCCGTCGACCCAGTCGATCAGTACGCCCCAGTGGGCACGCTGAAAGGTGCGTCCGCAGCCGCTGTCTATGCCGTGCCGGATCACGGCTCGCCCAACATGGTCACACTGCGCTATGGCCTTAAAGACTTCTCTGTGCAAATTGTAGAGAAGCAGTTCACCGCGGAAGGCGCCACGTTCTCCGCAGGCACGTTCCTTGTCCCGGCAAATGCTGCCTCAACCCTGAAGCCCCTCGCTGCAAGCCTGGGTCTGGATGTCGTTGGCCTTGCAGTCTCTCCGAAGGTTGCCGCGCACGATGCCACGCTCCCGCGCCTTGCTATCTTCAGCACCTGGGCCGGCACGCAGGATGTGGGCTGGGTGCGCTACACCTTCGACCAGTACAAGATCCCCTACGATCTGATCTACAAAGAGCGCGTGCTTCAAGGAGATATCGCCAAAGACTACGACCTGATTTTGATTCCAAACCAGGTGCGATCCGCGAAGGCGCTCGTCGTCGATATCCCCAAAGAGGACAAGCCACTCGCGTACAAAAAGACAGACAAGTTCAAGTTCCTCGGAGACTACGGCTCATCCGACGATATCTCCGGAGGCATGGGCGCCGCCGGTGTCGTCGAGTTGCAGAAATTCACCGAAGGAGGCGGTCTGCTCGTCACCCTGGGCACGTCCAGCGCATTTCCTCCAGAGTTTGGCTTCACTCCCACGATTGATACCAGCAATACCGGAGCCAAATTCTATGCACCAGGCCCCATTGTTGAAGCGGACATCCTCCGTCCCGAAAACCCAATCTTCTACGGATACTCGGCAAAGACCGTGCCCGTCCGCTATGCCAACGGGCCATTGTTCAGGCTGTCGGAGGAGATGGATAAAAAGAACGTGCTGATGCGGTTCCCGGGCGGCGAAAAGTCTGTGCTCAGCGGCCTCTTCAACGGCGCAGACGACATCAAGGGCCGAGCCGCCATCGTGGTCACGCCAGAAGGAAAAGGAGAAGTCGTCCTGTTTGCCACCAACCCCGCATGGCGCTGGCAGAACATGGGCGAGTACCGCATGCTCTTCAATACCCTCATGAACTTCCGCAACCTGGCGCCGGCACCGCTGCCTGCATCGCCGCTGTCGGGGGCTGTGGCCAAAACCTCAACCACCGCCGACTGAGTTTTATCAACGGATAGGCCTCAAACAGCCTCTTTACCAGGGTGGGCTTCGAAAAAGGCCTCCACATCGGTAATCGTCGCTGTCATACGATAGGGCGGCAGGCTTGCCAGGAATGTCTGCCCGTATCTTTGTCGCGTAATCCGCGGGTCCAGCAGCACCAGCACGCCGCGATCTTCCAGTGACCGGATCAGCCTTCCGAATCCCTGCTTCAGCGTGAGCACCGCGGCCGGAACCTGGTAGTCGAAAAACGGCTTGCCGCCCGCCTCTTCAATCGCCTTCATTCGAGCGGAAACTACCGGGTCGCTCGGCACTGCGAAGGGCAGCCGGTCGATGATCACGCAGCTCAGCGACTCACCCTGCACGTCCACACCCTGCCAGAAGCTCGATGTGCCAAACAAGACCGCGTTCGGCGTCGCGCGAAACTCCTCAAGCAGCGCCTTGCGGGGCGCCGTGCCGTGCAGCAGCAAGGGAAAATCCAATACCGGCAGCAGCCGCTCGTAGAGGTCGCGCATCTGCGCGTAGCTGGTGAAGAGGCAGAAGGCGCGCCCACGCGAATGCTCCAGGACGCGGCGAATGCATTCGGCGGCTGCCTCAGGGAAATCGGGCTCGCGTGGGTCGGGCATGTTGGGTGGCAGGTAGAGCAGCGCCTGCTTCCCGTATTGAAAGTGCGACGGCACCACCAGCTCGCGCGCTTCGGTCAATCCCAGCCGCTTGCGCATATGATCGAAGCCGCCCTGCACCGTGAGCGTAGCCGACGTGAGCACCACCGTGGGGACCCGCTCGAATACCAGCTCATGCAGCAGCTCGGAAACGTCAATGGGAGTCGCCTGCAGGAACGTGTTCCGGGAAGCACTTCTTACAGCAGACTTTTGGGCCGGCGTTCCGCCGTGTAAACGCCGCTCCATCCAATACACCATGTTGCTGGAGTTCGATTCGAGCAGGAATTCAAGTTCCGAGCGCAGCCGCGTCACGCGGTTTCTCAACCCGGTCGCTTCGTCGATCTCTTTCAGCCCCTCCATCTCCGCTTCCATGCGCCGCAGCGTGGCGCGCACGGATAGATAGAGCTCGCCGGATGTTTCCAGAAACTCCTCGCGGCCGGTGAAGGGCTGGCGGCCATCCCCGGTCATGGGCAGCCCCGCAAAGAACATCCGCGCCCGGTCGCGCAACTGCTGGGTGACGGCGGGCAACTTGTCGGCGCCTTCCTTGCCGCGCAGCAGCAATTCTATGTCGCGCGCCAGGTCTTCAAAGCGAATGTTCGAAACCGAAAGCCCGAAGTAGTTCGACGCCACTTCTTCCAGTTCGTGCGCCTCATCAAACACCACCGCAGCAGCTTCGGGCAGAATGCCCGCATCGGGTGCGCCCACGGCTTCGCGCTTTACCGCCAGGTCGGCGAAGAACAGGTGATGATTGACGATGATGATGTCGGATTCGAGTGCCTTGCGCCGCATCTCGGTAATGAAACAGCGGCGATAGTCCGGGCAAGTCGTCCCTAGGCAGGCCTCGGTCCGCGCATCCAGCTTGTTCCACAGCGCGCTCGATTCGGGAAGGCCACCCAGCTCCGCGCGGTCGCCGGTTTCGGTGATTTTCTCCCACTGTGATATTTGCTGGTACTGGTCAATCTCTTCCAGACCCGACAAAATCGGCTGGTCGCGCAGCGCCACCAGCTTGTGGCGGCAGAGATAATTCGCACGCCCCTTCATGTAGCAGACGCGCAGCTCACCAAGCAGCGTTTCAAGGAACGGAACGTCGCGAAAGTAGAGCTGGTCCTGCAGCGCCTTGGTTCCAGTGGAAATAATGACGCGCTGCCCGGTGCGCAGGGCCGGCAGCAGATAGGCCAGTGTCTTGCCGGTACCGGTACCGGCCTCAACAATCAGGTGGCGATGCTCGGTGAGCGCCCGCTCCACCGACTTAGCCATCTCAAGCTGCCCGGGCCGGTACTCGTACGGCAGCGGCGAACGCGACAGGATCCCGCCCGGAGAGAAGAATTCGTGCAGGGAGGGCAAAGCGCGGGTTGAATTTATGCTGACGGGCATCGGCGGCCGGGTGCTGCTCCCATCATAGTGATTTGTCCGGCCCCTTGAATCTCCAGGCTCAAATCCGCGATTCGTCTTACGCCGCAACCTCGCGATCAGCCGAACTCCGGAACTTTGCCCGTGCTGTGATACTCGTCCTCGCTCAGGTTCATCCGTGGAACCGGCCCGGACGCTCCTTCCATCCATTGCCCAATCATGAACGCTTCGTCGCTGTTGCCTGCGGCTTCCACGCTGGCTAACCTCTTCGCCAGCTTCTTGCGGACATCAGCGGCGCGCTGCGCGGCCAGTGCGTTTTCCGCGGCCGCGCAGTAGGCATTCATAGGAATCATGTTCATCTGCGATCCGTGGACGTGCATCGATGCCTCCTGATGAGCCCCCAGGAGCGCTTACCCGGCCAAAGCTGCGCAGGAAAGATTGGAAAACGCTCATGAAACCTTGCTCCGCGCCCCTTCGCCTGGATTGGCTCCTCAAGGTGGACTAAGCTGGAAGTAGGCGTTCTTTCCTTAAATCGCAACAAAGCATTCGATTTTGTCGGCTTAGAGCGGGTTGGAGACAGTTTTGGCGAAGTATCGTAAATCAGTTGTGCCCGGTCCGGCCGGTACGTCGGCGTTGCCGCTGGTGGCCATCGTGGGCCGGCCCAACGTGGGCAAATCCACTCTTTTCAATCGGCTAACTGGCAGCCGCCGCTCCATTGTGGGCGACGAGCCTGGCATCACCCGCGACCGCATCTATGGCGAATACGAGTGGGCCGGCCGCCAGTTCCGCCTGGTCGACACGGGCGGCATTGTCCCCGACGATCCCGAACTCATCCCCATGGAGATCTACGCCCAGGCCAAGGTCGCCCTCGAAGAGGCCGACGCGCTGGTGCTGGTAGTGGACGCGCGCACAGAGCTCGCCAGCCCCGACTACGACCTGGTCAAGCTGCTCATTCGCGGCGGCAAACCGGTCTTTCTGGCAGTCAACAAAGTCGAGGGCGAAGCGATGGCAGCCGAGGCGGAAAACTTCCGCCGGCTCGGTCTGCGCAACGTCTATCCCATCAGCGCCGAGCACGGTCTGGGCATCGGCGACCTGCTCGAAGCAATCGCAGAAGCAATCCCGGAGGGAATTGCTGCGCTTCCCCAATCTGTATCCGATGAAGAGGCGCAGGCTGCCGCGGACTTCGAGGCCGAAGAAGACGAGATCAACGAAGGTAGCCCACCCATTCCAGACCCGGCCTTGCACGATGGTTTGGATGACGAGGGTCGCCCCCTGCATCGCACCCACGGCGAGTTTGAGCAGCATGAAACTTCGGTAGCCATCATTGGCCGGCCAAACGTAGGCAAGTCCACTCTTTTGAATGCCTTGACGGGAACCTCGCGGGCCATTGTTTCGCCCATCGCCGGCACCACGCGCGATGCTGTCGACGAAGTTGTTGAGTTCGAGGGCAACCAGCTCCGGTTTGTGGATACAGCCGGCATCCGCCGCAAGGGCAAGACTCACCTGATGGCCGAAAAGATGAGCGTCGTCATGGCACGGCGTCATCTTGAAGCGGCGGACGTGGCGCTGCTGGTGATCGACGCCACCGAAGGCGTCACCGCAGCAGACGCCACCATCGGCGGCTACGCCCACGAGAGCGGGCGCAGTGTCATGATCCTGGTCAACAAGTGGGACGCCGTGACCACCGGCCGCACCGACGGCAAGCCGCCCGCCGACCGTGAAATCTTTGAGCGCCAACTCCGCTCAGTGCTCAAGTACCTGCACTACGCGCCGGTCATCTTCCTCTCTGCCCTCGAGGCGACCCAGCACGGCGGTAAAAAGCTGCTGCGCGTCCTCAACGAAGTGGTTGCCGTTGCTGCCGAGCGGCGCAAGCGCGTCTCCACCGGCCAGATGAACCGCTTCCTCGACAAGATCGATTTTCAGCGCGCGCCCGTACCCATGGCCAAGCGCATCCGCATCTTCTACATGACTCAGGCAGCGGTTGCTCCGCCCACTTTCATCCTCTTCACCGACCGCGACATCCAGCTCCACTTCAGCTTCGAGCGCTTCCTCGAAAACCAGATCCGCGAAGCCTTCGGCTTCAAAGGCACGCCCATCTGGTTCAAGGTCCGCGCGCGCAACGCCAAGAAGGACGAATAAAGCCAACGAGTGGCTGATTCAGGGTTGTTGCGGCGTAGTCTGGCTACCTGAGGACGAAGAGTCGCTGTTCGACTCGTCCAGCGTCCTGATATGCACGCTGGCCTGGGACTCGGGGACAGTGCCGTCATTCACCTGCGCCTGTGTTGGCTTGCCCTGAATCAGGATGCGCTGCACCGCCTGGCTACGCGCCGGCACAAGCAGCCGCTCCGTGACCGAGGTGGCATCAGTCCGTACGGTCACTGGCACATCTGCCGCGGCATAGCCCTTGTTTGAAACGGTGACGGCGGCTAACCAGTTTCCGGCGGCGTTCGGCGTGGGAAAGAAGCCGTCAATCGTCAGGTCTGGTAACCCCTTATCGGCGTCGATCCAGTCAGCGTAAAACCACCCAAGATCCTTGCCGGGACCGGTGCGCCTGGCCTCTTCCTGCACCAGTTTTTCAAATGATCCGGGGTCGGCCGGATTGGCAAACTGGAGCGCCTTCGCGACGGCCGGGTCGCCGGCAAGATCCCTCAGCATCCACAGAACATAGGCCGCCTTGGTCCGGTAGTACACCGGCGCAATGGCCTGCGAGAGCGGCTGGCCCGCACTTTCACCGGGGCTGGCAGGCTCGGCCAGCGCAAGCGCGGGGCGCGCCGCCTCGAGCGTGCCCAGAGCCTGCGTGCGGCCAAGTTGCTTTTCAGTCCAGAGCGATCCCATGAACGTAGCAACGCCCTCGTCCAGCCACGCGGCAGGCGGTTGAGTTCCGTTGGATGGAGCCACCCACGCGCGAGTGAGCGAGTGGACCAGCGCGCCCTGCAACAGCTCAGCCTTCGCCTCGTGCAGTGGAATCGCGAGCAGCGCTCCGGTTTCGAAGGGCGCATCCTGAGCATCGGGCAAATCGAGCAGGGTTAGCTGCGAGCGGGGTTTAGCGCCCAGCCAGTCTTCAAGGAACGGCTTTACGGCAGTTGCCGCTGCAGTCCAGAAGTCGATCGAGACCTCGTCTTCAGGGAGGGTCCATGCGATGAGGTTGTCGCCGGGGTGGGCGGTGCGAATCGCCAGGAAGATGCTCGGAGTCTCAAATCCAAGCAGGGTCGCGCCGCTGTCGGCGGTTGCCACGCCCGGCACCTGCTGGCTCTCATCCAGCGTGCCGGACTCAGTCACAGTGAGTTTCATCGGATGGCCGTTGACCAGGGCAACTGAGGGAGCTTTGCCGTGCGGGAACTCAACGGCAAGGCGCAGGCGGAAGCGGCTGCCGTATAGGTGCAGCTTCTGGCGGCCGATCTCGTCGAACAGCCGCGCCCCGTCGCCGAGAATGATCGGCAGGCTCGATACCGGATACCAGACCACATTGCCAAAGCCGCGCAGACCGGTGAAGGGAACGTCGATCTGATCCCAGTCTGAGTGCAGGGCCTGGTTGTTGGGAGTTCCGATGGAGACCAGCCGCTCCGCGGATGCCGCGATCACTCCCGAATAAGTGACGTCGAGTGCAAGGCTGGCCCCGGGCGCTAGAGGCTGGGCGAGAGTGACAGCGGCCTCGTGAAGCTGGCCTGTGTGGTCGGCATCAGAGTTGAGCGTAGCGACGGGGAAAGCCACGTCCTTTCCGCCAATGCGGATGCTCTCCCAGTTCAGCGTGGAGGAGATTTCCAGCGGAATGTGCGCCAGCGGCGATTTGCCGTCGTTGCGAATCGTGACCAGGGCGCGAACAGCGATATGCTGCTCGGCGGTGCGCAGGTGCACATCCATGTCGTACGCAGTAAACGTGACGGCCTGGCGCTCCGCATCCTGCGCTGTGGGCTCCGTAGTCATCTGAATCGCCGGCGGGTTCGCGGCGGGTCCAACCTGCGTTGTGGTCTCGCCGTTCTCGTCGGTGGAACGGGAGAAGATCACGTTGCCTTTGGGCTGGTTGGGTGTTGCTGCTGGAACGGGCGCCGTTGCCGGCGCGGGAGTCGTTTGGGCAGGAGTGATTTGAGCGGCGGAAGGCTGTGCTGCAAGCGAGAGGACCATCATGCCGGCGGCAGCCAGGGCTGCGTTTCCGGCAATTGAAAACTTCATGAACCAAGGCCTTTCTGTTTCTTTGGCTTGGACGCGCCTGGCGCGCCGGGGCGAGCGTCGCCGGTGGCCTGGCGAGATGCGGCGCTGGCCCGGCGCTGGCGGGCGGCCTCGTAGAGCACCACGGCTCCAGCGGCGGAGACGTTGAGCGAGCTGACTCCGCCTGCCATGGGAATGCGCAGTAAGTGGTCGCAGGTGCGGCGGACCAGGTCGTGCAGTCCCGCGCCTTCGCGGCCAAGGACGAGGACGCAGTCGCCGGTCAGGTCGAACTGGTCGTAGTCGGATGCGCCGCGCTCATCCAGTCCGATGACCCAGATGTTCTGCCGCTTCAGGTCTTCCAGTGCGCGAACCAGGTTGACGACGCGGGCGATGCGCAGGTGTTCGGCAGCGCCTGCGCTGGCCTTCACCGTAACGGGGCTGATTGGCGCGGAACGGCGCTCGGTGAGGACGACGCCGTCAACGCCGGCGCCATCAGCCACGCGGAGCAATGCGCCCAGGTTCTGCGGGTCTTCTACGCCGTCGAGAGCCAGCAAAAGGCGTCTTGCTGATGGGTTAGCTGCGTCGGGCTCGAAGAGGTCCTCAATGGTGAGGAACTCCTGGGGACGGACGAACGCGACTACGCCTTGATGAGCGGGCGTTTTGGCCATCAGGGTGAGCTGCTCGCGGGCGTCCTGGCGAACGCGGATTCCAGCCTCGCGTAGAGCCGCGACGAGCCGTTCAAGACGAAGGTCTTCGCGCTCCCGGGCCACCAGAACGTGGTCAAAGCGGCGCTTGCCGGCCCTGAGAGCCTCTTCAACCGGATGAACGCCGTACAAAACTTCCATTTGGATAGTGTAGAAGATCGGGGCTGATCAGGCAGGCAGTGAGGACAAGTCCGATAGGCTGGATGAATGCAGGGAGAGAAGAGATTTGCAGCCTTTGCCGCGTTGATTGGCGGAGTTGTCGCGGTGGGCTGGTCGGCGATCTTCGTGCGCTGGACGGAGATGCCGGGCGTTTCGTCGGCGTTTTACCGGATGCTGATCGCTTCCTTTGTGATGTGGGGAATTCTGATGGTGCAGCGCGGGCATCCGCGCAAGATTGACGCGCAGGTGATTCCGCTGGCGTTCTTGGGAGGCGTCTTTTTCGCCGCGGATGTGGGATTTTTCAACGTCGCGGTGATGCATACAGAGGCCGGGAGCGCGACCTTTTTGGGCAACAACGCGCCGGTCGTGGTTGGACTGCTCACCTGGGCCATCACGCGCAAGCTGCCTTCGGGGCGCTTCTGGCTCGCGCTGGCGCTGGCTGTTGTGGGCGGCGCGCTGATCGTGTCGATCGACTGGGGTCGGCTGCGCTCCGCATCGGGCGCGGACATGATCGCCGTGGCGGCCTCGGTTGCCTTTGCGCTCTATCTTGTGGCCACGGAGCGGCTGCGCACCATCGCCGATACCACGACGATTGTGACGCTCTCGGCCACAGCAAGCGCGGCTGCGCTGCTGGTGTTCGCGCTGTTTGGCCACATTTCGCTGGCGGTTCCTGGACTCCACCCGCTTCTGGCATGCGTGGGCTTGGGGATTATTTGCCAGGTGGCCGGGTATTGGTTCCTCACCTACGCATTAGGACACCTGCCGGCGACGGTTTCCTCGGTGGTGATGCTGGGGGTGGCGCCGATCACGGCGATCCTGGCCTACTTCCTGTTCGGCGAGGCGATGACCCCAGTTCAGCTTCTCGGCGGCGCGCTGATTCTCGCGGCGGTGTGGATGATCAGCCACCCGACCGGTAAGGGGGAAGGGGACAGAGATCAGGGGGCGACGGAGTGATCCGCTACAGGGCCACAGGACTTGGGTACCCCACTCCTGATCTACCCCACCCTCGACTTTTATTGAAAAATAGAGAACCCATACCGTGCCGAAAATTCTCCCCAACAAAGCAGCGGGTTTATAAAGAACCGAGAATCAGAAATCCGGCGGATCGCACTGATTTCATAGCCTGAACAGCTTTGGATTGACCTGCGGGCTGGTTTCCCGTAGACTAAGTAATTGCGAGGGATGCGGCTGTGTTTGCATTCTGGCCCGCATCATTTTTCCAAGAGATTAAGGAACAACAATGGCAAACCATGTATCGTCGCTGAAGCGTGCCCGCCAAACCGTGACACGCACTGAAGTGAACCGCGCCAACCGCAGCCGCGTGCGCACCAGCCTGCGGGCTCTGCGCGAGGCTCTCGTCAAGGGCGACGTGAAGGAAGCCCAGGCGCAGTATCGTGAGACCGTCTCCACCCTCGACAAGAGTGTGCAGAAGGGCATCCTGCACGACAACACCGTCTCCCGCTACAAAAGCCGCCTCAACGCGCGCCTCAAGGCTCTGGTTCTAGCCAAGGCATAAGAACAGGGTCAAGGGAATAGGGATTAGAAGACAGAAATGGCCGGGAGCGATCCCGGCCATTTCTGTCTTCGCGCATGAATCTGGCGCATCTACAGCAGCTCGAAAATCCCTGCCGCTCCCATGCCTCCGCCAACGCACATGGTGACCATTCCGTAGCGCGCCTTCCGCCGTTTCATTTCGCCGAGCAGAGTTGCGGTAAGCTTGGCGCCGGTGCAGCCCAGCGGATGGCCCAGGGCGATTGCTCCGCCGTTCACGTTGACTCGCGCCGGATCGATCTCGAACCCGTTCTTCGCTAACTCGCGCAGAACAGCCAATGCCTGCGCCGCAAAAGCTTCGTTCAATTCGATAAGCCCAATTTGATCGATCGTCAGGCCTGCCTTCTTCAGCGCCTTCGGAATTGCCGAAACAGGGCCAATGCCCATCTCCTCCGGAAGGCAGCCAGTAGCGGCGTAGGCAACCAGACGTCCCAGCGGCTGGATGCCTAGTTCCTTTGCGCGCGCGGAGTCCATCAGAACAGCCGCGGCGGCCCCGTCAGAGGTCTGCGAGGCGTTGCCCGCGGTGACGGTTCCCTTGGCCGCGAAGGCGGGCTTGAGTTTGCCCAGGGCCTCGGCGGAGGTGTCGGCACGCGGTCCTTCATCGGCCGAGAATACCGATTCTGAGACAACCGGCTTGCCGGCTTTGGAACCGGGTACTGCGGTTGTGACCGTGACCGGAATCAGCTCTTCAGCAAAGCGTCCAGCAGCCTGCGCAGCCATGGCCTTCTGATGGCTGGCCAGCGCAAACGCATCCTGGTCTTCGCGCGAGATGCCGTAGTGCCGGGCCACTCGCTCGGCGGTCAGCCCCATGGTAAGCAGCGACGCGGGGTAGTGTTCAGCCAGGTAAGGGTTGGGGCTAGGCTTGAGCCCGCCAAACGGAAGCAGGCTCATGGTCTCCGTGCCGCCGGCAATCGCCACACGGTCGCCGCCGGAGCGAATGCGCAAATCGGCCAGCGCGATGGCTTCAAGTCCAGACGAGCAGAGCCGGTTGACCGTGGCGCCCGGGACTTCAACCGGAAGCCCCGCGCGCAGAACAGCCCAGCGGGCAACATCCCAGCCCTGCTCGCCCTCTGGCTGGGCGCAGCCGAGGATAACGTCTTCAACTTCGGCCTTATCCAATGCCGGAACCTTGCCCAGAGCTCCGTTGATCGCAATGGCTGCGAGATCGTCAGGGCGCGAGGTGGAGAGAGCGCCTTTGGGGGCACGGCCAACGGGAGTGCGAACGGCGCTGACGAGTACTGCTTCCGGCATGGGGTTGCTCCTTGGCGATCGAGGCGGCTGGTCTTTCTATCGCCTCGCCCGCAATGACTTACTCCGGCATTTCCAGCAAAATCCAGGCGTTCTTTGCATAGAAATGGTAGATGGTTTTGTGGTCGACGATGGAATCGGCCAGGGCATCGTGGTCCAGCTTTGCCGGGCGAGGCGCAAGGCCGATCTGGGCTTCATGAATCTGCTGCGGCGAGGCGGGATCGATACCCCAGTTGAAACCAAGAATATTGCTCGATGGGTGGGCCTGCAGTCGTTTGGTCTCCTGCGCCGAGGCCAGCAGCAGCGGCTGTGCGGAGTTACCGCTGAAAAAGACGAGCAGCGAGACCGTTCCCTCCACCGAACAGAGAACAGCCCAATCGGAGGAGCCGGCGCGTTCCAGGCTGGCGTGGACCACGTTTTCAGGCCGGTGCGCTTCATAGGTCTGCGGAATCAGGCAGCCGCGCTGGTTGAGAGTCTGTTGCACTCCGATGGGCAGATCAGGAAACGAGCTGACCGGCAGATGGCGAATGAGGTAAGGAGTGGACCGCCCGGCAAAGACAACCTGGCCTGACTCGTTCAACTGGACCGCGCGCGGTTGCTGCGGAAGCAGAGCGTCCTGGCTCAGCGCCGGGAAACCTCCCATCGCCAAAGAAAGCACCACCAGCGGAATGAAGTTCGCGTTCATGGCCGGTACACCCTTAGTTCCGCAGCGGCTTGCCGGTTTTCAAAGTGAAGGCGATGCGCTCCTGCGTCTTGCGTTCGCCGCACAGGGAAAGAAACGCCTCCCGCTCCAGATCCAGAAGATACTGCTCGGTCACCAGAGCACCTGCTGTCACCCGTCCGCCGGCCAGAATGTAGGCGGCCCATTTGGCCACCTTCTGGTCGTGCTCCGAAGCGTAGCCGGCTTCGCCCATGAGAAATGCGCCGGTTTCGAGTGCCGCCAGCGCCGCCGTTCCTGGAGCGGCAATCTGCATGCGTGGCTGCGGGGCGGTATAGCCAGCCTGGGCCAGTGCAGCCACCTGCTCCTTGGCGTCCAACAGCAGCCGCTCGCGGTTGAGCGTGATGCGGTCAGCGGGCGCCAGCATTCCCAGTGGACGTGCCTCTGCGGCGGACGTCGAAACCTTGGCCAGCGCGATGGTTTCAAATGCCTTGCGCAGCGCCGCGTTCATCTCTGCGGATTGGGCGAAGCGCGAGGGTGGGTCTTTCGGATCTGGCGGCGCCAGCGCCGTCGCGGAGTCGACCGCCCGCAGCAGCATCTCCTTGGTGCCGCCGCCTGCGGGAATCAGCCCGACTCCCGCCTCTACCAGGCCGATATAGGTTTCCGCGTGCGGCTGACGACGATCGGCGTGCAGGCATATCTCCGCACCTCCGCCAAGAGTGAGACCAAACGGTGCAGCCACCACGGGGCGCGGGCAGAACTTGATGGCCGCGGTCATCTGTTGGAAGTGATGGATCACGCCCGCCAGCTCGTCCCAATCACCTTCCTGCGCTGCCAGCAGCAGCTGCATCAGGTTTGCGCCCACCGAGAAGTTTTCGCGGTCGCTGGCGATCACAAACCCGGCAAAGTCGCGTACCGCATCCGAGTCCGGCTTGAGCACCGAGGAAATCATTGCCAGCACGTCGCCGCCGATGGCGTTCTTGAGCGAGTGAAGCTCGATGCAGCCGATGCCGTCGCCAATATCTACCAGCGACGCCCCCGCATTGGAGCGAACTACGCCATTCGAACGCCTGAAGTCGGCCACCTTGGCGTGTCCCGGAACGCCCGGAACCGGTTCCAGCTTCTTCGTCGCCGGCTGAAAACATTCTCGGCCATCCTGCGCATACCAGGAGGTCTGCCCGGAAGCCAGCAGCTCCTCGACAACTGGGCTCACGACAATCCCCAGCGCCTTCATCCGGGCAACGGTGGAATCGACGCCCGCCGCATCCCACATTTCAAATGGGCCTAACTCCCAGTTAAAGCCCGCGCGCATGGCGCGGTCGATGGAAGCAGCGTCTGCCGCCACTTCGCCGATGCGGTCGGCGGCAAAGTTCCACAGTGCGCCCAGGAAAGGCCACAGAAAGCCGGCGGCCCTATCCTTGGCCGGATCGTTCGCCAGCAGAATGCGTAGCCGCTCCTGCGTCGATGCCGCGTTCTTGGCCATCTCCAGCGCGGGTAGTGCAGGCTTGGCTGAGGCACGGTACTCAAAAGTCGCCAGATCGAGCACCTGGCGCACATCTCTTCCGTCCGCGCCGCGGCTCTTCTTGTAGAAACCCTGCCCGGATTTATCGCCTAACCATCCGCGCTTGACTATCTCTGCCAGGACTGCAGAAAACCCGCCTGCGCTGACGCCCTGCGGAAAGTTCGCCGCCACGTGGGCCAGGATGTCGATGCCCACCATGTCCGCCAGCCGAAAGGTACCGGTGCGCGGCCAACCGACAGCTGGACCAGTGAGCGCGTCCACCTCTTCAATGGTCAGGCTCTTTTCCAGCATGAGCGAAGCTGCATTGAACATGACGGCGACGCCGATGCGGTTGGCGATAAAGTTGGGCGTGTCATTGGCGAAGACCACCTGCTTGCCCAGGTTGCGGTCTGCAAATGCGGCAAAGGCAGCCACAACCTTGGCGTCGGTTTCGGCCGTCGGAATCACTTCCAGCAGCCGCATGTAGCGCGGCGGATTGAAGAAGTGTGTGCCGAAGAAGTGATCGCGATGAGACCCAAGACCTGCGGCAATCTGCTTCACCGGCAGGCCGGATGTATTTGTCGTTAGCACGGCGCTCGGCGCAAGATGGGGCACAACGCGTTCCAGCAGTGCCTTCTTGATGGCCAGATTTTCGGCCACAGCCTCAATCACCCAGTCGCACTGGACCAGCTTTGGCACGTCATCGTCAAAGTTGCCAGGAGTGACCAGCGACGCGAGCGAGGAATCGTAGAAGGCGGCCGGCTTGGTCTTGCCCAGTGCCTCGATCGCTGAGACCGCAAGCTTGTTTCGCTGTCCCTCGCCGGCCGGAACCATGTCAAGAAGGAGTACGGGGATACCGGCGTTGGCCAGGTGTGCAGCGATGCGAGAGCCCATGGTTCCCGCGCCCAGCACAGCGGCGCGACGAACAAGAAACGGCTGAACGGAAGAAAGTGCGGAAGATGACGTGCTCATGCGGGCTCTCCCTGAAGCGGGCGGGGTAAGCGGACTGGAGGCGTGGTCCTCCACAGCGCATAACCGCTCGCAGCATACGGAAGTGCGCCGCTCGCGGTCAAGGATGCACGAGCATGTGTGTATTTATCCGTCTGAATTCAATGCAATTATGCGTCGCGTTCCAACTAAACGCAATCACACCTAAAATTTTCGGCGAAGGTACTCAAAAACCACATACCCGATCAGTGCGGAAATCAAGGCAATTGCCAGGTTGGTTTCGGTAAAGATGTCGTTGAGTGCAAAGGCAAAGCTCTTGCCGCGACCGTTTCCGACTGTGAATTCACCCATGAGGAGGTTGGAATAGAAGAGAAAAACAATGAATGCAATCTCAATGACGGCCCGCAAAGCTGGGGTTCTGCGTCTCGGATCTGGCTGGCCGGTGGGCATGGAGTGTCCATGGTACCAAGAATGCACCCCAATCCCCTCCCTCAAGTCCAAAACCCCAAAACGGAAGCGGACTCGATTTGGCAAAGATTCCCCTCGCCCTTCTCCGAAGATCGCCGATGAGCAATGAAGTCCGTCTTCTCAAGCGAGGGATGTCTGCCGCATGCAAGCAATCCGCGATCTCCGAATCTCGCGCAAATTCGCCTATGCTTTTGGGGCGGTCTGCCTGGTTTGCACCGCCCTCGGCGTCGTTGCGGTTGCGGGACTTCAGCACGTTAACTCCGCAATCACAAATATCATCCTCGTGGGGGCGTTGCCCAAAGTGCAGATTCTTGGCGACATCCGCTACTCGGTGTCGACAATTCGGCGAACTGACGTGCTGCTTCTCTTATGCGATTCAAAGGAGTGCACCGATCGTTACGTAGCCAAGCGGAAGCGCTATATTGCCGACTACGATGCTGAATCCGCGAAGTACGCAGCTATGGTTTCGCTCCCCGGCGAGCAGGATTTTTACGACAGGATTCACCAGAATCTCGCGGCCTACGTGGAACTGAGCAACCAGGCAAGACAGCAGGACGCGGGCGGCGCGAAAGATGAGGCATTGAAGCTGATCCTTTCTCCACAGGCGCAAAAGACCTACAACGCGGCTGCCGACGCAATCGAAGCCGATGTGTCTCTCAACAACACCTCCGGCACTGAGGATGGTCAGAAGACTATCCATACAGGCAAGGTGCTCTTGGCGCTGATCTGTATCTTCATGGCATTTGCGGTGGCTTTTTGCGCGTTGATCGGCGTGATCCTGACCAGGTTGATCGCGCCCTCTCTTGTTTCAGCAACGGCCGCGCTGGAACGCGTGGCAGCGAAAGACCTCACCGTTCACGTCGAAGAGGGGCGGAAGGACGAGATCGGGCGCATGTCCAGTGCGCTCAATAGCAGCGTCTCTGCCACGCGCGACATCCTCAAGTCGGTGGCAGAAGGCGCCGACCAGCTTTGGGGCGCGGCCGAGGAGTTGAAGGCGCGGTCAGCGCAGACGAGCGAGAATACCCACGCACAGAGCGGCAAGATCAACCAGATTGCCACCGCTGCGCAGCAGATGACCTCAACCATTGGCGAGATCAGCCGCAATACCGAATGCGCGGCCGCGGCGAGTTGCAAATCGGCAGAAACGGCCGCCCAGGGCGGAGCGGTGATGGATACAGCTTCTGCAACCATGCAGAAGATTGCCGCGGCGACCGGTTCGGTGACCGAAAAAATGACCTCGCTGGCCCACCGATCCGAGGAGATCGGCAAAGTGGTCCGCGTGATCCAGGAGATCAGCGAACAGACCAACCTGCTGGCGTTGAATGCGGCCATCGAAGCAGCCCGTGCCGGCGAACAAGGCCGCGGATTTGCCGTGGTGGCCGGTGAGGTGCGCCGCCTGGCGGAACGGACCAGGAACGCCACTGAAGAAATTTCCGGCACCATTCGCAATGTTCAGGAAGAGACGCGGGCGACGCTCGATCTCATGTCTCTGAGCCACGAAGCGGTCGAAGCTGGTTTGAGCGAGACACTGAGCGCACACGATAGCCTGCGGGCCATCATAGAGTCGTCGCGGCAAGTCGAAAGCCAGATTCAACTGATCTCGGCATCCGCCGCGGAACAGACCGCGGCATCCGGCGAGATCGCCGACTCTGCCAGCCAGATCTCTCGTCTGACCGGCGAGAATCTCGAGGCCGCCGACCAGACGGCGGCAGCCTGCAAGGATCTCTCCGAGTTGGCCAGTAGCCTGGACGTCATGATTCACCAATTTCGTATCGAGCAGGAGACCCAGCGCGGAGGAGGATTGCACGGCGCGCTGGGTGTCTGAGCATCGGCTCAGTTGTTTCAGCGGGCTTCCTGAATGCCTCTCGTACTCAATTCGCGCGCAGGGTAAACAGCGTGATCTCCGGTGGACAGAGAAGCCGGAAGGGTACTCCGACGGTCCCGACTCCGCGGTTGACATAAAGCTGCATCCGCCCCAGTCGAAACAAGCCTTCAATATACTTCCTGCCCATCGCTGGCAGTTCCAATGCGCCAATCACAGGCAGACGCACCTGGCCGCCGTGCGTGTGGCCTGACAGCATGAAGTCAACGGCGCGGCCCGCCGGATGCGTCTGCAATATGTCGACATAGTCCGGCGCATGACACATCAGCACCACGGGTTCATGGAGCACATTGCGGATCGCGGCAGGAATGGCCAGGTCCGGGTCCGGCACTCCTTTTACTGGATCATCGAGTCCCGCCAGCCAGAACCTGGAGCCAGCGCGCTCGATCGGCAGGCATGTATTGGTCAGCACCTGGATGCCGTTATCTTTGAGAGCCTCGGTCACCTCCCGTGGTCCGACGGCAACATCGTGATTGCCAAGGACGGCGTAGACACTCTTGCATTCAAGCCCGTTCAGGATGTTGGCGCATTGCCATGCCGCGCCCACGGCAAACTTCACCGAGCTCAGACCAAAGCTCACATAGTCGCCGGTCAGCAGCACCATGTCGGCCTGCAACAAGTTGATGCGATCGATAATGTGGCGCAGGAAGAACGGCTCTGTGTATTCGTCGAGGTGAATGTCGCTTAACTGTGCGATGCGCATGCCACCGAAGACTTGAGGCAGATCGGCCAGGGCGACCTCAAGATGTGTGGTTTCCAACCAGTGGCGCTCAATCGCAGTGGAATAAACCGCCAGCCCCGCAGCGCCCATCATCGCCGTCTTGAGAAACCTGCGCCGGCTGATTGGCTTTTGGGGAACGGACGTGAAAAGCGCCATATCCAATCCTATCGAGTTTCGGCAATTGAAGCCCAGCCGAAAGAAATTGGCTGGATCGCGGCTTACCCCGTTTGACCCCCTCCAGCCTGGGGAACTAGCTTGGAAGAGTGCGGTGTTGCGCTTTTGCGCCTCTCGCGCAAGGAGATTGGATGCAAATTAGAATGCGAACCGCTGCCCTCTTCCTCGGGCTGGCGGCCATGGCGCTCTGCGGCGCGCAGGCGCAGGACCTGAAAAGTTTTGAGCAGAAGATCACGACTAAAGTGCTGCCTAACGGGCTCACCCTGATCATCTGTGAACGGCCCGATGCGCCCGTTTTCAGTTACACCACGTTCATTGATGCCGGCGATGTGAACGACCCCTCTGGACAGAGCGGACTGGCGCACATGTTTGAGCACCTGGCGTTCAAAGGGACCAGCCAGATTGGCACTACGGACTATGCCGCAGAAAAAGTCGCGCTCGCGAAAGTGGAAGCAGCCAACAACGCCTACGAGGCCGAATATCTCAAAGCCGTAGGCCGTGACGAAAACAAACTGGCCGAATTGAAGAAAGCCTTTCTCGCCGCCCAGGCCGAAGCGGAAAAGTTTGTAATTCCAAACCAGTTCACCGACGTGGCCGAGCGCAATGGCGCGGAAGGCCTGAATGCGGAGACCGGCCTCGACGACACGTCGTACTTCTGGTCGATGCCGGAAAATCGGCTGGAGCTTTGGGCGTGGCTTGAGAGCGGCCGCCTGTCTGATGTGGTTCCGCGCGAGTTCTACAAGGAGCGCGACGTGGTGATCGAGGAGCGCCGCATGCGCACCGATTCCAACCCCGAAGGCCGGCTCTTTGAGCAGTTCGCGGCCACAGCCTACGTGGCGCACAATTACGGTCGCAGCGGCATCGGCTGGCCCAGCGAAGTCAGCCAGATCAATGCCACCGAGGCAATGGCGTTCCACAAGAAGTACTATGTCGGAGCAAATATTGTTATCGCCGTGGTCGGCGACGTAAAAGCGTCTGAAGCGATGCCGATGCTGGAAAAGTACTTCAGCAAGGTTCCGGGTGGCCCCAAGCCGGAAGAGATGACAACCGTCGAGCCGAAACAGTTCGCCGAGAAGACAGTGACCATTCGCGAACAGACGCAGCCCATCTACATTGAGGGCTACCACCGGCCCGACTATCGCGATCCCGATGACGCAGTGTACGACGCTATCAGCGACATTTTTTCAAATGGTCGGGTCTCGCGACTCTATCGCAGCCTCGTCCGCGATCAACAGATTGCCGCGGAGGCAGTTGGATTCGGTGGATTTCCCGGCACAAAGTACCCGAGCCTGTTCGTTTTCGGCGCCATCCCTTTGCCGGGCCACACGCCGGCGGAGATGCGCGTCGCCATCCACAAAGAGATAGAAAAGTTGAAGACAACAGACGTAACCGATGATGAACTGCAAATGTACAAGACGCGCACCCGCGCCGACCTGTTGCGTGGCCTCGCTGACAACCAGGGCCTGGCCAACGATCTGGCTGAATACCAAACCCGCTACGGCGACTGGCGCGAGCTCTTCAAACAACTCGACAACGTGGACAAGGTGACCAAGGCCGACATCCGGCGCGTCGCCAACAAGGTGTTTGTAGCCAGCAACCGCACCAGCGCTGAGATTGATACGTCCTCTCCTGAGGCGCCAGCGAAGGCCTCCGCGGCAAACGACGGAGGCGCACGATGAACAGCTTGTCCCTGAAACATGTTCTCGGAATCACCCTGGTTCTTGCCGGCATTGCGCCTGTCGCGCTCAGCGCGCAGCAGGAAAAGCCATGGGAAAAGATTCCTATCCCCAAGCTGCACGAGTTCAAGCCGCAGGAGCCGGAGCGGATCGAGTTAAAAAACGGAATTGTGATCTTCCTCCAGGAGGATCACGAGTTGCCCTTCGTCTCCGGATCGGTGCTCATCCCCGGCGGCTCACGCGACGAAGACCCTGCCAAGACAGGCCTGGTGGGCCTTTACGGGCAGGCATGGCGCACCAGCGGCACGGCAAAAATGGGCGGAGACGCAATGGACGACCTGCTTGAGGCAAAGGCCGCCCACATTGAAACCGAGGGCGGCGAGGACTCGACAACCCTCGCGTGGGATTCGCTCAAGGGCGATTCGGACCAGGTCTATTCTCTCGCGATGGATTTGCTCTTCCATCCAAAATTCAGCGCCGAGAAACTTGAGTTGGCCCAGCAACTGGAGGCCACGGGAATTGTGCGCCGCAACGACGACGAGTCGGAGATCGCCGACCGCGAGTCCGGCAAGCTGGTCTACGGCGCCAACAGCCCCTATACTCGCCAGCCGGAGCTGAGCACCATTGGCGCGGTGACGGTGGACGATCTGAATGCCTGGCACGACCGGACGATTCACGGCAAGCTGATTATCGCCATCAGCGGCGACTTTGACGCGGCAGCTATGGAAGCCAAGCTGCGCGCGGAGTTCGACGGGATGCCCCCGGTTGTGCCTGAGCCGCCTCGCCACGATGTCTTTGCCGGCCCCACGCCAGGTGTCTACTTCGTTCAAAAGAGCGAAGTGAACCAGTCCAACGTGCAAATTGTCGGGCTGGGCCTCGATCGTCACAATCCCGATCTGGCCACGCTGTCCGTGATGAACGAGATTCTTGGCGGCGGCTTTGCCAGCCGCTTGGTTCAGAAGGTACGCACTGAGTTGGGCCTGGCCTACGAGGTGGGCGGAGGTTTCGGCTTCGCGTATGACCATCCTGCCACCTTTCGAGTTGTTGTACTCACCAAGAGCGCCACTACAGTGGAGGCCACTAAGGCCGCACTTGCTGAGATCTCTGGACTGACTTCCAGGCCGTTCGCGCAGTTGGAACTCGATCGGGCCAAGGACGACATTCTCAACTCGTTCCTCTTCCGCTACGACACCCGCGACAAAGTGCTGGCTGAACGTGTGCGCCTCGAGTTCTACGGCTATCCGGCCGATTATCTTGAAAAGTATAAGGCCGCGCTTGAAAAAGTGACCGTAGCCGACCTGGACGCAGCCGCGAAAAAGTACGTTCACCCCGACAAGCTCGCGGTCCTGGTGGTCGGCGACGGTGCACAGATCAAGCCCGGCCTCGACGAGTTGAATATGGGTCCGGTGCATCCGATCGACATCACAATTCCGCAGCCGAAGCAAGTGCCTGCGGCGGAGAAGAATCAGTGAGCAACGAACCAGGCGGCGCAGTAGAAAGCACAAAGCTGGCCGTTGTGATCCTGGCGGCGGGCAAGGGAACCCGGCTCAACTCGCGCCACCCCAAGGTGCTTCATTCCATCGGAGGCAAACCGCTCCTGAGCCACGTCGTCGCCGCTGCCGGCCAGGTTGTGGCTCCATCCGATATCTACGTCGTTGTCGGCCATCAGGCGGAGCGCGTAAAGGCCGCGGTCTCCTCAACCGGCGTGAGCTTCGTCGACCAGACAGACCAGCGCGGCACCGGACACGCCATCCAATCCGCACGCGAGCCGATCTCAGCCTACGAGAACATCCTCGTTCTTTCCGGAGATGTTCCGCTGATCACGTCACAGACCATCCGAGAGGTCTTGGAGTTCCACCTGAGAGAGCATGCGGCAATGACCATTCTGACAGCCGCGCCCGAAGATCCAACAGGCTACGGTCGCGTGCTGCGCAGGGCCAATGATTCGCACTCTGTCGAGGCCATCATCGAGCAGAAGGCTCTCACGCCGGAACAACACCGGAATCTCTCTGAAATCAACTCCGGGATCTATGCCTTTCAAACAGCTCCGCTGCTGGCCCACCTGGACAAACTGAATGCCGACAACGCGCACGGCGAGCTTTATCTCACTGACATGGCGGGGCTACTGGTTGCGGCAGCAGAGCGAGTTGTCGCAGTCCAGGCCCCATCTGCGGCTGAGGTTCTGGGCGCAAACACGATCGCGGAGCTGGTCACGCTGGACGCAACGCTGCGCGCCGCCACAGCAACCCGTCTGATGGCGTCCGGCGTCACCATCTTCCGCCCCGAAACCTGTGTGATCGATGCAGACGTTGAGATTTCGCCCGACACCACGATCGAGCCTTTCGTCCAGCTACTAGGCGCGACCCGTATCGGCTCCGATTGCCTCGTCCGTTCATACTCGGTGATCGAGAACTGCGCTCTCGGCGAGGGTGTCTTGATCCGGCAGAGTTGCGTGCTTGAGGAAAGCACCATTGCGGACGGTGCCCAGATCGGCCCTTTCGCCCATTTGCGCCCAGGAAGCGAGATCGGAGAGGGTGCGCATGTGGGCAACTTTGTGGAGACCAAGAAGGCAAAGCTGGGTAAGGGCGTAAAGGCCGGCCATCTGACCTATCTGGGCGATGCGGAGATCGGCGAAGGCGCCAACATCGGCGCAGGCGTCATTACCTGCAACTACGACGGAGTCAACAAGCACAAAACGACAATCGGGAAAGACGTCTTTGTCGGCAGCGATTCCACACTGGTGGCGCCGGTGACTCTCGAAGATGGGTCGTATGTTGGCGCCGGTTCCTGTATTACGAAAGTTGTACCGGCCGGTTCGCTCGCTGTCGCCCGATCCCACCAGGTTGTCAAGGAAGGCTGGGCAGCAGCTCGCCGAAATCGTCAGAAGCCGGCACAGTGACCCGTCGCGCGCATCTCCTTGGAGCCCAACGCAATGGCGCAGATTCACCCTTTATCAGGCACTCACTTTACTGCGCGGCGTTTTTGATCGAGCGCAACTTGACCGGGCGGAAAATTCCTGATGGAGAATGCCTCCGTCGCCAGCTTCGGTATCCGATCGATCAACCGTTTATCGAAAATCACATTGCGTCCGGTACGCTTGAGAGCGTAGCGTTGCGATACGATGCCTGTAAGACCGGCCACCGAAATTGAACACATTGGAAATGACCGAAATCGACAGCAGATTCATGGGGTGATCAGGAGCAATCCCATTGGGGTCGGTATTTTTTTGGAATTCTTTTGCGATTCAACGCATCCGGTGGATTGAGGGTTGAAAATGAAGGGGCGAGGGGTTCGCGGATGGCTCGATTGATCCCGGTGAACTCTCGTCAGGCACAATCACCACGGCATTCTTTGATTCGATCCAGTTTTACGAGCTGATTTGGTTCACGCAAATCGCTTCAAGAGCAGACGGCCTCGCAGCATTTGCCGTGTTGCGAGGTTCCAGGGGAGGCACCAGTTTGGCATCGAATCTGGCGGCAATGGGGGCGCCTGACCCGGAAGTGAAACCGCGCGCCGAGGGCGATGCGCGTGTCTTGGGAAGACTGCGCCGCCCCGCGCGAATCCTTGTGGTGGACGACGAGGCGCACGTCCGGTCAATGATCGGCGCCACCCTTGAACGCCACGGATATGACGTCCAATTGGCCCCAAGTGGCCGCGATGCCTTTGAAGCGCTGGCACAAAACACCTTTGACCTGGTGCTCACCGACATCGTGATGCAGGATGGCAACGGCATTTCACTGCTCGAACGGATTCATGCACAGCACCCAAATCTTCCCGTCGTCATGGTTACAGCAATTCACGACATCAGCGTGGCCATTGACACCATGCGCCGTGGCGCATACGACTACCTGCTTAAGCCTTTTGAGCGTGAACACCTGGTGAGCACGGTGCAGCGTGCGCTTGACCATCGCAACGCATTGCAGGAAACCCACAACTATCAGCAGAGCCTTGAGCAAGTGGTGCGTGCTCGTACCGAAATGCTCCGCCAGGCGATGGATGACCTGGAACACTCCTACGACGTTACCCTCGAGGCTCTCGGGGACGCGCTGGATCTCAAGGATTCCGAGACGGAAGGCCATTCCAAGCGCGTAACCGCTTACACCATTGCCCTGGCGCGCGCCATGGGCATCTCTCCTGCAGAGATCAAGGTGATCGCGCGGGGCGCCTTTCTCCACGACATCGGCAAGATGGCGATTCCCGACGAGATTCTGCGCAAGCCTGGCTCGCTATCGCCGGAAGAGCAGGAAGTGATGCGGGACCATTGCACCCGCGGCTACCACATGCTGCGAAAGATTCCTTTCCTCGCCGAAGCAGCGGAGATTGTCTTCTCTCACCAGGAACACTACGACGGCGGCGGCTATCCCAACCAACTCCGCGGCACCGAAATCCCCATCGGTTCTCGTATCTTCGCCGTGGCGGACACTCTGGACGCCATCACCAGCGACCGGCCCTACCGCAAGGCCAGAGGCTTCGACGTGGCGCGCACCGAGATCCTGCGCTGTTCCGGAACCCAGTTCGATCCTGCCGTCGTCGAGGTTTTCCTCAAAATTCCCAATGAATTGTGGCACGAATTGCGCTCGGAGATCACCGGACAGAACAAGCGCTTCTCTACCTTTGATATCGCGCAGGCCTCGATTCCCCCAGCCGCCAAGATCCCCAATCCGGGAGATTAAGCGGGGCGTAGTTCAATTGCCGGAAGGAAACATCATGTCTGCACTTTCCGCCGCGGAAGTCACTAAATTCCTGACCACAGTGCCGTCCTGGCAGGTCCAGAACGGAGAACTGGTGCGAACCTTCCAGTTTGCCGATTTCCTGGGGTCAATCACCTTCGTCAATCAACTGGCCCCGCTGGCTGAAGCTGCCGGTCACCATCCAGATATTGACATTCGGTACAACCGCGTCTTCCTGAGGCTGGTGACCCATGACGCCGGTGGGCTGACGGCGAAGGACTTCAATCTGGCGGTTCAGATTGACAAACTGGTCTGACAGTGTCCGAGAGCGGCCAGAATGCTCCACCATGTGAGACGGGCTTGGCTGAAAATGACCTCGGCAGTCAGGATTCGTCCGTCGGACCTTCCCCGGAAATCCCATATTCCGGATTTGTAGGTCTTTCTTCGGCTTGGCGGAGTTTTTGTAGGGTATTTCGGTACCACCATGCGGCCGCTACGCCGCCCGCAAGCGCCGAAGCAGCAGCGATCACGCCCAACCTGAGCCACCCGCCGGAATGCGGGTCTGTTGCCTGCTGCGTAGACGAAGTCTCAGATTCGAAAGAATTTGTCACTTCTTGCTTTGCCTCTTGCCTGGGCCTTTTGAGCCCGTTCCGTTCTCAAATCAACCTGCGCATTAGATGCAGAGTCACGCGGAATGTTCAATTTTCATTTTCGCAATTTAATTTCGATTTTTGTATTTGACTTCAAGTGAATCTATGCTATGGTGTATATATTCCAGTGATGGAGGCGGCAGAGATGTCGCATCGGAGCTGGAAGTAAGTTGCGTCACTGGCCTCCCGGCACGAACAGCTAGACCGTTCGTGCCGTCTTTTTTTGTTTGGAAAGGCTTTCTTCCGAACCCTTCCTGCTTCTATTGTCGCCGCCGATTCCAACCGAATGAGCATTCCGTCTAAAATGTGCTGAGAGGTTTTCCATGAAGCTTTGGAGCAAGGGACGGAATTCGATCTGGGTCCGCTGGGTTCTCGGTTTTTGTGTCTTCGCTGTCACCGCTGCCAGTTACGCGCAGTGGTCGAACCCGGCCGACGACGTCCCCGCCTATCACCCCTCCGCTCCACTGAAAGTCAGTGCCCTGCCGCCGATCATGGCCAGCGCCAGGCTTACCGGCGAAAACTTCCAGTATCCCTGGCAGAGGCATGTCTACGAGCAGGTGGCAAAGGTGGGCAACGTGGTCTACCAGCTTCCCTGCAACTGCCGCTGCGATCGCGCCCTGGGCCACACCAGCCTGCGCAGCTGCTTTGAAACACTCCATGGCACGGAGTGCTCGACCTGCGCCAAGGAGGGGTTCTTCGCCTACCAGCAGACGAAACTCGGCAAGACCCCGGCCCAGATTCGCGCCGCCATCGCCAGGCACGAATACGAGTCGATCGATCTGGAAAAGCAGTAGCGTCGGGACCAGTCCGAATCTCTCACAAAAGCTGACCATACCCTTTCGCCGACCGCGCGATGTCAATCCCCCAGTCATTTGTGCTGCAAGCTATCTCCCATAGTCTCAGCGCTTTCCATCGCCACGCCTTTTGCAGATTATTTCTCTCAATCCGCTAACCTGTAGTTGATGGTCATGTACTGCACGCGAACCCGCCGTAGCGTCTCGCCCGGCTTGGCTGCGTGCGCGAGCACACCTAAGTTTCCCGTTTTCAGGAATTTGCCTTCCAGGTTCCTGAAAACATGTACTTTACATCAGAATCCTTCGGCCAACCCGCTGAAAACAGGAAACTTGCCACAAAACACCTGGGTGGGGTGCACCCCCCTGCCCGCAGGAAAACCCGTCCGGGGCGGAGTCAAACAAACTCCGCATCTTTGTCGTGAAGGTAGGTTTAACCGAAACAAATTAAACAGCTTACCAGCAGAAAGGGCAGTGCCGTACAATTCTAGTATGCCAGTATGGACGGCTATAACAAGCACATTCAAGATAAGTTAGCGCGTCGATGACGGGCTCGGCTTAACGGCTGGGACGAATGTAGCCTGGCGGCGAATGCCACCGTATCACCCGTGGTGAAACCGGATTTGGCGTAGAATAGGAAGATGCAGCACGAGCCAGTTGGCCCGGTGCCTACCCGATGGGGGCGTCACGGTTTCGACGGGATCGATTGCGGCTTAGGAGGCATGTCAGGGTGTGGGCACCTGTAATCGCCTGCAAAAACAAAGTTGCCAACGATAATCTGGCACTTGCAGCTTAATT
>JBEKDE010000053.1:0-36500 GCA_050014515.1 Occallatibacter sp.
TACAAGGACTTCATCACCTTCTTCCCCAACGCCCCCGAAGCAGCCGAGGCGCAAATGAAGGTGGCCGACATCTACTACCAGCAGATGGAGAAGCCGGACCGCGACTACACCAACGCCCAGCGTGCCGAACAGGAATACCGGAACATGATTAACCAGTTCCCTGACTCCACGCTGGTGCCGCGCGCCAAGCAGAAGCTGCGCGACGTGCAGGAAGTTCTGGGAGAACGCGAGACGCAGATCGGTCTCTACTATGAGAGCCGCGACAACTATTCTGCCGCAATCGCCCGCCTGGAAACGGTTGTCGACACGTATCCGCTTTACTCCAAGAGCGATCAGGCCCTGATTGGTATTGGCGACGCCTATGCCGGACAGGCCCACGCCATCCAGATGGCGCCCAACCTTCCCGGCGCCATCAAGGAGCGGCTGCGCGCCGCTTACCAGGACAAGGCTGCGGAAGCCTACGCCAAAGTGATCACCCGCTATCCAATGGCGCCGCACGTTGAAGATGCGCGCGATCGTCTGGTAGCCATGAACCGGCCTGTTCCCGAGCCCTCGCAGGAAGCTGTGGCCGAGAGTGATGCGGAAGAACGCAGCCGCCAGCCATTGCACTTTACCGACAAAACCTTTGACATCATTAAGCACGGGCCCACCGTGGTTGAAGCTGTCCACGTAGGCGAGCCCAGCCTGGACGACCCCAAGCGCGTTCTGGCACCGGATGTGACCAAGCAGAACATGGCAATGTTCAGCGCGGCCTACAATGCTGGCAAGCCAGTGGCGGCGGCCGCTGCGGTAAGCCCCACAGCGCCGAATGAGCCGCCGCGCAGTGACGCACCCTCGACTGCGCCGTTGCAGATGACCGCGCCCGCCGGAGGAACAGGGGTTGGAGCTGAGGTTGTCTCCGCGCCCGCTGCCGATCCCAACGCAGTCGTCAAGCCGGTGGGACCGAACAACACCGTCATTCCCGCCGCTGAGCAACCCGCCAAGGCTCCGGACCAGGTGAACGACATCAAGCCCGGAACTACACCCGCTGCCGCAGCAACCGACAAGAAGAAGCCCAAGGTTGACTCAAGCGACGAATCCTCCAGCAAGAAAAAGAAGAAGAAGGGCCTGGCCAAGCTGAATCCGTTCTAAAAACCCCTTGATGTCAGGATTTGCAAAGGCCGCACCCATCCGGGTGCGGCCTTTGCTTTGGATTGGAGTAACCTTTCTGCCTATCGTTCCGCAGAACACGCGCACGCTTTGTAGGCGTCCGCCGAATCATTCCACAGGCTGCAGACGTACTGCGGCCAGACAAGCGCCAGCAATAGTGAGCTATTCCCGGAAAAGAAGTTGTGCATGTAGGCGCGGCTGGCCTCCGTTTTACCCTCGGGATCGGTCTTGAACCCGGCGATCTCCTTGCTCAGCGACGCCGCCGAAAACTCGTCCTCGTGAAACGTCTTTCCCCAGTCGTATTCTTCCTTCCATGCTGTATCCACGCCGGTTGCATTCGAGGCGGTGAATACGCGGTAGTCAACCAGTGCGGCTGTCGATGGATCAACGCGTGCAATCGTAAACGACGGCGCATTTCCGTTGATTGGCGAGATCGACGAGACCATCTTCACCGCGACGCCTCTCGCTATACCTGGATCTGCGTTCTCCCGTTTCAGGACCCGCACCTCATCCATGTGCGTGTGCGCGAAGATCCCGAGTTCCACCACGTCACTGAAATCCGCCAGTTCCTCGGTAATCTTCTCCGAGCCAAGAAACATCTTCGGGCCTTTTTTGCCGCAGGTATCGCCAGGTTTGGTTGCGCTGGCGTGGACATCCACACCAGGCGGAATATGCCCCATCACCCAGACCTTTTCATGCTTGGTGCGCGCCTCGGTGAGTTGTTGCTGGAGCCAGGCAATCTGCGCGTCCGCCGGCGTGGTGTCGTCTTTGCCGGCGCAGGTCTGAGAGCGTCCGGACATGAAAAGGTCGTTCAGAACAATGAGCCGTGTACTTTTCACCGGCAGGGCGACATTGTAGTAGCCGCCTGCCGAAAAATCTTCCAGCGCGTCCTTCCGCTCCTCTGCGGGAAAATCCTTCGTTACCTCCGCGCCTGTGGCGGACAAAAACTCACTGTGCGCGTCAAGTTTGTAGTCGCCGCAGTCCGAATCGTTGTTGCCCAACGCCACGTAGACCGGCACACCGGGGAGCGCGCCGCGCAGCGTGTCCACCACAAAGTCGATCGTCTTCTGGACAAATGCGCGGTAGTCCCCCGGCGCGGCTTCGGGGAATGCAGCGCCAAATTTGCAGGTAAATGCATGCGAGATGAGGTCGCCACTCACCGTGACAAACTTCACCCCGGCGGCGTCTTTTCCTATGGCCTGCACACTCGATGCAAGCAGGGGATAGGAGGTGTCGTCGCCGCGCACTTTGCAGGTCTCTTCAATGGCTCGAAAATGCTGCTCGCGGTCGGGTGACGCCGGCGAGGCGAGAATGCCCTTCCATGCACTGGCCGGCGCAGCAGAGAGTTGGGGAAGCTTGCCGGGGTCCCAGAACGGCTCAAAGTGGATGTCGCTCACCATCAGCGCCGGAATGGTCTCCCGCTTTGTGTTTGTCGGCGCGCTTGGCCCAGCCGCCTCCGCAATCGCTGTGCTTCCAGCTAATACGATGCAAAGCAACACAATAACCAACTCTGCGACAACTCCAGCCACCCCTGCGCGGCCACCCAACCAAACCCTCTGCTTCATCCCTGCTCCTCAATTGGTGCTCGACCCGGGCCGTGCAGTCTGTGTGCAGAATACCGCAGCGCCATCCCAGTCTCTGCTGCCGGCTCATTAAAAATGGCTTAGCCAGATTCTGGTAAAGTGAGGGTTGGTCCTCACTCGCGAAACCCTTTCCGAGAGCGGTTTTTGAGACTTCCGGGGGCTCGAACGAGAAAAATATGCCTCACGACCTGCCCAAAGCCTACGACCCCACCGCCATTGAAGATCATTGGGCCGAATACTGGGTCCGCGAAAACCTCTTCGCCCAGCATGCGCCAGAGAACGACCCGTCAGGCTCCCAACCGACTGGCGAGGCCTTTACGATTCTGCTGCCACCTCCCAACGTGACCGGCCGCCTGCACATGGGCCACATGCTCAACCAGACGGAGATGGACATCCTGACCCGCTGGCGGCGCATGTCTGGCCGGCGCGCGCTGTGGCTGCCGGGAACGGATCATGCCGGCATTGCCACACAGATGATGGTGGAGCGCCAGCTGGCCGACGAAGGCAAGACCCGCCAGCAGCTTGGCCGCGAGGCCTTTACCGAGCGGGTCTGGGAGTGGAAGCGGCACTACGGTGGCGCAATCCTCGACCAGATGAAGCGGCTCGGCGCCTCGGTGGACTGGCAGCGCGAATACTTCACAATGGACGACAATCTCTCCGTCGCTGTCCGCGAAGCCTTCGTTCGCCTTCATGAACAAGGCCTCATCTATCGCGGCGCGTACATCGTGAACTGGTGTCCGCGCTGCCAGACCGCCATCAGCGACCTCGAAGTGGTCCACGAAGAGCAGAAAGGGCATCTTTGGGAGATCCGCTACCCGGTTCTCAATGCGGACGGTAGCGATTCTGGCGAGCTCATTACAGTAGCCACTACGCGTCCCGAGACCATGCTTGGCGATACCGCTGTTGCCGTTCATCCCGAGGACCCGCGCTACCTGCATCTCCATGGCAAGAGACTCCGCTTGCCGCTTGTTGGTCGCGAGATTCCGATCATTCTGGATGAGTGGGTGAGCCGCGACTTCGGCACGGGCGCGGTGAAGGTGACACCCGCGCACGATCCCAACGACTTCGCGCTCGGACAGCGGCACAATCTGCCCAACATCAATGTGATGGACGAGACGGCGCACATCAATGCGGAAGGCAGCGTTTACAAGGGCCTCGATCGCTACGTTGCCCGCAAGCGCATCATCACCGACCTCGAAGCGCAGGGGCTACTGGGGGCGGTAAAGGATCACACCAACAGCGTTGGCCACTGCGACCGCTGCAAGACCGTGGTTGAGCCGCGCCTTTCGACGCAGTGGTTCATCGCAGTCAACAAGGCGCCCAACGGAGGCGGAACAACCATCGCAGCCAAGGCGATCGCCGCCGTCAAGGCCGACGCAGACGGCAAGAAGGCGATCCGTTTTACGCCCGAACAGTACGAGAAGACCTACCTCAACTGGATGGAGAACATCTACGACTGGTGCATCAGCCGCCAGTTATGGTGGGGCCATCGCATCCCCGCATGGCACTGCGCCACATGCGGCAAGATCACCGTCGCCCGCATCGATCCTACCGCCTGCGCGCACTGCGCCTCGGACCAGATCACTCAGGAAACGGATGTTCTGGACACTTGGTTTTCTTCCGGCCTGTTGCCCGTCTCGGTCTTCGGCTGGCCCAAGTTCGCACCAAAGAAAAATGTGGGTGGCCCCGGTCTCTCGCACTTGGAGACCGGGGAGGGGATTCAGGATCGTCAGGACTTCAACGCCTTCTACCCGACCAGTCTTCTGGTTACCGGCTTCGACATCCTCTTCTTCTGGGTAGCCCGGATGATCATGCTGGGCTGCTGGTTCTCGACCGATGTTCCCATGCCTGACGGGAGCCCGCGCCCGCTCGCCGAGTCCGTCCCCTTCCGCGATGTGTACATCCACGCCCTGGTCCGCGACGCCAACCGCGAAAAGATGTCTAAGACCAAGGGCAACGTCATCGACCCTATCGAGATCGTGAAGCAGTACGGGACTGACGCGGTTCGGTTCACCTTGGCCAGCATGGCCTCGCCGGGGACGGACATTGCCTTCAACGTGGCGAGGACCGAGGGTTACCGCGCATTCGCCAACAAAATCTGGAATGCCGCGCGCTTCCTGTTCATGAACGTCGATCGCGCCGCGGAACTTGGCATCACGGTCGATCCCAATTCCCTCCCGTTGTTGCCGAGGGCTGGAGCTGACGCGCCTCTCGAAGATGGTTGGATCATCGCCGAGTTTCATGCTGCGGCAACCAACGTGAATGCATCCCTGGAAGCCTACCGTTACGATGATGCCGCGAATGCTATCTACCAGTTCTTCTGGGGCAGCTTCTGCGACTGGTACCTGGAGATCGTAAAGCTCCGTCTAGATTTTTCCGACACCGCCGACAAGGACAAAATCAGGGCCGCGCTCACTACACTGTTGAGCGTTTTCGAGGCGTCGCTGCGCCTGCTTTCGCCGTTCATGCCCTTCATCACCGAAGAAATCTGGCATGCTCTTTACGACAGCAATCCGCCTGCGAAGTCAATTGCACTCATGAGCTATCCGCCCGTTCAAGGCAGTCATGCCAGCAAGCAGATCGAGATGGAGCGGGTGCAATCGATCATCGTTGAAGTTCGCACTCTGCGCAAGGAAATCGGCGTCGAAGAAAAAGCGGTCGTTCCAATCGAGTTGCGCATCGATGCCCGCCTGAAACCCATCCTCAGCGAGAACAGCGCCATCATTGAGCGCCTTGCCCGCGTCAGCGAGGTTCGTTTCGTTGAACAGATCACCGCAGGATTGGCGAAGCATTCGACGCCGGATTTCGATGTCGCAGTGATCTACGAACGCAAAATTGATAGAGCCGTTGAGCGTGCTCTGAAATTGAAAGAGGTCGCACGACTCGAGAAGGTCATCGCTCCCGCCGAACGCCAGTTGGGGAACGAGGGTTTTCTATCGCAAGCTCCAGCGCATGTCGTTGATGGCCTGAAGAAGCAGCTCAGCGAGAATCGCGCCCTGCTTGAGAAGACTCGCCGCGATCTCGATGCCCTGTCCGAGTAAGGCTACGGAATGCCGTGTGTCTGCCAAAGATGCCTTGAACACTCCAGAACCCTTGGCCTTGAACAGACCGCGCCTTCGGGGGATTTGATTCGCAAGTCTTTCCGGGCCGCGGCCAAACTCTGGCACCCGGATCGGTTCGAGAACGACCCCGGTGCGCAAAAGGCGGCAGAAGAGCATTTCAAGCAGATTCAGGTCGCCTACCGGGAACTCTGGGAGCACCACGAAACTCCCCGGGAACAGCCGGTTGAACCCCGCTGGAAATGGCCAGCCCGACCTGCGCAGGAACAGCCCGGTGAAGACCCATTCGCCCAGAGCAAGCGCGTTGTGGAGCGGCCGGCCATCTCCTCCTTTGGCGGCGCGCCGGGCTGCTTCACAGGGCCGGATTTTCCTTTCTATACGCGGCGAATCATTGAGGATCACCTGGGAAACCCCGAGGACGCATTGGCGATTATCGACTTATCGGCCGGCAAAACGCGGGAAGAGGCTCTTTCCCAATACGTTCTATTAACTGTTCATGGATTTTTTGTGCGCGACGCGAGAAAGATCGTTTCTCTCCTCTGGTATTCGGACCTGGAGGACGTCAAACTCACGGAGCGGCACGGCTACGGTAAACTCAGGCTTTGGCAGAAGCTGAAGGAAAGGCTTTATGGTGTCCAGCCGAGGTATTCGCTGCTGATCTACGGGCGCAACAGAACCTTATTTTGCAGCTTCGACATCCAAATGGATGACAGCGTCAAGAAGGTCGTTTATAACTTTCTACTGCGCAGGAAATCCGAAACCCACGTTTAACTTCGCGGAAAGACCCCATGGATTGGAAGAGCACACGCATCGACGCATTGCTGGAACAGGCACTGGTGGAAGATCAGGCCGTCCGCGACGCAACCACCAATCTCGCCATCGATCCCGATCTGCGCGCATCGGCCTCCATCATCGCCCGTCAGGAGATGGTGGTCTGCGGCCTGGGCGCGGTGCCGCGCCTGCTGGAGATCTTTGCCCACCTCGACGCAAAAGCTGCTTCGGGCAGCGCGACTGGTGGGCGGCCATCTTCGCAGAACCGTTTTGAGGTTGTCAGCCATCCGGAGATGTTTGACGGTGTGCGTGTTCACCCAGGCCAGGTAGTCGCCGTCATCCGCCACAACGCGCGCGTTCTGCTCAGTTGCGAACGCGTGATCCTCAACCTGATGCAGCACCTGAGCGGGATCGCCACGCTCACCCGCACATATGTGGACGCGATTGCCGGCACTCACGCGCGCGTGCTCGACACCCGCAAGACCGTGCCTGGGCTTCGGGCGCTGGAAAAGTACGCGGTGCTCTGCGGCGGCGGCACCAATCACCGCATCGATCTGGCCTCCGGCATCCTGATCAAGAACAACCACATCTCGCTGGGCGGCGGCATTCCCACGGTGCTCACCAAGGCGCTCGAAAAGCGGCGGAAGGGCCAGCGCGTGCAGGTAGAGGTGCGTAATCCCAAGGAACTTGAAGAAGCGCTCAAGTTCGGCGCGGAAGCCATTCTTCTGGACAACATGACGCCGCAACAGGTGAAGCATTCTGTTGACCGCATCAAGGAAGCGACAGCAGCAGACGCGTCTCAGGCTGAAGGGTCCCGCTGGATTCCCACCGAAGCCTCCGGCGGCATTGTGCTGGACAACATCCGCGCGTATGCGGAGACGGGGGTTGACTTCATCAGCGTGGGTGCGCTCACCCACTCCGCAAAGGCCGCCGACATCTCGATGGCCATCACCGCGGAGCCGCAATAGCCAATGTTCGATCTCGCCGCTCTTGATGCCTCGCTCGCCGGTACCAGGTTCGCCGGCAGGCTACACTTTGCCCCCGTCACCAATTCCACCAACACCGACGCTCTCGAAGCCGCCCGCGCCGGCGCACCTCACTGGTCCGTCTACTTCGCCGATGAACAACTCGCCGGCCGCGGCCGAAGCAATCACACCTGGCACTCCGCCGCCGGACAAGGCCTGTACGTGAGCGCGTTGATGCGCCCATGCACGTTTCCAAACCATCTGCCGTGGTTGCCATTGATTGCCGGTCTGGCCGCAGCGAGCGCGATCAAGGAAGTATCCGGCCTGACGGTGGACCTCCGTTGGCCCAACGATTTACTCATCGGTCCGCGCAAGACCGGCGGGATTCTAGTCGAAGCGCGTACGGAGGGTGACAAGATCGCTTACGCGGTCATCGGCATCGGCATCAACGTGCATCAGCGAGAGTTTGCGGCTGGGTTAGCCACTCCCGCAACTTCTCTCGATCTTGAATCCGGACAATCCATCTCGCGCCAGCAGATCCTAGTCGCCCTGCTCAATTCGCTGGAGCTGTGGATGGGCTGCTATTATGCCGCGCGTCCATTTGAGGCAATTCCGAGCGCCGTTGAAGAAGCCTCAACCTGGATCCGCGGCAAGCGCGTCCACGTTCACGGCCCGCAGGCCTGCACCGGCATAACAGCCGGATTAGACGCAAACGGCTTCCTGCGCGTCCGAACCGAAACCGGCATGGTCACCGTGCACACCGGAGGCCTGCGCGCCGCGGAAACTGAACCGGCAGATATAAGCTAAGAACACCATGCTGCTCGCTCTCGATGTCGGCAACACCAACACCAAGCTCGGCCTCTACCACCTCGATGAGGCAAGCGGGACCGCCCCAGCTACGGCTCCTGTTCCGGAAGTTCCCAAAAAGCCCGCCCTTGTGGCCCATTGGCGCGTCACTACCCATCACCAGCAAACCGCCGACGAATACAGCGTTCTGTTCGTCAACCTGTTCAAAATGAACGGGATTGAGCCAAGCCAGGTGACGCACATCATCATCTCCTCGGTGGTGCCGCCGGTCGAGACAACCCTCCGCCAGGTGTGCGAAACCTGCTTCCGCGTGGCCCCCCTCTTTGTCGAGCCGGGCATCAAGACCGGCATGCCGGTGCTGGTCGACAACCCCTCGGAGCTGGGCGCGGACCGGCTGGCCGACTCGATTGGCGCCTTCGAGCGTTACGGCGGCCCGTGCATTGTGGTGAACTTCGGCACAGCAACACGATTTGAAGTGATCTCAGCGCGCGGCGAGTACCTGGGCGGCGCCATCTCGCCGGGATTGGGCATCAGCGCCGACGCGCTGTTTTCGCATGCAGCACGCTTAAGCCGCGTGGACATCAAGCGGCCATCGAAAGTCATCGGCACCAACACCATTACGCACCTGCAGAGCGGGCTCTACTACGGCTACATCGGCCTGGTCGACGGCATATTGGAACGCATGATCGCCGAGCTGGACGTGAACGGGTCAGGCGCCAAGCCGCGCGTCATCGCTTGCGGTGGCCTGGCGCACATGATCGCGGAAGGCTCGCGTTTCATCACCGACATCGATGACATGCTCACCCTCGACGGCCTGCTGATTCTCTTCGAGCGCAACCGCGCCGTCCGTCCGCGCAACCGCGCCAACTAGAACAGCTCGCTATTGTACGTCTTCACGACTTCACTTTTCACTCGTTCACTTATTCACTGTGCAGAACTATTTCAACTACTTCACCGAGATCGAGGAGCGCTTTCAGCAGCGCCGCGGAGCGCTATTGCTGCTCTCCACGCTGGACTGGGCGCTGATCGAAACCTGGCGCGAAGCAGGCATTCCGCTGGACGCGGCCCTGCGCGGAATCGACGCCGCATTCGATAAATATGAGGCCCGGCAGAAGCGCGGACGCATGCGGCGCGTGAACGGACTTGCCTGGTGCGCCCAGGCGGTGATGGAAGCCGCGGAGGAATTGCGCGAGGCTGCCGCCGGCGCCGCTCCGGCAACCAGCGAGCCACGCGAGTCCGGCTTCGAGCATGACCGCGTTGCAGCGCATCTTGAATCCACCGCTGCCGCACTCGATGCAGCCACAGCCGTTCCGGAAGCCTGCAAGGCTACTGCGGCCCGCCTGCGCGAGCTGGCCGCAGAGGTTCGCGCAAACACGGCAAACAACCTTGAAGCCCTGGAAAGCAATCTCACTGTACTTGAGGAACGATTGTTCAACTCGATCAAGTCTGCGGCACCGGAGGAACTGCTAGTGGGCATTCGCGACCACGCAACGCGGGAGTTGGCGCCCTATCGCAGCAAGATGGGCGCGGTGCAGCTGCGCCAGGTGCTCAATCAATTTGAGCAAAAGCAGCTTCTCGTCTACTATGGCCTCCCGCGCCTCAGCCTTTTCTACATGAGCCAGCAATGACACCGCGCAAACCCCAGACAGCCGCACCTCAAACCGGATCGGGCGCCCTATCCCCGCGCCAGCCTTTTGACGCAGAGGTGGAGAGCCATGAGGCCGCTTCATCCGAATCACATCTGGTCGAGATCACTAAGCCGGTCTACGGCGGCGACTTTCTGGCGCGCGTGGAGGGTAAGGCGGTCTTTGTTCCGCTCACTCTGCCCGGCGAGCAGACGCGCGTTCGAGTCAGGCAGAACAAGCGCGGCTACGCAGCCGCCGAAGCCGAGCAGATTGTCACCATAGCGCCGGAACGTATTGCGCCTGCCTGCCAGCACTTTGGCGCCTGCGGCGGTTGTCACTATCAGCACGCCGACTACGAAACGCAACTCGAATTCAAGAGAGCCATCCTGCTTGAAACACTGACGCGTGCCAGCGTGCAGATTCCGGGGGAAGTCGCCATCCTCTCCGCCGATCCGTGGCAGTATCGCAACCGCATCCGGCTGGCCTTTGACGACAACGGCAATCCCGGCTACCGCGGCCGGCGCTCTCACGCAGTCATCCCGATCCGCGAGTGCCCGATTGCCACGCCGTTGCTGTTACATGCAGCACAGGTGTTTGCGGATGTGGCCCGCGCCGCTGCTCCCTCGCTGCTTGTTACCGAGCTTGCCCTGTTTTGCGACCCGGCCCAGGCAGCCTTGCAGGCCAGCATCTTTACCTCGATCGCCAGAAACCATCACTTCGACCGGCTGATTCATGCATGGCGCGAACGCGTGCCCGCACTGATCGGCGCGGAGCTGCTGCTGGAATCGCGCAAAGTCAAAAACGGTGAGGCGCCTCGCACGGTCGCGCAATGGGGAGGGGGTTCCCTCACCTACCGCGCCGCCGGTTTTGACTACCGCGTGGACAGCGGTGCATTTTTTCAGGTCAATCGCTGGCTGGTGGACGCACTTGTCGACCGCGTTACCTGCGGCCAGAAAGGCTCACTCGCCTGGGACCTCTTCGCCGGTGTCGGCTTGTTCGCCCGCGCGCTCACGGCCAACTTTACGCGTGTAGTCGCGGTTGAGTCCGCATCCTCCGCCACCCAGGCACTCGCCGCTAATCTCAAGGGCACTCGCGGCGCTCCCGTCCGCTCGACAACCCTTGATTTCCTGCAAAGCCACCTGCCCAATGCGCACCGGCTCAATTTGACGACTCCTGATTCGCCAATTCCCGATTTGATCGTTGTTGATCCGCCTCGTACCGGCCTTGGCTCAGAGATCACCGCACTCCTGGTGCGGGTTGCCGCACCCGCGCTGGTCTACGTCTCCTGCGACCCGGCCACGCTGGCCCGCGACTTGAACGCGCTGCTCAAGGGCGGCTATGAAATCGAATCCATCACTCTCGCGGACCTGTTTCCGCAGACCTTTCATCTTGAGACAGTGGTCCACCTGCGCCGCGCCTGATAGGCTTATCTGCCATAGAATCCATTTGATTCTTCGTGGCGTCCTGTTGCCAGCGCGACAGCGCTTGAATCGAAACTGCTCGATGCAAGACAACTCCGACCTTTCCGGGCCATCTCCAACTCCCGCCTTTTCTGGCCTGAGCGCTGTTCCTCTCTTTCACGCCGCCTGGCTCTTTGCTGCCGGAATCACGATCGCTCACTGGCTTTGGCTGCCGCCCAGCCCGGTGTTGATCGCGTTGTCCTTCGTCGGAGCACTTTGCGTGCTTGCGGCGATTCGTGCACAGCGCATTGCCTGGATGCCACTGGCAGTTCTGTGGTTTCTGCTGGGCGGATGGTGCGCGTCAATGGAGCCCCAACCGGCTCCCGCACCAGCCCTTGCCGCACTGTCTGACGGCCTGCTGCGCACGGTTGAAGGCACAGTGGTCGACACGGGGCCGGTCCGTGGGGAATTGGAACGGAACCTGCCCGAGCCCGAGGAGCCCGCCAGCCAAACAGCAGAAGAAAAACCCTCGCAGCGCATCGACCTGCGCGTCTCCACCCTTGAAGTGGTCAACGACGATGAAGATGTGCAATCGCCCGTCTCAGGTGGGGTTAGCCTCACCGTCCGCTGGCCGGCAAACCTTCCGAACCCACAGCCATTTCAATGCGGCGACCGGGTCCGCACCGTCGTCCGGCTGCTTCCGCCCGAGACCTATCGCGATCCCGGCGTCTGGAGCCGCACAGATTATCTCCTCGACCAGAACATTACCTCGACAGCAACCGTCAGTGTCACGCAGGTTGAACGCATCGGCGGCTCGACCAACCGTTTTCTTGCTTGCAGAATTCGTGCTCTTCAGCAGGGTTCCAGTGCGCACTTGCTTGCGCTGCCCGCCGCCATGCGCCGGCTGCCCGCGCCGCTACGCCTCACCGAGGACGACGCGGTGATGCTTGCCGCAATGGTCACCGGCGACCGCACCTATCTCACCCAAAACCTTCGGGTCGGCTTTGAGCGCACCGGCTCATTTCATATGCTGGTGGTCTCCGGCTTTCACCTCGCCATCGTCGCCGCATGCATCTTTTGGCTTGCGCGCCGGGTGCGCCTGCCGCGGGTTCCGGCCACGCTGCTAACCATCGGCGTCTCGTCCGCCTATGCGCTCTTTACCGGCTTCGCCACTCCGGTGCAGCGCTCGCTTTGGATGGTGACACTTTACCTGCTCGGTCGCCTGCTCTATCGCGAACGCAGCCCGCTCAACACCATCGGGTTTGCGGCGCTGTGCCTGCTGGCCGTCAGCCCGCGCAGCCTCTTCGACGCCAGCCTCCAGATGACGCTGCTTGCCGTCGTGGCTATCGCGGGCGTTGCCGCGCCGCTGCTCCAGGCCACTATTCATCCATACGTTGCGGCCACGCGCGATTTGCGACTGGTCGCCATCGACGCCAAGCTGATGCCGACGCTCGGACAGTTCCGCGTCACCCTGCGCATGATCGCATCTGCGCTGCGAGAGGCGTTCAATGCCGGAATTGCCTGGCGCGTTCTTCCCTGGTCTGTTCGCTTCCTCATCCGGGCCGCTGAACTGCTGGTCGTCTCCTGCGTTGTGGAGCTGGCCATGACCCTGCCCATGGCCGTTTATTTTCACCGCATCACGATCTTTGCGCTGCCGGTCAATCTCTTCATCCTTCCGCTACTACTCGTGCTGATGCCCGCCGCGTTGGTGACGCTGCTGGTTGCGATCGTCTGGCCAAGTGCAGCAGTCGTTCCGGCCATGCTGGTCGCGCTGCCGCTTCACTTCGGAACCGGACAGGTCCGCATCTTCGGCTCGCTGACGCTGGGCGATGTCCGCATTCCCGCGCCGCTTCTCAGTCAATCCGCCGTATTTTGTGTTCTGCTTGCTGCGGCGATCGCATTGGCTCATTTGGCGCTCACTTCTGCGAAACATTTACCACTACGTCTTGCATGGGTAGCATTGCTGCTGGCCGCGATAGCCGCCATTCTCCCTCGTCCCATCGATCACCCGCACGACGCGCTGCTCATGGAAGCCATTGATGTGGGGCAGGGTGACTCACTGCTGCTCATCACACCCGACGGCAAGACCCTGCTCGTCGACGGCGGAGGCTTCGGCGGCGGACCGCGCCAGGCTCCGCAAACATCCTCAGAGAATTTCGACATCGGCGAGGAGGTGGTCTCGGAGGTCCTCTGGTCGCGCGGCATCCGGCATCTCGACACGGTCGCGCTCACTCATGCACACTCCGACCACATGGGAGGCCTGCCGGCGGTGCTGCGCAATTTCCACCCTGATGAGTTGTGGGTGGGCAACAACCCGCGCTTCGGCGCTTATAACGCGCTGCTGAATCAAGCTGCCAGCCTGCATGTCCGCGTGCGCTCGTTCCGCACCGGCGACTCGCTCTCCTTCGGCGCCGCGCAGATCGCGGTGCTCGCGCCTTTCCCGAACTACCAGCCAGGTCCCGAGCCCACCAACAACGACTCGCTGGTGCTGCACATGAGTTACGGCGCAACGTCCGTGATGCTCGAGGGCGACGCCGAAGCGCCAATTGAAGAATCGATGTTAGCAGAGCAGGGTCTTCAAAGCGCGCTTCTCAAGGTGGGCCATCACGGCAGCATCACATCCACGCGGCCCGAGTTTCTGGCGCGCGTGGCTCCGCAGTGGGCCGTCATTTCCTGCGGACTGCACAACCGCTACGGCCATCCGCGAGAAGAGGTGCTGGAAGAGTTGGAGGCCGCGCACGTGCGCACGTATCGCACAGACCTGAACGGCGCAGTCTGTTTTTTGCTTAACGGCAAGAGTGTTGTGGCCGATCCTGATTGCGGTCATCAGCAGCCCCGTTGAATCCTGAAAGAATTCGGCGTCCGCGTCTAAGCATGAACCGATGATTGATCACCGGCCGCAAGCTTTACCGTTTTGGCGATTTCAGCCACGCGCCGGTACGACTCCAGCCGGTCTTCATGCTCATAGGTGTCGGTCACTATGATCACCTCGCTCGCACCGGTTTCAGATTCCAGTTTCTCAAGGCCCGCCTTCACGGTTGTGTCGGAGCCCACAATCGCCGCGCCCAACTTGCTTTCAACGGCCGCTCGCTCCCACTCGGTCCAGAGCGGTTCCATCGAATCCACCGGAGGAAGCAGTTCCACCGGCTGATTGCGAATCAGCCTCAGAAAGCGCTGTTGCGGGGTTGTAAACAACCGCCGGGCCGCCGCGTCCGTCCCCGCGGCAATCACCTGCACACCCACCATCATGTAGGGCTTCTCAAGCAACGCGCTGGGCTGGAACAGCCGATGGTACAGCTCCGCCGCGGCAAGTAGATATTCAGGCGCGAAATGCGCAGCAAAGGCAAACGGCAGGCCTAGTCGCGCAGCTAATTGCGCGCTGAATCCGCTCGACCCCAGCAGCGTGATCGGCACATTGCTTCCCTGGCCCGGAATGGCGCGGACTCTTTGTTCCGCCTTCTCCGGCCCGAGATAGGTTTGCAGTTCCGCGAGCAGTTCGGGAAAATCGTCGCCGCTCTGGGCAAGATCGCGGCGCAGCGCGCGCATGGTGTTGAAGTCGCCACCCGGAGCGCGTCCAAGCCCCAGGTCAATACGCCTCGGATACATCGCCTCCAGCGTCCCAAACTGCTCTGCCACCACCAGCGGCGCGTGGTTGGGCAACATTACTCCGCCGCTGCCCACTCGAATCGTCTTGGTCGCCCCGGCGACATGCCCAATCAGCACTGCCGTCGCCGAACAGGCGAGGCCCTGGATCGCATGATGCTCTGCCAGCCAGAAGCGCTTGTATCCAAGCCGCTCCACATGTTGCGCCAAGTCAACCGAGCGCGCAATCGCGCTGCCCGCCGGCTCACCGGTGTGCATGCCGACCAGATCGAGTACCGAAACCGCTAACTGATTGCCCATAGCTGATTGGATGAGGCAGCAGGCCGGGCGATGCAAACCGTAGGCGTCGCATCGCATGGCCTCATCTTTAGTTCGTTCTCCTAAAATCGCATCCTGACTCCAAGTTGCACCTGCCGTTCGCGGTAGAAGTTCGTTGCATTCACGTTCAGCGGTTTTCCGAAGGCGGTGGTGTTCGCTTTCAGTCCAGTGAGAAAGTTCAGCGTGGGAAGCGTTCCATCCAAACTGCCCGGCTCGAGATAGTAGCCCGTCGTCTCCAACTCCGTCACGTTCTGGTGGTTGAACAGGTTGAAGCTCTCCACCAGCAGTTCCAGCTTGCGCATGGCTCCCAGGTCGAAGCTCTTGCCCAGGCGCAAATCGGCCTTCCACGTGGCCGGATAACGATAGGTGTTGCGGCCAATGTTGTAAATGTGGCCGTCCTCTCCCACGCCGTAGACGCGGTTGTCGCCACCCGAGCCGTTCATGCCCGGCCCCAGGCCCACAATGGCCGCGCCGGTCGTCGCATCGAACTCCTCCGCCAGCGACCCCGATGTGCGCATGGTGTACGGCATCCCGCTGCGGAATTGCCCAATCCACGACAGCATCCAGCCGTTCGCCGCGCGGCCCATGCCGCCGCGCAGCTTCCACGGTGACTGGTACATCGTCATCACGGCGGCAGAGTGGCGCATGTCCAGGTCGCTGGTTCCGTACTCCATGCCGAAGTCGGTGGGGGCGAGCACATCGCTGCCGGCTACCGTTGTGCTCTCGTTGGGATTCCAGTCCATGGCATGTGCGTAGGTGTAGTGACCGTGCAGGCTCAGCCCGCGACGCCCAAACCGCGCCACCTTGATCATCGCCGCCTCATAGGTCGAATTGGACCGGCTCATGATCTCGGAGATTTGCTGGTAATTCGAATTCATGCGCCCGGTGAACCCCGTGGGCGACGTCGGTGAAGGCCAGGACGCATAAAACGGAACAGTGATCTGCGTGGTCTTGATCGGCCCCGTTCCCGTCCCATCTATAACGCCATAAGTGACGGTTCCCGGATTCACGGACGGGTCGAAGTTGGTGTCGATCGAGACCGGCAGCCGGCGCCCCAGGCTCACCATCGCGCTCGCCGTCACCTGCACATGCCCGGGCAAAGACTCCTCTAAAGCCGCCACTCCCTGATGCACCTCAGGGTTGCGGAACTCGGGCGCAAACTCCACAACTCCCGGCTTCACAATGCTTTCGGCCGACCCCGCCCAGCCGCAGCTGGCCGCAACCGGCATGACACAGGGAAACGGCGGAGCGCTGCTGGTAGCCTTGCCCGGGTCGAACCCGTCCGTAGGCCGGATGAAAAAATTCAGATCGCCTTTGAATGAGCCCGTCTGCGTCAACGCGGTCTCCAGTGTGGCATTTTCAGTGCGTCCGAAGTACATGCCATAGCCGACGCGCAGCACCGGCCAATGACTCTCGTTGCTGCCCACCGCCATGCTCATTCGCGGACCAAAGTTGCTGCCTAGGCTGGGCATCTTCCCGGCATTCGGAAGGTCAGTGTTTGCCAACGCAGTTAAAGGCGGCGGCATCTGCTCCAGTTCCCAGCGCAATCCTGCGGAGATGACGACAAGCTTCTTCGGCTGCCACTGCGCGGTTGTAAATCCAGCCCAGTCATTGGTGCTGAGGTTCCAGTTGGTCGGGCCCATCGTCTGCGAAAAGTAGGAGTAACAGGGCAGGCTCCCCAGTCCGCGCAATGCCCCGGTGCCATCCTGCCAGGCCTTGCCGGTCTGATCGCAGTTGTGCTGGTTTGCGGGATTCAGCACGTCAGTCGAACCAAACATGCCAAAGACCAGCGCGTCCGAGGCAAAATTCTCGACCGTGGAATAGTGATAGGTTCCCGTCTCATTGGGCAAGAGACTGGTGGCGTCGGAGTTGTGACTGAGTTCCAGGCCTGCCTTCACCAGCAGACTGCCGTGCACCCAGTCCAGGCCCTCCTGCGCTTCATAGAGCCGCTCGTCCGGATAACTTCCATGGCCGAACCGTGCCGGATTGCCGATGGTAAGCCCGTAGCGCGAGTCGACAACAATCTGCGGCAACTGTCCCCACAGATTCGGCCCGAGAAGCGTCTGCTCAAACGCCGATGGCGGCTCCGCATGCGTACTGAGGATGTTGCGCCCCGCCGAGCCCTGGGTCACCAGCAACAGATTCGGTGTCAGAAACGCTTCCCATCGGCCCAGCAGCCACTCTTCGCTGGCCTCGCTGGTGCCGAAGCTGTTGGTTCCGTAACTCTCTGAAACCCTCGTCAGTCCACCGCCGGGCGAGTTCCAGGTCGCGCCGATTCCTTCCAGCGTGAACCGATGCCGTTCAGCCGCCTTCCAATCGACGCGCGCGAACCCCACCCACTGCGCAGCCGTGCGCGGCGCGGGCCCGAGCAGCCCGTCGAGCGTCTCCAGCAACTGTGAGTACTTCTTCACCACCGTGTCCATCGGGCAATAGCTTGGTTCCCCCGGCGGCCCAGGCACAGATAACCCCAGTTGCGCACACAACAGCAGGATCTGGTTATTCGTCGGCTGTGCAAAAAACTCCGCCGGATTCTTGACCGTGGCGAGGCCGGGGTCGTTGCGCCGGTAGCCGTCGAGCGCCGCGAACCAGAACAGCTTTTCCCGTCCAAGCGGACTGCCCACGCCGAACCCCCAAACCGTCTCGCGGTCGGGAGGCGTGTAAGGTTCAGGCGTGAAGACCGGCGTTATCGTCCCTTCGGCCGGAACTGTTTCCTTGACCCACTGGGTGAAGGGGTTCCGTGCGCCCCAGGTATTTTGCCGGTCAAACGCAAACCCCTGTCCATGCATCCCGTTGCCGCCGTCGCGCGACTCGCCGCTTTCCGTCACCACGCCGACACGTCCGCCCGCGCTGCGCGTTCCTTCCGCTTCGGTGTTGCCCGCAGTGGTCTCCACCTCGCGAATGGCTGCCTCGGCAATCACCGATCCGTGCCCGCCGGCCCACGCCTGCCCCATGGCGTTCTGGCCAGCTCCACTGCCAGAATCCTGCGATGCTCCCCGGTCTGATCCCGAACCGCTGCCGCCAAAGGCCAGCCTGGTCGATGCACCGTCGAGCGTGGTCTCAGCGGGAAGCTGCCCCGCGCCGCGCAGGGCGGTCTGCGAAGTCGCGCCCGGCGCGCTTGCTGCCGTTGGCGTATCCAGCACAAAATCCTGCCAGCGCCTTCCACCAGCCGGCAGTGCCTGCAACTGCGCGCTGGTCACCGAAGTGGTCACCGCAGGCGCAACCGGATCGCCGCGTTGCGCGGCAACCTGAACCGGCACGATTCGATTCGATCCAGGAACCGGCAAGAATGCGGTCAACGGGAGCTGCAACAGCGGTTCCGACTCCAATTTTGCCGCGATCCGCACAGCATTGATCGTCATATTGCCGACCACGCGCTGAAGCGCCACGGCCCGAATTAGGGGCATCGGCACCGTGGCAACCGGCAGAGGCTGGGCAGTGACCGATATTTGCAGCAACCGTGCAGGTTCCAATGCGAGCTGCGGCGCATCCAAGCGGCTTTGCGCAGAAAGCTCCAGGCGCTCAGGCTGGCTCACGGCCCTCAGGGAATTGATTGCATGGGTTTCAAGCTGGATTGACTTTGGCGGCGCCGGTTCAAACTCCATCGCCGCCTGCACGCGCGCCTCATGCCCCGCGGAAACGAAGATTCCCTCCAACCGCCCTCGGCCCAGCGCGGTTTCAGCCTCCAGCGTGTAAGCCCCGGCCTCAAGGCCCACGAAACGGTAGCTGCCATTTTTCCCTGTGATAATGCGCGTCTCGGCTCCGGTTGCCTCATTGCGAAGCACGACGGTGGCTCCGTCCAATGGTGCAGAGTGCACATCCGTCAGCCGGCCTGCCAGTGCGCCGGTCTGGATCGACTGGTTCAGGGCTGACGGCACCTGTGCCAATTGCGCCTGTGCTGCCAGCGCTGCGCACGCCAGCACCACGACGCCCACCCAACCCCGTCTTGCCCCTGCCATCGAGAACCCTCTCGCGGCAGACCCCGGGAAAAACAAACGAAACAGCAACAGCCAGACCCGCTCTGACGGCGAGTTCTCGCTCAGCGGCAAACACAGCCCCACCCAGGCCGGTTTCCCTCTGCAACAGCAAACCAAAAGTGATGTTGCAAGCGATTGTAAGCCTACTCCAGTAAACTGGATAGACGGTCTGTCACAGCTGTGACAGGCGACACAAAAAGATCTGTTGAAGCCTGACCCTGATCCCTGGAATCGTATGTTTATCGATGAAGCAAAAATTCGAGTAAAAGCCGGCGACGGCGGCAACGGCTGCATGGCCTTTCGGCGCGAGAAGTTTGTTCCCCGCGGTGGCCCATCTGGCGGGGACGGCGGCCGTGGCGGCGACGTCATCATGGTCAGTTCGCAGCGCCACAACACCCTCATCCACTTCCGCTATAACCCGGAACACAAGGGCCAGCGCGGTGAGCACGGCCTGGGCTCCAATTGCTCCGGATCGGACGGCCGATCGGTGACCCTGCAAGTGCCTGTGGGCACAGCGCTTTACGACCAGGAAACCGGCGAGCTGATCCACGATTTCCAGACCCCCGATGAGGAGGTCGTCATCGCCCGCGGCGGCCGCGGCGGACGCGGCAACCAGCACTTCGCCACCTCCGTCCACCAGGCTCCGCGCGAACATGAGATGGGCCGTCCCGGCGAGGAACGCCTCTATCGACTGGAACTGAAGCTGCTGGCCGACGTCGGCCTGGTCGGCTACCCCAACGCCGGCAAATCCACCCTCATCTCCCGCATCTCGGCCGCCAAGCCCAAGATCGCGGACTACCCCTTCACCACCCTCGAGCCCAACCTCGGCGTAGTCACCGTGGGTGAAGAGCCCAACCAGGAGTCCTACGTCGTCGCCGATATGCCCGGCCTGATTGAAGGTGCACACCTCGGCTCCGGACTCGGCACGCAGTTCCTGCGCCACATTGAGCGGACCAGGCTCCTGCTCCACCTGGTCGATGTTTCGGATGCGTCTGGCCGGCCCGATCCCGTGGAAGACTTCAAGGTCATCAACAAAGAGCTCGACAGCTTCACCACCACCCGCCTTGCCGATCCCATGGAAGACAATCCCGGCCCGCTGATCGACCACCCGTTAGCGCACAAGCTCATGATCGTCTGCGCCACCAAGATCGACTCGGCCAACCCCGAAAAGCTCAAAAAACTCCGCACCCACATCAAGCGCAAAAAGTTGGAGTTCCACGAAATCAGCGCAGTCACCGGCCTGGGCATCGAAGAGCTGAAATGGTCGTTGGCGCGTCATCTGCGGTCGGAAACACCCGAGGCGACTGGGCCCGTCGCCAAATCTAAGTAATTGGTAGCAGCCCCCGAGCCAGCCTGCCCGGAGCGTCTGCCGCACTGCAACTGCCGAGCTACTACCCCACCGCAGGCGCCCAGATGTCTTTCAGCACCCTCGCCCAGTTTCCGCCGATCACCAGGCGGATTTGTTCGTCAGTGTAGCCCCGTCTGACCAGGGCCGCCGTCAGTTCGTACATGCGCGTCGGGCCCTGCATTCCCTGCACAATCTCGTTTGTCCCATGGACCTTGTACCGCTTATCGGCGTGCTCCAGCATATCCTTCGCAACCTTCGGCGAACCGAGGTCGTTGCTCTCGATGCCCGCGTCCGACCCGACACCGACATGCTCAATCCCCACCAGGTCCCGCACATGGTCGATGTGGTTGACCACATCTTCCACCGTCACGGGATCCGTCGCTTTCACCATGAAGGCGATGTCGGTGATGCCCATGACGCCGCCCTTGGCTGCCAGCTTGCGAATGGCTTCGTCGGTGCTTGCGCGCAGGCCGCCGGGAATGAGCGCGCGGCAATTACCGTGCGACAGAATGATCGGCTTCTTTGAGATCTCCAGCGCGTCGAGCTTGGTCTTGTCGCTGGCGTGGCCCAGGTCCACCACCATGCCCACCGTGTTCATCCGCTCAATGATTTTTCCGCCGTACTCGCTCACGCCGCCATCATAGGGCTCAAAGGCCCCGTCGGCGATTTTGCTTCTGAAGTTGTAGCTCAGTTGCGAGATGCGCTGCCCGAATCCATAGCAGCGGTTAACATCGTCAAGATGCTCAAACTGGTCGCTGGACTGCAGGCCATAAAGGATTCCGAACTTGCCCTGCTCCTTGGCCTTCATCAGATCGGCGGCCGCGTTGATGCGCATCAGCCACTGCGGATACTGCGCGATGAAGCTGTTCCACTTGGCGAAGAGCAGCTCAGCGTCGGCGAAGTTCTCCGCGCCATCGCCGAAGTTGATCGCCGAAACGCCAGAGTTCTTGAACTTGAGAAAATCCGCTTCGGTAAACGCTCCCGGGACGGTGAGCCATTTCTCTTTCAGGTCTTTCTGGTCAGTGCGATACAGGAACTGGTTCAGCATATCGATCACCAGCGACTCGCGCATCAGCCGCACCACGCGCTCCGGGTACTCCTGCGCAGACTCCGCAAACACCCGGCAGCCATGGCGAAGAAAGACCGGCGCACCCACCGCCGCACTCGCCGCACTCCTCAAAAAACTCCGCCGTGACAAAACTCCCAAAGGAAAGCTCCATGAATGGATTCGTTTGACAACGATCCTAACGGATCAAAGCGGCCCGAATCAGAATCTTTTCAATCGTTCATGAGCGTCGCGTGCCGGTTGTCGTCCCGGAAGGGACGAGATGAAAGTAGCCACGGGTGAAGCGGAGCGCAACCCGTGGAAAGGCCGCGTGATGCGATTCGCGTCCTGAAGGGACGCGGTGACCCGATAGATACTTCTGCCAGAGTCGCTAGTATCCTGCTTTTGCCGGTACGGACCGTGACACATTTGACTGAAAAATCTCGATACTTCGACCAGGGCATGCTGATTGCTGCTTTTGCTGAACGTGTCTTCAGCATCTGCCCGAATTGCAGTGGTCCGGTGTTAGTCACCTGCCGATCCAAGGCTGGAATTCCCTTCATACCCAAAGATGCAAGAGCTACTTGCCTGCGGTGCTCTTTTCAACGAAGAGAATGCGATGTGGAATGGCATGGTCCGGTGAACGGAATGGCGAAGAGACCGTGCCCGAATTGTGGGACGCAATGGCTTGAACAAGCAGCACGTGGTAAAACTCCTAAGGCAGTCGAAAAGGACCTCTCCCTCATTACCTGCACCTCCTGCGGACTCGTAACAAAGCTCGATCTTGAATTCATTAAAGAGCGATTTGGATCGGCGAATGATCCCACCTTCGGCCTACCCCTCTGGCTCCAGGTCTCCTGCTGCGGTCACACGCTTTGGGCCTTTAATGGAGACCATTTAGAGAAACTACGTCAGTACATTTCTGCCAGCCTCCGTGAGAGAATGTCAAACCTGAAGTGGTCTATGTTTTCCCGATTACCCGCCTGGATGACCTCCGCGAAGAATCGCGACGCCGTCCTCAAAGGCATCACCCATCTTGAAGAAGCGCTGAGATCAATCGAGCAGTGACCCGGTTAAAGGTTGATAAAGTTTCTTATGCATCGAAGAACATTGCCGCGCTTTCCAATCCTTCTCCTCGCTCTAACCCTCACCCTCTCCACCCACGCCCAGTCGGACACCCTCACCCTCTATCGCAACGCCACCCTGATCGACGGAACGGCCTTGGCCCCCCAACCCAACATGTCCATTCTCGTCCGCGATGAGCGCATCGACGCCATCGCCCCCTCCGCCCAATTGACACCCCCACCCAACACCAAAATCATTGATGCAACCGGCCTCTACGTTCTCCCCGGCCTCATCAACACCCACATCCACATCGCTACCGACACCAACCGTGCCCAGGCCCTCGCCCTCATGCGGCGCGATCTCTTCAGCGGCATTACCGCCGAGCGCGACATGGCCGGTGACACGCGCCAGCTCGCCGAGTTGGCGCGCGTTTCACTGTTGAATGAGGTTCCCGGACCGGACATCGTTTACGCCGCGCTCATGGCCGGCCCAAGCTTCTTCAAAGACCCGCGCACCCACGCCGCAGCGCGCAGAGCCGTCGCCGGAGATGTGCCATGGATGAAAGCCGTCACGCCCCAGACCGATCTCCACCTTGCCATCGCTGAAGCCAAAGGCACCGGAGCAACAGCCATCAAGATCTACGCCGACCTGCCCGCCGATCTGGTCGCCGCCATCACCAAAGAAGCGCACAGCCAGGGCCTGCTCGTGTGGGCCCACGCCACCGTCTTCCCCGCCAACGCCGCTGAAGTCGTCGACGCCGGTGTTGACTCTGTCTCCCACGCCCCCATGTTGGCCATAGCCCACCCCACCAACACTTACGCCGAGTCGCACGTCCACCCGGCCCTGCTCTACATCGATGGCTTCGGCTCCCAATTCACAAATGTTTTAGACGAGATGAAGTCCCACCACACTATCCTCGACGCGACTCTGCTGGTCTTCAAAGAATCCGACGAAGCCCACGCTAGGCATCCGCAACCGAACGCGGTAAGCACACTTGATATCGGCGAGCGCGCGACGCATGCCGCGTATGAGGCTGGCATCCCCATCTCGACAGGAACGGATACCGAGGACGAGGACAATCCTGCATGGTCGCCTCTGCGCGATGAGCTGCTGCTCTTGCAGGACGGAGCCGGCATGAAACCCGCGGATGTGATTCGGGCGGCGACAGCAGTTGGGGCTCGCACGCTTGGGCAGGAAAAAAACATGGGCACAGTTGAGCCGGGTAAGCTGGCGAACCTGGCCTTTTTTGCGAAGAACCCGCTTGACGGCGCGCAAGCCTTCAGCAGCGTGGTGCTGACAGTAAAGCGCGGCCACCAATTCTGGCGTAAAGACTTCCAGCCCACCCCAATCCCCGGGCAGCCGAAGCCGTAATCACTGGCCTGCGCAGTCTCTTGGGTGCCCGAGAATTTCTTTCAAAAATTTGCCGATTAATTCGCACCAAACGCGCACAATCGGAATTGTGAAGACCAATCCCCAAACCTATCGGTTCAAAGCGTCAGGGATGTAACCGCTCCGTACCCCCCGACGCACCCCCCTCCCCCACTTTTGTTGCAAACAAAGCACTTAGGTTTACATATTTTCACACCCTAAGAAAACAAAGGAGTTGCGCATTCTTGAATTGCGGGAAACCCGGGGTTCCAGTCGGATTTCGACCGGGTGGCAAGCCAAAATCCCGATTTGCGCCTCGGAGAGCATGCAGCCCACGCAGCGCGGTTAAAGTGGTTCTCCTGTCTGTGCGAAGTCTTGAGTTCCGTAAAGGGTGGCCTTTCCTTGAGGAAAAAGCCATTCGGCATCCGTGCTTTCCCTCGACATCAACCGGAGAACCGCTCTAACTTCGCGAGCAGAAAAAGCCCCGGAGCAATCCGGGGCGTTTTCACTGCTTCACTCTTTCACTAATTCACTGCTTCACTCTTCTTCCTCTTCCACCGGCCGCTTGGCGTTGGCGAGGATCTTTTCGGCTACCAACTGCGGAACGATGTCGTAGTGGTCCATCTCCATCCGGTAGCTGCCTTTGCCTTGCGTCATTGAGGTAAGAATCGTTCCGTAGGTGAGCATCTCCGACATGGGAACCTGCGCATTGATCAGCGTCGTGCGGCCCTTTGACTCCATGCCGCCGACTCGGCCGCGACGGCCGTTCAGATCGCCCATGAGCGCTCCGGCAAACTCGTCGGGGGCTTCTATCTCAACCTTCATGATGGGCTCAAGCAGGCAGGGCTTGCAGGATTCCATCGCCTTGCGGAAGGCCAGGCGGCCGGCCATCTTGAACGACATTTCGTTCGAGTCCACATCGTGGTAGCTCCCGTCGAAGACTGTCGCCTTGAAGTCGACGACGGGAAAGCCGGCCAGGTAGCCGCGCGCCGCCGACTCCACGATGCCCTTTTCGATGGCGGGAATGAAGTTGCGGGGAACCGCGCCGCCGAAGACTTCGTTACCAAATTCGAAGCCGCTGCCGCGGGGCAGTGGTTCCATGCGGATTTTGCAATCACCGAACTGGCCGTGGCCGCCGGTCTGCTTCTTGTGCCGGCCCTGCGCCTCTGCCTTGCCGCGAATGGTTTCGCGATAGGGCACCTTGGGCGCCTTGAGTGTGACTTCGGCGTGATAGCGCTTCTTGAGACGGCTCACGATGGTCTCAATGTGCGGCTGACCCGCGCCCGCAATCAGGAATTCATTGGTCATCGGGTCGCGGTAGAAGCGAATCAGCCGGTCCTCTTCCATGAGCTTGTGAATGGCTGGAGCGAGCTTGTCCTCGTCGGCGCGGCTCTTGGGCTCAATGGCATAGGTCATGGCCGGCTCAGGGAACTCGACCAGCTCGACGGCGATCTCGGCGCCCTTCTGGCCGAGCATGTCGCCAGTAAGCGTTTCGCGCAGCTTGGCCACGGCACCCAGGTCGCCGGCGTGCAGTTCAGCCACTTCAACGGCCTTGCGCCCCTGCATAACGCTCAGATGCGATAGCCGCTCCTGGCCACGCCTGGTGTAGTTCTCCACTGTAACGTCGTTCTTGACGACGCCGCTGATGACTTTGAAGAAAGTGATGCGCCCAGAGAACGGGTCGGTCATGGTCTTGAAGACAACCATCGCCGCGGGCTCGCTGTCGGCCACCTTGCGCAGGGAAAGCGCGGCATCGCCAGTGTCGCCCGAATCGGCGCCGCCGGATGCTGCGACCAGCGACGGCAGCCGCACGCTGAAGGGGGCGCGCTCAACGGGCGAGGGCGCGTACACCTTGATAAAGTCCAGCAGGTGATCGAGGGCCATGTTGGCCAGGCCGCTCGAAAACAGCACCGGGAAGATGCGGTCTTCGCGAATGGCCTCATGCAGCGCCGCGATCAGGTGTTCTTCAGGGATGGTGCCCTTTTCAAAGTACTCTTCCATCAACTCGTCTTTGCCCTCGGCCACGAGCTCCACAAGAGCTTCATGCCGGGACTTGGCTTCGGCGGCCAGCGAGGCCGGAATCTCATGCGAAACCTTGCCGCGGCCATCGCCGCCAGGCGTATAGGTATAGGCCTCCATGGTCACCAGGTCGACGACGCCGTGAAACCCTTGCGCATCGGAGATGGGCAGCTGCACCGGCACGCAGTTGCGGCCCCAGCGGTCCACCAGGTCATCGATGAGCGCGCTCAATCCGCCGCCGCCACCGGCCTTGGGATGGTCCATCTGGTTAACCACGACGATGCGCGGAACATTCGCCTCTTCGGCGAACCTCCATACGCGTTCAGTGACGGATTCAACGCCATTCTGCGCATTGACGAGCACCACTGCGGCTTCAACCGGCAGCAGCGCGGCGCGGGCTTCATGACTGAACATGTGAAAGCCGGGCGTGTCCACGAGATTGATTTTGACGCCCTGCCACTCGACGAAAGCGACGGCGTTCTGCATGGTGACGCCGCGGGCGACTTCCTCTTCGTCATAGGCGGTCACAGCCGAACCATCGGCCACGCGTCCCTGGGTTGGGGTCATCTTCGCGGCATGCAGCAGAGCGGCAATCAAGGTGGTCTTGCCGCTGTGCGCATGCCCCACTACAGCTACGTTGCGGATCTCACTTCCCTGGTACGTTTTCATGGTGTTCTCCTTGTAAATGCAGATCTTTGCAGCACGCCCAAACGGAATCCAATTTCGCCATCAGATATCGAAGACGAGACTCGGCGACGCTGGGACGTTATCTGGAGTTTGGAACTGGCGGGATCGCCGGCATGGCCCTGTTCACTGTGCTCTGAAAACTGATCACTGCCGTGGCACAGGGAACGCTTGGGGGCGTCCTTGGGGGCGTCCTTGGGGGCGTCCAAGCAGCCGGCTTGGAGGGCCACAGGTCCCGGTCTACCGTCAGCCTCATCCATTGAAGAGGGTCTCGGACCGGCGCTTGGCGGAGAATAGAGGAGGGCTCCGCAGAGCGTCTCGTGCTAAGAAGCGGATGCTATCACACGCGATGTGTGAACGTCCTGTGACTCGGCGCACAAACCGGGCCTTTGAAGGCGGTTGAGCGGCCAATTTCGGTCGAAGGGCGCGGTCTCTGCTCCTCAAATGCTTAACCATGGCTGTGGAATAATGGCGCAGGTGAGGACCTTGTGGTCGTTTTCCGGTCCATTTGCCTTCGAGGTCTTGCCGTGCTGATTCGCTTTTCTCGAGTACTTCTGGCTACCGGCCTCGCTCTGCCACTTCCCTGCGGATTGTTTGCGCAGGCGCCGGCTCCCACCCCTTCGCAGCACGTGGATGCACCACTGGGCGAAATCACCCGCATGCCCGGAGACGGAGACGGCGCTTACAAGACGCACCAGTACCGCGATCTGTTTGCCGAGCAGGGACATACTCCCGCGGACAGCCGCGCCAAGATCGAGAAAGCCTTTCAGCAGCTTTTTCATGGCGATGGGCAGGAAGAGCGAATCTACTTTGAGACCGGCGCCAATGAGAACGGGCCCCTGGCGTACGTGACCGACTGGGCCAACAACGACGCGCGAACCGAGGGTATGAGCTACGGCATGATGATCGCCGTGGAGTTGAACAAAAAGCGCGAGTTTGACGCTCTTTGGAACTGGGCCAAGACCTACATGCTGATCACCGACCCGAAGAACCCGTCGGTGGGCTACTTTGCGTGGTCAATGGCGACCAACGGAACGCCGCGTTCGACTGGCGCAGCACCGGATGGAGAAGAGTACTTCACCATGGCGCTCTACTTTGCCGCGCACCGATGGGGCAATGGAATGGGTATCTATAACTATCAGACCGAGGCGGACAAGATTCTGCGCGGCATGCGGCATCACCCAGTGCTGACGGGGACGGGGCCATTTCGCATTCATCCGGAAGATGCGCCATTCGTGCCGCCGGACCACCCCTGGCGCAGCCCCAACAACCACCGACTGGAGCGAGAGGCTGCAGCAAAGCGCTCGCCCCGGCCAGCAATTCGACGGCGGTCAGGAACCTCGAGTGAGACCATCGGCCCCATGGTGGATGAGCCGCATTTCATGATCAAGTTTGTGCCCAACATGCAGGATGCCGTCACTGACGCCAGCTACCACCTGCCTGCGTTTTATGAGCTGTGGGCGCGATGGGGGCCACCGGAAGATCGCGCGTTCTGGGCCGAGGCAGCGGATGTGAGCCGCGACTTCTTCAACCGCGTAGCCAATCCGGAGACGGGACTGACGCCTGACCGCAGCCACTTCGACGGAACTGTAGCGAACGACTGGGAAGGGAAGCCAACACACTTCAGCTACGACTCTTGGCGCAGTGCGAGCAACTGGAGCGTGGATTACTCGTGGTGGCATAAGGACCCGCGCGAAACGGCGCTCAGCAACCGCATTCAGGGGTTTCTCTTCTCGCAGGGAATTAGCAAATTCGCCGACCAGTACACGCTGGATGGAAAGCCGCTCTCAGAGCGTCACTCGGTGGGCATGGTGGCGACGACGGCTGTCGGAAGCCTCGCGGCCACCGACTCCGCAACTGCAAAGGCATTCGTAGAAGAGCTGTGGAATACCCCGATTCCGTCGGGCGAGCAGCGCTATTACGACGGCATGCTCTACCTGATGAGCATGATGCACTGCAGCGGCACCTTCAGAATCATTGAGGCAGCATCCAGCCGCTAGTCGCCGTGCCGTTGTGATAGATTTTGCTTACCCCGGCACGACCTTTGTTCCCTGATTTCCACGAATCACGTTCGACATCCCTGAGGTCAGCGCTTATGCCCGATTGGAGCACGACGCCCGGCACATTGCATCCGTCCGAAGCGAACTCGGATGCGATCGGAAGGTCAGCGAATCGGAAAGCGGGTCTGCGGCTGATTCCTCTCATCGGAATCGGCTACGGGCTTGCGTACATTGACCGACTCAATCTCAGTTTTGCGTCCTTGCAGATGAATCATGACCTGCACTTCAGCGCGTCAGTCTACGGGCTGGGCGCGGGACTTTTCTTCATCGGGTACGCACTGTTTGAGATTCCTTCCAATCTGATGCTGTTGCGTTTTGGTGCGAAGCGATGGCTGGCGCGCATCATGTTCACCTGGGGGTTGCTGGCCGCGGCCATGATGTTTGTGCGCACGCCGTTCGAGTTCAACGTACTGCGCTTCCTGCTGGGCGTAGCCGAGGCGGGATTCTTTCCGGGAGTGATTTACTACCTGACCATCTGGTTTCCGGCGCGAAGGCGCGCGCGGGCCGTCAGCCGTTTTTATATCGCCATGCCGCTCAGTTCAGTGGTGATGGGATCAGTGGCAGGATGGCTGCTGGGCATGGGCGGCAACTTTGGCCTGGCGGGGTGGCAATGGCTCTTTCTACTCGAAGGGTTGCCTGCGGTCGTCTTCAGCTTCGTCATGCTGCGCCTGCTGCCTGACGGTCCTGAAAAGGCCGCGTGGTTGACAGCTGAAGAAAAGGCCTGGCTACGCAATGAGTTGAAAGCCGAGGGCGATCGCGCTCACCTGGGCCACCATGCGGGCATCATGCAGGCTCTGCTCTCACCCAAAGTGTGGATGATTGGAGCGTTCTTTCTATGCGCGCTCACCACCAACTATGCCTATGGGTTCTCCGCGCCGGCGATCCTGCAGGACGCGACCGGTTGGAGCGTCGCAAACGTCGGATTCCTCGTCGCAAGCCTTGGTGTCGCCGGAGCTGCGGCCATGTTGTTGAACGGCGCGCACTCCGACCGCACCGGCGAACGCGCGTTTCATTGCATTGTGCCCTGCGTGATCATGGCGTTGTGTTTTGTCACCGCGAGCTATGCGCGAGCGCCATGGATTGTGGTCGCCGCCCTCGGATTAAGCTTCATCTCATTCCAGTCAATGCAGGGGCCGGCGCTCACCGTGCCAACGCAATTTCTGGCCGGCCGGGCAGCAGCAGCGGGGATTGCCGCCATGAACATGATCACCATGTTCAGCGGATTCATTGGGCCTAGCTGGATGGGGATCATGAAGGATCACACTGGCAGTTACCAGGCCGGGCTGCGCGGACTGGCGCTTCCCTCACTTTCCGCCGCGGCCATCATGTTTGTGCTGACGCAGAGTTTGAAACAGCCGGTCGTGGCGCCATTGCGCGAGGCCAGTGAATTCGGCGACTAACGATTACACTGTACTTTTGAAGTAGTCTAGAAGCTCGCCGTAGCCGGCAGAATCTCGTCTACATCAACCCACTGCGTAGGGTAGTTGCCGGTGTAGCACGCAGTGCAATAGCCGGTTTTGGGTTCACCTGCACAGGCCTTCAGCAGTCCGTCAAGCGACAAGTAAGCGAGCGAGTCAGCCTCAATATACTGACGAATCTCCTCGATCGACTTGTTGGCTGCGATCAAGTCGCGCTTGCTGGGCGTGTCCACGCCGTAGAAGCACGGTGAAATGGTGGGCGGACAGCTGATGCGTAGATGAACCTCTTTGGCGCCTGCGCCGCGCACCATGCGGACGATCTTCCGGCTCGTCGTTCCGCGAATGATGGAGTCGTCGATCAGAATCACGCGCTTACCCTCAAGCAGATTGTGCACCGGGTTGAGCTTGAGACGCACGCCGAAGTCGCGCACCCGCTGCTCCGGCTCAATGAAAGTGCGTCCGACGTAGTGGTTGCGGATGAGGCCGAAGCGAAATGGTATTCCTGCTTGCTCCGCATAGCCAAGCGCCGCGGTGACGCCCGAGTCGGGCACCGGAACCACAACATCCGCGGGCACACCGGACTCCCATGCAAGTTGGCGGCCCATCTGATCGCGGCTCTGCTGCACCCAGTGGCCAAAGATGCGGCTGTCAGGGCGTGCAAAGTAGACGTGCTCAAAGATGCAGCTCGATTGCTCAACACCGGTTGAAAACTGGCGGCTGGTCACGCCGTCTTCAGTCACCATCACCAATTCGCCAGGAAGCACATCGCGCTCATACTCGGCGCGCAGCAGATCGAAGGCGCAGGTTTCGCTGGCGAAGACAATTGTGTCGGGGCCCTCTGAATTCTTGATGCGTCCCATCGAGAGCGGGCGGAAACCGCGCGGATCGCGCGCCGCGAAGATGCGATCGCGGGTCATCATCACAATGGAGAACGCGCCTTCGACCTGGGCGAGCGAGTCGGCAATCGCATCGACCAGCGAGTTGGCTTTGGAATGAGCAATAAGCTGAACAATGATTTCGGAATCGGAAGTCGTTTGAAAGTATGCGCCGTCGCGTTCAAGCCGCGCGCGCACGTTGCCCAGGTTCACAAGGTTGCCGTTGTGCGCAATCGCAATCAGGCCCTTGGTCGAGTCGACGCGAATAGGCTGCGCATTGAGCAGCGCGGAATCCCCTGTTGTGGAGTAGCGTGTATGGCCAATCGCCATAGGTCCGGGCAACTTGGCGAGCACATCTTCCGTGAAGATTTCAGACACCAGCCCCATGCCCTTGATATTGGCCAACCGCTGCCCGTCGGCAGAGGCAATGCCCGCCGACTCCTGCCCGCGATGTTGCAGCGCATAGAGGCCGAGATAGACCTGCCGCGCCGCATCCGGATGGCCGTGAATCGCTACGACGCCGCACTCCTCGTGGAGCTTGTCGGTGCTTTGCGCGCGGCGAGTCGCCGCTTTGCGACCATAAACGGGCCGTGCGGCCGCTTTGATCTGCTCGGACTCATCGGCTACGCCGGCAATACCCTGAAACAAAAGCTGATCGTTTCCCACGCGGTGGAAAGAGCCTTGCTTCATGCTGTCACCTCATTGTGCAGAGTGGCTTCAAGAGCGGAAGCCCAGGGAGTGCGCAGGGTGGTGAGCGATGCGGAGATAAAGGGCTGGCGATCGACGGTGATTTCTAGATGCCGGCCGCCGGTGGTTCCAATGCGCACGGCGAAGAAACTGTACTCGTCCGCGAGCGATTCAATCTTGGAGACGTTGTCGGGGTCGGCGGTGAGCAGCATGGTTGTGGCAGGCTCTGCGAACAGGCCAAAGAGCGGATGCACCATCAGCGATGGATCCTGCTCAACTTTCGCGCCAATTGCGTGACCGAATGCAGCCTGCGCCAACGAAACGGCGATGCCGCCATCAGAGATATCGCGCGCCGAATGAACCAGCTTTTTTGCTGCCAAAGCCTGCAGCAACGTGTGCAGATCGGCCTCTGCGTCGAGATCGAGCGAAGGCGGCTGACCCCACACGCCACCGAGCACCACCTTGGCGTATTCAGACGAACCAAACTGCGCAAGAGCCGCCGCAGCGGTTTCGTCCGGAGCGCCCGTCTCTTCAAGCGTGACCGGCTTGTGCTCCACGACCTCAACCGGGTAATACTTCATCGGCTCAGGCTCAAACGGAACTTTGAGATTTGGATCGGGCTCTACGCCGCGTGGAACCGGCCACAGCAAAACGATCGCGTCCCCTTCGCGCTGAAAGTCTGCCGGCACGGCCCTGGTCACGTCATCGAGAATGCCGACAATGCCAAGAACGGGAGTGGGATAGATTCCCTCGCCGCGCGTCTCGTTGTACAACGAAACATTGCCCCCGGTGATGGGCGTCGATAGCGCGATGCAAGCCTCTGCGATACCGTCAATTGCGGCTGAGAGCTGCGCCATAATCTCCGGCTTTTCTGGATTGCCGAAGTTAAGGCAATTGGTCGCCGCCACCGGCATTGCGCCAGTCGACGCAACCTTGCGCGCCGCCTCGGCCACGGCGTGCATCGCGCCCAACTTCGGGTCGAGCCACGCCCAGCGCCCGTTGCCGTCAAGCGCCATCGCCAAACCGCGCTCATGGCCGGCCACACCGGTGCCCTTGATGCGCATCACGCCGGCCTCGCCGCCGGGACCAATCACAGTGTTTGTCTGCACCATGGTGTCGTACTGCTCATGCACCCAGCGCTTGGAGCAGACGTTCGCGCTCGCCAGCAGTTGCTTCAAATCGGCAGTAAAGTCGCGGTCTTTCGCGAGTTCGAGCAGAATCGTATCAGGTGGCTCCGCCGGAACCGGTGAGTTCCACACGCCGACCGGCCGGTGATAGAGCGGCGCATCGTCGGTCAGCGATTGGTTGGGAATGTCGGCCACGAGCTCGCCATGATGACGTATCCGCAACCGGGGCTCAGGCTGCACCGTTCCAACAATCACCGAATCCAGTCCCCACTTGGCAAACACGCTCAGCACTTCATCTTCACGGCCTCTGCTGGCCACCAGCAACATTCGCTCTTGACTTTCAGACAGCATGATCTCGTACGCGCTCATGCCGGTCTCGCGCTGCGGCACGAAGTCGAGCTCCACATCGAGGCCCACTCCGCCGCGCGCTCCCATCTCGCAGGTGGAACACGTCAGACCCGCCGCGCCCATATCCTGAATGCCGACAATCGCGCCCGTGCGCATGGCCTCAAGGCAGGCTTCAAGCAGCAGCTTTTCCATGAACGGGTCACCCACCTGCACGTTGGGCCGCTTCTGCTCTGATCCTTCTTTGAATTCTTCGCTGGCCATGGTCGCGCCGTGAATGCCATCGCGCCCTGTCTTTGCGCCAACGTAGATCACAGGGTTACCAACACCCGTAGCTTTGCCGTAAAAAATCTCATCGATGCGGACCAGACCCAGCGCAAACGCGTTCACTAGCGGATTGCCGCTATAGCAGGGCTCAAATTTTGTTTCACCGCCCAGGTTGGGAACGCCGAAGCAGTTTCCGTAGCCGGCGATGCCGCTGACCACACCCTCGACGATGGAGTGATTCCTGCTGACGATTTGGCGTTCCTCGGCGCTCTCTCCGGCCTCGTCGGTAATGAGCCCGAAACGCAGGGAATCCATGACGGCCAAAGGCCGCGCGCCCATGGTAAAAATGTCGCGGAGAATGCCGCCGACTCCGGTAGCTGCTCCTTGAAATGGCTCAATGTAGCTGGGGTGATTGTGCGACTCGATCTTGAAGGCGCAAGCCCAGCCATCGCCAACATCAATGATGCCCGCGTTTTCGCCCGGTCCCTGCACCACGCGGTCGCTCTTGGTGGGCAGGCGCTTGAGGTGAACGCGGCTGGATTTGTAGGAGCAATGCTCGCTCCACATTACGCTGTAAATGCCGAGCTCGGTGAGCGAAGGCACACGGCCCAGAGCAGCCAGAATGCGGTCGTACTCCTCCGCAGTAATGCTGTGCTGAGCCAGCAACTGCGGGTTTACCGCAACCGGCGAGGGAATAGCCTGTCCAGAGGAGGCGGTGGTCATCACGATTGCCTTCATTGTCGCACGGGACGCACCCCAGGCAACCCTCCCAGTCGTGTGGAAACCCATTACCTCCGGGGAATTTTGTCTCTCAGCCAGCCGCCGGTGTCCCTTCACCGCAGGCGAGCAGCCTGCCTGCCCACCGTAGACTTCAAAGTGGCGCGCCAACCAAACCCTATGCGATACTTTGGAAGCACCATCCGAACCCATGCCGGGATGGCGGAACTGGCAGACGCAGCGGACTCAAAATCCGCCGATCTTCGGATCGTGGGGGTTCGACCCCCCCTCCCGGCACCAATCAAGTTCACAAATAAACCCAATAAAATGAGCAAAATGGACGCAAGTCGAGGATTGCGCGGGGTCTCCGTAATTTCTGTTATTGAGTAGTACATTGCTGTTCGGGTACAATCTCAGGTACAGTGCGGATACAAACAAGGTACCAGCGCACTCTCTGGAGACCCGAATGGCTACTCTCGTAAAAACCCCATCAGGCAAGTGGAAGGCGATCATCCGCAGGGCCGGTTGGCCGATGACAGTTAAGACGTTTCGGACCCAGCGAGACGCCGGAGACTGGGCTCGTCGTACCGAAGACGACATGGTCCGGGGCGCATTCATCCAGCGGGCTGCTGGCGACCGCATGACGGTCGCCGCCGCGATGAAGCGCTATCTGGCCGATGTAGTCCCTTCAAAGCGGCCGACAACACAGGTGGCCGACCAAAAGCGCTCCAAGATTATCGTGAAACATCTCGGTAAGTATTCCCTCACCTCTCTGACGCCAGAGGTCATTGCCCAATTCCGGGATATGCGCTTGGCTGGGGAAGATCGTAAGGATGAGGCCGGAAACCCAATACCGAGATCTAACAGTACCGTTCGCCTCGATCTGGCCCTTCTCGGTCATCTGCTGACAATTGCGATCAAAGAGTGGGGTGTGAACTTGCCAGCCAACCCGGTCACAAATATCAGGCGACCAGCACCAGGGGCCGGCAGGAATCGGAGGCTATCGCCAGAGGAAGAATCTCGCCTGCTGGCTGCCGTTGACCAGCACTCAAACCCGATGATGGGTTGGATTGTTCGGATCGCTCTTGAGTCAGGTATGCGGTGGTCAGAAATCCTGACGCTTCGCAAGTCCCAGGTGGACCTCAAGCGGCGGATTGTTCGACTGCTTAAGACAAAGAACACTCAGCCGCGTACCGTTCCCTTGACTCTTTCAGCTGTCGAAATGTTCAGAAAGGCGATTGAGAATCCGGTCCGGCCTGACGATACGGATCTAATCTTTTTTGGAGCGCCTGGCCGAGATGGTGTTCGGAGGCCTTATCAATTTGACCGGATGTGGCAGGCTATCAAGCGAAAAGAAAGTTTGAAGGACTTTCGCTTTCATGATCTACGCCATGAAGCCGTGAGTCGATTTGTGGAGGCTGGGTTTTCTGATCAAGAGGTCTCCGCAATCAGCGGCCACAAGAGTATGCAAATGTTGAAGCGCTACACTCATTTGCGCACAGAGGATCTCGTTACGCGCATTGAGGAAGCGGCTCAGCGTCGCAAGAAAAGTGCATGACTTGTTTCGGCGCTAATCTTGGCCAAGCAAAGAGTCAACTTTTCTAAGCAAGAGAGCAAATTGGTTGCCTTAACGGTGCTATTGGTTCGGTTTCTTCTTGCGGCGGCTGTGCGACCTCTCGGCCTCGCCTTCCAAACGCAGGTTTTCTGCGTGGTGCCGCATCGCAGCCTCATAGATCGTTTTCCAGGCAATTGGGAATTCTCCTCTTGCCCCGGCGAGTTTGACGATAGCGAATTCAGGACGGCTCTCAACAACAATCTTGCGCTTCTTGCCGTTCTCGCTCACGGAAGATGCAGTGACATAGAGGGTCTGTGCCTTGTGCTCAATCAGGTAAGCCATTCGCACTTGCTCCCATCACAACCCAGCCTGCACGATGTCCTGTTTCAGCAAGGTGGTCAGCTTATAGCGACGAATTAGCAGGACACGTCGTCGCAGTCATGGGTATGGAAAGCGGATAGCTTTCCTTGCTTTAGCGTAGTTACGACTCTTTTCACAACACGCAAGGTAATAAGCCCAAGAGAGGGTAAAGTATGGCACTAGCATCATGGCGTGTTACCTTTCTCTTTGTTGGAATCCCGTCCGTAACCACAACATTGTTTGGACGATACAACCGGAAAAACCGCTCAAGTGCGAGTCTGACTTTTTTCCTGACACTCAAGGCTC
>JBEKDE010000054.1:0-36066 GCA_050014515.1 Occallatibacter sp.
ACCGTGGGTCGGCGAAAGCCGGTGGACGACTAGAGCGAAACCAGAGTAAACGTGCCCTTGCCGAGAGTGCGCGAGGCGGCTTTTTCTTGAGGAAAAAGCCACTTGGCATCGTGCTTCCTGGGTACAGCTACTCTGGTTTCGCTATAGCGGCTGTGGGCACGAAATCACCTCTTGTGGGCACTTATAGCAGAAGTAGTAACAAATGTTTGAACTTGAATGTCATCGCCAGTCATCAAGAGCATTGGCGATGCCATTGTTCATCACGCTGTCGAAGCCGGTGTGCTTCTTGATGAAGATCTCGCTGAAGGCGCGGTCCTGGCGCAGCAGTACCGCCTGCAGGCGGACTAACTCCAGCAGCGCGAGGAACATGGCCACCAGCGCCCGCTCTGAGCGGGTGTGGCTGAGCAGGCGTCGCAGGGCAACAGGTTTGTCTTCCATGGTCAGGCGGCGGGCCAGGAACTGGATCATCTGGCCGACGGTCGCTGTGTCCTCCTGAAGGTCCAGCACCGGGCGCTTGCGGGCGCGCTCGATGATGTCGCGGAAGATGCGCACAAGATCGTCGGTGTCGGCGGCGATCTCCGGCTCGGCGGCCGCATCGTCGGCGAACTCGCGGAAGCCGGGGTTGGACCAGCTGGCGGCTTCGAGCATCTGCTTCTGTTGCAGCATCTGGGCTGCGTTCTTAAAGCGCTCATGTTCCAGCAGCCGCTCTACCAATTCGCGGCGTGGATCTTCCGCAGCGTCGTCCGGGCCGGAGGGCGAGCGCGGCAGCAGCATCTTGCTCTTGATGTGAATCAGTAGCGAAGCGGTGTAGATGAACTCGCCGGCCACGTCGACATCGGTGGCCTTGAGCTGGTTCACGTAGGCCAGAAACTGCGCCGTGATCTTCGCAATCGGGATGTCGTAGATGTCGATGTCCTGGCTGCGGATCAGATCGAGCAGCAGGTCGAGCGGCCCGTCGTATACCTGACCCACCGAAACCGAAAACGGAGACTGCTGAGTTTCTTCCTCGGCCTTCTTCTGCTTGCCGGCCGGCTGGGCGGCGGGTTTCGGCGCGGGGACGGGCTTGGAGGTCAGCACCAGGTGCGGGCCGTGGTGCGAAACGTGTCCCGGCTGAGACGCGTGCGCTTCCGTGTGCTCGGCGGCTGGAGGGGTGTTGCTTTCGGCGACCGTCTCCGGGTTGTTGGTCTCTTCAGTCAATGCTGTTTCTTCCACGTTCAACTGTAATCCTCAAAAGCGTTCATTGGCCCGTTTTGCCGCTCAGCGTCATGCGCATGGCCCGGTGTACTTCGTCCATGGTTTTCTCTGCCCTCAAACGCGCGCGGTCGGATCCATCTTCGAGGATCTCCTCCACCTGGGCCTCGGTGAAGCCGGCGCGGCGGGCCTGGATGGGTTCAAGTATCTGCACCAGCGCGTCGGCGGCCCAGCCTTTGCACTGGATGCAGCCGATTCCCGCGGAGCGGCAGCCTTCATAAACGTTCGCCAGGGTCTCGGGGCTGGAGAAGACCTTGTGCAGGTCGCCCACAGGGCACTTGTCGGGGTCGCCGGGATCGGTGCGGCGAACGCGCGCCGGGTCGGTGACCATGGTCTTGAGTTTCTGGCGCACCACCGGCTCAGGATCGGTGAGCAGGATGGTGTTGCCGTAGCTCTTTGACATCTTGCGGCCGTCGGTGCCGGGGAGTTTGGGCGAGGGCGTCAGCAGCACCTTCGGTTCCGGAAGCACCTCGACGTCGCCGAGTTTATAGAACTGGTTGAACCGCCGCGCCACTTCGCGCGTGAGCTCCACATGCGCAGCCTGATCCTGACCTACGGGTACGAACTGAGGTTGGTAGATCAGAATATCCGCGCATTGAAGCAGCGGGTAGCCCAGAAATCCGTAAGTGGTGAGATCTTTGCCGACCAGGTTCTCCTGCTGCTCCTTATAGCTGGGCACCCGCTCCAGCCAGCCGAGAGAGGTGATCATGCTCAACAGCAAATGCAGCTCGGCGTGCGGCAGAACCTTGCTTTGCAGGAAGAGCACACTGCGCGCGGGGTCGAGGCCGGCCGCAAGGTAGTCGAGCATCACGTCTTTGGTGTTTTCGACGATCTGCGAGGTGTCTGAATAATCGGTCGTGAGCGCATGCCAGTCGGCAATGAAGAAGTAGCACTCGTACTCGTCAGAATTCTGGAGCTTCACCCAGTTGGCCAGGGCGCCCATGTAGTTGCCCAGGTGGAGCTTGCCGGTGGGACGCATGCCGCTGAGAACGCGGGGGCGGGAATATGAGGTTGCGGGTTCGGGCATTTTTCTTATCGATTCCTGGGATTTCGGCCTTAATTTGATTCTATCGGGTGACGCAGCCCGTGGTTTGCGGGTTTCGACGCTTTTATCCTCAGCGGCCGGATCGAAACCATTTAGATATGGCGCAGTGCAAGATAAACCAGCCCGAGCGACGGGGTGAGGAGCATTCCCAGGATGACCGGGCCAAGAATCATCATGAGGAGATAGCTTGCCCAGATCGGAATCCGGTCATAGGTCTGGACGGCGTTGTAGGGCAGCGCGTTGCGCAGCAGGTGGCTGCCGTCAAGCGGAGGGATGGGCAGCAGATTGAAGAAGAACAGCGAGAGATTGACCAGGATGGCCAGCGTCGCCAGCAGAACCACGGTCTGCACTCCCGATGAAACGCCGACCAGCAGGCTGCCGTGGAAGGCGTAGTAGACATACTGGCTTCCGTCGGGAACCGCGACCGATATGATCGCCAGCACAATCATGGCGGCGATGACGATGAGCAGATTGGAAACGGGCCCGGCCAAGGTGGTCAGGTTGTCGTCGCGCACGATGCGGCGGAAGTTGCGCGTGATCACCGGCGTAGGTTTGGCCCAGCCAATCAGCATGCCTCCAAAGAGAGTGAGGCCGAAGAGCGGACCGAAGATCATGAGCGCGGGAAAGAGCAGAGTGCCGATGGGGTCGATGTGGTCCATCGGGTTGAGCGACACGCGCCCCATCTCGCGTGCGGTCTGGTCGCCGAGGCGCGAGGCCATCCATGCATGCGCGCACTCGTGGACGCAGAGCGAAAAGAGCAGCAGAACAAATTCGAAGACTGCAACGATCAGTGCGCCAGAAGGCAAGAAATCACTCCAACCGGTCAGAGTAGCATGTGAGGTCGCATTGCTTAACTTCCGTCCGCCGGGAAGGCACCGACTGCTTCGCCTGGGTTGACCGTATGCCCCGCCAGCACAATCGCGTGGCTGCCGATGCGGGCGCGGTCGCCGATCACGGTAGGCACCAGCGTGGCATGATCGTAGTCGTCAGGCGCGTAGGTCTGCGAGTAGATGCGGGCGAAAGATCCGATGACGGCGCCCTTGCCGATGGTGATGCCGCCGCGGTCGTTCAGCAGAACTCCCTGGCGAATGGTGACTCCGTCGCCAATCTTGAGGTTGTAGCCATAAGTAAGGTCGACGCCATGGTGGATTCGGACGCCGCTGCCCATGTGATCGAACAAGTGGCGGCCCAGCATACAGCGGAAGCGCAGCCCCAGCCAGTGGTTCAGGCCCACGGGCGAGCGATCAAACATCTGCCAGAACCACAGCAGCGGCTTGCGCCTGGCGTAGAGCTCCCGGTTCACTTCAGGATAATGGCCAGCCTCAAGCGTGATGTTTTCCGGGTCGAGCGCGAGGCTCAGCACGTTTCCGGGCAACTCGGAGGTGAGCGTCAGGTTGAGTTTGCCCCCGTGCGGACGGCCCAGGTAGAGCTGGTAAAGCTGGTCGCGCACAATCTCGGAGCGCCGCTCGGGAGAGCTGTGCCGGACGAACTCATCGTCAAGAAACTGAAGCCAGCGGCGATAGACCTCTTCAGCCTCGGGAGCGGGGTGAGGAGCAGGTTGGGGGGCGGAGCTCGCTTGGGTTGCCATACGCATTGGACGATACAGCAAAGGGCCCGGTTGCATCGAGTGGCCGGTTCGAAGTGTGGGATGAGCGGGCTTGCAAGTCAGAAGAGATTCGCGTCTCACTCTCAACCGAATGGACGATGCGCGCCCCCGCGCGGCCTGCGTAGGATACCCGAACGATGCGCAGCGAGCGGCAGGGTGGGCGGCAGATGGGCGTGTGGGCGGCGATGGCCGTTGTCACAGGCGAGGCCATCTCCCTCGGCATCTTTCTGACCCCTGCTGGCATGGCAAAGTCGGTCGGCTCGCCCGCGCTGCTGGGTGCGGTGTGGTGCGGGATGGCCCTCATCACTCTGGCCGGCGCGCTCTGTTTTACTGAGCTGGCTGTGCGGTTTCCGCAGGCCGGCGGAGAGTACGTCTACCTGCGCAACGGCTTCGGACGCCGGGTGGCTTTCCTCTATGGATGGATGGCCGCAGTGGTGATGTATCCAGGCGTGGCCGCAGCGCTGAGCGTGGGCACTGTGCCTTACGTGCAGGCGCTGTTTCCCTTGCCCGCCTGGTTGGCGAAGGCGCTTCCGGCTCTGATTCTGCTTGCCCTTGGGGCCATGAACTATGCGGGAACTCGCATGAGCACCCGCGTGATGACTGCGCTCAACTGGCTGAAGGTTCCGGTGCTGGCAGGATTGGCCGCATGGGCGCTGGTGTGGGTGAGTACCCACAGCCAGGCCGCTGCGGCAAACCTGGCTCCTCTGACAGGGCGCCGTGCTGGCTCAGATCCTTTGCTTGAGGCAATTGCCGGCGCCGCGATCAGCGCTTTCTTCTGCTTTGGCGGTTGGTGGGAGGCGGGCAAGATTGCGGGCGAAGTCAAAGACCCGCGGCGGACGCTGCCGATCGCGTTTACCGGCGGCGTGCTGGTCGTGACCGCAATCTATCTTCTCGTCAGCTTTGCGTTTGTGGCCGTCGTGCCCATGCGGCAGATCCAGAGCAACACGGCATTTGTGGCGCAGTTTGGCCACGCGCTCTTTGGCGCCGCGGGCGGTTGGGTCATGTCGGCCTGCGTGGTGCTGAGCGTGCTGGGCGGCCTGATGGTTCTCAGCATGGCCGTGCCTCGGGTAACTTATGCGTTGGCGCGCGAAGAGGCTGGCACGGAGCGCAATGGCGCGCTCGCGGTGTTCGCTCGGCTGCATCCGCGCTTCGGCTCGCCGGCGAACGCCGTGATGCTGCAGACCGGGATGGCGCTGGCGGTGCTGGGCCTGGGCGCGTTCGATCGCATCTTGGCATTCATCATTTTTTCCGCGGTGGTGTTTCTCGCCCTTACCGTGGCCACATTGTTTCGATTCATTGAGCCGGTGCGCCGCTGGTGGCATCCGCTGGCACCGCTGGTGTTTCTAGTCGGCAGCGCAGTACTCGCGGCCATGCTTCTGATGCACAGCCTGTGGCCGTCGCTGATGGGCGCGGGCATGGTGCTGGCGGGTTTGCCGGTTCGCTGGCTGCTGGTGCGCGGAAAGTCCGCGCCGTCCGCCCTGGCCCAGGAGACAGCAATTTCCTGAACGCAATTTTGAATGGAGGATTCTCAACATGGCTCACATCGCACTTCCCTCTGATCTGCCCGGAATTCGCGGCGCAATGGCTTTTCGGCCGGAGACCGCGCGGCCATTAAATGCGCTGGTAGAAGTTCTGCTGACCGGCCCCAGCACGCTGAGCCGCGGCGAGCGCGAGCTGATTGCCACTTACGTCTCCAGCCGCAACTGCACTCACTACTGCCACAGCATCCACGGCATGATTGCAGCCGCGCACCTGGGCGGGGACGAGGCGCTGGTGAAGCAGGTGAAGACCGACTTCATGCAGGCCGCCATCAGCCCCAAGCTCAAGGCGCTGCTGGCGATCGCCGGCAAAGTGCAGCAGGACGGCAAGCTGGTGACCGCGACCGACGTAGAGGCTGCGCGCGTGCTGGGCGCAACCGACGTCGAGATTCACGATACGGTGCTGATTGCCGCCGCGTTTTGCATGTACAACCGCTACGTGGACGGGCTGGGCACCCAGCAGCCTGACGACGAGGCGCTCTATCGCGAGCGCGGCAAGCGCGTGGCCCGCGATGGATACGTCACGGTCAGCGAAGAGTACCTGGCCAGCCACGCTCACGCAGCAGCACACTAAGGAGGATTCGATGGCACACATTCAGTTACCCGAAGGTTTTCCGGGCATCAGCGGCGCATTCACCTATCGCCCGGAGACGGCGAAGCCGATGCGCGAACTGGCGCATATTCTGCTGCACGAGCCCAACTCGCTTACCGCAGGCGAACGCGAGCTGATTGCCACGTATGTTTCGTCGCGCAACGACTGCCACTTCTGCCAGGCGAGCCATGGCGCAGCGGCCACATGCCACCTGGGTGATTCTGCAATTGTGGAGCAAGTCAAAAGTGACTTCCAGGCCGCGCCGGTAAGTGCAAAACTAAAAGCCCTGCTGGCGATTGCCGGCAAAGTCCAGCAGGACGGTAAGCTGGTGACCGCGGCCGACGTGGATGCCGCGCGCAAGCAGGGCGCGACCGACATCGAGATTCACGACACGGTGCTGATTGCCGCGGCGTTCTCCATGTTCAATCGCTATGTGGACGGGCTGGGCACATGGCAGCCGCGGGATGAGGCGATGTATGCACGGATGGGAAAGCACCTGGCGGAGGAGGGCTACAAGGAGCCGTCGATCCGGCAGCCTGTAGGCGTAGCCTGACCCACTGCCCACCAAAAGCGAAGGGGACGAGCAGCAGCCCGTCCTCTTTGCCGTTTCAACAGCCGAATGTCCGGATCTATTTTCGTCCCTGGATGGTCTTGGGATTTCCGCCGGCTTTTTTAATGGCGCGTTTGGCGGCGATCTCGTGCATCTCCTTGCCGATGCCCGATTGATTGATGCCCAGTTGGATGAACAGGTTGATCAGGTTGCTGGTGCCCCAGTAGAGAGCCAGTCCTGAAGCGTAATGCCACAGGAAGCTGCCCATGAAGATCGGCATCATGAAGGCCATCATCCTTCGCTGCATGGGGTCCATGCCCGGCGCGGGCGTGATAATCTGCGTCACAAACATGCTGACGATGATCAGGATGGGAAGAATGTGCAGTGGGTCGGGCAGCGACAGGTCACCGAGCCAGAACCAGTGGGCCTGGCGCAGTTCAATCACATTGGAGAGCACTTCAAAGTAGGCAATGAAGAGCGGCATCTGAATCAGCATGGGCAGGCAGCTGCCATACATGTTCACGCCCTCTGTCTGATAGAGCGCCATCATCTCTGTGTTCATCTCAGCCCGCTTGGGGTCGGTGACCTTGAGATTGGCGTACTTCCTCTTGATTGCGTCCACTTTCGGCTGCAGGCGCATCATCTTCAGCGACGACTTCATCATGAAGAAGCGCGTGGGCAGCATCAGCATGTTGAAGAAGGCAGTGAAGGCGATGATGGCCCAGCCCCAGTTGTAGGCGCCCACGCCCATCATTCCATGCAGGAAGCGCAGGGCGAGATAAAGCGGCTTGGCGACAATACCCAGCCAGCCGTAATGAATCAGCGGCTCGAGTGTTGGCCCATCCGTCCCGCCGCCGGGCCCGGTGGCGTGGATGGTCTTGAGCACATCAATTTGCTTCGGGCCTGCATAGAGGCGAACGCGGGTGTAGCCGCTTTGGTCGCCCACGGCAAGGCCGATCACGTCCGCCGGCTTCTTCGCGCTGTTGGGATCGCTCAGATCGCTGGGCAGGTCAATGGTGTTGTGCAGCGTGACCAGCGTGGTGCCGCCCAGGTCTTCAGGTAGAAATGCGGCGGCAAAGTAGAGATCGGTGATTGCGGCAAACGCATAAGGTCCGTCGAGCGTGGCGTTGCCGCTCACCTTGGCCGCGGCCGTCAGGTCCTGCTTCCCGTCCAGCGACCAGACAAATTGCGACTGGGTGCGCACGGCTCCGCCGCGCACTTTGCCGGGGACAAACTCTTCCATGTCGCCAAGTCCGGCGGGCCATGCCACCAGCGCACGTACCGGCGCGCCGTTGCGCTTTACCTGCGCCTCGATGCTGACTACATATCCCGTGTCGAAGTGGAAGGTCTTCACTACGTCGAGCCCGTTGGCGGCGTAGTGGAATGTGAGCGAATTCGGCGCCAGCAGGAAACCAGTGGCCGAAGGCTGATAGAGCGCCTGATTCAGCTGAGTGGTGAGCGCGGGCTCGTAGGTAAACAGCGAGAGCGGCAGGCCAAACTTCGCCGAGGCCTGCGCCTGGACCATGTCCAGCGGCTTGCCATCGGTGTCTTTGAAGTCCTTGAGAATCCAGTGAATGACCTGTGCGCCGCGATTGGTGAAGACGATGCGGACGCGCTCATTCTCGACCGTGGTCTGTGTCTCGGAGGCGGCCGTAATAGCCAGTGCGGAAGCCGGGGTCTGCGCACCGCCTGCGGTCAACTGCGGCTGGGCGGATTGTCCGGCTCCCGCCGGCCGTGCGCTCGCCTGGGCGGCCACCTGCTGTTGAATCTGGGTCGCGTTGGTGGTCTCAGTTTGCTTCGGCTTGAAGAAGTACTGGTAGCCAAAGAGGACGACAAGCATCAGCAGTGTGAAGCCAATGGTGGAGCGCATATCGCCCCCGCCACCACCGCCGGCAGGACCCTGGGTTTGCAGATTTGGATTGCGAATTTCGGGCAAAGGATACTTCCTATTCGTTTAGCAGGGCTGACCGTCGGGTCGCCACTCTCTCTATGTTAACGGTTTGTGGGGAAAAGGTCTTTGCACGCGTGCGGGCGGCACGGGGTCAAGCCCGCTGCGCGCGAACGGATTGCAGCGCAGCAGCCTCCAAATCGCCAGGAAAAATCCGCGCACCGGGCCGTGGGTCGCGATAGCGATGGAGGCGTATTCAGAGCACGTGGGCAGGTAGCGGCAGCGGTTATCGGGATTCAGGGCATGCAGCGCGGGCGACAGCCAGCGGCGATACGCTTCGAGCATTGCGAGCAGGATGCGGGTCATGATGCCGACGGATCCAGTCCAGGCGCAGCCGCTGCGGCGCGTGGCCCAGGGAGAACCGCCGTGCGCGCCGCTTCGGCTTTTGCCTGGTGAAGGATACGCACAATCTCCGCTTCAAGTTTCGTGAATTCGAGGTTCAGCACCTGCCGGCGGGGATGGAAGATCAGATCGAAGCCCTGCGGCAACAGGTCCACATGGCGGCGCAGGGCCTCGCGCATGCGGCGCTTGATGCGGTTGCGCTCATGAGCCTTGCCCAGCACTTTGCCGGCAGTGAGGCCAACGCGCGAGCCTGGCGGAAGCGCGATCATGCCTTTCGCTGGCTGACCTTCTGCAGCTTGCGGCGCCAGAAACCAGCTCATGGAGTTCGACTGCCGTTTGCGGCTGGCAGCGTAGGCGCGCTGATAGTCGGCGTGCTTGCGGAGGCGCGCGCCTGTCAGCGTCTGAACCTGAAGGGGATTGGGAGGGGTGTTCATGAAATTGCCGAAAGCGCGTCCGCCGGAGAAAGCAGGTGACCCTCCGGCCGACACAGAACGGCGGAGGGGGTTAGTCGCGGAATCCGGCGCTTACGGCAACGCGCTTGCGGCCGATGGCGCGGCGGCGGCTGAGGACGGCTGCGCCGCTCTTGGTCTTCATGCGGGCGCGGAAACCGTGGGTCTTCACGCGCTTGCGGCGATTGGGTTGAAATGTGCGCTTGGGCATAAAAATGCGCTCCTGTTTCCTGGTGAAAATCTCTGCCTTGACGGCAAGTTTTAAGTATATCGCAGGTTGGCTCCGGAATCCAGTCGGAAGTACTTCACCGCACAATGTCGCCCAGCGGTCACAACTACTCCGCTGAAGGGATACAGCCCCAGGAAGAGCATCTGCATCTTCTCCATTGTGACGACTCCCGATGCCATTCCACATCAGTTTCACCAACCTTGGTGCAACTGATCGGGCCGTCAAAAAGTTATGTGAAAGAGACATTGCAACGAGCGTCAAATGTGGTAGCATCAGGACCGTTCAAGAAAAGTTCCCAGCGTCCCACGGAACGGTTTTTATCCACGGCCCTAAGGTCGAATTCGAGGGCCAACCAGAGGCATCCAGGCACCCGGTGAACCTCAATTCGCTCGAAAGGCTCCCCAGCCCTTCGACATGGGATTCCCATTGCCTGAAGCACGTGGATGAACCGATCTGGCCGTAAATAGGCGACGCAGGCAAGGATTAGCTCGATGGCATTTGCGACCTCACAGGCATCCGTTCTCAACCCCTGGCTCCAGATACTGGCAGCACTCGAAAAAAAGGTCATTCGCCAGTCCTTTGAAACCTGGCTCAAACCTACGCGGTATAGCCATGCCGCAGGCCGCACCCTCTATGTGCGCGTGCCTACGCCGGAGTTTCAACACATCGGCGACAAGTATGGCGACCTCATTCAGGAAGCGATCGATCTGCAGTCGCTGGAGTTTGACGACGTCTGTTTTGTGACCGCCGAAGAGGACCCCTCGATTCCGCCGCAGCGCAAGGACGGTGGCTTCGCGCCGGTTCCTGCACATGCGCCCACGGCGCCACCGCAGGCTCCGCCGCGCACCGCCGAGCAGCAGCGCTTCGACTGGTCTTCTGCAGCGCAACTGAACCCGCGCTACACCTTCGACGCTTTCGTCATCGGCAACGGCAACCAGTTTGCGCGCGCCGCGGCCCTGGCTGTGGCCGAGCGCCCCTCGCGCGCCTACAATCCGCTCTTCCTGTATGGCGGCGTCGGAATGGGCAAGACCCACCTGATGCATGCCATCGGCCACGAAGTGAAGCGCCGCCAGCCGGTGGCCAGCATCTGCTACGTCTCCGCGGAAAAGTTCACCAACGAGATGATCACCTCGCTGCGCAATGACCGCATGACCAGCTTCCGCGACCGTTTCCGCTCAGTGGATGTGCTGCTGATTGACGACATTCAGTTCATCGCGCAGAAGGAGCGCACGCAGGAAGAGTTCTTCCACACCTTCAATGCGCTGCACGAGAGCATGAAGCAGATCGTGATCGCCTCTGACCGTCCGCCGAAGGAGCTTGCGGAGATTGAAGACCGCCTGCGTTCGCGCTTTGAGTGGGGCCTGATCGCAGACATTCAACCGCCGGATCTTGAGACCAAGGTCGCAATCCTTCAGAAGAAGGCAGAGAGCGAGCAGGTGCAGTTGCCCACCGACGTGGCGCTGTTTGTGGCTTCGAACGTGCGCACCAACGTCCGTGAACTTGAAGGCGCTCTGGTGCGGCTGATCGCGTGGTGCCAGCTCAACCGCATGGAGATCACGCTGGCTTCCACCCAGCAGTGCCTCAAGCAGTTCATTGACATGCAGGTGCGCAAAATCACCATTGAGGCGATTCAGCGCGCGGTGGCTGAGCAGTTCGGTATGCGCGTCAGCGACCTGAAGCAGAAGAACAACTCGCGCAACGTGGTAGTGCCGCGCCAGATCGCCATGTTCCTGGCCAAGGGAATGACGGAAGCGAGCCTGCCGGAGATCGGCCGCCAGTTCGGGAACAAGCACCACACCACGGTGATGCATTCGATCGGCAAAATCGACGACCAGCGCCGCACCGACAAGGATCTGCAGCGCACGCTGAATAAGCTGCAGGATCTGCTGAACGGCTAAAGCCAGTGTGCAGTGGACAGTGAACAGTGGACAGTGAAAAAGAGGCCCACATCGTGAATCGCGATGTGGGCTTTCTTCGTTCTGCTTTGGTCTTGTCTGTCGGCTGGGTTAGAACTGCGTCAAACTCAGCACGTTCCTGTCGGGATCGTAAAACCACGCGATGCGCGCTCCGCCGGGCGCAGTCCAGATTGCGCGCGGATCGGCGTCGTTGAAGCCGGGAATACGCATGAACTCAACACCGACGGCAACAAGTTCATCGACCTTGCTCTCGATGGATTCCACATCCCATCCCAACACCGTGAACGGGGCCGGCTTGTGCTCGCCCACCGGGGTGACACGCAGCATGACTCCGTTGGCGTCGAAAACCAGCGCGAAAGGCTTTTCGTGCTCAACCAGTCGAAGACCCAATACGCCTTCGTAAAAGGTACGCGCTTTTTCGGCGTCGGTGACTGGAACAAACGCAACCAGCTTCGCCGCTCCGAGAATCGATTTCTGCGTCACCCTGTGCCTCCCTTGGGATGGTTCAAACAGCCTGGCTATTTTGTATTCGCCCCGGTCATCAACTCCACAAACATCTTCTGAAAGCGCGGCAGGTCCAGATCTACTTGGGCGTGAACCAGCCTCACGCTGGTGGCGGGCTTCAACTTCTCGGTCCATGTGAGCGTGTCGCCGTAGCTGAGCCCGTGGCTCAGGTCGATGTCCATGTAGAGCTGCTTCTCTTTCGTGATCAGCGTGGGATCGAGCCACGCGCAAGCGGCCAACTCATCCCACATGTAATAGCGGTCCTGACTCCACGCGGCGATGTAGCGTGCGGCGGGAGCCTGCGATTTGCCGATCTCGTCCAGCATCTTCTGCGTAAACGGCGCCTTGATGGAGACATCGACAGTTGTCACGTCGATCCGCGGCCACGCGGCGCGCAATGCGATATGCGTGGCTTCAGGATCAAACCAGAAGTTGAACTCGTGACGCGGACTGGTGGCAAATTCAGGATCGTCGGTTTGCGGATTGAGGCTGCCGCCCATCACTACAAGGCCCTGGGTCAGCTCAGCAAACTCCGGATCGATGGATATGGCGAGCGCAATGTTGGTGAGGGGGCCGGCCGCGTAGATTGTCACTTCATGCGGGTGAGCGTGTACCTGGCGGATGAGAAAGTGGGCCGCGTCTTCGTCGATGGGCTTGAGCGCCGGCATGCCTTCCGGCATGGGTGGAATGTCGTACGGCCCGTGGGTTTGCAGGTGATCGGGAGTGACCGGTGTGACGCCGCCCGTCGTTTCCACCAGCATGGTTGGACCCTGGCCCCACGCACCCAGCCAAGTCACCTTGCCGTCCAGCGCGGAAGCAAGCTGCGTCTCTTCCTGGGTGCGCACCAGCGGAAACACCGCGCCTTTGGCGACGGGCACATCGGCGTGTCCGGTCAGCTCCAGCATGCGCAGGGTGTGCAGTGTTTCTTCGTCGCGCCAGGCGTTGCCGGTGACCATGGTGATGCCCAGCACCTTGACCTGCGGCGCCTGCAGCAGGGCGAGCATCGCCATCTGGTTGGAGCCGCCGGGGCCGGAACCGTCCTGGTCAATCAGCACCAGCCGCTTCTGCGCAGGGCAAGTAATGGCCATTGCAACCAGCAGAAGCAGTAAAATCCTGTCTCTCATTGTTGGGTATTGTGGCATATCCGGGCGGCAGAACTCATCCGCGGTCCTGGAAGCCCTGCTCCGAAATGCGCGTCTACCTGCGCCTGTCCCGTCCGCCGCGCTCACGATCGCGTCCGCCACCACGGTCAAAACTTCTTGGCTTGGCAGGCGGTGTCACGGGCAAGTCGGTCTTGCCCGCCGGATAAACCGCGAGAAAGCGGTCCGGGCCTTCGCCGGAGCTGGCCGTCTCCACGCCTTCAATGTCGCGGAATGCCATGTGCAGCAGGCGCCGCTCGCGGCTGTTGGTGGGCGGAAACGCGTAGGGTACGCCGGAGCGGATCACTTTATCGGCGGCAATCTCGGCCTTCAACTTGAGCTCCTGCATCTGCATGGCTTTGAAATTGGCCGCGTCAAAGCTGATCAGGTCGCCTTCGCGCTGATCGAGGCGCAGAATCTGCGCTGCGATGGTCTCCAATGCACGCAGCAATTCGCCGTTGTGCTGGGTAACCAATGTCACATCGGGCCCACCCAACTCCACGTTGATCAGGCTGCTCGTCCCGGTCAGAGGGTCGGGCGTCCCGTCGCCGGCTGTGATGCGGTACTTGAGACGCATTCCGCCAAGCTTGTTGACGGTGGCAAGGAATCCGGCAATTTTTTGAGCAGCGTCCTGCAGATCGGCGATTGGCATAACTCATTAGTATCGCAGAGCGGGGCCGGGGATGGGATGCGAATTTGGGTAGAAGTTATCCCATCCTGTTCCCTGATTTACAGGAGTTACCTCGAATGCGCCGGGAGGATTGGGCCGGTCCAATGGGTCGGCCTGTCTTAAGGATTGCTTCACGAACCAGGTGATAGCTTAAGCGAAGAGGAATCGTGCTTTTCTGAGACATGAATTCATACGGAGAACCGGGTCACAAGAATGCGGAAGATGATTGAATTGCTTGTTTTGCTGGCCGCGATCTCCGGCATATCGCTTGCGCGCGCGCAGGGCGGCCCGCCGTTTATTACCGACGACCCCGGCACGCCCGGCAACAAGCACTGGGAGATCAACTTCGGCTGGGAGGCGGATCACAATCCAGGCAACGCCTACTATTTGACCCCGGACATCGATATGAATTACGGCTGGGGTGACCGAATCCAGCTCAAGTACGAGCTGCCCATGGCCGTTTACACTGACCCCAACAACACCACGCACGCCGGCCTCGGCGAGAGCCTGCTGGGCATCAAATGGCGGCCGTACGAGTATCACAAGTCAGGCGAGCCCAAGTCGGATGAAAACATGCTTTTTTCGCTGGGCACCTATCCCCAGGCCTCCATCAACAACCCCACCAGCGCGGTGCGGCGCGGCATTGTTGAGAACGGTCCGCAGTATTACCTGCCCATGGAGTTCACGGCCAAAACCGGGTGGGTCAACTGGAACGGCGAGGTCGGCCACTGGTTCGGCAACAAGCTGATTCCCAGCCGGTGGGGCCGCGGCCTGATTGCCGGCCATGAGTTCAACGACCGCACAGAACTTTACGCCGAAGTCTACGACCTGCAGGACGCGAACAAGATCGGCGCGGTTCCGAAACAGCGTGAATTCACAGCGGATCTGGGCGGGCGGCAAAGTCTGAACCACAGCAATACAATCCGGCTTCTCTTCATGGGCGGACGGGCCATCCAGGCCGTCACCCGGCAGAACAGCGAGCCGAGCTGGATTGCGTATCTCGGCGTGCAATTGCTGCTGGGGCCGAAAGAGGAAGAGACCCCGGGCCAAAATCCCTGATCCCGCCCGCGTAGAGGGATGGGAGAATAGATTTATGCCGCCAGGTGATCCAATTCCGTCCGAACCGATTGTGCTCACTGCTGCCGAAGCCCGCGTGCTCGGTGCGCTCGTCGAAAAGGAAGTGACGACGCCGGATTATTATCCGATGAGCATGAATGCCCTGATCAACGCCTGCAATCAGCGCTCAAACCGCGAGCCGGTCATGGATCTGGTTGAAGATGCGGTGCGCCAGGCCCTGCATGGTCTTGAAGATTTGCGCCTGGCCGGCCGCGCGCGCGGCGCCGATGGACGCGTGACCAAGTACGAGCACTGGCTGGGCGAGGCCTTCAACTTCAGCCGCGCCGAGACGGCCCTGATTTGCGTGCTGTTGCTGCGTGGCCCGCAAACGCCGGGCGAGTTACGCGGACGCACGGAGCGGCTGCACCGCTTTGACGAGATCAGCGAGGTGCTTGCAGGCTTGCAGAAGTTGATGGAGCGCGAGCCGGCGCTGGTGGCCGTTTTGCCGCGCCAGCCGGGAACAAAAGAATCGCGCTATGCGCATCTGCTTTCAGGAAATGTGGAGTCGGCTGTTGCGGCCGAAAATGCACTCGGGCAGAGCAGCGGCCATCATGCCGCTCAAGAAGACGCTGGCCACGAAGCGCGGATCGCACAGTTGGAAACGACCGTTGCGGAGCTGAAGCAGGAAGTAATCAGGCTGCGAAAAAAGATCGACGATCTTTTCGGGGATTGAGGCGCGGAGTCTCGCGGGAAACGCTGAACTCCGCTCAGATCTACAGCAGCTCGTATCCCGCAAACCAGTAGCCAATTTCGAATGCTGCGGTATCTTCAGCATCGGAGCCGTGGATGGCGTTCTCCGAAATTGAGCCCGCAAACTTCTTGCGGATGGTTCCCTCTTCCGCATTTGCTGGATTGGTGGCGCCCATCAGCTTTCGCAGTTCGGCAATCGCGTTCTCCTTCTCGAGTACCAGCAGCACCAGCGGCCCCGACGACATGAATGTGGTGAGCTCGTCAAAGAAGCCCCGCTCCTTGTGAACGTAGTAAAAGCCCTCGGCCTGCGCCTTGGATATGGAAGCCTTCTTGATCGCGACGATCTGGAAGCCGGCCTTGGAGATCTCAGCAAGGATGGCTCCGGTAAAGCCTTTGCGGACCGCGTCCGGCTTGATGATGCTGAACGTGCGTTGTGCCACTTGAATTTGCTCCTTCATGCCTGCGTTTTCGATGAATGCCTTCTTCCCTTTCATTGTAATAGGCGCAGTGTCCTTATGCCCGGCGAAGGGGAAATCTGGTAAAGTTGCCGCATGTTGCGCCCGACCGTATCCGCCCTTCGCTGTTCGACGGTATTCGTATGTTTTCTCACCGGACTCAGCGGCACTTTGGGTGCCGCTCAAGCCGCCCCCGCCACCGCGTCCACCACCGGGAATGAACTGCATGTCTTCGATCCGTCTCTGATCGACAAGAACGTTGATCCCTGCGAGAATTTTTATCGATTCAGTTGCAACGGCTGGTTCAAGCGCAATCCCCTGCCACCCGACCAGACCTCGTATGGCCGCTTCACTGAATTGCACGAGCTGAACCAGCTGCACCTGAAGTTGATCCTCGAAGAAGCGGCCAACCCCAACCCAAGCGCCAACCCGCGCACTCCCAACGAGCAGAAGATCGGCGATGAATACGCAACCTGCATGGACACGGCCACCATCAATCGCCTGGGCCTGACTCCGGTGCAGCCGGAGCTCGATCGCATTGCCGCACTCAAGACACGGGATGAACTGCCGGCGCTGCTGGCGCATCTGCACGCCATCGGCGTGAACGCTTTTTTTGGAATGGGATCGAACCAGGACTATGCCGACTCCGCTTCGGTGATCAGCTTCTACGGCGCGGGCGGCCTGGGACTGCCTGAGCGCGATTACTACACGCGAACCGATGCGAAGAGCGTGGAGCAGCGCCAGCAGTACGTGGACCATGTGCGCGCAATCTTCAAACTCGCGGGTGAGACCGACGCCGAGGCTGCTGCCGACGCAAAGACCGTGATGGCGTTGGAGACGCGACTGGCCAAGGCATCGCTCACCATCACCGAGCAGCGCGATCCGCAGAATCTGAATCACCCTTCCGATGTGGCCACGTTTTCAAAAGAGCTGACCCACTTTTCGCTGGCCGACTATGTAGCCGCGGCGCACGCGCCCGCCTCCGGCAAGATCAATGACCTGGAGCCGAAGTTCTTCGCCGAGTTCAACACGCTGGTGGCCGATACGCCGATTAACCAGATAAGGACCTATCTGCGCTGGCACCTGCTGCACGCCTACGCCGGCACCAGCCTGCCGGAGAGTTTCGATCATGAAAACTGGCACTTCTATGCGCATATCCTGAACGGTGCGGAGAAGGAGCAGGAGCGCTGGAAGCGCTGCACCAGCCGCGTGGATTACGACCTTGGCGAGGCGCTGGGACAGGCATTTGTAGCAAAGTATTTTCCGCCTGCTGAAAAGAAGCAGGCCCTCGAAATGACACTGGCCATTGAACAGGCCATGGGCAAAGACATCGACGCGCTGGATTGGATGAGCGCCGAGACCAAGGTGAAGGCCAAGGAAAAGCTGCACACGGTGATGAACAAGATCGGCTATCCGGAAAAGTGGCGCGACTACTCCAAGCTGGAAATTGTGCGCGGCGACGCATTCGGCAATGCAATGCGGGTGCACGAGTTTGAAACTGCGCGCGACCTGGCCAAGATCGGCAAGCCGGTGGACAAGGACGAATGGGGCATGACGCCGCCCACGGTAAATGCCTATTACGATCCGCAGATGAACAACGTCAACTTCCCCGCAGGCTATTTTCAGCCGCCCTTCTACAGTGACAAGGAAGATGATGCGGCCAACTACGGCGACATGGGTTCAACCATCGGCCACGAGCTCACGCATGGTTTTGACGACGAGGGCCGCCAGTATGACAAGGACGGAAACCTCAAGGACTGGTGGACCAGGGAAGACGAGCAGAAGTTCGACGACCGCGCCGATTGCATGGTCAAGCAATACGATGCCATTGAGGCTGTGCCTGGCGTTCATCTGAATGGAAAGCTGACGCTCGGCGAGAACCTGGCCGATCTGGGCGGGTTGTACCTGGCGTGGGAGGCGTGGCTGGAAAAGGCAGCGGCTGCGCACCTGGACATGAACGCGAAGACCGACGGCTATACGCCCGATCAGCGCTTCTGGATTGCGTATGCGCAGCAGTGGTGCACGCAGACGCGGCCAGAGCAGTTGCGCTCGCAGGCGCAAGGCGATCCTCACGCGCCGGATGAGTACCGGGCGAATACCGTGCTGTCGGATTTGCCGGAGTTTGCGAAGAGCTTCAGTTGCAAGAAGACCGCGCCGATGGTGGCGGCGAAGCCTTGCCGGGTGTGGTGAAAGAGGCAGCAGCTAGCTTCTAGCTGCAAGCTTGTGCGCGCCTGTTGAATCGCAAAGCGGAGATGGAACCATCCATGCGGGAGTTTCGTATTGCTCCTCATTGGTCATGGGGGTGCGTGTACCTACTGACTCCGATTCAGGTTTTGGAGCATTGGGGAACGCCGCTGTTTCAGCCGTCATGAATGCATTCGACACCTACGGCTGGATAGTTCCGGCTACTTTGCTTACCGTCCTTTTTCTGGGCGTGATTGTGTTGCTTTGTTGGTTGGTGGAAGACCTGCCCTTTGAGCTTCCCGTGTTTGAAAGTGTGGGCGGCATTTTCAAATGGATGCGCAGCACATGGCAGGCCGAGCGAAGCGGCTATTCTCTGACCAAGTGAGCCCCATGCTCAAACTGCAAAATGCGAATGCCCACCATCGCGGTGGGCATTCGCATTCAAAGCTAGAGGCTGGAAGCCAGCAGCTAAGAGCTGCCTTTCAGCCTTTCCCGATTACTCGCGCCAGCGTAGCGCCAATCTCGGCCGGCGACACCACCACATGAATCCCTGCCGCAGTCATGGCTTTCATCTTGTCGGCCGCGGTGCCCTGGCCTCCGCTGATGATTGCGCCCGCGTGGCCCATGCGGCGGCCTGGAGGCGCCGTCTGTCCCGCGATAAAGCCTACTACCGGCTTCTTCACATACTGCTTTACGAATTCGGCGGCGGCCTCTTCAGCCGAGCCGCCGATTTCGCCGATCATGATGATGGCTTCGGTCTCCGGATCGTCATTGAGCAGGCGCAGCGCATCGATGTGCGTAGTGCCGATGATGGGATCGCCGCCAATGCCGATGGCGGTGGATTGCCCAATCCCGCGCTGCGTGAGCTGATGTACGGCTTCATAGGTCAGCGTGCCGGAGCGCGAGACGATGCCCACGGAGCCCTCGAGATGAATGCGGGCGGGCATGATGCCGATCTTTGCTTTGCCGGGCGAAATTACGCCGGGGCAGTTGGGGCCGATGAGCCGCGACTTCGAAGTCTTGAGCTTGGCCCACACCTTGACCATGTCCAGCGTCGGAATGCCCTCGGTGATGGCCACAATCAGCGGAATGCCCGCGTCCTCCGCTTCGAGGATCGCATCGGCGGCAAACGGTGGCGGCACAAAAATCACTGTCGCGTTGGCGCCAGTTGCGGCAACCGCATCCTGAACCGTGTTGAACACCGGCCAGCCTTCGTGCGTGGTTCCGCCCTTGCCGGGAGTCACGCCGCCCACCACGTCGGTGCCGTATTCGGCAGCGCCCTTGGCGTGGAAGGTTCCTTCCTTGCCGGTAATTCCCTGAACAATGAGACGCGTGTTTTTATCAACCAGGACCGCCATGTTATGCCCCCACCTTTGCAGCAGCCACCACTAGATCCGCGGCTTCCTTCATTGTTGCGCCCACTTGGAAATTGAGACCTGAGTCCTTCAGAATCTTCCGGCCCTCCTCAACGTTTGTGCCCTCGAGCCGCAACACGATCGGCACCTTCACATTCAAATTGCGCGCTGCGGCAACAACACCGGTCGCAAGCCGGTCCACGCGCAGGATGCCGCCGAAGATGTTGATGAAGATTGCCTTGACATGCTCGTCCGCAAGCAGAATTCCAAAGGCGTGCTCAATCTGCTCCTGGGTTGCGCCGCCGCCAACGTCCAGAAAATTGGCTGGGCTGCCGCCGGCGTACTGAATAATGTCCATGGTGGCCATTGCCAGGCCAGCGCCGTTCACCATGCAGGCGATGGAGCCATCGAGCTTGATGTAGTTAAGCGCGTACTTGCTGGCTTCCACCTCAAGCGGATCCTCTTCGGCAGTGTCGCGCAGCGCCTTGATGTCGGCGTGCCGAAACAGAGCGTTGTCGTCGAAGGTGATCTTGGCGTCGAGCGCAAACAGCTTGTCGTCTTTGGTGGTGATGAAGGGATTGATCTCAACGAGCGACGCGTCGGTATCGATGAATGCCCTGTATAGGCTTTGCAGGAATGTCACGGCGGCGTTGATCTGCGTGGGCTTCAGTCCCAGCGCAAACGCCAGCTTGCGCGCTTGCCAGGCGCCAAATCCGATGGCCGGATCGATGGTCTCTTTGAAGATGGCTTCGGGAGTTTTCGCAGCAACTTCTTCGATCTCCATGCCGCCGGCCTGCGAGGCCATGAAGACGAGCTTGCCGGTGGCGCGGTCGAGAACGATCCCGAGATAAAGCTCGCGATCGATGTTGGCCGTCTCCTCAATCAGCAGCCGCTGCACCTTTTGCCCCTGCGGGCCGGTCTGGTGCGTAATCAACTGCATGCCAAGAATGTTTTTCGCGTGCAGCTCGGCGTCCTCGCGGGTGCGGGCCACCTTCACGCCGCCGCCCTTGCCGCGTCCGCCTGCGTGAATCTGGGCTTTCACCACCACGCCCGTCGCGCCTTCGATGAAGAGCTTGCGCGCAGCCTCGTTGGCTTCTTCGAGGGTGTTGGCCACTTCGCCCCTGGGCACGGCAACGCCGTACTTCGCCAGGATTTCTTTCGCCTGATACTCGTGTATCTTCATTTTGGTTGGGACCGCCCACGCCCGCTGAGATTGAGAATTCGGTTGCAGGCCGGTTGAATCCCGAACCCGCGAGACCGAGACAGCGGTACGCCCATAGTATCTTGCTGGGCAAAGGAGCGGCAAACCGGAGCTTGCGAGCATTCCCAGCATGCGAATCGCGTGCCGCGCGGCTTCCGAGATTCACCGCTATCATAGGAGTCATGGCGTTATTGAAAGAGCATCTGAGGCTGTTGGCCGAAGACGGCGGAGCTCTCACGCGCGAGCAGGCAGCCGACGTGCTCGATCAGATTCTGCGCGGTGACGCGCCTGACGTGGAAACGGCCGCGCTGCTGGCTGTTCTGGCCACGCGCGGCGAACAGGCCTCTGAGCTCGCCGGCTTTGTGGAGACCATGCGCGCGCGGGCCACGCCTGTTCCGCTCTCAGCAGATGAACGTGAAGAGCTGGTGGACATTGTGGGCACTGGCGGCGGAGGACCCGCGACCTTCAACATCTCCACCGGCGCGGCCCTCGTGGCTGCGGGCGCGGGAGCCAAAGTGGCCAAGCACGGCAACCGGGCCATCACTTCGCGGTGCGGCTCGGCCGATGTATTGGAAGCCTTGGGTGTGCCCATCAATCTCGGACCGGAACTCGCGGCCGATTGCCTGCGCGAGACCGGCTTCATGTTCCTGCTAGCGCCCAACTACCACCCGGCCATGAAGGCCGTCGGGCCGCTGCGCCGCGCCCTGGGATTCAGGACTATCTTCAACCTCTGCGGGCCGCTGACTAACCCGGCCGGTGCGCGTTCGCAGGTGATCGGCGTGCTCGCGGCCAGCAAGGCACTGCTGGTGGCGCGAACCCTGGCGCAGCTGGGCGCCAAGCGCGCATTCGTGGTGCATGGCACCGACGGGCTGGACGAGCTGACAACCACGGGTGAGTCGGTGGTGGCGCGCGTGGAAGAGGCGGAGGACGGTGGAACGCCCACCCTCAAGGCCGCGCGTGTGACGCCGGAGATGGCCGGCCTGCCGCGCACCACGCTCGACCAGCTGACCGGGGGCGACGCCCAGGTGAATGCCGCGATCCTCTACGACATCGTTACCGGAATCACTGGACCGCGACGCGAAATTGTGCTGCTGAACGCGGCTGCCGCACTGGTGGCCGCGGGATTGGCGCTCGATCTGAAAGAGGGCGTTGCGCAGGCAGCCGAGGCCATCGACTCAGGCGAAGCGGCGGCTACTCTTGCCAAGCTGCGCGCGTTTGGCGAGAAGTACGGGACCATCCAATGAGGACCTAGAGCAGCCCCGACCGTCCCGCCAGCCGCTTCGCCAGCATCCATGAGAACAGCGAAGCTCCCATTGCCAGCGCGACCCAGCCGGCTTGCTCCATCGATCGTTCCATGGCAGCAGAAATTTGAGGTGCTGCGAGCGTGAACTCACCGGCCACGGGCAGAGCTCGGCGCAGAATCTCGAACGCGCCCGCTCCCAGGATGCACGCGACCACTACCATTCCCGGCAACGCGCGCTTCCAGGGGAACGGAATCGGCGCCGGCGCGGCTGCCTCCTCGCGCACGCGTTCCATCACCGACATGAGGAAGCCGGACGAGGGAAGCAGCGGCTCTTCGGTTGCCAGAATGCGGTCGATCTCGGCGTTCGTCGTTTCGGACGGGCTTGTTCTTGTCTGTTTCATCGTCATGCCTCCTTTCCGGTATTCAATTCTGTCAGTTTCATCGCCGCGTGCTCGTTCTCAAGCTGCGGGAATCGACTTCGCAATAGCGCCCGCGCTCGCGAGAGGCGTGCCTTGAGCGTTCCCTCCGGCATGCCAAGTGTGCGAGCGGCTGCGCCTACGTCCATCTCATGAAAATAAAACAGAATCACTGGTTCGCGGTAGCGGGCGGGCAACGCCAGCACCGCGCGCCTCACTGCCTCTGAGCTTTGCTGCGCGGCCAGTGCAGAGTGTTGGGTCGGGGGTCCTGCGGGTACCGGAGCATCCTCCAGCCGCAAATCAACAGACGGAATCCGCTTCAGATCGGAGCGGAAGACATTCGCGGCAAGGGCAAACAGCCATGTGGAGAAGCTCCCTTCGCGACGCCATTGCGCCAGGCCCCGCCATGCGCGCACAAAGGCCTCCTGCGCCAACTCTTCTGCGCGGCCGCGATCGCGGCAGTAGCGCCACGCCATGTTCACCAGCGGCCCCTGCCAGCGGCGAACGATGCCTTCGAACGCGCCGATATTCCCGCCGAGCACGCGCTCGACATCCGCGAGATCTTCTGTCGCGGCTCGCTGGCTCGCGGTTTGTGGCGCGCTGGACAATCTGAAAGTTCTCCGCATTTTGAAGACAGAAGATTCTTCGATCCGGTTGCAATTTCTTCAAAAAAGAAAATCGTGCAGAAAATGCAACCGAGTCGGGCCGTCCTCGGTCCCACCGTTTGCAAGGGGAGAGACCCCGGCAAGTTGTATCAGGAGGATTCTATGACGCATCTGATTGTTTCGCTCTTCCCATCCGGTGATATTCCTGGTGGCATCGGCCTGTGGGCCTTCCTCGCCGTGGGAGCCGTTGCGCTCTTTGGCATCTTTCTTCCCGTAACCACCTGGCTCGAAACGCGCCGCAAGGAGAGCGAAGCCTTCCACAAGGCCGAAACCATCCGCCGCATCGCCGAAGCCTCACCCGACAGCGCCAAGGCCACCATCGAATTGCTTCGCGAACAGGACAGGCTCAGCCGCATCAAGTCGCGCGAGGGCATAAAAATGGGCGGCATCATCAACATCGGCGTCGGCATCGGGCTGATCTTCTTTTTGAGAGCGCTCACCGGCCCTCAAGTGGCTTTGTGCGGCCTTATTCCCGGCCTCATCGGGGTAGGAATGCTGGTTTACGTATATGTTCTTGCCTCGCCCATCGAATAGGGCTTAAGGCATGAATCGCCGATTAGCAGGCAGGCATCCAAAAGATATCGTTGTTCAATCAAGTAAACTCTGTCGGCTCACAAGGTCCAGAAAGAATCCAATGGCTGCAAAGCCCGAACGCCAGCCCGCACTCTTCCTGCCCCATGGCGGAGGGCCCTGCTTCTTCATGGATTGGACCTGGGGGCCTGCCGACACCTGGCACAAGACCCAGCATTTTCTTGAGAGCATAGCCGCCACCTTGCCCGAACCGCCCAAGGCGCTCCTGGTAGTCAGCGGCCACTGGGAGGAATCGGCCTTTACGGCGAGCGCCGCGCCGGAGCCAAAGCTCATCTTCGACTATTCCGGCTTCCCCGAGCACACCTATCACCTCACCTGGCCCGCCGCGGGTGATCCCGAACTCGCCGGGCAAGTGAAGGGTCTGCTGAGTGAGGCAGGCCTGCCGGCTGCATTGAGCCCCAATCGCGGCTTCGACCACGGTGTCTTTGTCCCGCTCAAGGTGGCCTTCCCGCGGGCCGAAATTCCGGTGGTCACGCTTTCGCTCGCGGCCAGCCTCGATCCCGCGCTCCATCTCGCCGCGGGCCGGGCATTGGCTCCCCTGCGCGACCAGGGAGTCTTGATTGTGGCCAGTGGAATGAGCTTCCACAACCTGCGCGGCTACTTTCGTGCGGAAACTCCAGAACGGGCGCGCGCCTTCGATGCTTGGCTGACCGGCGCTGTCGGGTCACCGGCCACCGAGCGCGCCGCGCTGTTGACCGAGTGGCGCAGAGCTCCGTTTTCAGCCTATGCGCATCCCCGCGAGGAACACCTGATTCCTTTGCTGGTAGCCGCAGGAGCAGGCGGAGAAGCGCCCGGCCGGCGGATCTTTGCCGACGAGCCCATGGGCGCCGCGATCAGCGCCTATCGTTTCGATTGAGCCGGATGGGTTGATCGAAAGAATCCGCGAAAGCACGTCCGGATTATTCGTTCGGCGATTGCCACCACTGTTTGCGACGCATGAAGCGCAGTCCGGAGCCCAGGATCACTGCGATCGAACCGGCAATCATCCACAATTCGACACGGGCCTCGTGCAGAAAGATCGGCAATCCGTATTCGGGCATTTTTTTAACCGGAAAGGGTCCGATTGGTGCGCCAGTCAAGATCGGCAACTTGGTGGCGATCAGCGCTGCCAGAGTCACGAACAGCAGCACGAATGCGGCGTCTCCGGCATAGAGATTCACCACGATCGCCGCGCCGCCGATGATCTCGATGATGCCCACCGCTGGTCCCAGGTATTGGGGTAAAGGAAGACCGATCGACGAAAAAAAGTTCACTCCCAGTTCCTGAGGCTCCAGTAACTTGAGAATACCTTCGGTGAGAAAAAACACACCCACAACCAAACGTATCAGTAACATGGGTATTTTTCGGCTCATGCGTGCTCCCGGGCGCTTGCATTTTTCTGGGAAAGCCTGTCCGGAATACAGAAAGAGGCGGGCAATCAAGCCAGATATGCAGCAAGCATACCTTAGAGAGGCACAAAGGACACAGGTTCAGAAGAAGGAAAAAGATGAGAAGCTCTGGAAGGAGCGCGTTGAGGGCCCAACCAGGTCGCCCTATTGCGTGTTCAAGAGGGATTCAATCGCGGGGGCCAACTGTTCCGGTTTGGCCGCAGAACGATAGCGCGCCACTACATCTCCCCTCCGGTTCACCAGGAACTTTGTGAAGTTCCATTTGATGCGGCGGATGCCGAAGATCCCCGGCTTCTGCTCTTTCAGAAATTGATAGAGCGGATGGGCATGTGGTCCATTGACGTCGATCTTGGCGAAGAGCGGGAAGGTGACACCGTATTTCTTCTCGCAGAAGGCCCCGATCTCCGCTTCCGAGCCGGGTTCCTGGCTGCCAAACTGGTTGCAGGGAAAACCCAGCACCTCCAGCCCTCGGTCCTTGTAGCGGCGATAGAGGGCTTCAAGTCCTGCATACTGCGAGGTAAAACCGCACAGGCTGGCGGTATTCACAATCAGCAGCACCTTGCCGCGGAACTGGCCGAGGCTCACCGGATTGCTGTCCGCACCCTCCGCGTCGGAAGACGCGTCCAATCGCGGAAGGCAAAAATCATAGATAGATTCCTTCATTCCAGAAAACCTTGGCAACGTCCGGATGCCCTGCGCGATTTATGTGCGTCTAAGAGGGATGCAACAAGCAATGACAGGGACACATTGCGGATTTTACGCCCCATCCTCGGGCTTTGTGCGCGGCCTCGCGGCTCTACCCCGGCTGCGTCCGGTAGACTGTGGGATGTGTCCCGATATCCAGGGTCCCCGGCGAGAGGCGTTTATCGCAGGGGCGGCAGTTGGGGTTAGCCCGAGCCCGCAGGGGCTGGGCGCGGCAGGTAAATTCCGGGAAAGACAGGGATTTCTCGCCGATTGGCAGCCGGCCGGTTTGGGTTGGGCCGCTACGGTCCAATATAATCAGTCTTTCGTGGAAACAGGATCAGATTTTCAGCAGTGAGGGTGTCGATATTCTTCCCGTGAAGCCGAACCTGAAGGCGAACTATGGACCGCACCAGTACTTTTGCTCGTCGCAGGGCCTCAGCCCGGTGAAGACAAGGCAGACTTGCATTTCACGTTTTTTCCGCTCCGCACGCCGCGGGCCTGGCCTGGCCGGCAGGATCATGATCCTGCTGCTGCTGGCAACGGCCGCTGGCTCGGCGCTGGCTCAGCAGTCGCAGACGATCGATCAGATTCGCGTCATCGGCAACCGGCGCATCCCGAAAGAGACAGTGCTGGCGCGTCTTTTCACGCACCCCGGCGACGTCTACGATCCAATCTCCATTGAGCGCGACTTCAACTCCCTGTGGAACACGGGATACTTCGACGACCTCCGCATCGAGCGTGAAGACTCGGAAAAGGGAATCATTCTGAATGTCTTTGTCCGGGAAAAGCCCACGATCCGCGAGATCAACTACAAGGGCCTCAACGCAGTCTCGCAATCGGATGTGCTGGACCGGTTCAAGAAGGAAAAGGTTGGTCTCACCCAGGAGAGCCAGTACGATCCGGCGAGGATAAAGCGCGCCGAGACCGTGCTAAAGGAACTGCTTGCCGAGCATGGCCATCAGTTTGCCACCGTCAAGACCGAGGTCAAGACCATTCCGCCTGCTTCGGTGCAGGTAAACTTCAACATCAAGGAAGGCCCCACCGTAAAGGTCGGCGACATCAAGTTCACCGGCAATCAGCATCTCAGTTCACTCTATCTGCGCCGCGCCATGAAGAACCTGAAGCCGATCGGCATTCCCTATTCGATCATCTTCGAAAATCTCTTTGCGCAAACCTTCGATGCCTCAAAGCTTGAGGAAGACACCGAGCGTGTGCGCCTGGCCTATCGCGACAAGGGCTACTACAACGCAGCTATTGAAGAGCCCAAGACGCAGATCCGTGACCAGGGCGGCCTCAACTGGTTTACCTTCCGTCCCAACAAGGGCAAGCGCATCGACATTCTGATGCCCGTGGAAGAGGGCGACCGCGTTCGCCTGGGCAGCATCACTTTCACCGGCAACAAAGCTGTGACCAACGTCAAGGCGTTGCGCGCCACGTTTGCGGTGAAGGACGGCGACTGGTTCAACGCCACGCTGATCAGCAAAGGTCTTGAAAATCTGAAGAAGGCTTACGGACAGTTGGGCTACATCAACTTCGGCGCCATCCCCACGCCGCACTTCGACGAGGCCAAGAAGACCGTCTCGCTGGTCATTGATATCGACGAAGGCAAGCCATTCTACGTCTCCCGGATCGAATTCCAGGGCAATACCATCACCCGTGACCGCGTCATCCGCCGCGAGCTGATGCTCGAAGAAGGCCAGGTCTACAACTCACAGTTGTGGGAGTACAGCCTTTTGCGCCTCAACCAACTGGAGTACTTCGACCCGCTCAAGGTTGACCAGGACTCGGAGGCCCATCAGGATGCAGAGGCAGGCACCGTCGATCTGCTGCTGAAGGTCAAGGAAAAGGGTAAGAATTCGATCGGCCTCAACGGCGGCATCAGCGGACTTTCGGGCGCCTTCCTGGGAGTCAACTACCAGACCAATAACTTCCTGGGCCTGGGCGAAACGCTCAGCCTGCAGGGTAACTTGGGCAACGTAAGCCGCCAGTTCCTGTTTGGCTTCTCGCAGCCCTACCTGCGCAACAAGCCTCTCAACATCGGTTTCCAGCTATTCAACACCAAGCAGGACTTTAACGCCGCGAAGAACTACCAGACGGCTACAGGCACGTCGGTCAACCTGACTTCAGCGCAGCAGTCGCTGACGCAGAACTACAACCAGGCTTCGACAGGCTTGAACTGGTCAATCAGCTATCCGCTCCGGCGTCACGCATTCCAGCGGGTGGGCATGACGTATTCGCTCACCAAGTCTTCAATCACTGCGTTCAGCACCGCGTCGCAGACATTCTTCCAGACCATCAGTTTCCGCTCCGGCATTCAGGGATCGAATGCGCTGGCCGGAATCGTCAACAGCTCGGCCTCGTTCAGCTATTCCTACAACACCATCAACAACCCGTTGCGCCCGCGCAGCGGCAAGGAATACACCGCGGTCTTCCAGGTGGCAGGCATCGGCGGAAACGTGCGCTACATTTCACCGCTCGTAGCTTACAAACGCTTCATGCCGATCCATTATCTGCATCTCAATCCCAACGGACGCAATGTACTGGGTATTCGCGCGCAACTTGGCTACGTTCAGGGATTCGGAGGCGATGTGGCTCCGCCCAACAATCGCTTCTACACCGGTGGTGAGGGCGACCTGCGCGGTTTCGACATTCGCGGCGCCACGCCCTACGGCTACGTTCCGAATCGCGTGAATGTGCAGCTCACAAATCCCGACGGCAGCTGCGTCCCACGCGACCCAACCAATCCTGAAGACAATCAGTGCATCCAGGTGCCTCTGCCGGTCTATGGCATCGCTTCCATCGGCGGCGATACCAGCTTGACCACCAACGCGGAATACCGGATCCCGATCGCAGGTCCGGTGATGATCTCCTTCTTTGACGACTTCGGCATCGACACCGCGCTGAACAAGGGGCAGTTGAAGCAGAGCCCCGAAGGTTTTGCCTCACTGACAGCACCTCTCTATGGCTGCCCGGTCTATAACAACGGCGCATGCCAGGGCGGCATTCCCGGATCGCAGGTTGGCTTCGAGCCGAATATCCGGCCCATCAGTGGCACCAACTTTGTTCCGCGCATGTCTCTTGGCAGCGAACTCTCCGTCATTATGCCGGTCATCAACGCACCTTTCCGCCTCTACTACGCGTACAACCCGCTACGCCTGTATGAGAGGCCGTATTGCAATACGGTTATTCTCGGTGAGAACAAGCAGAGTTGCTCGGCTGAGCTGATCACCCGCGACCTGTTCCCACCGGGCGGCGCAGGCGACTACACCTACCAGGAAGCGATCACCGGCTACGGCGCCCGCTACCTGTTCCGCGAACCGCGCAAGACCTTCCGCCTCACGGTTTCCACAACGTTCTAGCACTCTGATCCAACGCAGACCAGAAGGGCCGTTCGCACTGAGCGGCCCTTCATCTTTTGTGCCGCATCTGACGCGCACGTGACCTCCTGCGGCTCACCGCGTCCATCATGAGAAGGCATACTGGTGAAAACTGTCTACTCCAAGCAAAATCAGCTGAATTTCATCCGCGCGCGCTTTGACTACGCTACCCGGCCCTCCTATAATCCAAGGAGTTCCTGCTGATGTCTCCGCTCGCGTCTTTTGCAGTCTCTGCCCTACCTGGCGCGGAGCTTTCATCGAAAGGCCGTATGGTTTCTCAGGAGGCACAGGCTCGCCTCTGCGCTGAAACGCGGACGGCTACACAGGAATTCCGAAGGAGTTTTCGACTCACATGAAGCGTTCGATTCTATTTGTACTTACGCTGGCCTCAGGCCTTGCCTTGGGCGCAGCTGCGCAAACACCGGCCGCACCCGCGGCTCAGGCCGTTCCGGCCAAAGTTGCTGTCATCGCCTTTCAGGCGGCAGTGGGCCAGACCAACGAGTTTCAGCGCAATTTTGCCGATTTACAGAAAAAGTATGAGCCGAAGCGCAACCAGCTCAAGACCATGGCCGATGAAATTGACGGCCTGGAGAAGCAGCTGCAGGCGCAGGGCGACAAGCTGAGCGACGCCGAACGCGCAGCCCGCGCCAAGACCATCGATGAAAAGAAGAAGCAAGCACAGCGCTTCGCGGAAGATGCGCAGAACGATCTCCAGGGCGAGATGCAGGAGGTCTACAACGCGGTCGCATCCAAGGTTTATGACGTGTTGTCGAGCTACGCGCAACAGCAGGGCTACACACTGGTGGTGGACGGCAGCGGAAGCCAGCAGCAGGCGCCCGTGGTGCTTTACGCGAGCCCCACGACCGACATCACCAAGGCGGTAATTGACGCCTACAACGTGAAATCTGGCGTGCCCGCACCGCCGCCGCAACCTGCCGGCACCGCACCCGCGCCCAAGCCCGCAGCTCCGGCAGCCAAGCCGGGTGGAGCTCACTAGAGCCATCTGACCACCGCAAAGGCCCCAACATTCGGGGCCTTTGCGTTCTTAGGAGTCCATTGCGCGCGTGTCCCGCGGTTTGACGCTGCTCTCGCGCGACTCCTATAATTCCCACTAGTTCCCGCTGACGTCTCCGTCCGGGTCTTTTCTTGTCTCCGCCTGCTCCTGCGTGGAGATCCTCATCCCCAAGGGGCCCCCACCGAAAGCAATTCGTCGCTGGGCAGAAAAGGACCGTGTGGTTTCTCAGGAGGCACAGGCACTGTTTTGCGTCAAGACGCGACCAGGCCCACAGGAATTTCGAAGGAGTTTTCCATTCCGATGAAGCGTTCGCTATTGATTGCTTTCACCTTGGCCTCGGGCATGGGCCTGAGCGCCGCCGCACAGTCTTTACCAGTTCCCGCAGCACCTGCTGCAGCACCCGCCGCTGCGCCGGCCGGTCCCGCGAAGATTGCCGTTATCTCCTTTCAGACCGCAGTGGCCAAGACCAACGAGGGCCAGCGCAACTATGCGGACCTCGAGAAGAAGTACGCACCGCGCGAAGCACAGCTCAAGGCTCTCAACGACGAGATCGAGAACTTGACCAAGCAGTTGCAGGCCCAGGGTGCCAACCTCAGCGATGCGGAACGCGCCAATCGCGCCAGGACGATTGACGACAAGAAGAAGCAGTTGCAGCGGTCTTCAGAAGACCTTCGCAATGACGGAAATCAGGAAATCCAGGGGATGTACAACACCCTGGCTACGAAGGTATACGAGGTGATGTCCGCCTACGCGCAGCAGCAGGGCTACACGCTGGTTCTCGATATCTCCGAGCAGCAGAGCCCGGTTCTCTATGCCCTGCCGTCCACCGAGATCACCAATGCGGTTGTCGAAGCCTACAACGTGAAGTCAGGCGTGCCCGCACCTGCGGCGCAACCTGCAGCTCCCAGGCCGGCTGCCTCAAAGCCATCTGCGCCGGCAGCTAAACCGGCCGCCCACTAGATAGAGAATTCCGCTGTCGCCAGGACCTCGCCCAACGAGGTCCTGGCGGATTGCATCGGAGTTGGTTCAACTCGGAGCAGCCGGTCTTGCGAGCAATCGCAGACGCGTAAATTTTCCTCAGTGCTTCTGTGGAAAAAATTGTGGAAAGATTCCCTGAAATCTCCGCCGCCCTGCCGGTTTTTCTTCTTGCCAACCTCAGCAGAGTTCTGGTATAAGCTACAACCCCTTATTTATCAATGCCGGTTTGTAGAAAGAGCCGATCCCCTGCAAGGCAACTGCAGGGAAGCCGAATTGACCTGTTTCCGGCACTTTCCCACATTTTCTCGTAAAGATTGTGTGACACCGACCACAGTTTACCTAGCGGAATGAGCTATTTCTGCTGGTCTTCGCCCACACGCAAAACAGCCAGGAACGCCTCCTGCGGGATATCGACTTTGCCGATTCGCTTCATGCGCTTCTTGCCTTCTTTTTGTTTCTCCAGCAACTTGCGCTTGCGCGAAATATCTCCGCCGTAGCACTTGGCCAAAACGTTCTTGCGCAGCGCCGCCACAGTTTCGCGGGCGATGATTTTGGCGCCGATCGCGGCCTGGATGGCAACTTCGAACTGTTGCCTCGGAATGAGCTCTCGCATCTTCGACACCAGCAGCTTGCCGCGTTCGTAGGCAAAGTCGCGATGCACAATGATTGAGAGCGCGTCCACCGGTTCGCCCGAGACAAGGATATCCATCTTCACCATCGGCGATTCCCACTCGCCGGCCAGTTGATAATCGAGCGAAGCATAGCCGCGCGAGATGGACTTGAGGCGATCGTAGAAGTCGAGAACGATTTCGTTCAGCGGCAACTCGTAGGTGAGCATCACGCGCGTCGGCGTCACATACTCAAAGTTCAATTGCCTGCCGCGCTTCTCTTCCACCAGTTTGAGAATGCCGCCGACATATTCTTCGTTGGTCAGGATCTTGGCCGTGATGACCGGTTCGCGAATCTCTTCAATGTTGGTCGGCTCCGGCCAGCGCGAGGGATTGTCCACTTCCAGAACGCTGCCGTCCGTGAGCTTGATGTGGTAGCGAACGCCGGGCGCGGTGGTGATCAGGTCCAGCTCGTACTCGCGTTCCAGCCGTTCCTGAATAATCTCCATGTGCAGCAGGCCGAGGAACCCGCAACGAAATCCGAAGCCGAGCGCAACCGAGCTCTCGGGCTCGAAGAAAAATGACGAATCGTTCAGCCGCAGCTTTTCCAGCGCATCGCGCAAGAGCGTGTGTTCGTGCGAGTCCACAGTGTAGAGACCTGCAAACACCATCGGCTTGATGTCTTCAAAACCCGGCAGCTGCGCGGGTGCGGGACGCGCGTCCTCAGTCACCGTATCGCCGATCTTCGTGTCACCCACATTTTTGATGGTGGCTGCAAAGAAACCCACCTCGCCCGCGGTGAGCTGTCCAATTTCGACCGGCTTGGGCATCAGCACGCCCATCGATTCAACCTCAAACGACTTGCCGTTCGACATCAGGCGGATGCGCTGGCCCTTGCGCATTGTCCCCTGCATCACGCGCACCAGCACAATCACTCCGCGATACGCATCGAACCATGAATCGAAGATGAGCGCCTGCAGCGGAGCGTCAGGATCGCCTGTGGGCGGAGGCAGGCGATGAACAATCGCTTCCAGAATCTCCGCAACGCCCTGCCCCGTCTTTGCGCTGCAGGGAATCGCATCGGTCGCGTCCAATCCTACAGCCTTCTCGATCGCCTCCTGGGTGCGCAGAATGTCCGCCGAGGGCAGATCGATCTTGTTGATGACGGGGATGATTTCAAGACCATGATTGATGGCCAGATACGCGTTGGCCAGCGTCTGCGCTTCCACGCCCTGGCTCGCGTCCACCACCAACAGCGCACCTTCGCACGAGGCCAGCGAGCGCGAAACTTCGTAGCTGAAGTCCACGTGGCCCGGCGTATCGATCAGGTTGAGCTGGTAGGTAATACCGTCGTTGGCCTTGTACATCATGCGCACGGCATGCGCCTTGATGGTGATGCCGCGTTCACGTTCCAGGTCCATGTCGTCGAGAATCTGCGCCTGCATCTCGCGCCCGGTGACCGAGCCGGTGTATTCCAGCAGACGGTCGCTCAGCGTCGACTTGCCGTGGTCGATGTGGGCGATGATTGCGAAGTTACGAAGGAAGCGTGCGTCCATGCGGGGTCAGTTGGAGAGGGCACTTCGCGAGCTGCTGCATGCAATGCCCTCCATGGCATAGCTTATCATCGGGATAGCGTCTTCTGTGAGCGACACTCGCTCGATGCGGCCGCGTCCTTTCATGCGCAATCGAAGAATTTGGAATCGTCTGGCTGGTTCGCTCGCACTGGCATTCATGCTGGCGGGGAGCCATCCCTCACCACTTTATGCGCAAATCGCCCAGCAGCAGCCTCAGCAAGCTCAGAGTCCCGCGCCGCCTCCGCAATTGACGGCCATGCAGCAACGCGTGCGCGTGCTCATCGAGCAGGTTGAAACGGCATATGCGAACGGCGAGCAGGACTATCGCAAGGGAATGCTCCCCGAGGCCAAGATCGAATTTGATCGCGCCGTTGACCTCATGCTGTCGAGCGGCATCGACATCAGGAGCAACGAGCAGTTGCAGGAGGAATTCGACAAAATCGTTGACGGCGTGAATGCCCTGGAGATGGAAGCGCTCAAGCAGGGCAATGGTTTTGTGCCCAAAGAGGAGCCCACCCCCGCCGAAGTGGCCAGCGACGTGACATTTGAAGTCGATCCCAACGTTGTGGCGAAAGCGCGCGCCGAACTCGCGACAACCAAGTCCGATCTGCCGTTGATGGTGAATGACTATGTCGCCGCCTACATCAACTTTTTCGCCTACACGCAGAAGGGCCACAACACGCTTCTCCACTCCTTCCAGCGCGCTGGACGCTATCGCGCCATGATTCAGCGGGTCATGGCTGAAGAAGGCGTGCCGCAGGATCTGATCTACCTGGCGGTCGCCGAGTCGGGATTCAACCCACGCGCCATGAACCCCAGGTCGCACGCCGGCGGCATGTGGCAGTTTATGCCCACCGGCTCTTACGGGCTCGCGCGCAACGCCTACGTCGACGAGCGTTTCGATCCGGAAAAATCGACGCGCGCCTACGCACGCTACATGAAGTTCATCTACGATCAGCTGGGCGACTGGTATCTCTCCATGGCTGGCTACGACTGGGGCGCGGGCAACGTGCAGCGTGCCGTGCAAAAGACCGGCTACGCGGATTTCTGGGAGCTCTACAAGCGCAACAACCTACCCGGAGAGACAAAGAACTACGTCCCGGAGATACTTGCGGCCATCATCATCGCCAATCACCCCACCCAATACGGCTTTGACGATGTGACGCTCGATCCTCCCGTGCTTACTGACACGGTCACCATCAACTCCTCCGTCGACCTACGCCTGGTCAGTGACATCGTCGACGCGCCCATTGATGAGCTGACTGCTCTGAATCCCAGCCTGCTGCGCATGGTGACGCCGCCGGATACGCCCTTCGACCTGCATTTGCCCGCGGGCACGGCCACCCTGTTTCAACAGCGCATTGCGCTCATCCCCGAAGGAAAGCGCAATTCATGGCGTTATCATCGCGTGGTTCCGGACGATACGTTGGAGTCCGTTGCTCACACTTATCGCGTTTCGGTTGCCGAATTGGCGGCCGCAAATCAGCTCAGCGACAACAACAGCATCGCGGGCATGGAGGGTCTTGTGGTGCCGCAGACCCCCACAATCACGCCGGCAACACGCATGGTGATGTACACGGCGCGCAGGGGCGATACGCTGGTCACCATTGCCGATCGCTTCGGTGTTTCGCTCAATGAGCTGCGCCGCTGGAACAAAATGGAAGGCGTTAAAGTTGAGCCCGGCCGCCGTCTTCATGTGGCCGAACCGGCAAGCGCGCCGCGCGTTGCAACGCGCACTCATCATCACACTTCGTCTGGCGGCAAAACGGCCGGAAGTAGCGCAAAGCCGCATGAATCGGCCTCTTCGAAGACTTCGACGCATGGTCCGCCGTCTCACGCCGCAACCAGGAAGAGCAGTGGCTCGAGTGCAAAGAGCGCGCATGCCGCGAAGGCGAATGCGAAGTCGAAGTCCGCGAAGAAGCAATAAAAATGGCTGGGGACCTCATTACATACTTGTCATTTGCTAGCATTTACGTGCAAGCTAGAAGTACAATTGTTTTCGCGCCTCGATCGCGTATCTCCTGGGCGTGAAGCAGCAAAAAACGAAATCATGTCAGCGGCTGGCCGCTGGAGGCAATCGGATGGAAGAAGTGTTCAGAATGTATGCGATGAGTGATGGCAACCAGGATGGGGAGCCCGCAGAGCTGGACCCCGATCACGAAGAGGACTTCGAAGAAGATGAGGAAGTGGAAACCTCCAGTGTGCTGACTTCTTCTGACGACGATGAGCCGGTGGTTGAAGAGGCTGTAATCGTGGTTGTCGAAGTGCCTGAAGCCAAGCCGGCCAAGAAGAAGGCCGCAAAGAAGAAGGCTGCAAAGAAGCCCGGCCCGGTTACAACAAGCACCGGTGCTTCCGGCGGCAAGACCGCGGCAGTCAAAACCCCGGCAAAGAAAGCTGCCAAGAAGGCCGCGAAAAAAGTTGTGGCGAAGAAGGCCGCAAAGAAAAAGAAGGTTGCAGCCAAGAAGGCCGCGCCTAAAAAGGTTGTCGCAAAGAAGGCTCCCGTTAAAAAGGCAGCCGCGAAAAAAGTTGTGGCGAAGAAGGCCGCAAAGAAGTCCGCCGTAAAACCAAGAAGCACTGGCGCATCAGGCGGAAAGACCGCGGCCGCAAAGGCCCCGGTGAAAAAAAGCGCCAGCAAACCCACCAAAAGAGGTAAACCATTGGCAGTTAAGAAAGCAGCAAAGAAGGCGCCCGCCAAGAAGGCAGCAGCGAAGAAAGTAGTTGCCAAGAAGGCTCCGGCGAAGAAGGCA
>JBEKDE010000055.1:0-35304 GCA_050014515.1 Occallatibacter sp.
GACTTCAAGATCGATCTCTCGCCCATTGACGGCCACGCCTTCGACCTGCACACCTTCGCCGAGTACGGCAAGCGCGGCGTCCTCGCCCTGCTGCAGGACTCGACGAATGTGGAGCGCAGCGGCTACACGCCCAGCGAACGCGCCGTCATTCCCCGGCTGGACGAAGTCTTCTCGCAGACCAGGAAGAAGCTCTTCTTCACCTGCTTTTCCTCGTCCATCTACCGCATCCGCATCGCACTCGAACTGGCGCGCAAGCACAACCGCAAAGTTGCCGTCGTCGGCCGCAGCATGATGGAGTCGACCGAGATTGCGCAGGACCTGGGCTACATCGATATTCCGCAGGGCCTCATCATCAATCCCGGCCAGATGCGCGACTTCGCACCCGAGCAGTTGATGATCCTGATCAGCGGCACGCAGGGCGAGCCCATGTCCGCGCTGAGTCGCGCAGCGGTGGACAACCATCGCCACGCCCACATCGACTCCGGCGACACCGTCATCCTGAGCTCGCGCATCATTCCCGGCAACGAGAAGGGCATCTTCCGCGTCATCGACCATCTCTATCGCCGCGACGCCATCGTCATCTGCGACGACGGCGCCAACGGGCTCATTCACGTCAGCGGCCACGGCGCGCAGGAAGAACAGCGCCTGCTCATCAACCTGGTCCGCCCCAAGTACTTCATTCCCGTGCATGGCGACTATCGCAATCTGCAGAAACACGCCCGCGTAGCCATGGAGACAGGCGCAGTCGAACAGGCAATCGTCATCGAAGATGGCGACGTGCTCGAACTCGACAAGACCGACGCCCGCAAGAAGGACAAAGTCACCGCGGGGCGCATTCTCATTGACTCCGGCTCGTCGATCGATGTGGTGGAAGACCTGGTCATCAAGGATCGCCGTATTCTGTCCGAAGACGGCATTGTGCTCGCGGTGCTGGCCATCAACAAGCGTACCGGCAAGGTGGAGCAGCAGCCTGAAGTGATCATGCGCGGCTTTGGCGGCTCGGACATCACCGAGCAGGCCAAGGACCTGGTGCTCAAGACCCTCGACAGCCTGAGCACCGAGCAGAAATCCGACTACGGCATGGTGAAGGAAAAAGTCCGAGCCGAGCTGAAGCGCCTGATCCAGAAGACTACGGGACGACGGCCCATGATTATGCCGGTCATTCTGGAGATTTAGCGGGCACCTTCAAACTCGGGTGACCCGGTACAGGCTCCCATACCAGAAGATTCATGCTAGCGATGGTGGGGAGCCCAAATTTTCCAGACTCGTCCTTGATTTGACCATCCATGGAATAAACCTCAAGTCCCTCGAGCCTGCCTGCCCGTTGGAAGAGAAGAACTCCGACGAGTTCTTCTCGCGCGGTTTTCCCTCCGAAGTCGCCAACGACCCTTCCGCCACGATCCAAACCGAGCGGGGCACTCTCATCGACAACAAGCCAGATCGAAGGGCATCCGCACTTACAACTCCGCGCGCCGCGGACTCCCTCGATCTGGGGCAGAAAGCTTCGAAGATCGTCCGAACCGTGTTCAAGCACCCAGCGAAGCAAATCGAGTTCCTCCGCCATAAGCGGTCGCGACGATTAAGGTTTATCCATCGTAGTGGTCCCAGATTCAGTCTACCTTGAAGCAAACTTCAGCCCCCAAATCTTCCCTTAGCTCCTCGGTCTCCGCTTCTGTACAATTCCCGCATGCGCTCGCACCTGATTTTTCTCGCACTCGCCGCTGCCCTGCTGACGCCCGTCCTCCAGGCCCCCGCCGTTCACGCACAAACAGCAGACACTCCCATGGCCGCCGTCCCTGCCTGCCCCTCGACGGCCACCCTCGATCAACTCATCAAGGCGGTCGATTCCGCCATCACCGGGCCGGCCAACCGCGACCGCACCTGCTTCCGTGCGCTCTTTCTTCCGGACGCGCGCCTGATTCCCATCCGCATCGCCCCTGACGGCACCCCCACGCCCCACATCCTCACCGTTCAGGACTGGATTGACGCTGTCGGCAAGCGCGGTACCGCCATGTTCCACGAACACCAGCTCAACGTCCGCACCGAATCCTGGGCCCACGTCGCGCACCTCTGGAGCACCTACGAAACCAAAATCGGCGACGACAGCAAGCCCGCCGACCGCGGCATCAACAGCATCCAGGCCATCTACGACGGCAAGCAGTGGCACATCATCGAGATCGTCTGGCAGGCTGAAGTCCCCGCCGACCCGGTTCCGGCAAAGTACCTGCCCTAGGCGACAACCATGGGCGGGAATGCACAAACCCAAACCAACCAATTCAAGCGGTCAGAGATCAGGTCTGACCGGTAGCGGATAATTGAACCATGGAAAAATCACTGGTTTCCATCGAAGATATCCGCGCCGCTGCCGTTCGCATTGCGCACATTGCCGTCAAAACCCCGCTGGTTCGCGCCCCGTTCCCGGGCCTGAGCGGCCACGGCCAGCCACGCGAAATCTACCTCAAGGCTGAATCCCTCCAGCCCGTCGGCGCCTTCAAAATCCGCGGCGCGGCCAATAAGATCCTGCAGCTCTCACCGGAAGAAATCTCCCGCGGCGTCATCACCTACTCCAGCGGCAACCACGGCCAGGCCACGGCCTATGTGGCACGCGAAGTGGGCGCAAAGGCGGTGATCGTCATGCCATCGAACGCGCCGGCCATCAAGCGCGCCGCCTCCATCGCCTTTGGAGCAGAGGTGGTCGACGTCGGCCTGGCTTCGAGCGAGCGCCTCGCCAAGTCCGACGAGCTGGTCCGCAAGCATGGCTACGTCGTTATTCCACCCTACGACGACGATCAGATCATTGCCGGCCAGGGCACCTGCGGACTCGAAATCATTGAGTCGCTACCGAATGTCGACCTGGTCCTGGCTCCCGTCTCAGGCGGCGGCCTGCTTTCCGGCATCGCCGCGGCCGTCAAGCAGCTGAGCCCCCAGACCAAGGTCTACGGGGTTGAGCCGGAGCTGGCGGGCGACACGGCGGAGAGCTTCCGCACTGGCCACATCGTCACCTGGCCGGCCGAACTCACCTCGCGCACCCTCGCCGACGGCCTTCGCACCCAATCCGTAGGCGCGCGCAACTTCGCCCACCTCCAGGCCTTCGTCGACGCGGTCATTACCGTCACAGAGGCTGAAATCCGCGCAGCCATGCGCGCCATCGTGGCTGCGACGCGCCTGGTTCCCGAGCCCAGCGGCGCGGTCGCCATTGCCGCCCTGCTCTTCCACGCCGACAAGCTGCCCGCGTACAAAACCGCGGTTGCTGTCGTCAGCGGAGGCAACGTTGACCCCGCTCTGCTGGCCGAAATACTTACTGAAACTACGTTTAAGTGAAAGTTAGGTGAGTTAGCACTCCTCTTGACATAGATAGGTGTGAGTTAGTAACATAATGCATCAATTTGTTACTTTCCGCACTGTGTGAGGGAAATGATAACCAGTACCTGTCACTGCAACGGCCTTAATCCAGATTGCCCAGTTTGTGGCGGATGGTCCGCATCAGAAAAGCTATCCTTTGACCGGTTAATCGACACAGGGGCGAAACGACCAGGCGGCATCTTTGAGACCGCCTCGGAAACGCTCAGGAAAAGAAAAGGTATCTCAAGATCGCCAGTTCCCAAAAGTGCTCTATGGCCCCGTCCATGCTCAATGCATGTGCCGTCAAGAGCCCAAATGGTCTCTTGCAGGTTTTGCCGGGCTGGCTTACCCCTGATTGACAAGTCTCTTTACGACGCACATAAGAGAGACGTACACAGGATTGGTGTGCCTGGCGGATTGGTGATCTGCGAGCACTGCAAGAATAAAAAGACTCTGATCCGTGCGACCCGCTATGAGAAACATAAGAAGCTGGTCCACGGGATCCACATCCTAAGTCAGCGGGATCCACATCCTAAGTTGAAGGGCAAGATCGCAGTTGTTCCACATCCTTCTCGCGAGCTCCATTCCGAAAACTCCACCGGACCTTATGGATTGAGGTGAATTGTGCTTAGGTTCTCGACAGAAAATCCATCACTCCGAATCTCGACGGATTGTGCGCTGGAACATTTTCGGCGTTCCGTAAATCGGACCGATACTATGTTTAGCACCGACCATTGGTTGATGCCCAAATTGGAGCAACTTCGGACGCTGCTGTCGGACCCCCTCACGAAGGATCAGGCTCAAGCTCTCGACGACGTACTGCACAGTCGGCGATTTATGAAGGACCTGATCGACTGGCTGGAGTCACCGCCGATGAGTTGGGCCGACTTCTTCCCATATCGTGAGCAGCGGGACCGAGACAGGCTATGGGAAAGCTGGAAGAAGAGCAACCGCCAATCGAAGAAAAGACAGGGTGGAGCGAAAGGGGAGCAAAACCGCTGCCCGGAGTGCGGATCGCTGGCCATTGCAGACATTGTGTATGGATTGCTCTCTGAAGAGACAATGGAGGCAAAGCGTCGAGGAGCTGTAGATTTCGTTCAGGGAGGCTGCTGTCTTCCTTCAGCAGGAGGCCCCAGGTGGTACTGCCGGGAGTGCAAACTTAGCTGGCCGAATGGGACGAGGATTGACGAAGACTGACATGATTCGTGTTTGCGCAAAGCTCAATTGAAGCGTCTATTCGATTATGATCTTTTGCGTGACCCATTCCCGCGCCCTCATCGCAGCCAACGCCCTGACACTGACTCTTCTCTGCGCCATCATCCCTGCCGCCGCACAGAAGAAGCAGCCCAAGCTCGAAAAGCCGATGGCCGGCCCCCGTGCCACGGCCCTGCGCATCACCCCGCTCTACGTCGCGCCGGACCCCACTTCTCAGAAGGTTGACCGCGTGCAGATTGGCCGCGAGATGGTAGTCGCGGAGAAGAACGGCCCCTGGATCCGTGTCTACGCGAACACCGATATCCAGGAAGAGAATCAGAAAGATGCGCCGATCTTCGGCCATGACGACACCCCGCCGCCCATCTCCGGCTGGATGCAGTCAAAAGGCGTGGTCGTCGAAAACACCCCCAATGGCGACCAGATTCTGATGGGCGAAGCCGCCAACCAGGAGTCGCTGGCCTCGGATCCGCGTGGTCCCGCCAACGCCGCCCGCAGCGCCCGCCTGCTCTACCGCCGCCTGGTTGAAATGTTCCCGAATTCGCCGCTCGCCGCCGAAGCCGCCTGGCGCGCCGCCGACGACCTATGGCAGATCCAGAAGGCCGACGCCGCTTCCCGCCCCTCCGCCCACGAAAAAGATGCCTACCTGCGCGACCAGATGGATGAGGACGAGTTACACAAGGTGATCAAGTTTTATCCAAACACCAAGTGGGCCGCCTTCGCTGCTTTTGAACTCATTGACAACAAGCTGTGCGGCGATTGGCAGGGCTCGCCTAAATGCCCGGAAAAAGAGGCCGAATACTACGAAAAATACGCTTCTGAATTCCCTGATGGCCCCCGCACCGCGCAGGCGCTTTACCTGGCCACCTACCGCATGGCCGTGCTCCACGACATGTTTGCCGCCGACGGCAGCGACAAAAAAGCAGACGAAGCGCACGCCCACGCCAAGGAGTTGGCCGCTCATCTAAAGGACAAGTTTCCTCAGTCTGACTACACCTGGCGCGCCGGAACCCTGGTGTACAAATTGGATGAGGGCGTTCCCGTCTACGGCATTGACCAGGACTAGAACCGGCCTCGGATTCAGGGCACTCATTCATTCCTTTTTGCCTTCCAGCTGAATCACTTACATTTCATTCCGGAGCAATTTTGAATCCCTACCTTCAGTCCGTCCTGCTTGGCATTGTTGAAGGCCTCACCGAATTCCTGCCCGTCAGCTCTACTGCTCACCTCCGCATCGCTGAAGCGCTCATGCACATCCCGCTCGACGACGCCTACTGGAAGATGTACACGGTCGTCATTCAGTTGGGCGCCATCGTGGCTCTCTGTCTTTTGTTCCTCAGCCGCATCGTCGGCTTTATCCGCACCTTCCCCAAAGGCGAGAACGGCGACCGCACCTGGCTCACCCACCCCATCTCGCTCACGCTCATCGCTTTCGCCGTGACCTCGGCCCCGGCGCTGCTGCTGCACAAGTGGAGTGAGAAAAACCTCCAAAGCATCTGGGTCATGGCCCTCGCGCTGCTGCTGGGCGGCATCGTCATGTGGGCCGTCGATATCTGGTCCATGCGCTATGACTCAACCACACTGCATGTGGAGCAGATGGGCCTCGGCCAGGCAGTCTGGATCGGCCTGTGCCAGACCCTTTCGGCCATTTTTCCCGGCACCTCGCGCTCCATGTCCACCATCGCCAGCGGCCAGTTGGCCGGCCTGGATCGCCCCGCAGCTCTTGAATTCAGCTTTCTGCTCTCGATCCCCACCATGATCGCCGCAACGGCATGGGACTTCATCAAGGAAGTTCACCCCAGCAAGGCCGCCCTCGCCGGCGGAACCGCTGCCCATGTCGTGATGAGCGGAGAACGCTGGATGGTCCTCGCAATCGGCCTGGTGGTCTCATTCATCGTCGCCCTCGGCGTGGTGGAGTGGTTCCTGCACTGGGTGCGCAGGCGCGGGTTTACTGTCTTCGCTATTTATCGGATTGTGCTGGGGATCGTGCTGCTGATTTGGGGCTCGAAGTTTCTTGGCAGCTAGAGCATTTTTGGAATACATATAGACTTTTTCAGTACCGTGAAAGGTGGCTTTTTCTTGAGGAAAAAGTCACTTGAGTGCGTGCTTTCGGTCTACACCAATTCCGAAATGCTATAGCCTTTGAGCTTGGTATTGAGAGCCGGCAGCAAATCCTGAGAAGGTGTGTCCTTTGGAGCGTTGTGCAAGGTTGCCTCTCCCTGATGGTCGCGTCAACTTCAGTATTGTGGCTTCGGGTTACAGCGTCTCAGGATTTGCTGTAGCGGCTGTCTTTCCTCAGCTCCCTCTTCAAAATCTTCCCCGTCCCCGTTTTCGGCAACACCTCTAGAAACTCCACCGAGTGCGGGCATTTATAACGCGCCAGGCACGAACGGCACAGCTGCAGCAGTTCGCTCTCCGTCACCATCGTCCCCGGCTTGCGCACCACGCAAGCCTTCGGAACCTCACCCCACTTCTCATGCGGCACCGCAATCACCGCGGCCTCATACACGCAGGGGTGGGTCACCAGCGTCTTCTCAAGTTCCAGCGACGAGATGTTTTCCCCGCCGCTCACAATAATGTCCTTTTCGCGGTCGACGATCACGATGTAACGCTCCGGGTCCATCGTAGCCAGATCGCCGGTATGAAACCACCCGCCGCGGAAGACATGCTCCGTCTCCTCCGGCTGGCCCCAGTATCCATCCATGAGGCCGTCGCCCCGCGCCACCACCAAACCGACTGTCTGCCCATCTGCCGGCACGTCATTTCCCTCCGCGTCCACCACGCGCACCTCGGCGCCGGGAATTGCGCACCCCGCCATCGACTGCCGCGCCTGCCGCTCGCTGTCAGTGGACTCGATTCCTTTCTTGATGGACGAAAACGTCAGTACCGGCGAAGTCTCCGTCAATCCGTAACCGGAAATGCACGTGCACCCGAGCTTCTCTTCCACTTCGCGCACCAGCGTGGGCGATGAAGCCGCGCCGCCAATCGTGATCCTGCGCAGACTGCTCAAATCGAAGCTGGTTCGCTCAGGTGAATTCACCAGCGCCGTCGCCATGGTGGGCACCAGGCAACAGGACTGCACCCCCTCCCGCTCAATCAGCCGGAATACCTCCGCCGGATTGAACTGGTGGATCATCACATGCGTGCCGCCAAGCAGCGTTACCGAGTGCGCTTTACCCCAGCCATTGGCGTGAAACAGCGGAATGGTGTGCAGATCCACCGAGTCGCCGGCGAGTTCGAGCGCCAGGCCGGTATTCAACGCGTGCAGGTAGATGTTGCGATGCGTCAGCATCACGCCCTTGGGATTGGCTGAAGTTCCGCTGGTGTAAAACAGTTCGGCCATCGAATCTTCATCCACGTCCATCACGTCGCGCTGATAAACTTCCGCGCCCGCAAGCAGAGCTTCGTAATTGTTCGGCGACACCCAATCGGTCTGCGGTTCAGCATCCAGCAGGATGAATGCCTCGATCGCACCGGTCGCCTGCTGAAAAAGTTCGACCAATGGCAAAAACTGCTTTTCAAAGAACAGCACTTTTGCAGCCGAGTCGTTCAGAATGTACGCAAGCTCCGGCGCAGCCAGCCGGATATTCAACGGCAGCAGCACCGCACCGGCTTCGAGCACGCCATAGTAGGCCTCGAGCAAACGGTGACAGTTTGTGCTGAGAAAGGCAACGCGATCGCCGGCCTCGACGCCCAACCCGCGCAGCCCTCCGCCCAGCCGCCCGGCCCGCTGAGCAAACTCCGCATAAGTGAACCGCAGGTCATCACACACCACCGCGGTTGAGTCCGCAAACTGCTCTTCAGCGCGGCGCAAACACCTGAGCGGCGTAAGGGGAATATTCATCGTCTTGCTCATTCCTGCTGCGCGAGTCCGGTCATGCAAGGGAAGTTCACCGGAGCGCGTAGCTGATGCGGAATTTCACCTGCCTGTTTGGCTATCGAAACACTATAGCGGTCATGAGTGCCGCTGGCGATCTCTTTTGTCGTCCCTTCCAAGCTGTCGTCCTCACCGGGCCATCAAATTAAAATAATGACAGTTCCAGCCTCTCCGCTTCATACGGGAGACGCTCATACAGGAAACTATGCCCGACGCGCAGCATTCACCCCACAGGCAAGCTCTTCTCGACCAATTCCGCGCATTGGCCGCAGCCTCTCGCTCTGTTGAGGAGTTGCAGACCGGAATCGTTCAAGCCGCTGCGCGGAGCCTGCCGCACTTCAGTTGGACCGGCTTCTACATGCTCGACCCCTCCGACCCAGCCATGCTCGTGCTCGGCCCATTTGTCGGCGCGCCCACGCCGCACGTGCGTATTCCCGTTACGCAGGGCATCTGCGGCGCGGCCGTCGCTTCCGGCCAGACGGTGATTGTGGACGACGTCGCCTCCGATCCGCGCTATCTTTCCTGTTCCATCGAGACCCGCTCGGAGATTGTCGTCCCCATCTATGCCCATGGAAGAGTCGTGGGCGAAATCGACATCGACAGCCACGATCCCGCCGCTTTCACGCAGGAGGATCGCGCTTTCCTTGAAGAGACCGCCCTGATCGTCGGCAGCTATATCGAAGCCGACTAGACCGTCATCCTGAGCAAAGCGAAGGACCTGCTTCTGTTCTTCAGGACGCTCCTCGATTGCTTCCTCATTGCGCCTGGGCTCATAATCGAACATGGCGCACGAAGCCTCTTTCATTCCCGCCTCGAATCTCGCAGCTCAAGATACCTCCCCGCCGCACGCCCTCCCGCGCGGCTGCACGTTCACTGAGCAGGACTGGCGCGCCCTTGCGCCCATCTGGTATCCGGTAGCCTTTTCGCGCGAGGTCACAACGACGCCCTACGCCGCGCGCCTGCTCGACGAGCGCATAGTTCTCTACCGCATCTCTGATGGCTCCGTGGTGGCCGCGCGCGACATTTGCTACCACCGTGGTGTGCCTCTCAGCATGGGCCATGTGGAAGGCGACGAGATCATCTGCAAATACCACGGCCTGCGCTACAACCCCGAAGGCCGCTGCACCTGCATCCCCGCGCATCCTGGTGGCGCCATTTCGCCCCGCCTGCACCTCGACATCTACCAGGCCCAGGAACGCTACGGCCTGGTGTGGGTTCGCCTCGTCGACACTGGCCCACTGCCACTGCCGGAGATGAAAGAGTTTGAAGAATCCGACTACCTGCAGGTACTGCCCGAGAGTGTGATGATTGAAGCCGCGGCAGGCCGCCAGGTGGAGGGATTTCTCGACGTCAGTCACTTCGCCTTCGTTCACAAGCAGAGCTTTGGCGAACCCGACAATCCCGTCGTTCCCGATTACAAAGTCACCAAAACCGCCGGCGGCTTCGTCGCCGACTACATCAGCACGGTAAGCAACTATGCTCACGGTTACAAACACCTCAACCCTCCAGGATTTCAATGGCACAGGCGCTTTGAAGTATTTCTGCCTTTCACCGCGAAGCTCACGGTCACGTTCCCCGGCGGAGGCCTGCTTCACATTCTCAACGCGGCTTCGCCGGTCTCCGCGCGCAAGACGCGCCTGTTTGTCCCCATCTGCCGCAACTTCGACAAGGACGCGCCCATCGAACACACCCTCGACTTCAACTACCAGGTCTTTGCCGAGGACATAGAGATCGTCGAGTCGCAGTTCCCTGAAGATCTTCCGCTCGACCTCCACGCCGAAGCCCACTTCCCAGCCGATCGCAGCTCTGTCACCTACCGCAAAGGCCTGGCCGCGCTGGGGCTCGGGCGCAACTACACTTCCTAGAGGCAGTGGACAGTGAACAGGGAACAGTGGACAGGGAACAGTGGGCAGTGGTCATTAACGGGCTTCGAACTCCAGGTGTGGTTCTTTCGGCACAAATCAGGCTGAAAATGCGCTGTTGCGGCTCCACTCTGTTCGCCGTACAGTTTCCACGGTGTACTGCCCACTGTTCCCTGTTCACTGTGAGGGGGTCCACACCAAGGTTCCCCCTCCTGTTTTACCCCCCTGCAACCCCCTCCCGGCCCCGGATAATAAAGGCTGCTCTGGGACTCTTTGTCCGCTCCATTGGCTCGCTCGCGGCAGGTACCCGAGGAGCCAAGGAACGGGAGCGCCCCTGCCATGAAGCCAATTCGCATTGTTCTCTCGCCCACGCGAAGCCGCCCCCTCAACGTATTTCTGGGGCTTGTGCTGTTGCTGGTCTCGCTCCTCGGCCTTCTCGCGCTCGCTACCTGGCACGCCGCCGACCCGTCGCTCAACACCGCCACCGATCCCGGCCTGCCCCACGCCGTGCGCAACTGGGTCGGCCTTTTTGGCGCCTACCTGAGCGATATCCTGCTGCAGTCCATCGGCATCACGGCATTTTTGCTGCCTCTCTGGCTCGGCGGCCTCGGCTGGACCTGGATGCACTCCCGTCCCGGTGGCTCCGCCTGGCTGCGCTGGGCCGGCACCGTTCTTACACTCGTCTTTTTTCCCGCGATGCTGGGGCTCATTCCCTGGCATTGGCGCTGGCTGCATGCCATCCCCGTTGAAGGCGTCATTGGCCGCGTGATGGCCGGCCTGCTCGTCACCTACCTCAACATCCAGGGCGCGTGGCTCGTCTCCATCGTGCTGGCCGCTGCCGGTCTCTACTTTGCCTCGGCCGTCAGCTTCTGGGCACTCGCCGAAGGTATTCAGGACCGCTGGATCCATGGCCAGTCCCTTTACGACCGCTGGCGCAACTGGCGCGAGGAGCGCGCCGAGCGTAAAGCCGACCTGCTTGCCGAGCAGGACGCCCTCCATGCCGATGATCCCGAATCGATGGAAGCCGAAGCTGAATACCGCCCCGGATTCTTCGCCAGGTTCTTCCGCCGCAAGCCCGAGCCGCAAGCCGATCCCATCGACGAAGTTCCCGCGTACCAGCGCGTCGCAGCGGATGGCCAGTTCCCTGCACAGCCGCGCCCCAGCATCTGGGAACGGCCAGCCACGGGCACAAATGCGGGTGACCCCGGTCCCTCGTACCTGGGGACCAGGGAATCAGCACCACTCGTTGCAAAGCCCGCCCCGGCCGCATCAAGAGATCTTGATTTCGATTCGTGGGCGACGCCCACGCCAATTGCTCCCCCAATCCATGAGACTCCGCGAACTGCGCCCTTGCGCCCTCTCGCCGAAGCTTGGGATCCAACCCCTGCCCCCGCGCCGGCCGCTGCGCCTGAGGGGATCGCGATCCATCACCGCGCCGACGCCGATGTGCGTACCGCGACCGTCGCGCCCAAGCATGTCAGCGGATTCAAGCTCCCGCCCAGCACCCTGCTCCACACCGGCGAAGGCCCGCAGATTGTCCGCGAAGACGACCTGCGCGAAGAGGCCAAAGTCCTGGTGGAAAAATGCGCCGAGTTCGACGTGCGCGGTCAGGTGGTGCGCATCAATCCCGGCCCCATGGTGACCACCTACGAATTCAAGCCCGAAGCCGGCGTCAAATACTCCCGCGTCACCGGCCTGGCAGATGACCTCTGCCTCGCCATGCGCGCCGAGTCCATCCTCATCGAACGCATGGCCGGTCAATCCACCGTCGGTATCCAGGTGCCCAATCACGAGCGCGAAACCATCCACCTGCGCGACGTGCTGGAGAGCGAGACCTTCGCCAAATCCAAGGCGCGCCTCACCATTGCCATGGGCAAGGACATCAACGGCCGCATCGTCACTGCCGACCTCGCCTCGATGCCCCATGTGCTCATCGCCGGCTCCACAGGATCGGGAAAATCGGTGGCCATCAACGCGATGATCATGAGCCTGCTGTTCCGCACCACGCCTTCGCAGGTGCGCCTCATCCTCGTCGATCCCAAACGCGTTGAACTCGGCATGTATGAAGGTGTGCCGCATCTCTTCACGCCCATCATCACCGAACCCAAGCTGGCCGCGAACGCCCTGCGCAACGCTGTCCGCGAAATGGAACGCCGCCTCAAGCTGCTCGCCAGCCGCAGCGTGCGCAACATCGACCAGTACAACAAGCTCTTCGAGGGCGGCATGCCTTCGCTCTTCGATGACACCGACGACAATGAACCGCTTCCCTACATCGTCATCATCATCGACGAGCTAGCCGACCTAATGATGCTCGACCGCGCTAATGTTGAGGAATCCATCACTCGTCTTGCGCAGATGGCCCGCGCCGTCGGCATTCATCTTATCCTCGCCACACAGCGCCCCTCGGTCGACGTGATCACTGGCCTGATCAAGGCCAATGTGCCGACGCGCATCAGCTTTCGTCTCGCGACCAAGGTCGACTCGCGCACCATCCTCGACACCAACGGCGCTGAAGCTCTGCTCGGCCGCGGCGACATGCTCTTCCTGCCGCCCGGAACCAGCCGCCTCATGCGCCTGCACGCACCCTACGTCAGCGAAAAGGAAACCGCCGCCGTAGTCGCCTTCTGGAAAGACCAGGGCCAGGCCGAATATGTGCAGGGCTTCCTTGAATCGCCCAAGGACGAGCGCGTCTCTCCCGACGGCTCCAACGCCGATCCCGACGAGAACGATCCGATGTTCGACGACGCAGTGCGGCTGGTCTTCGAATTCGGCAAAGCCAGCACGTCGCTCCTGCAGCGCCGCCTGCGCGTAGGCTACGGCCGCGCCGCGCATCTCATCGATTTAATGGAGCGCGACGGATTAGTCGGCCCCGCCGATGGCTCGCGGCCGCGCGAGTTGTTAAAGGCTCCGGGCTGGCTGCACGAAGTAGCCTCCACCGCCAACGAATAGCGCGCAGCGCTAAGGCCTCAGCGTCACAGGCCGATCGATGCGCCCGCCCCTGAAGAAGCGATGCGCAACCATGCTCTGTCCGAGCAGAAACACGCACACCGCCAGGATTACGAGAAACACAATGAGCCCCAACTTAGAGCATTTTCGGAATACATATAGACTTTTTCAGTACCGTGAAAGGTGGCTTTTTCTTGAGGAAAAAGTCACTTGAGTGTGTGCTTTCGGTCTACACCAATTCCGAACATGCTATAAACCTGGGCGGATCCTCGCGTCCAGCCCCTTTGGCTCCAATTCAATTGCCATCTGAATTACCTCTTCGCCGGGCGCCCCGTCCATGCGATTTTCCTTATTGCATGGGCGGGATGCAGAAAAAGCCCTGCGAGCCTCCCGCGAGCGTCTGCCGCACCGCAAGGTGCTTACAGCTTCATTGTCGCAAACATCGCCACCGCCGCTGCGCCCATGAACACAAATGTCGCCCACACCAGCACATTGGAGAGCGTCCCGCTGCGATGTTCGCCCATGATCTCCTTGTTGCGCGCAATTCGCGCAATCAGAAAAATCAGCGGCACCGCGACCACACCGTTGATCACTGCCGTCACCACCAGCGCCTGCATGGGATTGATGCCGACGAAGTTGATCATCAGGCCAATCAGCGTGGCAATCGTAATCACCCCGTAAAACCCATGCGCCCGCTTCAATTTCAGATTCAGTCCCGCATTCCAGCTGAGCGCCTCAGAAAGCGCGTACGATGCCGAGCCTGAAAAGACCGGAACCGCAAGAAATCCCAGCCCAATGATGCCAACGGCAAAAATCAACTCCGCCAGAAAGCCCGCATGAGGAAAGCTGTGCACCAGCGGTTCCAGCGCCTTTGCAGCCTGCGCCGCATTCTCGATATGCGTCACTCCATTCGCATGCAGCACCGTCGCCCCAACGACAATCACGCACCACGCCGCAATCTGCGACGACAGCATGCCCAGGAAGTTATCCAGTCTCAACCGCTTCATGAACGGCCCCGTAATCGCCGGCTTTCCGTTGTGAATCATGTGCCTGCTGCGCTCCTCTTCCACTTCTTCAGAGGCCTCCCAGAAAAACATGTACGGCGAAATCGTCGTCCCGATCACGCCGGTAATGATGAAGAAAAACGCGGCGGTGAATTCGATGTGCGGAACGAACGTGGCGCGCAAAATAGTCCCCCACGGCTCCTTCACAAGAAACACGGTAATCACATACGAGAAGAGCGTGACGCAGAGCCACTTGAGAATCCTCGCGTAGGTCCTGTAAGTGGTGAAGATCTCCAGGACCAAAATCGCCGCGGTAAAAAACAGCACCAGCACCGTGAAGTTCACCGGCACAATCAGCTGCGCGGCCGCGCCCATCGCGCCCAGGTCGGCGCCCAGGTTGATGGTGTTGGCCACAAGAATCAGCACCAGCACGGAATACAACACCTTCTTGCTATACCGCTCCTTCACCACCGCGGCAATGCCTTTTCCAGTCACCGCGCCAATGCGCGCACATGCCTCCTGCACGGCAATCAGCATCGGCAACACCAGCAGCGCCGTCCACAGCTGCCCGTAGCCAAACTGCGCACCGGTCTGCGTATAGGTCGCAATGCCAGAGGGATCGTCGTCCGCCGCGCCGGTAATAATTCCCGGCCCTGCAATCTTCAAGAGCTCTTTTACTTGTCTTCCGAACCTGGCCATCGCAAAAGTATAGGCGCGGGATTCGCGGACCAATGCTCAATATTGCCCACGCGCGACTCGCTTGGCTCGGAGCCAGCAATGTCACTCTGTCTATCATCAAGATCGCTTGGCGCCCCTTCATGCCGGGCGCCCCTGGTCCCTCGCACCTGGGTGACCGGGGAAAGCAGTACGCCCGTGCGAGCCTGCCGCGAGCTTCTGTCCCACCGCAGGTGGCGTCTGCCGCACCGCAGGTGCGTGAGTTATAGTTTCTGCACAGCATTGGCACGCCCCAGAATTCCCCTGAAAAGAGAGGCCGAAATGCGCCGCGTTCTCCATCTCTGTTGCTTTGCAGCTCTATCCATCGCCGTCCTTGCCCCGCAAGCTCACGCGCAGGCCCGTCCAGACGCCGCGTTGATCGACAAGCGCAACGCCATTGAAAAAGAGCTGGAGTCCGTCGCCATCATCGACCGCAAAGTGATGGTTCCCATGCGTGACGGCAAGCGCATGCAGGCCGATATCTACCGCCCCAAAGACGAGACAAAAAAATATCCAATCATCTTTTCCCGCACCCCGTACAACTTCAATTACTGGGATGTGGAGTTGGGCGCGCCGCGCGATATGTCCGCCGCTCTCGACGCCGTCAAGCGCGGCTACGCCTACGTTGAGATGAACGAGCGCGGCCGCTATTTTTCCGAGGGCGATTACGACATTCTCGGCACTCCGCTCACCGACTCCGACGACGAACTCGACTGGATGGGCGGCCTTCCCTGGTCCGCCGGCAAGGTCGGACTCATCGGCTGTTCTTCCACCGCCGAGTGGCAGCTCGCCGTCGCCTCGCGCGGCAACAGGGCGCTGGCAGCATTTATCCCTGAGAGCTTCGGCGCCGGCGTGGGCCGCGTCGGTCCCTACTACGAGCAGGGCAACTGGTTCCGCGGCGGCGCTGTGCAAATGCTCTTCACCACATGGCTCTATGGCTCCGGCCTGCAGACCAACGACGCCAAGCCCAACTTCCCTCCAGGCACATCGCAGCAGGCGCTTATCACCGCGGCAAAGTCCTACGACCTCTCTTCGCACTCGCCCCCTGTCGACTGGAGCAAGGCGCTCGCGCATCTGCCCGAGAAAGACATCCTCGTCTCCGTCGGCGCGTCGCACGGCATCTTTGCCGACACAACGCCCTCCGGCCAGCCCGGCATGATTCTGCGCACACCCAACGATCCCTCCTGGTACAAAGGCGGCCTGTGGAACGACAGCATGAAGATCGACATTCCCGGCCTGTGGATGATGACCTGGTACGACGTCAGCACTGGACCCAACCTGGCCGCTTACAACTACGTGCGCAGCACCGCCAGCCCCGCGGTCGCCAATGAGCAGTACGCCATCATCGCGCCCACCGGTCATTGCGGCTACAAGCGCGCCGCCGAACACACCATCGTCGGCGAGCGCGACCTGGGCGACGCGCGCCTCGACTATGACGCGATCACCTACGCATGGTTCGATCGCTACTTGAAAGGCGAATCAAGCCCATTGCTCGACAAGACGCCCAAGGTGCAGTACTACACCATGGGCCTCAACAAGTGGCAGGCCTCCGACACCTGGCCTCCAAAAGACGCAAAGCCAGTCACCTTCTACCTGACCAGTGCCGGCCGCGCCAACTCGCTCAACGGCGACGGTGTTCTCGCAGCCGCGCCGCAGGCAAAGGACGCCGCCGACAGCTTCGTCTACGATCCCATGAATCCCGTGCCCACGCACGGCGGCGGTTTCTGCTGCATGGGCGCCGACTTCAGGCCCGGCGCGCTCGATCAGCGCGGCGAAGAATCGCGCAACGATGTCCTCGTCTACAGCACCGGCCCGCTCAAGGAAGGCGTAGAAGCCAGCGGCCCCATCGATGTCACTCTCTATGTTTCGAGCGACGCCAAAGATACCGACTTCACCGTGCGGCTCATCGACGTGCTGCCTGATGGCACCGCCTACAACATCGACGAGAACATCCAGCGCGCCCGCTATCGCGAGGGTTATGACAAACCGCCCGTCTTCATGGAAAAGGACAAGGTCTACAGAATCGCGTTCCAGCCCATGCAGACCAGCATCTACTTCGCCCCCGGCCATGAGATCCGCGTTGAAGTCAGCAGCAGCAACTTTCCCCGTTTCAATCGCAACCTCAACACCGGCGGCGACAACGTCAGCGAAACGCAATCCGTGGTCGCCCACAACGCAGTTCACCACTCAGCGCAATACCCATCGAGCATCACCCTGAGCGTGGTGAAAAAGTAGGCCACCAGGTGGACAACATATCGGGTGCTCCAGGTCTCGTTTTTGGCGCCTGGGACAACAGAGGCAACCGCTTGAACCAACCTGGAGTACTTGATTCTCTGAACGCTGGCCTCTTTTTCCGCATCTATTCCTCAGGAGCCGCCCGATGAATAGATTATTTGCCTTCAGCCTGACGGCCTGCACCGCTTTCCTTGCTTATCCGGCCCTCCATGCGCAGCAGGTTCCCGGCGCAACTCAGCTTCCCGACCATCCCTTCGCAATCAAGAAGACCTGGATCATCGGCGGCGTGGGCAACTGGGACTACCTCACCGCGGACCCCACCGCCCGCCGGCTCTTCATCGCGCACTCCACCCAGGTGCAGGTGGTCGACCTCGACACCGGTACGCTCTCCGGCCAGATCACCGGCCTGCGTGAAGCACGCGACATTGCCCTCGACGACGCGGGCGAACTGGGCTACATCAGCGACGGCGCAGATAACCAGGTTAAAGTTTTTGATCGCCGTTCGCTGCAGGTTCTGGCCTCCATCGCCACCGGCCCCGGCCCGCGCGCGCTCGTGTTCGAGCCACAGACCAAACTGCTCTTCGCCATCTGCACCACGCCGGTCGCCCGTCCAGCGCAAACTCCGAGTGCAGCGCCTGTGCGCGAAAGCGAAATCAAAACGGCGATCACGGTCATCGATACAGAGAGCCGCGAGCCGCTGGCCGAAATCCTGATGCCCGGCAGGCTCGGCTTTGCTCAGACCGACGGCAACGGCCAGGTTTTCGTGAACATCGTCAACCGCAACCAGGTTGCCCGCATTGACGCACAATCTATCGCCGCGTATTTGCGAGCCCACCCCACCGTTCCTTCCGCCGCGAACTCATCGAATCCCACAAAGCCTGCGGATTCAGCTCATGTTTTCGACTGGAGTCACGAGTCGCGCCTGCCCAACTCCGCGCAGAGCAGCATGAACCTGTTTGCACTCGGCCCCGACTGCTCTGACCCGCGCGCCCTGGGCATCGACGCCAAACATGGCCGCCTCTTTGCCGCATGCAACAACATGAAGATGATCGTGCTCAACGCGTCCAGCGGTGAGGTGGTCACGTCGCTGAACATCGGCCCCGGCACGGACGCCGTCGGCTACGATCCAGACCGCAACCTGGTCTACGCCGCCAACGGCGGGGCGCAGGGAAGCCTGACCATCATTCATCAGGACGTAACCGACACCTACGCCGTCATTCAGGTTCTTCCCACGCGCCAGCGCGCCCGCACGCTGGCCGTCGATCCCTCCACCGGCCAGGTCTTCCTGGTCACCGATCTGATGGGAGTGGACCTTTCGAAGCCGGGAAAAATCGGCTCCCTCAAGCCCGCGCCAGCGAGCGGAAGCTTCCAGGTCCTGGTCATTTCCTACTGAAGCAGACGACACCCCTGCGGGTCATACCCAATCAGGTTCATCCGCACAATTTCAACCTTTTCGTTCCATGCTGGTGGCACACTAGACGCATGCTGGACTTCGACTCCAGGCGGGAACTGCCCACGGTACTTCTTATCGACGACGACCTGGTGAGCCGCGAGGTGATGGCGACAGTGCTCACCATGAGCGGCTACTCCGTCCACACTGCGTCCAGCGGCGCCGCGGCGCTCAGCCTGCTTGCGGCGGGCGGATGCAAGCCGGAAGTGATTCTCATGGACGCGCAGATGCCAGGGCTCAGCGGGACTGAGCTAATCGCCGAACTCCGCGCCCGCACCCGCGCCACCGTTTACGCCATCAGCGGCAGCCATGCGCCCGAAGACGTGGTCGCCGCCAGCGATGGATTCCTGCTCAAGCCTTTCGGCGCCGACGCCCTGACCAGGCTGCTTGAAGAGCACGCCGCGCAAACCAACCCCGCCTCCGCACCCAGCGTCGCAGCCGATGAACCGGTGATCAATGCAGAGATCCTCGCCCAGCTCCGAGCCATTATGCCCGAGCCGGCCGTGCGCGAGATTTACGCCGCGGTCATCGCCGACCTGGGCAAGAAAATCAAGGCGCTTCAAGTCGCCTTCTCCAAGCAGGACCTCGCTGAAATCCGCCGCATCGGCCACGCCATCAAGGGCGGCTGCGCCATGGCCGGAGCCCAGCAACTGGCGCGCCTCGGCGCCATTCTGGAGTCCAGCGCCGGGTCGTCAGGAGCACCGCAAACCGGTAACCATTTGGATAACAGCGCCGCACTGCTAAAAGATTTACGCGCCGCCACCCTCCACCTTCAGCGTATGCTGGAGGTTGAGTTTGCGACTTAGCCCAGCCCCAATTTTCAAAAGGTGACTACTCAATTGGACCGACCCATCCGTATCGTGCTCGCAGATGACCATCCTGTGGTCCGCATCGGTGTGCGCAATATGCTCACTGAGAGGGACGGCTTTGAGGTAGTAGGCGATGCCTCCGACGGCGACGAAGCTATCACCCAGACGCTCGATCTCGAGCCCGACATCCTTCTCCTCGACGTGCAGATGCCGCGTCTGCCCGGTATAGAGGCCATGCGCGCCATCATGGCGGGCACGCCTACCGTCAAGATTCTTCTGCTCACATCCACCATCACCACGCAGCAGATTATTGAAGCCCTGCACATCGGCGCCCGCGGCATCGTGCTCAAAGACGCGCTGGCCGGCCATCTGCAAACCGCCATCCGCACGGTCATCAGCGGGGACTACTGGATCGGCGGCAAGCGGGTCATCAACCTTGTCTCCGCGCTGCATGACCTGATGCAGCAGGCTGCGGTGCCCCAGCACAAGACATACGGCCTTACCCCGCGCGAACTGGAAGTTGTGGGCGCAATCGTGGAAGGCTGCAGCAACCGCGACATCGCCAAGCAGTTTTCGCTGAGTGAAGAAACGGTGAAGCGCCACCTGTCCAACATTTTTGACAAGACCGGGGTCTCCACGCGGCTCGAACTGGCTCTGTTCGCCATCGCCCACCAGTTGGTCGCGCCGCATTAGAGCGAAACCAGAGTAAACGTGCCCCTGCCGAGAGTACGCGAGGTGGCTTTTTAAGGAAAAAGCCACTTGGCATCGTGCTTCCTGGGTACAGCTACTCTGGTTTCGCTATAGCGCAGGGTTCTTCTCGCGACGGCGCAGGTCCCAATTAAAATAATTCGATTCGGCTGGAATAATCTGTGCCTGCTCCGGTTCTATGGAGTGCATGGAGAGGCCATTCGAGAATCTCATTCCATTGCCGTTATTGATCCCGCTCAACCGCCCTCGGCCCAGGGTCCTTGTTCGGCTTAAGGCAGGAGGGGTCTCTTTCGGGAAATCCCTGTCGAAATGCGTCTCAATCAACCGCGGATCGATGCCTGCCGGTCTGAGATACACTGTCGGTGCCGTGCCCGAACCTTCTGGCGATTTCGGAACCTTTGAAGACCTGGCCATGCCCCATTTTGCCAGGCTCTTCAACTTTGCCTGCTGGCTCACGCAGGACCGGACAGCGGCCGAAGACCTGGTGCAGGAGACGTACATGAAAGCTCTCAAGGGCTTTTCTTCCTTTCACCAGGGAACAAATTTCCGCGCCTGGATCTACCGGATTCTGCGCAACACGTTCCTCACATCGCGCACCGGGCTGGCGTCCACGATTTCCATGGATGCAGACGACGCGCCTGCGGAGCCTGCGACGGATGTGACTCCAGAATCGATTCTGTTGGCACGCAACGAGCAAAACCAGATCCAGAATGCCCTGGCGGAGCTGCCGGTGAATTTTCGTGAAATCATCCTGCTGTGCGATCTGGAAGAGATGAGCTACCAGGAAATCTCTCAGACGCTCACGATTCCCATGGGCACCGTCATGTCGCGCCTGTCGCGCGCGCGAAAGGCCATGCGCACCTTGCTCTCGGGCGGAATGGAGGGTGCCTCTCGATGAACTGCGAACAGTTGCGCGAACAACTCGACGCATACGTGGACGAAAGCTGCGCTCCGGAGCAGCTTGGCGCTATCGAAGAACATCTGCGCGTCTGCGCCTCATGCGCCGCCGAGGCGCTTGCCCGACTGCAGCTGAAGCGGGCCACACGCGCCGCAGCGGCCGCGCGCTATGCGCCGTCGCCTGAGTTCCGCCTACGCATTGAGAAGACCCTTCAGAAGAGCCGCAAACCGATCTGGAGAACAGCGTGGATGCCGGGATTTGCCACTGCTGCTGCGCTGGCGCTCATCGTTCTTTCAGCAGCTCTATTCATGCGGCATCAGGCGCATGAACAGGCACTCACCGAGCTGCTCGACATGCATGTCGCAACGCTTGCCAGCGCCAACCCCGTCGACGTTGTTTCTACCGACAGGCATACCGTGAAGCCGTGGTTCCAGGGCAAATTGCCGTTCACGTTTAACTTGCCCGAATTACAGGATTCACCGTTCAAACTGCTTGGCGGCAAGCTCGTCTATTTCAGGCACAATCCCGGCGCGCAATTGCTCTTCGAGGTGCGCAAACACCAGCTCTCCGTCTTCATTGTGCAAGATGAAACGGGCTCGAAGCTGCTTCAAGCATCGGCTGGCGCAAGCACGGAAAAGGGCTTCAGCGTTGAAGCATGGAGGCAGGGTGGCTTGCACTATGTGGTCATCAGCGACACCAGCCCCGCCGATGTGCATGCGCTGGCTGATCTGCTCAGAACCGCCGGGCATCCGTGAAGCAGTGTTGAAAATCAATGATCAGCCTGCACTGGTTTGCGTCGCAGATGGCCGCAGGCTGCGCCATTTGCCGCAGAAAAACCGATTGAACGCGGCGCTTTATTTCCTTAAGAGCAACAAGTGGTATAGACAATCTTTTGGAATAGTCATAAAGTCACGAGCATGCCGGTAGACTTGGCCGCGGTGCGTCGAGCTCTCGATAGGGATGAGCTAGAGCCATGCTTCCAGCCTGTGGTCGAACTCCCTACCGGCCGATTGGCCGGTCTTGAAGTCTTGGCGCGCTGGAATCATCCGGATCTTGGCCTGGTGTTGCCGGAAAACTTCATCTCGCTTGCTGAAGAGGACGGACTCATTGGCCGCCTCATGCAGCAGATACTGCGCAAGGCCTTCTTGTCTTCTTCGCGCGTCCCTGCGCCGATTATTCTGGCAGTCAACGTATCGCCAACCCAGTTGCGTGAGCCGGATCTACCCGCACAGATTCGCATCGCGGCCGAGGAAGGTGGGTTCCCGCTGGATCGGCTGGCGATCGAGATTACCGAAAGCGGGCTGATGGAAAACCTGGAACTCGCACAGAAGACTGCCCGCGAATTGAAGGATATGGGCTGCACGCTCGCGCTCGATGACTTTGGAACAGGATATTCAAGTCTGTTGCATCTTCAGGCTCTGCCATTCGACGCCTTGAAGATCGATCGCAGCTTCGTAAATTCCATGACCGACAGGCGCGAGAGCCGCAAGATCGTGGCGGCAATTGTAGGCCTCGCGAATAGCCTTGACCTGGTGACCATTGCTGAGGGAATCGAAACCGAGGAGCAGGCTAAGACGCTTCTGCGTCTGGACTGTCAGTTGGGGCAGGGATGGCTCTACGGGCGGCCGGTCACTGCCGATCGAATTCCGCACATAGTTGAATCTGCGCCCCGGATGCCGCAGGCACGCCTGAGCATGCATGGGGATGGCTGGGTCTCCTCGAGCCTTGAAGCACTGCCTGCGCAGCGCCTTGCGCAATTGCAGGCCATTTACGACGGCGCTCCCGTGGGCCTTTGCTTTCTCGATCGAAATTTGCGCTACGTCAGCCTTAACCGCCGCCTCGCAGCTATGAATGGATCTCCGGTGGAATCTTACCTGGGAAGGACTGTTCGGGAGATGATTCCCGGCGTGTTTCCCGCGATTGAGCCTTATCTCCTGCGCGCGTTGCAGGGCGAAGTGATTGAAGAGCTGGAATTCACGCGGCCGGCCAACGGTACCGATGTGGTGGATGCAACCAACCTGGTGTCGTATCAGCCCGCGCTGGATGAGGCCGGGGAAGTGATTGGCATCTCGGTGGCGGTGGTGGATATCACCGAACGGAAACGCGCCGAACGTGCTCTCCGCGAGAGCGAGGAGCACCTTCGCTATCTGGTTGAACTGAACCCTGAAGTTCCGTGGGTAATGGACCGTGAAGGAAATAACCTGGACGTGAGCGCTCGCTGGACAGAGATCACAGGGCTGACAAAGGAGCAGACCCGAAATCTGGGATGGCTCCAGGCCTTGCACCCAGATGACGTAGAACCAACCATGAAGGCTATGAAGGAGGCGTTGCACTCCGGAAAGAACATTGACGTGGAGTACAGGGTGAAGAGAGTCGATCGGGATTGGCGCTGGATGCGGTCTCGAGGTTCGCCGCGTTTTGGGCCGTCGGGCGAAATTCTTCGCTGGTACGGCTCCGTGGAAGATATCAGTGAACGAAGGAAACTGGAGGAGTCTTTGCGCCGCCAGCCTCTTGAGTAGCTGCCTGCACCGGCTCTGCGCCGCCTCAGAATCCACAAGCAACGTATCAACAAGCACTGCGCATGCGCCGCGCCCTTGATTAAGATGGATTCATGAGCCTCAAAGGGAAGATCGTCTTCATTACGGGAGCCAGCGCCGGGATTGGCGCGGCTACCGCGCTGGCCTTCGCGGCCAAGGGAGTGCGCCTGCTGCTTGCAGCCCGCCGTGCCGAAAAACTTGCGCTTGTGGCCTCGGAGGCCCTGGAGCGCGGAGCGGCGGCGGTTCACTCCATCAGCCTCGACGTGCGCGATCACCGCGCAGTCCAGAATGCTGTCGATTCGCTCCCCGAGATTTGGGCTCCGATTGACGTGCTGGTGAACAACGCCGGCCTCAGCCGCGGTCTCGACAAGGTTTATACGGGCGACATCGAAGACTGGGACGAGATGATCGACACCAACGTCAAGGGGTTGCTCTACGTCACGCGCGCCCTGGTGCCTGGGATGGTGGTCCGCGGGCACGGCCACATCATCAACATGGGCTCAACAGCCGGCGAGCTCACCTACCCCAATGGAGCGGTTTACTGCGCCAGCAAGGCTGCAGAGAAGGCCATCAACGACGGCCTGCGCCAGGACCTGCTGGGAACACCCGTCCGGGTAACCAGCGTGGATCCGGGAATGGTGGAAACTGACTTCAGCCTGGTGCGTTTTCACGGCGACGAGGAGCGCGCCGCCAAGGTCTACAAGGGAATTACACCGCTGACGCCCGAGGACGTGGCCGACACCATTGTCTGGGCCGCAAGCCGTCCCGCGCATGTGAACATTGCACGCGTGTCGATGACCTCGATCGACCAGGCCAACTCGCTGCTCTTCAATCGAAGGCCGTAGGCACCGCCAGTCACAGCGGCAGCGCTCGAGGGACCGGATTCTCCCATCCTTGACGCGCTTTTGCGCCAAGGGTGGGATTCCACGGAAATGCCTAGCCCATTGCTTCGATCTGGGACTCGATCTGCGCCAATGCTGCCTCAAGGGCGGCGCGGCGAGCCGGATGCGAGGTCCTCTGCGAGAGGATGTTTTCCCGCTGGAGGTTGAGCGCCTGCTTCTGACGTTCCCGCTCGCTGCGCACTTTCTCAGCTGCGCGCCGGGCGTCCTCGCTCACAAAGCCGTTGCTACCGGGCCCGTTCAGCTTGTTGCCGAGTTCGACCGCCGGTTGCTGCAAGGCATTAGCCATCTGTTCCTCCACCGATTTACTTTCCCAACCACGAGCCATATCTTCATTCTACGAGGGTTTTGCCGCATTGCATCCAACGAAGTGCAGCCGGCACCCGATTTGAGAGCGGAGAATCCCCCTATGGTCGCAGGTCAGATTTCATCGTTTGGCGTTGATTCCTTGGAGTTTGTCGAGCGCTCGACCCCTGCGCCGGGCCCCGGAGAAGTGCTGGTAAGGGTGCGTGCGATTTCTTTCAATTATCGCGATCTGCTCATGGTCAAAGGGAAATATAACCCCAAATTGGCCCTCCCGCGCATTCCCTGTTCCGACGGCGCCGGCGAAGTGGCCGCCGTGGGCGAGGGCGTGACGGAGTGGAAGCCTGGGGACCGCGTAGCTGCCATTTTCATGCAGAACTGGCTGGACGGCCCGCCTACGCCGTCCAAAGTGAAAGGCGCCCTGGGCGGCGATATTGACGGCATGCTGGCCGAATACGTGGTTCTGAAAGAGACCGGCCTGGTGCGTATTCCCGACCATCTCAGCTTTCAGGAAGCTGCCACCCTGCCCTGCGCCGCTGTGACCGCCTGGAACGCATTGACAGCCGGCAACCTGAAGCCGGGAGCAACCGTGCTGACGCAGGGAACCGGCGGCGTCTCCATCTTTGCCATCCAGTTTGCCCGGCTGCGGGGATTGCGCGTGCTCGGCATCTCTTCCGGCAAAGAGAAACTTGAGCGGGCCATGAGCCTCGGTTTGGACGCCGGCCTCAACTATCGCGAGAACCCCAACTGGGACCGCTGGGCTCTGGAGCAGACCAACGGCGAAGGCGCAGACCTGGTGGTGGAAGTGGGCGGCGTGGGGACGCTGCCCCGCTCTCTGCGCGCCGTTCGCATGGGCGGTGTGATCGCCCAGATCGGCATCCTTGCCGAAACCGCGGAGCCCCTTCCCATCGCGCAGATCCTGCACAAGCAGGCACGCATCCAGGGCATCTATGTCGGTTCGCGCGAGGATTTCCTCGAAATGAACAAGACCATCGCGCAGGCTGAGCTGCGGCCAGTCTACGAAAGCTTTCCCTGGTCCCAGGCCCGCGAGGTGTTGAAGAAGATGGAAGAGGCCAGTCATTTCGGCAAGCTGGTGCTCACGGTTGAGTAGCGAGCTTCTCTGCCGAACCGCGGCCGGTGCGTGCGTCTCAAGAGGCGGTGTAGCCTGCCGAGCCTGCCAGCCGCCCCGGCTATAATGAGAGTTGATCCCGTCCAGCGGCCAGGCTTGCAAGGTTCATTCCGGCAAGGTTCATTGTTGACCGGCCATCACGTAGTTCCAAGCAGGAGACTGGTTTCTCAATGAAGGTCGAAGAACTCATCCTGGTAACCGGCGCGACCGGCTTTCTCGGGGTGCAACTGGTTCATGAGCTGCTGGACCACTATCCGCAGGCCAGGCTGGCGCTGCTCATCCGCGACCGGGCCGGCAAGGCGGGCCAGGGCGGGCAAACCGGCCAGCAACGGTCCGATTCCATCGTCCCTGCCGTACATCGTTCCCGCGTACAGGTTTATTCAGGCGATGTGAGCCAGCCCAACTGCGGCCTTGATGCCGCGGCCTGGCAACAGCTTTCCTCGGAGACGACGCGGGTGATTCACTGCGCCGCGACGGTACGATTCGATCACACGCTCAAGGAAGCGCGCGACATCAACGTAGAAGGCACGCGCCGCATGCTCGATTTCGCGGCCGGGGCAAAGCAGCTTCGGTCGCTGGCTTATGTCGGAACTGCATACGTGGCCGGCGAACGCACGGGCCTGGTGCGCGAAGACGAGCTCGCCGTGGGGCAGAGCTATCGCAACACCTATGAGCAGACCAAGGCCGAGTCGGAGGCGCTGGTGCGGTCGCGGATCGACTCAAAGCTGGGGTCGCTGCCCGGCGTCATCCTGCGCCCCAGCATCATTGTGGGCGACTCGAAAACCGGGGTCACGTCGAGCTTCAAGATGATGTACTGGCCGCTGAAGATCTACGCACGCCGCTTGTGGCGCACCGTGCCTGGGTTTCCTGACGCGGTGCTGGATATTGTGCCCGTCGATTTTGTGGCTGCCGCAACCGCGCGCCTGCTCTTTGAAGAAGCGGCGCTGGGCGAGACTGTTCATCTCTGCGCCGGACCGCGCGGCAGCGCGACCATCCAGCAAGTGGCCAAGCGCGCGGCGGAGTACTTCAACGCGCCCGAAGCACGCTACGTGGATCCGAAGCTTTTCTTCGCCGCCATTCGCCCGCTGCTGTTCATGGCGCTGTGGGGACGCAAGCGGCGGGTGCTGCGCGACGGGCGCGCCTACCGCGACTACTTCACCATGCGCATGCAGTTTGACACGACGAACGCAGAGCGGCTGCTGGGGCCTGCAGGGCTGAATCCGCCGCATGTGCTGGACTACCTCGACCGCCTTTTCAATTACTGCGTGGCCAGCGATTGGGGCCGCAAGGCCGTTTCTGTGCAATGAATACTCTCAAACGATTCCGGCTTTCGCGAGACCGTTCCATTACCGTAGCCAATCTTGTTGACGAGTTGCGGCGGCGAAACGGCGACTACGAAGTCAGCATAGAGGATGGCACCCCCCGGCGGCTGGGCCAGCTGCATACCGAGATCTGCTTCATCGATGCGTTTCTTCGCCGCACGATCGGCCTGCGGCCGGGCCAGCCAGTCGCCATCTATCGCAGCAACGATCCGGGCTGCTTTCGCTGGTTCCTGGCTATCATTCGCGCGGGGGGCATCGCGGTTCCGCTGAACCCGATGCTCACGCTGGGCGAAGTGAGCCGCATCCTGTCTGACAGCGGCACAGAGATCCTGGTCACCGACAAAGCGGTCTTCGAACGTAGTATTGGCGACCGCGGCGAGCTCAAGGTGCGCAAATGGATTCAGGCTGACGACGAGCTGGAGACGCTGGAGGGGTTTGTGCGCGTGCCGGGCATGGGCGCAGACGCCAAAGCGCCTTTCCCGCCTTCGGCGATTGATCCCGGCGCGACGGTGGCTGTCTTTCACACCTCCGGCACCAGCGGATTCCCCAAGGGTGCTGCGCTTTCAAGCCGCGCACTGCTCGGCGCGCGCTCTTCTACGGTGTTGTCCGGGCTTTTTCTCGGGTCGAAGGACCTGGCGCTGGTGGCGCTGCCCTGGTCGCACATTATGGCAGTGAGCATCGCGCTCTATGGGCTCATGGCCGGAATTCGCGGCTGTTTCATGGATCGGTTTGACGCGGCGCGCGCGCTGGATCTGATTGAGCGATTCAAGATCACGACCGTAGTTGGCGTCCCTGCCATGTTTGCGCGGCTGGTCAACAGCAACCCCGACCCCGCGCGGCTGAAGAGCGTGCGCGTGTGGCTGTCGGCCAGCGACCATCTGCCCGCTGAGGTCCGGCAGAAAATGCGCCAGTATGGCGCCCTGGTGCGGCTCGGCGGCAAGCGGAGGATTGCGCCGGTGCTGTTGAACGGCTACGGCATGGTGGAGCTTGGCGGCCTGGCGATGATGGGGATCGAGCTGTCGTTTCTGCGCGGCAGCGGCGACCTGTGCCTGCCGGTGCCGCCGTTTCAGATTCGCGTGGCCGATGAGAACGGCAAGCGCCTGCCAGCCGGTCAAACCGGCGAGTGCCAGATCAGACGCCGCGGCCTTTCACCGCACTATTGGAAAGACAAGGCGAAGGACTCCGGCCTTCTGACCGCGGACGGCTGGCTGCGCACCGGCGATCTTGCCACGCGCAACCGGTTTGGCATGATCCGGCTCGTCGGCCGCATGAAAGATGTGATCAAGTCGGGCGGCTACTCGGTGTATGTTCTGGAGCTTGAAGAGGCGTTGCTGGCTCATCCCGCGGTAGCCCGCGCAGTGGCCTTCGGGCTGCCACATCCAGAAAAGGGCACAACGCCCGTTGCCGCGGTTGAACTGCATGATGGCGCCTTGGCCAGCGAGGCCGAGCTGGTCGAGTGGGGACACAAGAATCTAGCGCCCTATAAAGCGCCGCGCCGCATCTGGATTGTGGAGCCCGGCGCCCTGCCGCAGAATCAGAACGGCAAGATCCTGCGGCGGGTTCTTGTCGAGCGGTACACGAACCAATCGAGCTGAGGGATCCCGAGCCGAAACAATGCAGCGGCGGGTGTGTCGCCGCGGCGCTACTGAACTGAGATTCCCTCGGAAATACCGCTCGGTGGTGGCACAATGATTGGCGCGGGAGCCGGAGCTGTGGCGAGAGGGGTGTCGCCGTTGGTGAGGAGCCGGTTGAGTACCGGAATATTGCCGCGCTGGGTCTCAATAAAATCAACGCCCTCGGCCGTCAGCGTGAAGTCGGCGTTGTCCGCGCGCATGATGTACTGCTTCTTCTGCAGATACCAGATGGTGAACTCAAGGTATTCGCGAGGAAAACCCATGCGCGCTTCCACTTCATAGAGCGAGACCTGGGGGTGCGATGAGTCGGAGCGGCGGCGGAAGTAGAGCAGAGCCAAAACCGCGAGACGGCGGTTCATTTCGCCTTCCATGCTGTCCATGAAGTCGACAGAAGAGGAGAGCGGCGCAGCCGTACTCGCTTCCCTTGTGCTGGCCAGGTCATATTCGGCGCGGCTCACAGGATTTGACAGGACGTCGTACGCCTGCTTGAGCATGGCGAACTTGTCAGTGTCGCCGGTATCCGGATTGTCCGGATGGAAGCGAGCTGCCAGGAAGCGATAGACGCGATGAACCGTATCCGGCTCCGCATTAGGGTTGATCTGGAGCAACTCGTAGTAATTCGGGACTTTCAAATGTTGCCTCCCCAAAGAGTTATCTTTCTCGAACAGGTAGTGGAAGGATGCCAATGCAGGCTGAACGAGAACGTCGGGGGGCGAACGTTGACCGAGGCTTGCGATGCGCTACCGTGTCAAAACCAAATCTCAACTTTTCTTGCTGAACGACAAGAACTCAAACCGCTTGCGACTTGACTTGCGAGACTAACCCACCTGATGATTCGAACTCAGCCCCGTTCCGGGCGTCCAGCTATCTTGCGATTCCAGTTACCTCCATTCTGGCACGACCTCGATCTTCTGGAACTCCCCCATTCGCGCCATGATATGTTGCCATCGGTTTCCGCGAGAGTTACGTTAGAGCGAAGCCATGGTTACTGTGTCCTGTTCAAATTTGTGCAAGGACGCTGCTCTCCACCCCCGCGAAGACCTGTCGGCGGGAAGCCCAGTCCTGATGGTCGCGTCAACTCAACGGCCGTGCTTTCGGGTTACAGCATCCCTGGTTTCGCTATAGTCTGAATACTGGACGAATCTCCTTCGCGGGGCCGGGTGAACCTCTTGATTGTTGAAATCGAAGCACTTACAAAAGTCTACGAATCCAAGCTCCGGGTGGTGGCCGTGGACGGCATTGACCTTGCGCTGAACCAGGGCGAGATCTTTGGCCTGCTGGGCCCCAACGGCGCCGGAAAGACGACCACGATCAGCATCTGCACCACGCGCAGTCTGCCTACCAGCGGCTCGGTGCGCATCGCGGGGATCGATGTTGTGAAGCACTCAGCCCACGCCCGCCGGCAAATCGGCGTCGTGCCCCAGTTCAACACCCTCGACCGCTCCCTGACTGTCTACGAAAACCTCTATTACCACTGCCGCTATTTCGGTTTCAGCCACTCCAGCTCCAAGGCCCGTTCGCTTGAGCTGCTCTCGCAGTTTCTGCTCACCGAGCGCAAAGACGTTTACCCAACAGCGCTCTCCGGCGGGCTGGCACAGCGCGTGCAGATTGCCCGCGCCATTGCGCATCGGCCCACGGTTCTATTCCTCGATGAGCCCAGCGCCGGCCTTGATCCGCAGAGCCGCATGGCCATGTGGACGGCTGTTGAAGGGTTGCGCAAGGAGGGCATCACCGTCCTGCTGACCACCCACTACATGGAAGAGGCCGACTCGCTCTCCGACCGGGTGGCCATCATCGACTATGGGCGCGTGCTGGCCCTTGGATCGCCGGAACAGCTCAAGTCCACCTACGGGGCGAACACTATTTTTGACCTGAAGCTCAAATCGAATGAAGGGCTTGATGCCGTTATCGCGACCCTGAAAGCGCGCCCTGACGTTTCCAGCGCCGAGTCTACTCCGACCGGGCTGCGGGTGATCGCCGCCACTTCCGAGGGCCTGCTGCCCGACCTGGTGCAGGCCGCCTCCCGCTTTGGCCTGCGCGACCTGGGAATCACCGAACCGAGCCTCGAAACTGTCTTTATCCAGCTCACAGGGAGGGACTTGCGTGAATAGCGACGGCAAAGCAGGGAACAGGGGTCAGGAATCAGGGATCAGGGCCGCGAATCCGCAGATCGGCGGGACGGGGATCTTTTTCAAGGCCTTCTTCGGGCTTTTGCTGCGCGATTTGCGGGTTCTGACGCGCGAGTTTATCCCTTTTCTGCTCCGCGTCGGCATGCAGCCGCTGCTATTCCTCTTCGTTTTCACCTTCATCCTGCCGCACATGGCCGGCGGCAATCCCCTGGCATCCGGCGCGGGGCCGAGTTTTGGCACTGTCATCCTGCCTGGGCTAATGGCCGTGGCGATCATGTTCTCCGGTATCGCCGGCGTGGCGCTGCCGCTCTCTTCGGAGTTCGGCATTACGCGCGAGATCGACGATCGCGTGATGTGCCCGCTGCCGCTGTGGGCCGTGGCGCTCGAAAAGGTCTGCTTCAGCGCCATGCAGAGCATTGTGGCTGCGCTGCTGGTGATTCCCATGGCCTATTACATTCCTGCTGTGCCGGTGCGCGCCGATGTGCATAGCTGGCCGCTGCTGGCGCTGATTCTGGTGCTGGCCAGCCTGCTGGCCGGTTCCCTGGGACTGGTGATCGGCTCAACCGTGAACCCCAAGCAGATTGGGCTGGTCTTCTCCATCATCGTGGTGCCAATCACGTTTCTGGGCTGCGTGTATTACACGTGGGCGGGCCTGATGAAGAACGTGAAATGGCTCGCATTCGCCGTGCTGTTCAACCCAATCGTCTACATGAGTGAAGGGCTGCGCGCCGCGGTTACGCCGAATGTGGCGCACATGCCCTGGTGGGCCATTCTGGTTGCGCTTGTGTTCTTCTGCAGCCTGCTGGGACGGCTGGGGTTGCGTGGGTTCCTGAGGAGAGTAGTCTCATAACAGGCCACTTCGCGACAGGAATTAACATCCAGCCGAAGCTTCCTCTCCGCCGGGGCTTTTCGACATTCGATAGAATGGGAGGGCACCGGCGCCTGGGAAATGTTCCACCGCCAGGATGCTTTCGTGAGTACCCGGTAGGGCGTCAAACCAGAAAGCTTTGAATCTGGAGAAGTGCGATCCAGAGGCATCCAGTCCGGGAATCCTCCTTGCAGCGTTCAGGAAAGTGCACAGACCGTTGGCCAAAGACGCACAGATCGTTTCGCGCAGCGCAGTTTGCCCACCGAATTCCAGGGGCGATGGCTCGCGTTCGCGGCTGGGCATGAATGTGCCCTTCCGGACGCTGGCGATCCTTCTGGCTCCAGTCCTGCTGTTTGCGGCGGGCTGCGCCACCGGCGGTGTATCCGCCAACCCGAGCAACGCGACCTTCTCCATTGCTCCCGGCACCAGCTCGATTGACACCAACTGCACCGGCTGCAACGCGACCAGTTCGCAAGGCTCGACTGTGGAGCAGTTCACCGCAACCCTTTCTGGCGGCGGCGCGGCCAGTGTCACCTGGTCGGTCTCGGGCGGCGACCCTAACAGCGGCGCCGGCAGCATCACCTCCCACGGTCAATACACCCCGCCCGGCTATCTCACCGAAGACCGGGCACAGGTGGTGGTGACGGCAACGCTTGAGTCGAACACGGCAACGACGGCGACTGCCGTTCTGACCATTACTCCGGGATTCCTGGAGCCGCTCACGCCGGAGAATGCGGCAATCAGTGCCAACGGACAGGCAACGATTACCGGCTACCTGGCGGAGGCGGGTGGCAGCGCAGCGATCAACTATGTGCTTTCGAACACGGCTGCCGGCTCCTCCGGCGGACAGGGTTCACTGGGCCAGGTGAACTGCACACGGAGCATCTCCGCCTTCACCTACTGCTCGGTTGTCTATACTGCTCCGGCCACGATCACCTCAACCGGCGCAACCTACATTGTGGCCACAACAGGCGAGGTGTCCAAGGCTGTGAGCGAATTGCTGTTGAATACTGCCGGCGTCTCCAGCAGCCCGACGGCGCACCAGTCGCTGCTGACCACGCCAGTGACGCTAGGCAGCTCCGGCGGCAACAACAACGATTACGACACCTCCGGCAACCAGATTGTGGACTGCTGCAGCGGGACGCTGGGCTCGTTGATTCAGGACAGCGCGAGTCACCAGTACCTGCTGAGCAACAACCACGTGCTGGCGCGCAGCGATCAGGCCAGCGTGGGCGACACCATCGTCCAGCCGGGCCTGATTGACAACAACTGCACGCCCTACGGCGACGGCCCGGGGACGACGCCGGTTGCGTCTCTCACCGGCTGGCTGGCGCTGAGCTCAAGCTCGACTAATGCGGATGCCGCAATCGCCCTGGTCAACTCCAACACCGTGAACTCGGCCGGCAACATTCTCGAACTGGGCACGCGCCAGTCGGACGGCACGCTGGCAGCGGCGCCTCCAGGTATTTCGTCCACGGGCGGCAAGGGGGAAGCTGCATCGCTTTCACTGACGGTAGCCAAGAGCGGACGGACGACCGGGTTGACCTGCGCGAGCATTTCGGCGCTCAACCTGGACGTCAATGTGGATTACTACACGGACTGCGCCGAGACCAAGCCCTACCTGACCAAGACCTACACCAACCAGCTGGCCATCAGCGGTAATGAGTTCAGTGACGCGGGCGACTCGGGCTCGCTGGTAGTGGATGCCGGCAATGCCGAGCCGGTGGGCCTGTTCTTCGCCGGCGGAACCGACGCGTCAGGGGTGAGCCAGGGCGTGGCCAACCCGGCACCGGATGTGTTGAATGAACTGGGCGCGCAGTTGGGAGCGGGCGCCACATACACTTTTGTCGGGACCACGGACCACGCCGTCAGCTGCCTCAACTACGGCGACAATACGGTGGCTGTGGCCCAGGCGCGCACGCTCAGCGCCAGGGAGCTGGCGCGCGGACAGCAGGCGCTGACCCAGGCGCGGCAGTTGATGAACCCAACGACAGGCATTCTGGGTGTCGCCATGGGCAAGAGCAGCGATCACCCAGGCGAAGCTGCGGTCATTGTCTATGTCGATGAGACGATGAACATCGCCGCACCCGCGATTGTGGACGGCGTGCGGACCGTTGTGATTCCCACCAACGCGCATGCGGTCGCATTTGGGTCCGCGCCGCAGACCGCGCTGGAAAATGGATTGCCGGGCTTGCAATCGGCTGTTCTCAATGCAGCGATGACAATCAAGCAGCAGATTGCGCGCGGCCTGATGAAGCAGAATCCGGCCTTCTTTGGCGTGGGGGTGGGCCAAAGTCTGGACAATCCCAAAGAAGCAGCGCTGGTGATTTATGTGGATCGCAAGCGGCTTCCGGCGCAGTTGCCGGCCACTTTTGATGGTTTGCGAGCCCGCTACATTGTGATGGATCGGCTGCACGTCACACGCGCTTACGCATCACCGATCGAACAGAGAAGCCACTGCGTGCCACATCCTGAGCCAAATCAGCCGAAGAACTTTGACCCGACCAGCCTGACGCGCCCGGAAAAAATCAGCTTCTAGTCAAGCAAAGGTTCCGCTCAGTGCAGGAGGTGGTCCACGCACCTTGCGCCAGGGCCGTGCCCCCTTCATCGCATCCTCTTCGCGATGAGCTGTCTTTCGGCATCCTTTCGGGTTCACCCCACACGGGGTCAAGCAACTTTTCGCTTGGATTCAGGCTATCTCTTTTATCATCAGCGTCTTCCGCTGAAAATGCCACTTGCAGATTAATTCACCCAAACTGCTAACCCACTTTTATGAAGCAGCCCCCAGAACACATGCCAACCGCTTCCACTCGAGGGCTGCACGTCAATCCATGCAAGTTACGCTTTTTCATCAATTTGGGTCCCAGGCTCTTGAAGACAATGTACTTTACGACAGAACCCTGCCGCCAGCGGCAACAATATATCTGGCTCATCAAGAGTCAACAGTGGGGGTGCTGAATGACTAAGCCCCCGTTTTCACTCAATCGTCTCGACAGTTCCTGCCAGCCGTGGATATCCTCGCCATATTCTCTTGTGACATGGTGGGAAATGGAAAAATTCTCAGCAGAACAGTTCTATGAATTCGGCTCTCGCATCGGCGCGGGTCGGCGGCAGTTTGAATTGATGGAAAAGGAGGCGGTGATTTCCAAGGCCGAATGGAAGAAGAATCCCGGCTATAAATTGCTCAAGACGGTCAAAAAGCAATGCGAGTCAATCGACCTTAAAATCTCTGCGCTGTGTATCGGCGAATTCTTCAAAAAGGTCAAAGGGAGCGTTTCGTCTAAACAACTCCTCCAGCTTCTTTCTGAAACCGAGAATTCGATCCGGCGCGAGATGTCAATCGTTAGTTTCTATTACATGCCGAGCAAACAATTCGAACATTACCAGAAACCAGAACTTTTCGGCGCAAAGGTGAACGCTAAATTT
>JBEKDE010000056.1:0-34218 GCA_050014515.1 Occallatibacter sp.
CCGCTGCGCGAAGAATTTGACGCCACGCCCTCGGCCCAATCCGGGGCCGAAGATACCGACGCTGAAACTCGCTGCCAGAATTCCGATGTAGCCATATGCGTTCCGCAGACCTCAATTGTTCATTGCAATGGGAAACTGGGGGGAACTGCTTCCCACGAAGGTGCGGGGTAAGAGCAGAGAAAATGAAACAAATGTTGTTGGCGACCCAAACGACGGACTGGATGATTTGAGATGTCCATTTTCAGTTTAGTTGCCCTCGTACTGAGCAGAACTCTCCTGAGAACCGCCATGTGTCCTGGAGACATCGTCCAGCCAGATCAGGAACTTCACCCTTCATTCCTCTTTATCAAACCCTGGTCTACCTGCGAATGAGCTTGTGAACAGTGGTTGACAGCGAACAAAAGCGACCTGAACCATTTCGACCTGTGGTATGAATGCGAACTTCAAGAGGTGAGACTCTGCAAAAGTGCCGTTTTGGTTGAACACTTGCCCAGCAGATTCCAGCGGGGCAGCCTGCATGTAACCGTTACTTGACCAGCAACTTCCCGATCAAGCCTCAGCGAATCCCTACCCTTCCAGAATCGCTCGAAATGCCCTGTCATGGCAAGGGAAATCTTATAATTGTCAGGTTACTAAAATCTAAACAACTCATTCAGAGGGTAATACATACGCGTCGAGCGCCAGGAATTGCCGGATATGCGGATCGGCAGACGTGGTGAACTCTCCCAGCGACCCGAAGAAGCGAGCCTTCCCTTCGTCCAGGAAAAGCACCACGTCGGCCAGCCGTGCTGCGAACCGCATGTCGTGGGTCACCACGATGCTGGTAAACCCCAGTTGCATCTGGAGGCGGTGGATCAGGTCGGCCATTCGACGGGCAATAATCGGGTCCACCATGGTGGTCGGCTCGTCGTAGAGCACCACCTCCGGCTGCGCGGCCAGGGCCCGGGCAATCGCCACAGCCCGCTTTCGTCCGGTGGAAAGGCTGGATGGATAGGCATCCGCCACGTCGTCGGCGCCCACCATGGAGATCAGCCGATCCACAATCTGCTGAATCTGGTCTTCGTCCAGCCCGCCATGCTCCCGCAGCGGAAATGCCACGTTTTCCCGCACGCTCAGCGAGTCAAACAGTGCTCCATTCTGGAAGACCATCGTCACCCGCTTGCGAATCGCGCGCATATCCTCTTCGGCAATGGCGTTGATCTCTTCGCCCTCTACGCGAATGGAGCCCACCTGGGGCTTCAGAAAGCCCATCAGGATGCGCAGCGCCACCGACTTTCCAACTCCGCTACGGCCAAGAATACAAAGGGTTTGTCCGCGCATGACTTCGAAGCTTACATCGTCCAGAATCTTGCGGTCGCCAAACCATATGGAAACGTGTTGGAAGGAGATGATCGGCGTTTCTATCGACACCTCCGGACGTTCTTGATCGGGGATCGACGGGAGCGTCTCGGCCAACTCCGGAATCAGCGTATCGAAGGTCTCCGGGTTGGGAAGGGAGTCGGACATCGGGCTGAATTCAGCTTACGCGATTCTCTCTTTGAAGCAAGCCTCGGCGCGGGAAAGATCCTGCGGCCGGTTCACGTTGAGGAACCAGCGCGCCGGAATCAGGCGGCCCGGATGGGCGATCTGGCCGGACTGCACCACGGTTTCGACGGGAATGATCGTCATTGGCTGATCCAGCCCGGCGCAGGCCGCCTGAAACCCCGCAAAACAGCCCCCTCGTCCTGCCTCCAACTCCCTGCGCAACGCAGGAAGCGCCGCCCGGTCCACCACCGCAGGAAAGCTCTGCGCGAAACCGTTTACCGAGGCCAAAGTCACGACGCGGCCTGTAATCCGGGCGTGATCCAGCAGAAATGCAACAAATGTTGCAGGCAAGAGGGGCAGATCTACGGGGATAAACACAGCCCGCCATGCGTCGGTGGAGGCCAGCGCCGTACAAATGCCGCTCAGCGGTCCAAGGCCAGCCTCCATATCCTCAACAACCGGAGCAAACGCTTTCAGGGATTGAATTGCGGCTGAAGACCGCGCACCTGCGATCGACGGCTCCAGGCCGGCCGCACGCAATGTCTCAAGCGCCCGCTCGACCAGGGGCCTGCCCGCAAACTGAACCAGCGCCTTGTCCTCGCCCATGCGGCTTGATTGGCCACCGGCCAGCACAAATCCTGCCACGTCCGGTCTCTGCGGGGCCGCCAGGCCTTCACTGCTCAACGGCCCGCGATCTCCAAAAACCGAATCAGCGACCGGATGCCCAGCTCGAAGTTCTTCAGGTTGAACTTCTCGTTCGGCGCGTGCAGATTATCGTCCGGAAGCCCGAAGCCCATCATGACGCTGGGCAGGCTGAGGTGCCGCGCAAAGTCGCCCACAATTGGAATCGACCCGCCGGAGCGGATAAAGACGGTATCCTTGCCCCACACCTCGTGCAGTGCCTCAGTCGCGGCACGAATATACGGATTATCCACCGGAATCAGGCACGGCTCGCCGGAGTGAATCAGCCGCACCTCCACGTCCACGCCCTTGGGCACCAGCTTTTCGACATAGCTCTTGTAAAGCTGAAACGCCTTGGTCGGGGTCATTCCCGGAACCAGCCGCATGGACACCTTGGCCACCGCCTTGGCGGGAATCACGGTCTTCGCGCCCGCGCCGATAAATCCGCCGGGAATCCCGTGCACGTCCAGCGTCGGCCGCGCCCAGGTGCGCTCCAGCACGCTGAATCCCTCTTCGCCCACCAGTTGCCGCGCGCCCACTTCCTTCAGCCTGTACTCCTCTTCGTCGAAGGGAAGGCTATTCCACGCCGCCAGCTCCTCTTTGCTGGGTGGAATGATGTCGTCGTAGAAGCCGGGGATCAGAATGTGCCCGTGCTCGTCCTTGAGCTGCGCCAGGATCTGCGCCAGCGAGAAGAACGGGTTCGGCGCCGCGCCGCCGTACATGCCGGAGTGCAGATCGGTCTTGGCTCCGCGCACCTCAAGCTCGGTATAGATCATTCCCCGCAGGCCCACGCACAGCGTTGGCAGGCCGGGCGCAAACAGCTCGGTATCCGACACCAGCGCGAAGTCCGCCTTCAGCTCCGGCGGTTTCGAGGCGACAAAATCTGCAATGCCCTCGCCGCCGACCTCTTCCTCGCCCTCCAGAATCACGCGTACGTTCAAGGGCAGTTTTCCTGTCGCGGCCAAGAGGCTTTCAAGAGCCTTCACCTGCGCCACCACCTGGCCCTTGTCGTCGACCGCGCCGCGAGCGTAGAGATTGCCGTTGCGCTCCGTCGGCTCGAAGGGCGGCGAAAGCCACTCGTCCAGCGGGTCGGGAGGCTGCACATCGTAATGGCCATAGACCAGCACGGTCGGCTTCCACCCCTCGGACGAAGACCTGTCTGCGGGGACCCCGGGCTTTCCCGCCGCGTGAAGCCAGTCGGCATACACCAGGGGATGGCCCTCGGTTTCGATCAGCCGCACGTTCTCCATGCCGATGCGCTTCAGCTCCGCGGCCAGCGTCTCAGCCGCGCGGCGGCAATCGCCCTTGTGTTCCGGCAGCGTGGATACAGACGGAATGCGCAGCAGCGACTTCAAATCTTCCAAAAAACGAGGATGGTTTTCGCGGGCAAATTCAACAGCAGATAAGGACATCGGGGTACTCTCTTTCGCGGAAATGGCCAAAGAGCAGTATAGGCTCTTGCAGCCCGCAGCGGCGCGGCCGGCTTATCGGGAGTGTTTCAATAGCGCCCGATGGACGGATCCACTTCGGCTGCCCAGGCATCGATGCCGCCGCGCACGCTCTGCGCCTGCTCGAATCCCTGGTTGCGTAGCCACACCGTCACGTTCATCGAGCGGATCCCGTGATGGCAGAGGACCATCAACCGTTCATCGGGATCGAGCTCCTGATGCGCCCGCCCAGGCACCTCTCCCATGGGCATCGCCACGCTCTGCTCAACGTGTGCAGTGGCAAACTCCCACGGCTCGCGCACATCGATCAGCTTTGCCTTGCCCTCGTGTAAAAGCGCCGCAGCCTCGCCCGGCGAAATTTCGTATTCCAACATGATTCCAGTTTACCGGTGTCTAGAGATGCAGATAACGGTCTGCCCCGTAAACCAGCACCAGCGTGACCAGCGCGATGAAGACTTCGCCGATGGCTCCAACCGCAAAGGGGCGCCAACCTTGCTTGCCCAGTTCGCGCAGGCTGGTGCGCAGGCCCACTCCCGCGAAGGTAAGCAGAAATGCCCAGCGCGACAGGTTGGCGAGGCTCACTAGTTGCGCCTTGGTGAAAAACCCGACAGTGGCGAGAAGGGAAATCAGAAGAAACCCAAGGACAAACTTCGGGAATTTGCGCCACAGAAACGCGGCCTTGTTCGTAACCGCCTGCGCCTGTCCGCGCGACGACCAGTAGAGCGCGTAGCCAAGCACCACGAATCCGATGAGAGCATTGCGCGAGGTCTTGGCGAGAACGGCAACTTTTCCCGCGGCATCGGAGTAGAGCGCGCCCGCGGCAGTGGCCTCCGCCGTATTGTCGACGGCGAGGCCGGCCCAGAGACCATAGGCCTTGTCGCTCAAGTGGAGCGAGTGCCCAATGAGCGGGAAGGTGAACAGCGAGATGGCGCCGAGGGCGAGGATTGCGGCGATCGCGTAGGAGGCGTCTTCGTCGTCCGCGTCAATGGCCGGCTTGGCGGCAATGATTGCGGAGACTCCGCAGATGGACGAGCCGATGGCCAGTAGCGAAGTCAGCTTGGGCTTGAGCTTGAAAGCGCGGCCAATAAAGTGCATGAAGGTGAACGACAGCGCGATGGCGAATGCGACGAGCAGCAGCGAGATTCCGCCGAGGTGCAGTACATCGCCGAGCAGGAAGCGCGAGCCAAGCAGAACGATGCCCGCCTTGAGCCAGAACTCGTATGTGGCAACGCCGGCCTCAAAGATGCGCGGGACGCCGGTGGTGTTGGCGATAAGCAGGCCGATCACGATGGCCCAAAGCACGTATTCAATGTTGGGGAATGTGATGTGGTGGGACTTGGTGTACACAGCGATGGATTGCTCAATGAACTTGCCCGCGTAGCCGACCGCGGCCAGCAGCAGCAGGCCCGGGATGAGCTCAAGCGCGCGGCGCGCAATGCCGGCGGAAGGTGCGGAAACGGCGGTGGCAGCAGCAGAGGCCATGGAAATCTCCTTACATGATTCGAGGCTTCATTCGAAACAAGATTCGAGGCAAGACGCGAAGCGCGGCGCAAGCGCTGCGGTAGCTACCACTTGATCGGCGGGATCAGGTTGAAGCGCACCAGCAGTGCAAGCAGCAGCGCGAGCATGACAGCATAGACGTCGAGCGAGAGGCCGCGCCTGGGCGCAGCAGCAGTGGATTCAGACATGGTCTTTCTCCGATAGGTTGCGTTGAATTTCAGGCTGTGACTGAAACGCCGGCGGCTGCCAATAAATCTGTGGCTGCCATGTTCCGGACCGCCCAGCCTGCAATCAGCAGGCTGGGCGCGTCCGTGGGCGCGGCGTCGCCGAGAGCGGCGAGCGTGGTACATCGCACCTGCTGTCCGGGCTGCGCGGCGCGAGAGACGACGGCGCAGGGGAAGTCCGGCGGAAGGCCCTGCTGGAGCCACTCCTCGGCCAGCAAATGCAAATCGCGGCCAGGCATGTAAACGACGCGCGTAGCGTCTTCAATCTCCGGCAGCGGCGACTGGTTGTGCGAACTCGCGTGATGGCCGGTGGAGAAGACGACGCTGGACGCACTGTTGCGATCGGTGAGCGAGCAGCCGATGGCCGCCGCTGCGGCGAAGGCCGCGGTGATGCCGGGGACGACCTCGCAGGCAACATCAGATGCGGCGAGCGCGGCCAGCTCTTCAGCGGCGCGGCCGAAGATAAGCGGGTCGCCGGACTTGAGGCGGACAACGCTCCGACCGGCACGCGCGTGTTGGATCATCAGCGCGTTAATCTCATCCTGGGTGATGGTCTTTGTGCCGCAGCGCTTGCCCACGTTGACGACCACTGCGTGGGGCGGCGCAAGATCAAGTATTGCCTTGATGACGAGGTCGTCGTGGAGAATCACGTCAGCGGATTGAATGAGACGCAGTGCCTTCACAGTAAGCAGATCGGGATCGCCGGGGCCGGCGCCAACGAGGGACACCTTGCCGCGACCATTGGAAGAAATGCTTGAATCAACCCTGGCGATTTGAGCGAGCTGTCTTGATGGGCAGGTGACGGATTCGCAAAGCTCGCGCTGCGCCAGTTGATGCAGAAGCAGCTTGCGGGCCTCGCCGCGCGGATGGATGGCCAGGATTTCGCGCCGTAGTTCGCCGAGGTTCTCAAGCCACGGGCCCAGATCAGCGGGAAGCTGTTCATCGATTTCACGGCGAAGTCGCTGCGCAACCGCGGGGCTTTCGCCGGCAGTGGAGATGGCGAGCTGCAGATTGCCGCGGCTCACGACCGAACCGAAAAAGAAATCGCAGTTGGGAATATCGTCGACGCTGTTGGCGAGAATGCCGCGCTCGACCGATTCGCGATAGACCGTGGCGTTGACCTCCGGCGCATCGGTAGCCGCGATGACCAGCGTATTGCCGTCAAGGTCCGAAGGTTCAAAGGCGCGCTGAATCCACTCCACCTTGCCTTCACGTGCGAGCTGTTGAATCTCCGGACGCGCGTCTGGTGCGACAACGCGAAGTTGAAGGCCGGTCTTGAGAAGAGAGCCAACTTTATCGAGCGCAACGTTGCCCGCGCCGACCAGGAGGCAGCGGCGGCCTTCGAGTTTGAGGAAGATCGGCAACATGCTCATGGTTTGCTTCCTCATTCCGCCACCGCGTGCGGCACGCGGCCGGTGGGCAGATCGCGCTCCACTACTTCGAGTTTTTCGCCGCTGAGATAAACATGGAGCTCCTCATTGGAGTGGCGGCCAAACCACGCGCGCAGATTTTCTTCCGAATGGCGCGTCAGCAAATAGCGGCGTAGCAATCGCTCGATCGAATCAGGCACATGCGTCGAGAGACAGCGGTAGCCGACAGGGCGCGCAACGGCAGCGTGCTGGCCGACGGATCCGCCCAGGCAGAAGTAGTAGGCATCCGTGAGTTTGCCCTCGCGCTTGATCTTTTTTCCCTCGATGCCGATGTCGGCGATCCAGTGCTGCCCGCAGCTGTTCGGACATCCCGTGACATGAAGGCGCAGCTGCTGATCAAATTCGGGCAGGCGCTCTTCGAGTTCGCCCACCAGCCAGCGCGTGAAGCCCTTGGTCTCCGTAATGGCCAGCTTGCAAAACTCCGTGCCCGTGCAAGCCACTGCTCCCCGCCAAAATGCGGAGCCTTCCACATGCAGGCCAATCTTGCCCAGTTCCGCGGCCAGCGCGACGACTTTGTGATTTGGAACATCGATGAAGAGCAAATTTTGCGAGACAGTGCAGCGCAGATTGCCGCTTCCGTAGCGCTCGGCCAGTTCGGCCGCAGCCTCAAGCTGTTCGCCGGTGAGGCGCCCGCGAAGCACGGACGCGCCTAGGTAGCTGAGACCTTGTTCGCGCTGCGGATGGATACCCGCGTGATCGCGAAGAACGTCGTCGGGCACCTGCTCGGGCACGCCGGGAAGCAGCTTAAAGTCGAGGCGCGACTGGAGTTCAGCAAGAAACGATTCGGCCGTCCAGCCTTCTTTCATGAAAAGGTATTTCAGCCGCGCGCGCTCGCGGCTCTCGCGCAGTCCTTGCTGGTCGCGGAAGATCTCTGCAATGGCGCGAACCACGGGAACCGCCTGGTGCGGCAGAACGAATGCATCAAGCCGCACGCCGAGATGCGGCTCGTTGGAAAGTCCGCCGCCGACGCGCAGGCTGAAGCCGACTTCGCCGTTGTGCTTCACCGGCGTAAGCCCGATGTCGTTGATCTCAGGATACGAACACCACGACGGGCACCCGGTAATGGAGATTTTGAACTTGCGCGGCAGGTTATAGAACGCGGGGTTCGCCGTAAGAAGCTCCGCTACCTCGCGCGCGATGGGCGAAGCGTCGAGGATTTCATCGGCGGCAACACCGGCGAGCGGGCAGCCGGTTACGTTGCGCACCACGTCGCCGCACGCGCCTTTCGGCGAGAGGCCGATGGCAGTGAGCGCGTCGACAACTTCGGGCAGCGACTCGATAGTAAGCCAGTGCAGTTGAATGTTCTGGCGTACCGTGATGTCGGCGAGGTTGCGCGCGTACTTGCGCGTGAGTCCGCCAATGGCGCGCAGTTGGGTTGAAGACAGGATGCCGTTGGGAATGCCGATCCGCATCATGAAGTAGTCGGAGACAAGGCCCTCGCCACCCTTGCCGCCGGTGACGCCCGCGCCGTCGCCCTGGGTGTAGATGCCCCACCACTTGAAGTACATGCCGGCCCACTCGGGGACCACGCTGGCGCGGCCCTCGCGTGCAAATGTGCGCACTTCGTCGAACGCGAGCCAGGGGTTCTTCTCGCGCTTGAGGCGTTCGGCGCGCTGCGCTTTTGTCTCTTTTACTGCGGATGGCTGGGTCATAGATTCCTTCTCAGGACAGAAACAGAAAACCCGCGGCAGCTTGGCTCTGTCGCGGGCTTTTCAGAAACCTTGGTTTATCGTGCGATGTTTCAGACCGAGGTCACCTGTGCGCGCGAAGCAGCGTACAGAGGCGACAACAAAGGCGGTCCTGCATATGGATATGGTAGTTGCGGGGTGGCGGAATTGCAAATTCCGGCTCTGGATGAGTGGCTCAGCCGGAGGTCAGCTGACTGTAAAGATCGGGCAAACGGACATAAAGCGCAGTGTTCTTTACCTCAAGCCGGGAAGCCTCGACCCAATCTTTGCCGGAACACATCCGGCCGGAACGCGTCTTCGGGTCGATGAGCCAGATCGTTTCCACTCCCATTGCGTGGTAGTCGTGGGCGCGTTCCTAGGTGTCGGAATACGTGTCCTCGGGCGACAGAATCTCGATAACAAGCAAGGGCGGATCTGCGATTACATCGGGTTGCGCGCCCAGCGGAAGCAGGGCTACATCTGGAATCCGAATACGGCTTGGCGATACTCGGACACGTTGTTCTGTAACCGCTTGAGCGCCCCACTCCTGCTCATGATTTCCAAACCAGTGTGCCCGCAATGCCTGAATGCGCGCAAGCTCGTACTTGCCCGCGTTGCGCTCTCTGATTTCTCCATCGACGTACTCACGGTCTGGCCGCTCTAGCGAAACCAGAGTAGCTTTACCCAGGAAGCACGATACCAAATGGCTTTTTCCTCAATAAAAAGCCACCTTTCACGGTACTGAAAAAGTCTATATGTATTCCAAAAATGCTCTAGCGCGACTGACCGCTTTAGACGCAATTCTCGAATAAGGCGCTGGCCAGCTGCACTTTTTCTTTCGCCGCAAGTTCCCGGAGCTCGGAAAGAATTTGATAAACAGCCACCTGCACAGCGTCTTTTCCCGCTTCCGACAGGCTCATGCGGATGGGCTGCTGCGGGTCAATCGTGATGGCGTAGAGAATAATCTCGTGCTGCCCGCCCTGGATGTAGAACATGTCGAGCAGGTCCTTCATGCCGACATCGTGCGCCGTCAGAGTAGGCGGATAGTCGCGCGAAAAGCGGGGCGCCGTGCGGGTCACCGTTCCAATGGGATTCTCATCCGCGGACGCGTCTATAAGAATAATGCGGTCCGCATCCTCCAGCGGCTCGAGAAGCGTAAAGCCGCCCGTGCCGCCGTCGAGACACTCTACCCCTGCGGGAACGCCGTGCCGTTCAAGGGCTCTCACGACTTCCACGCCGATGCCTTCATCGCCCATGAGGACGTTGCCAAGGCCCAGGACCAGCGTTTTGTGTTGTCTATTTGTCACGCTTCTCCCGCTCGAACTTCCATCCCCCGATGATCGAGGAAACCGTGCCGCGTCCCTCGATGTAGTCGTGATAGAACGCCAGGTAAATGTGGATGATGATGAACGTGACGAAGAACCACAGGAACAGATGATGCCAGAAACGCACGCCAAGTTCGCCGCCCATCAGCGGAACGATCCAGGTAAACATGCGTGGAAGCCACGAGTTGCTCATACTGGAGTAGAGAGCGAAGCCGGTAATGGTCTGGAAGACAAATGCCAGAAACGTGAAGAAATAAATCAGGCCGGCGAGCGAGTTGTGGCCGGTGGAGATGGGCCCATGCAGTGTTGTTTCAAGAACGTCGGCCTTGATGACGTCGACAATCTCTTTCTGCTGCGCGCGTTTCAATGGAAAGAACGCATACCACCGCGAATATTTGTTGCCCACGAACCCCCAGTAAAGACGGGCCAGAAAGTTGAAGACGTAAACGAATGCGCAAAGGAAATGGATGAAGCGGACCCAGCCAAACCAGTACTGCTGGTACGATTCGGTCGCGTAGAACGGGCTGGACGGCGCGCCAATCAGGTAGCCGGTGATGCACAGGGCTACAAGGACGACCGCGTTGATCCAATGGTAGACGCGCACCGGCAGTTCCCAAACATAGATCCGCCGGTATTCGGCCGGCTGCTTTGAACCGGCCGGTAAACCGCTGCCTGCAGCAATGACTGGAGCACTCATGGGCATTACTCGAAGGAAACCTGGTGAAGGTGCCGTCCCTGCGGATCGTACAGATGCACGGCGCAGGCCAGACACGGGTCAAAGGAATGAATGGTGCGCAGAATCTCGACGGGCTCGTCGATCTTTGCCACCGGCGTGCCGATCAGCGCCTGCTCAAACGACGAGCGCTGCTGCTTGGCGTCGCGCGGTGAACCGTTCCAGGTAGTCGGGACCACAAGCTGATAGTTCGCAATGGCACCGTCGTGAATCTTGATGTAATGCGCCAGCGCGCCGCGAGGAGCTTCCGTCAGGCCAACGCCCTCCGCATCCTTGGGCCAGCTCTTGGGTTCCCAGAACTCGCCGTTAAAGGTCGAGACTTCGTTGATCTTCACGCGGTCCATCAACTGGCCAAAATATTCCTTGAGCCAGATCATGGCCAGGTCTGCGTCCAGTGCGCGCGCAGCCACGCGGCCCAGCGTGGAGAAGAGCGCTCCCACCGGAACGTTGAGCTTGCCCAGCGTACCCGTAACCACTTCCTTCACGTCGGTGCGCCCCGCGGCAAACGCGACGATCAGGCGCGCCAGCGGACCCACTTCCATTGGCTGTTCTTTCCAGCGCGGCGTCTTCAGGAACGAATACTTCTCAGAGCCTTCAAGGGTTTCAAATGGTGGCTTGGGGCCCGTGTAGTGGAGCTTGGTTTCGCCGGCCCAGGGATGGATGCCTTCCTTGTCTCCGCCCTCGTAGTCGTACCAGGAGTGCGCGATGTACTCCTTGATCTCCTGCGAATCGCGTGGATTGACCGGATGAACGGTGCTGAGGTCGCGGTTGAGCACCACGCCGCGCGGATACTTGAAGGTGTCCGTCCGGGCGTATCCCTGCGTGGGGAACTCGCCATAGCTGAGATAGTTAGAAAGTCCGCCGCCGTGCCCTGCCCAGTCCTTGTAGAACGAAGCAACCGTGAGCACATCGGGAATGTAAACTTCGTTGATAAACTCGTCGGCCTGGTCGATCAGCCGCTTGACCAGGTTGAGCCGCTCGGAGTTGATGGCCGCCACTTCATTCATGTTGATGGAGCAGGGAACCCCGCCGACAAGATAATTCGGATGCGGGTTCTTGCCGCCGAAGACCGCGTGGATCTTGACGATCTCCTTCTGCCACTCCAGCGCATCCAGATAATGAGCCACGGCGATCAGGTTTACTTCAGGTGGCAGCTTGTACGCCGGATGGCCCCAGTAGCCGTTGGCAAAGATGCCCAGCCCGTTGGCGGCAAACACCTTGATCTTGTCCTGCACGCCGGCAAAATAAGCAGTCGTGTTCTTGTCCCACTTGGAGTAGGACTGCGCCAGCTCCGATGCCTTCTTGGGGTCGGCCTTGAGCGCGTTCACAATGTCCACCCAGTCCAGCGCATGCAGGTGATAGAAGTGCACCACGTGGTCCTGCACGTACTGCGTGGTCATCATGATATTGCGGATGATTTCAGCGGTGGGCGTAATGGCGATGCCCAGCGCATCTTCCACGGCGCGCACGCTGGTCAGCGCATGCACGGTGGTGCAAACGCCGCATACGCGCTCGGTGATGGCCCAGGCATCCCTGGGGTCGCGGCCAATCAGAATCTTCTCCAGACCCCGAACCATGGTGCCTGATGAGAATGCGTCCGTAATGACGCCGTTTTCAACCACTGCCTCAATGCGCAGGTGGCCTTCAATGCGAGTTACCGGATCGACGACGATGCGTGTCATGGTCTCTTAGATCTCCTTTTGATCGTCGGCATGCACTTCTGCAATAACCGGGCGCTTGCGAATATTCGTAACCACCGCGTGTGCCGCAACTCCGGCCAGCGTGGCCACTCCCACAACGGTTCCCACCGTGTCCGCGGTGCTCTCGATCCCGAAGCCGGGGAACGAGGAAAGATGCTGGTAGAAAGGACCGTTGTCCCAGAAACCCTCTTCGCTGCAGCCGATGCAGCCATGGCCGGATTGAATGGGATAGCTTGTGCCCTCGTTCCACTTGATCACCGAGCAGGAGTTGTAGGTGACCGGTCCGCGGCAGCCCATCTTGTAAAGGCAGTACCCCTTGCGCGCGTTCTCGTCGTCAAACGACTCGACAAACAGCCCTGCGTCGTAGTTGGGGCGGCGATAGCAGGTATCGTGCACGCGGCGGCCGTAGAACTCCTTGGGCCGGCCCTGGCTGTCCAGCGCTGGAACCTGTCCCAACACCAGCAGGTGAGTCACAACGCCCATCATCACATCGGCGATGGGCGGGCAGCCGGGAACATTGATCACCGGCTTGTTGATGAGCTTGTGAATCGGCGTGGCCCCGGTGGGGTTCGGCTTGGCGGCCTGCACGCATCCGTTCGATGCGCAACTGCCCCATGCCACAACCGCCGCGGCATCCTTGGCGACAGTCTGCAGAATCGACTCGGCAGTCTTGCCGCCGATCATGCAGTAAACCCCGTCGTTGCCGGTGGGCACAGCGCCTTCCACCAGCACAATGTACTTGCCCTTGTTCTTCTCGATGGTGTCCTGCAGGCTTTTCTCGGCCTGGAATCCGGAGGCCGCCATTAAGGTCTCCGTGTAATTCAGATCGAGCACATTGAGCAGCACATCCAGAACGATGGGGTGCGATGCCCGTATAAACGACTCGCTGCAACAGGTGCACTCCTGAAAGTGCATCCAGATCACAGCCGGCCGGTCCTTCTTCTCAAAGGCCGAGACCACCTGGCCCATGCCGGTCTGACCAAGCCCAGCCACCGTCGCGGCCGCGGCGCAGAACTGAAGAAAGTCTCTGCGGCTGTAGCCCTTCTGTTGCATCGAATTCCAAATTGACTGACCCATGCCTGCCTCGCTTCGTGCGCATGTTTCGGTGATATTCCTGAAGGCGGAAGATACGATGAACAAGCCTCTTGGATTTCACCGAACGACAGAAGCGAAACTACCCATCTCAAAGTACGACACGCTGTGCGCTGCATCACAGTTGTAAGGGGCAAAATTCCAGTGTTTTGGGGCAAATGTGATTTAAATCACGCAAAGGAAAGGTGTTTTGCTGCATCGCGCTTGAGGATGGCCAGCAAGAAAACTGCACCCATCGCGAATTCGAGGCCCGGGAAAATCCTGACCTCTTCAATTTCCGGAGTTGAAATTGCGTTTGCGCGGTCTTCCGGCTCGGCCATTTGCCGCAGTTTTTAAGGTCCAGGGGAACGCGATGGAGAGGTCAAACTTCGTTGCCTGATTCCGGCTGGCCGAGCGGGTCGTTGTCGCGATCGGTCACTTCAACAAGCTTGGCCAGATGCTCGGCAAGCTCCCGCGTCCAGCAGGCCTCCGGCGCGCGCCAGCTCCAGTTGCCCGACGGAACAGCCGGGGTGTTCATACGCGCCTCCGAGCCCAGTCCCAGCAGGTCCTGAGCGGGAACCACGGCGAGTTGGGCCACGCTGGCCTCGGCTGCGCGGATCAGTGGCCACACAGGCTTCTGGTTCACGGGCCCGACGTAGGCCTCTACGGCGCCGCGCTCAAAGCTGCCTGCTACGTTCCACCAGCCCTGCGTGGTGTCGTTGTCGTGCGTGCCGGTATAGGCCACGGTGGAAGGCACAAAACGGTGCGGCAGATGGTTGTGCGCGGCCTTGTCGCCAAAACCAAACTGCAGCACGCGCATGCCCGGCATCTTGTTGTTGAGCCGCAGCGCGTCCACTTCCGGAGTGATCAGGCCCAGGTCTTCGGCCACCAGCGGCAGCGGTCCCAGTGCGGCCTCCAGCGCGTGGAAGAGTTCCTGGCCCGGCGCCTTAACCCACTCGCCGTCCACAGCCGTCTCATCCTCCGCGGGAATCGACCAGTAGGCCTCGAATCCCCGGAAGTGGTCCAGGCGCACGATGTCGTACAACTGGCAGGCGCGGCGAATGCGATCAATCCACCAGTCGAATCCCCGCTCCTCAAGCACGTCCCACCGATAAAGCGGATTGCCCCAGCGCTGGCCTGTGGGAGAGAAATAATCGGGTGGAACGCCGGCGATGCGGGTTGGCTGCAGATCCTCATCCAGCTCGAACAGATCGGGGTGAACCCAGACGTCGGCCGAGTCCATGTTGACGAAGATGGCCACGTCGCCGAGGATGCGAATCGCGTGTTCCGCGGCAGCCTTGCGCAGGTCGCTCCACTGCTTTGAGAAAGCGAATTGCAGCACCTGCTCCTGCGCCAGCGCGCGACCGTGCTTGGCGGCAATCTGCGCCAGCGCCTGCGGATTGCGACGGCGCACCGGCTCCGGCCACGCGGTCCACGCGCCGGTCTTGAACTGCCGTCGCAACTCGGCGTAGAAGGCATAGTCCACCAGCCAGCTCGACTCCGCGTTGCAGAACTCTTCAAACTCTTTCCATTGCTCCGCGAGCTTTGCGTCGTTCGGGCCGCTGTCAAGAAAGTTGCCGGCAGCCTCATACAGCAGCGGGAGCTTGCGCGTTTCCACTTCTTCAAAGTTGGCATTGCCGCTGTGTCCAGCCAGGCCGCCGATGCGGTCGCCGCCAATCCAGCCCCAATCAGAGAGGAACTCCAGGCTGATCAGGTAAGGATTGCCTGCAAACGCGGAGGACCCCGCGTAGGGCGAGTTGCCGTAGCCCGTCGGGCACAGCGGCAACACCTGCCAGACATGCTGTTTGGCCTTGGCCAGAAAGGCAACAAACTCGTAGGCCGCCGGGCCAAGATCGCCGATGCCGCCATACGAGGCGAGTGAACTGACGTGCAAAAGAATGCCGGACGAACGCTGAAATTCCATTCCTTTGATTATCCTCTGCGCTGCACAAGCGCCGATGTTACCAGTGTTCCATATTGATCGATTAAAAAGCAGGTGAGGAATTTCTGGCCTGATGCTAAGGTTTATGGTATAAACCAAAGCCATGAATGACAAAGGCCGCCTGACCTATCTCGCCCGGAACTACTACGCCCTGCAAGGCGTGCGATTTGCGCCTCTGTGGATTGCAGGCCTTCTCCTCGTCTTCATTTGGATGCCGCATTTTGAGGAATGCAACTGCATTGGATGGGGCGCGTTGTACACGGCAATCGCCGTCACTGCAATCCTGGAGGCGGTTTGGTTCTGGATGGCCAGCGTGTATTACCGGCGCAGATTCGGCTGGCTTGAACCGGCCAAACTCCGATTAGCGACGCCGGGATCAGGAAACCTGTTCTGGTGGGTATCGATCCTCGGACTATTGGCCTGGGCGGTTTACTGCCGCGTGAATCATTCCGCCGCATTCTTCCCCTACTTTGTCGCCTTCGTGATGGCGCAGCCAGTGTTCGATGGCGAAAATCCGCCCGCGCGGCGCATTGAATACGGTATCGGCGGCGTGCTCATTGCCGCTTCTGCGCCGTTCAGCATCCTGATCCAGAACAACGGCACCATCTACTTCGCCACGCTTTGCGTGTGCATGCTCGCGCTGTCCATTGCCGATCACCTGCTCCTGCTCACGCTGATGAAACCTGTGGGTACCGATGACTGAAGCGGGGGAAAGCTTTCCAAAAGTGGACCGGATGGTCCATGAACCTTCGCGGCTGGCAATCCTGACGGTCCTCTCTGCCTGCTCCAGCGCCGACTTCGTCTTCCTGCAAGCAGCCACCGGGCTCACCAAGGGCAATCTCTTCGTGCAGTTGACTCGGTTGGAAGAAGCCGGCCTGGTGCATGTCGAGAAGACTGTCCATCGCAACAAGCCCCGCACCAAAGTGGAGCTATCCACCTGGGGCAAACGCCAGTTGAGTGATTACTGGCGCACGATGAAGAAGATCCAGGCTCAGGCAGAGATACAGCCCGGATAAACGCGAATCACCCGCACGCAAAAAAGCCCGCCTCCTAATGAGAAAGCGGGCTTTCTGTTTTCTGGCTCAGCTGCGGCTTACATGCCCGGAAGTTCCGGCCCCTGTTGCTTTGCGTTCACCTGGATGCGCTTGTTCTTCTTGTAGTCGTTCATGACGCCGCTCATGAAGACGCCGAAGGCATCGTTGCGGCGCTGTTCCAGCATCTGGTCGCGCGCCTGGTCGAGGTTCTTGGCGATCTCGTCCGCGCTCGGCTCCTGCTTGTCCACAATCTTTGCCACCACGCCGGTACGCGCCGTGTCAATGGGACCGCTGATGTCGCCCACCTTCATGTCGAGCAGCTGCGGAGCAACCTGCTCCAGCTGCCCCAGATCAGGCACCTGTCCAGTGGCGCCCACCAGGTCGCTCGTCTTGAAGGTAGCGCCCACTTCCTTCGCTGCCTTGGCCAGATCGTTCTCAGCCTTCGCCTTGTCCGCCAGCTCCTTGGTCTTCTGGCTGAGCAGCGCCGGCAGTTGCTGGTCGCGATAGTCGTCCAGAACATGGCTCTTCCAATCGGCAAAGGTCGGCGCGTGGGCCGGCGAAATCCCCGTAACCTGGAAGATCGCGTACCCTTCACCCGTGGGCGCGTACTGCGCGGGGTCGCCCTGCTTGGCCTGGAACGCCTTGGCCAGCAGCTGCGATCCGTCGGGAAGTGCGGCAATCACTCCGCGCTGCCCGAGTGGCGGCGTGGTCACCACGGAAAGATGATGAGCCGCAGCGGTCTTATCCAGGCCGTTCTTCACAGCCTCGGCGGTCAGAGCCTTCGCGTAGCTGTCTTCGGCCTTCGCGGTATTCTCGCGGATCAGCGTTGCCTGGATCGTCGGCAGCACTTCATTGATCGACTGCGCATGAGCCGTCTGGCGCTCTTCCACCTGCACAACGTGATAGCCGAACTGGCTCTTCACGATCTCGGTATCGCCGATCTTCTGCGTGAAGATCGCCTTGTCGAACTCCGGCACCATCCGCCCGCGCTGGGCAAAACCAAGCTCGCCGCCGGAGTCCTTGCTCCCCGGGTCGTCCGAATACTTCTTGGCCAGGTCGGCAAAGTTTGCGCCGGCCTTGATCTGCTTGAGAATGTCCTCCGCCTTGGCCTTCGCCGCAGCGTCGGTCTTGGCGTCCGCGCCCGCATCCACCTTGATCAGAATGTGCCGCGACCGCGCCTGCTCCGGCACCGAGTACTCCGACTGGTGCGCCGTGAAGTACTGCTGAATCTCCTGCTGGCTCGGTTGCGGAACGCCGCCCGGCAACTGGTCTGGCGTAAACGCGAAGTAGGTAATCTTGCGCTCCTCAGGAACCGCCGACGCGTAGCGCGCCGCGTTCTTCTTGAAGAATGCTTCGAGATCTGAGTCAGAGGGATTGATCGTCTTGCGCAGATCGTCCGACGAGATGACCGCGTAGTCAAACTTGACCTTGATGTTTTCCTTGCGATAGGCGTCGGTAACTTCCTTGTCGCTCACCGTCACCCCGGCCGTGATCAGCGCCTGCAGGCGCCGCAGAATAATGTCGTTGCGGACATCGTCTTCAAAATCCTTCACCGAGAGGTTAAAGCGCGAGGCCACCAGGCTGGCGTACTGCTCTTCGCCGATAAACTTGCCGCCGGGAAACAGAACCTGTCCCGCCTGCCCGGTCTGCAGGTACTGGCGCACATCGTCCTCATTGGCATGAATCCCCAGCTTGTGAGCCTCCACCAGCAGAACCTGCTGCTGCACCAGCTGCTGGCCGATGCGCTGCTCAAACAGGTTCAGGATCATGGGATTGTCAGGGTAGCGCTGCTGCGTCAACTGCTGCCGCGCCAGCTGCTCCACCCGCTGCTGCGTAACCGGCTCGCCGGAGCCCGTGTAGCGGCTGTACCAGTGGGGGTACACCACTGCATACGTGTCGGTGGACGATGCGCCCATGCCCGTCAGGCCTGGAATCAGGTACACCACCATACCCACCGAAACGACTCCGATAATGACCACGAAGATCGCCTTGGTGATGCGGTTATCTTTTTGCTGCAGGAAGCGAATCATGAATGGACTTTTGCCTTCTACTCTCTACGCGCGGTCGTGAAGTCGTCCCATGGCCAAAACCATCATCGCCGGCCGGCTGCGGGAACCTACACGGAAGCGCAATTCTCGCGCAATTCTTGATTGACGCGATTCATTGACATTATAGACGAGCAAGAGCGCCGCGCGCTCAAGCCGCGTAATCCACCATATGCCCTGAGTTGGAACAACGCCCTGCCCCAAAACACAGCGGGCATCCCGAAGTCCAGGATGCCCGCCGTGTTTGAGTGCCGAGTCCTCTCAGCCTCACTTCTTCACCAGTTCACTTTTTCACTACTTCACTACTTCACTTCTTCACTTTTTCACTTCTTCACTTCTTCCCTTCTTCACAAGCTCTCTTCACCGCCAGTAGTAGTACCCGCCGTCCATGTAGTACGGACGGTAGTACACCGAAGGATACCCATAGTACGGTCCGGCTGCCGCGTAGGCGCCGTAGGGCGCGTAGGGGTAGTAGCCGCGCCGATAGAGCGACGGGCCGCCTTGAAAGAGCCCCTGCGACAACCGCGCCGCTTCCTGCGCGCTCACCGGATTAACGGTGACAGGCGTCTTCAGATGGAAGGTGACCAGCGCCTCGGCTGGAATCCACGCGTTCGGTCCGGGAGTCGCCGCGGAAGCCGCGGTTCCTGCCGCCACGCCCGCGCCTGCGCCGACCGCGCAACCTACGCCACGGCCCACTGCGCAGCCGATGATCGTGCCCAGAATTCCGCCGCCAACGGCATTGCCTACCGTCCGCCCGGTCTTGCTGGGTCCCTTCACCTTGAACTGGTCGCTATCCAGCGGGTAGCTCTGCCCGCCCAGGTCAAGCGAGGTCAGCTTGAGAGCGAGTTCGGGGCTGCCGCCCAGGTCGCCGGCCTTCTTCACTTCGCTGATCACGCCATGGACCACTGCGCCGCGCGGAATCGCCAGCACATTGCCGTAGGCCACGTCCTGAATCAGGGTGAACTGAACCGGCTCGCCGTCCTTGGCGCGCTTGCTGCTGACTGCCTCGCTGGTGCGCAGCTGCAACAGCGTTCCCTGGGGAATGGTCACGGGTCCCTTGGGCGCGTCATATCTCGGAGCCGGCGGCGCTGGGGGTTGAGCACAAGCGTAGGGCGCATACTGAGGCCGCGCCGGCGGATACGGAGCCTGAGCCGGAGGATACGGGGCCTGCGTCTGAGGATAAGGTCCCTGCGGCTGGTTCGGGCCTGCGCCATTATCCGGCGCCGGCGGGGCTGTCGCATCGTCCGGCTGGTTGTCGGCCATCTGCTGCGCACCCGGATCGCCAGCCGCCGGAGCCTGCGGGTCGCCGACGGTCAGGTTGTTCTGCACCTTGGTCACGCCGGGAATGCGCGCTGCGATTGACTCAGCAAGCTCGCTGGAGGCTGCGCTTGAAACCGTTCCCGAAAGCGTAACTTCGCCCTGGATGGTGGCAGCCGTGATCAGGTCGTTCTTGAGCGCCTTGGAGCCGTCGAGAGCATGCACTACGTCCATCTCGATCTGCCCGTCGCTGCGCTGCCCTGCTGCCTGTGCCTGGGGCGTTCCAGGGTCCTGGGGTGCTGCTGCACCCGTATCCTGGGCCAATGCAACCGCACTGCACAGCAAAACCACCGCGACCCAGGTCAGGATCTCGGGGAAAACTCTCTTGAGCAAGGTCCGATTCAAGGTCCTATTCATGGTGATTTGTCTCCTCTACTTGAAGCATCTTCCCAACAGCCTCTTTGATGCCGTGCAGCCCGGAAAGACGCTTGAAGCTTTTTGCTTCCGCCTCAACCCGTTAGACGAGGTCCAGGGGAAGCCGTCACAAGTGAGAACCCCGCCGCCAAGGAAAAGTTCCGCGGCCTGCCTCCGAGTTTGGCACAACTTTTGTCGAATTCGCAGGCAAAATCGCAGCGTAGATTTCTCAGATGAATCCGCGAACGGAAATCCTGCCAGAAACCTGTAACCCGCAGGCAGCGGGCACATCCAATTCCGTGGAGGGTACAAGATGGCAGTTCGGCTGAATTACGGGAAGGCATTTCCCGAGGGCGTACATGCTCTGTTGAGCCTGGGAAAGGCGATTGCCGCCAGCGGCCTCGAGCCCGGCCTGGTTGAGCTGGTCAAGATTCGCGCCTCGCAGATCAACGGCTGCGCCTACTGCATTGATATGCACACCAAGGACGCACGCGCCCTGGGAGAGACCGAGCAGCGCATCTACGGGCTTTCCGCCTGGCACGAGACGCCGTTTTTCACTCCCCGCGAGCGTGCCGCGCTGGCCTGGACTGAAGCCCTCACCAACATTCAGCAGGGCCGCGCGTCCGACGAGGTCTACGAAGCGGTTCGTCCGGCGTTTACTGAAGAGGAACTCGCGCAGCTGACCATGGCCATCGTCTACATCAACTCATGGAACCGGGTCGCCATCGCCTTCCGCGCCGAGCCCGGCAGTTATCAGCCCAAACCGCACCCCGCTGCCTAGCAGCAATCAACTTCTTTGCAATCACCTATTCACGGGCGCAGCCCCGGTAAGCCGATGAAAATATGCGGCTTATTCACAGAAAGACGGAACGGGTAACCAGGTCGACTTAGTTCAGCTTAGTACAGCGCTCCATCCGCCTCTGCTTCAATTGCCGCGATCAGCGTTCGCAGCACCCCGACCCGCGGTCCGGCCAGCTCCCGCGCGCGCTCAAGCCGCAGCAATTCCGGCAGCCGCTCGGCCGCGTTTTGGAGCACCGGCAGCACAGACGAATAAGTAGGGTAGCGCGTGTCGCGGCCCACCTTCACCAGCGCGCGCAAGGCTCCAATGGCGCCCAGCTGCTCCAGGATGTCGGCATCGCGCAGCAGCGTCGCCTCAACCGTCACCGGCTCGTCCTGTGGCTGGTGGGTGCGAATGGCCTCGGCCACGCCGTCGAGCTTTTCGTTTGGAAATCCCCATCCCGCCAGCAGCTCCCGCGATCGGGCAACGGTATAAGGCACATGATTCCAGCGGGCCAGTTCCGCCGGGTCTTGAGGCCGGTGGCCAAGAAAAACTCCCAGGTCGTGCATCCACGCAGCGGCAAAGAGAATGTCGTCGTCAAACTCCATCCCCTCGCCCAGTTTCGCCGCCAGCGCATAAAGCCGCGGCTGATGGCCGAACTTGTCAGCAGGCAGCGCCTCGGCGCGAATGTACTCGATGACCGACGTTCGCCACGGTTCCGTCATTTCGTCGCAGCCGGCCAGTTCGGCGTCATGCGGATCAGGTCCAGCCCGCCCGTATCCTCCAGTGTGAAGGCCGGCGAAGCCGCCGGAACTGCCACAATGCTGCGCGTGGCCAGATCGACGGGCTCAAATCCCGCCCCGCTGAGTCGTCCCGTTCCAGCCGCGGCAAACAGGTAAGCCAATCCTGGTTCCGGCCGGTCGGCATCGGTGAGGCTGGCGCTGGAACGGCTGCCAGTCACCGGAATCCGCTCCACGCGAAAGTACTCCACATCGATCAGGATGGTGCGGTCGCCGAACACCTTAGGCGCAACCTTGCCCGCCCGGGTCACCAGCCTCGTAGCCTCAAGAGATTTCTCGATATGCAGCTCGCGCGGGCGTCCATAGTCGAACATGCGGTAAGTCAGGTCGCAGTTCTGCTGCGTCTCCAGCAGGATCGATCCCGGCAAGATGGCGTGGACCGTTCCCGCATCCACAAAAACCACGTCGCCGACAGCGAGATCCACCATTTTCAAGCTCTGCTCCAGCGTGCCCGCATGAATCTCTTCCCTGATCTGGTCCAGCGTGACTCCCGGCTTCAGGCCTGCCGCCACCTGCGCTCCCTTGTCGGCCGCCAGCACATACCAGCACTCCGTCTTGCCGCGCGGATCGCCGTACTTCTGCGCCATCTTGTCGTCAGGATGTACCTGCACGCTGAGCTTTTCCTTGGCCAGGATGACCTTGATCAGCAACGGCGATGCGCTGTCCGGTGCGGCCTTACCGAGCATCACCCTGGGCTGCTCGGCAAAAACGCTGCTCAGCTTCTTCCCGGCGCAGGGACCAGTTGCCACAATGCACTCGTCGCCGGTGAGCCACACTTCGCCCAGCGGATCCTTGTCGGCAACCTTGTCGTACCAGGGGCGCAGATCCATGAAACCCCACACCCGGACATCGAACCAGGGTTCAATACGAAATGGAGCCAACACGGTGATCGATGAAGTTTCAGGCGAAGCCATGGAATCTGTCACAATCCTCCAAAATTGAAGCCGCCAGCCTATCTGCGGCCATAATCCAACTCTATCGCGGCACCCTTCCCGACGGCCAAACATAACCGCGCTTCAAAATCGACCGTCAAACCAGGAAGGCCCTGCGTGCGAACTGCTTCCGGCCTCTGTCCCGCTGCGCGTTCACTGGTTACAATTGCCAAGATCGATCTCTCCGGAGGAATCATGTTGATGAAACGTTTTGGATGGCTGGTCCTGCTGATGCTGGTAGCCTCGCCCGGATGGGCTGCCAAGAAAATCACCGTTGAACAACTGAAGCAGATGCTGACCTCGATGCAGGCGGCCGGGAAGAGCGATGCCGATGTGGCCGCGGCTCTGAAGGACGTAGAGCTAGGCGAAGAGCTGACGACTCCCATGATGGATAGCTTCTCCAGCCTGGTCCCCGGCCAGCTTACGACCGAGCAGCTCTATATTCTGGAGATTCGCAGCGCCATCCTGCCTCCGCCCGCAGCCGACATCCCCTCCGCGCCGGCGCCGGACGCGGCTGCGCAGAAGGCCATTCTCGACAAGACCTTTGAATACGCGAGCAAGACCTATGCGCAGTTGCCGGCTGTGACCGCGACCAAGGTCGAACGCCGCTTCCAGGACAACGCCCAGATCAATCCCGGCAGCGTGGGCGCGCATAGCACCGCCGTGGTTGCCGGCCCCACTCCTCCCATCCGCTATAGCGGTTCAAACGATTACTCCGTAACCTTCAAAAACGGAGCCGAAGAGAATCCCCTGGCAAAAGAAAAGACTCACTGGGGCGACAACGGCTTGATTGCGCTGCTTGGTCAGCAGCCGGTGCTTTCCACGGTGCTCGCCGAAGCGCAGGCTGGCGGCAAAATCAACTTTGTGCGCTGGGAATCGGTCTACGGACACCAGACCGCGGTATTCTCCTTCGCCGTGGATAAGAAGAAGACCCACTATGCGGTGAACTACTGCTGCTTCCCTGAAGACACCGACGCCGCCGATCAGGATTTGAACATGCGCGGCGGTGTGGGCCCCGTGGCCGGTGGCGCCTCGGCCAGCACTCAGCCGGGGGGCAACTCCCAGGGAAACTACATGAAGAACGCCAATTGGAAACCGGTGAAGGCCACTGTGCCCTATCATGGCGAGTTCTTTGTCGATCCCAACACGGGAATTGTGGTTCGCCTGATTACTGTGGCGGATTTCAAGTCCTCTGAGCTGGTGCGCCAGGAAGACCAGCGCATCGACTACGCTGTGGAAACGGTCGGCGACAAGAGCCTGGTGCTGCCCGTCCGCGATATCGTCGAGACCCTGGAACTGCCCTATGGCGATTCGGTTCAAGGGAGACAGACGCTGCGCCACACGCTGTTCACCTCTGCCTACAAGAACTATCAGGCGGGCAGCTGATCGGCGCGTTGGAAATCCCTCCCATCCAGAGGCGCAACTGACTTGAATCCTGAGCGCGGAGACGGTGTGCCCGTCTCCGCGCTCTCTTTCTCCCAGCACTCCCTTCTCGTGCAGCGCGGCTGATTCCCTGATTAACATAAACGGATTTCTCACCGTGACTGCCGGAGCTTTGCTACTCTGGCCCTACCATGAGACGTCCAATTTCATTGTTCCTGTCCGCTCTTGTTCTGTTCTCAGCGGCGCTCCCGCTCGCGGCACAAAAATTCCAGGCCAAAAACATTGTGTTCAAAGGCGTTCCGGAATACTCCGAAGAGGAGTTGCTGGCAGCGTCCGGCCTGAAGAAGGGCGCGACACTCACTGCAGCTGAGATGAACGATCATCTAAAGCTCTTGGTCGATTCCGGCGTCTTTGGGAGTCTCAAGTACTCCTTCGACGGCGCAAATCTGGTCTACACCATGACTCCCGCCGCAACACTCTATCCCATCCGGCTTGAGAATCTGCCCCTCGCGCCTGGCAAAGATCTCGATGCCAAACTCCACGATCGTTTCCCTCTCTATCACGGAAAAGTTCCGTCGGAGGGCGGGTTGCTTGAGAACGTGCGTAGCGCACTGGAGCAGTTGCTTGCCGCTCAGGGCATCAACGCCACCGTGACCGTTTTACCCTATAGCGCACCGGGAGCAAAGGACGTCAGTGCCATGGATTTTGCCATCGAATCGCCGCCGGTGCGGGTTGGTGAGATTCATCTGGAAGGGGTCTCACCGGAGATGCAGGCTAAAGCCAAATCTGTCGCCGACCTCGCTGGAAAGGCCGATTTCAACACGGAAAGTTCGGCTGGCAATCTAGAGCACGCATTGAGTTTGTTTTATTCGGAAGAAGGCTATTCCTCCGTCAAGGTTCATGCCGAGCAGTCGGGCAATCCGATTGTTGCCGGCGACGCCGTCGAGATTCCCTTCAAGCTAACCATAGTGGAGGGGCGGCATTACACACTGGGCACCATCCGGTTGCCATCAGGTGAACTCCTAACGCTGGCTGATATCAACAAGGCCGCCGGCGTCACCTCGACTTCGCTTGAGACGTTGTCGATCAAGGGAGGAGTAACGCTTCGAACAGCCCTGCTCTATGTAACAGGGGAGTGCAAGTCAAAGGGATATATGGAATGCGTCGTCACTCCGCACCCGCAGTATGACGACGCGAACAGCGTCGTCAATTACACATTCGAGATTCAAACAGGACCAGCTTATACGATGGGAAATCTCAAGATTGACAACGTCTCCGACGACCTGCGCGCGGCAATGCTGGCTGCATGGAAGCTCCCTGCCGGAGCGGTCTTCAGCGAGAAGGCAATCCGCGACTATTTCTCATCGCAGGGCAACAAGACCCCGCTCGGACGGACCTTTGCCGCCCTCAATTGCAGATACAAGCTGGCTGCAAATCCCGAGACCCATATTGTCGACGTTACCCTCACCCTGGAAAGGAAGCAGTAGCGCCTGCTCTCCTCCTCCGATTACCGTCTGCTGACCGCTATTCACTGACGACCGAGTGCTGATCTATTCTCATTGCATGTTCGCTCCGTCCATGTTTGACAGCATGTTTCACCTGCCGCTTCCCATCCTGGAGAAGCTGGCGCGCCCGGTCCTCGTCTACCTGGTCTTGGTTGTTCTGCTGCGCCTCTTCGGCAAAAGGGAACTGGCGCAGCTCAACCCCTTTGACCTGGTGGTGCTGCTCTCGCTCTCAAACACCGTGCAGAACGCCATCATTGGCGACGACAACTCGGTGACCGGCGGCGTGATCGGCGCCTTTGGCCTGCTGGCCATCAACTGGCTGGTGGTGCGCGTGCTCTTCCGCTCTCAGCGGCTCACGCGCATGCTGGAAGGCCGAGCTTGTGTGCTTGTGCTCAATGGCCAGGTTGACGTGAAAGCCATGGAGCGCGAGTCGCTTACCCGCGAGGAACTGCTCTCGGTCATCCACAAGCAGGGCTTTGAGGACTTTGACAAGGTGCGCAAGTGTCAGCTCGAACCCAACGGAACGTTTTATGTGGAGGCCTTCGACCCGTCAGTTGCCGACAAGCGCCATGACGAACTGCTGGCGCGACTGGATGCGCTCGGCCGGGAAGTGGCGGCGCTGCGAGGCCACGCCTGAGGCGTGGTCAGGCTCGAATCAGTTCGACAGTTACTTCCAGCTTGCATTTGGTCCAAAGACGTTCCGTAGTCCACGCCCTGGCCTTTAGACTGCTTGCCAGCCCGAGACAAGCTCGATCTCCGAGTGAGAGCGCTTTGCTTGCCTTCACGAAGCTGGCCGCAATTTCGGCTCCCTGTGTGTCGAAGGAGATGAAATCAACACCGCTGAGAGCGGCTGCGAGCCGCGCTGCGGAGATTCCCATGTCCTCACGTTCCAGCCGAGTCAGAACTTCACAAAAGTTCACCGAACTCATTGCGACCTGCGTATTGGCGCCTCGTTCGAGGGAGTCCAAGAGAGTATCCACCTTGTGCCCGCCGGGTTCGTGCAAGATCATGGCCAGGACCACAGAGGCGTCGAGAACGATCCTATTCACGAGCCGCTTCCTCCCGGCGTTCGGCGAGAAACTCATCAAGAATGCCTTTCAGACTTCCACGTTTCTTCATGATGTCTGCACGAATGCCCTCAACAGCCATTTTTCTGCTGAGAATTCTTATTTCGCCGCCGTCGTTCGTCACCGTCAAACGGTCGCCGGTCTTCAAACCAAGTTCCTTGCGGATTCCAGCCGGGAGAACGATCCTGCCGCTTTCGCCTAAAACGACCGTTTCCGTCATAAATTGTCACCTCTTGTCGATTATGCCATATTCTGATAAATGTGGCAGATGCTGGGAATTTCGCCAGACCTCACACGCGCAAACAAGTGCCGGCACAGCTCCCCTGCGGATAGGGTGAACGACTGGAATCTACCAGGGCTTGCGGCGAAGCCGCGTCTGCCTTAATGGCAAATTACTCCCACTCAATCGTTCCCGGCGGCTTAGAAGTAATGTCGTAAACCACCCGGTTGATGCCGCGCACCTCGTTCACGATGCGGCTGGAGATGCGCTTGAGCACCTCGTAGGGCAGCGGAGTCCAGTCGGCGGTCATGCCGTCTTCAGAGTGCACGGCACGCACGGCGCAGGTGTAGGCGTAGGTGCGCTGGTCGCCCATGACGCCCACGCTCATGACCGGGAGAAGCACGGCAAAGCTCTGCCAGATTTTGTTGTAGAGACCGGCGGCCTTGATCTCCGCGACAACAATCTCATCGGCCTCTTGCAGCAGCGCCACGCGGTCAGCGGTCACTTCGCCCAGAATGCGGACGGCCAGGCCGGGACCGGGGAATGGTTGGCGGCCCAGCACGTCGTCGGGCATGCCGAGGTCGCGGCCGATGCGGCGGACCTCGTCTTTGAACAGGTCGCGCAGCGGCTCGATCAGCTTCAGCTTCATTCCCAGCGGCAGTCCGCCTACGTTGTGGTGGCTCTTGATGGTCTGGCTCGGACCCTTCACGCTGCTTGATTCGATCACGTCCGGATAGAGCGTGCCCTGCACCAGCCAATCAACACCGCCGGCTTCTTTGGCAATGCGCGTCGCCTCGTCGTCGAAGACCGCAATAAACTCCGCGCCGATGCGCTTGCGCTTGGTCTCGGGATCGGTGATGCCGGCCAGCTGCTTGAGGAAGCGCTCGCTCGCGTCCACGGCAACGATGTTCAGGCCAAGCTTCTCGCGCAGGTTCTTCTGCACGCTTGCGAATTCGTTCTTGCGCAGGACACCGTTGTTCACGAAGATGCAGGTCAGCTGGCTGCCGATGGCTTTGTGTACCAGCACTGCGGCCACGGACGAATCCACGCCGCCCGAGAGGCCGCAGATGACTTGGCCCGCGCCAACCTTCTCGCGAATGCCGGCGACCGTTGTTTCAATGAAGTGCGCCGGCGTCCAATCGCCGGCCGCGCCGCAAATGCCAAAGACGAAGTTCTTGATGAGCTGCGGTCCCAGCGGCGTGTGATGCACCTCGGGATGAAACTGCACAGCCCAGATGCGGCGCTCTTCATTCGCAATGCCGGCCAGCGCGTTGGACGTGACCGCAGTGCGATGGAAGCCCGGCGGCAGCGTTTCCGCTTCGTCGCCGTGGCTCATCCAGACCTGGATGGTCGCCGGCAGTCCGCCAAACAGAGCCGTCGCGCCGTCTTCGATCACCACTTCGGCGTGGCCATATTCGCGCAATGGCGCCGACTTCACCTTGCCGCCCAGGTGATGCACAATGAAGTGCAACCCATAGCAGATGCCCAGCGTCGGCACACCCATTTCGAGCACGTCCGCGTCGGCTGCCGGCGCGTCCGCGTCATAAACAGACGAAGGCCCGCCTGACAGAATCACGCCGAGCGGCTTGTAGGCCTGGATTTCGCTGAGGGGCGCGGTGCAGGGAAGTACGACGGAAAAGACGTTCAGTTCGCGGATACGCCGGGCGATGAGCTGGGTATACTGCGAACCAAAATCGAGGATAACGATTGTTTGGGTGTCCACTTTTTATTGTGGCAGGGGCGGGGCCGGAATGTAAAGACTCGAAAAAAGGGGTTCTGGTCTTGAGTTCGTCACGAGCGCTGCGCGATGCATGCGCACGTTTGTGTTGCATTGGGGAGACGCTTCCCGAGAGGTATCAGCATCGTACTTACGCTGTAACCCAAAGTCGGGGAAATGGTGATGCGCGCAGCGCCTGCACTTTGACGCGGCCAGATTTCAAGAATAGGACTATGCCGGCATTCTATTGAGCCTGCCATCCACTCTAATTCCCATTGGGAATTAACTCTGCCAGGTAGTTTGAGGTAGCAAAGATCTCCAACTGCGCGGAGTATTTGGGCAGCGGGTACAATCCATTCCGCAATATTCTGGAGATCTTGTAGCGCCCGCCCAACAGATCGAAAAAGTCCTTAAGGAAAATGCGGGAATCGAGAGATCCCTCGGAGAATTCAAATTGAATCGCGTCGACTGCGCCGCTCTCCAACATCGATTGCGCTCCAGCCAGCACTTTCGATTCATGTCCTTCGACGTCGATTTTCAATAGATGGATGCGGTTTATGCCATTTTCCGAGCAGAAGGCGTCAATCGTGGTCACCTCAACTTCCTCGGTGAGCGTTGTCTTCAGCCCGTATTGTCCCAAGCTTCCCTTTTCACGGTCGTAAAGGGACGCTAACCCGGAGCCTTCGAAAACTTGATAAAGCGTACACACTCCAGACTTCTCGCCGAAAGCGAACTGATGAAGGCATATCAAATCAAGCCGGCGCACATTCAAAGTTAATCGCTTAAACGTGCTCTCGGAGGGCTCAAACGCATGTATTTGGCCGGCGGGAAATGCGTGGTGCAAACGAGGTCCAGCCATCAAACTGTATTCACCATCATTTGCGCCGACATCAAACACGATGACTGGTTCATTTGGCGCGCAACGCGCCGCCAGCGTTTTCATAACGTGCTCGAACGCCGAGATCTCCCCGCTGTAAAGCACCACGCCCGCATCGCCAAAACCCATACCTGCGAGTGCCAAACGATGCAGGGCCCGGAATATCCGCTGGCTGCCGACCTTGCTTAGGAACGGGCGCAGAACGCGCTTACCCAGGCTGAAACGGTATTTTGCCTGAATAAAACGCCGGTGGACGATCTCGTCTCGCAAGGAACGGTAGCGGCGTCGTAGCGATGGCGCGGATTGATCTGTGATCTCTTGAGCGCTGGTTGGATTCATCTCCCTCTCCCCGGTTCTAGCAGGGCCTTGTTGACTGTGATGAAGCCCGCCAATTTGCGGATACTCCAGGCAATCAACCCGGTGCACTGCGAACCAAAATCGAGGAAGACGATTGTTTAAGTGCCCACCCTAGTTTGGCACGAGCGGGCCGGGAATGTAAAGACTCGGGAATGGAAAGACTTTGATGGTCCCTATTCTCTGCCACCAGAGTCAAACCAGGTGTAAAACCTTTGACAGAAGCAATGATTCCATGGGCGCTGTTGTTGAGTGTGTGCGGCAAGCCTTGCAGGATTTCCTGGCGCCGGAACTGCGAGAGATTCGCGGACAACTTACGGGCTTGGACAAGCGTCTTGACACGATCGAAGAGGTCAACCGAGTCCGCTTCCAGGCGGTCGTCCAGAGTCTTGAACAGATTCAGCAGTCTTTCGCCTTCGACAAGCGCATCTCCAACATCGAGGAGGAGATGCGCCGCTCGGCTTAATTCAATCCAATCTACTTCGTTTCATTCTTGTAAACCACCCCGCCTTTCATCACGAACTTCACATCCTGTAAGGTCTTCACATCGTCTACCGGGTTCTTCGCGACGGCGATGATGTCGGCCCATTTGCCCACTTCCAGGCTCCCTGTCTTAGCCGTCCAGCCCATCAAATCTGCTGCGTTCAATGTTGCGGTCTGTAACGCCGTCAGCGGCGCCATCCCCAGCTGGTTCACATACACATCCAGTTCATGCGCATTCAGTCCATGCGGATAGACGGCCGCGTCGGTGCCCATGGCGATCTTCACGCCGGCCTGCATGGCGTGCTTGATGTTGCTCTTGGCCACGGCGCTCACGTCAATCATCTTCTGCTTGTAGAAGGCCGGCAGATTGCCGTTCTCCAGCATCCAGTCTTCGAGATAGAGCGTGGGCACAAGATAGGTCCCGCGCTTTTTCATCTCGGCGATGGCTTCGTCGTTGATATAGCTGCCGTGCTCAATCGAATCGACGCCGGCCTCCGTGGCCCATAGAATTCCTTGCGCTCCATGCGCGTGCGCTGCCACTTTGCGGCCCAGCCGGTGCGCATCGGCAACAATTGCCTGCATCTCCTCCAGCGTGTATTGCGAGGCCTGCGGATCGTCGCCCTTGGAGAGCACTCCGCCGGTGGCGCAAATCTTGATCAGATCGGCCCCGTACTTGATGTTCTCCCGCACCTTATGCTGCACCTCGGCAATGCCGTCGGCAACGCCGTCGCCCACGGCGTGATATTTGATGGGTAGCAGGTTGTCGTCGCAGTGGCCGCCCGTGATGCCCAGCAGCGGACCGCTCACCTGCATGTGGGGCCCCGGAACCTCGCCGGAGTTGATGGCATCGCGCAGATCCACGTCGGTAAAGCCGTAGGCTCCCACATTACGCACCGTCGTAATGCCGGCCATCAGCGTGGTGCGCGCGTTGGCCACGCCATGAATGGCCTCTTTCGCATCGGTGGACGTGACCTCCCGATACGGATCGAAGTCCGTATTCATGGTCAGGTGCGTGTGTACGTCGATCAGGCCCGGCAGCACCGTCAATCCACCCAGGTCAACCACCTTATCGCCAACCTGCGCGGGCACTGAGGCGGACGGCGCTATGGACTGGATAGTGTCGCCCACCACGACGATGGTCTGCCCATCGAGCACCTTGCCGGTCTTTACGTCCAGCAGGTGGCCGGCGCGCACCAGGGTCCGCGTCGAATCCGTTTTTGCAGCCGGTTGTGCGGAAAGGAATGCCGTGCCGAGCGCGAGGGACAGAACTACTGCAAGTTTGCGATGCAGGAACATGGGTACGCCTCCATGGAGTGATGAAAGGGAGTGTAGCAAACGCGCCGGCCCGGGTGCGTTTCATGGTTGGCCTGAAGGGGTCGGTTTGTTCGCCAGTGCCGGTTGCGTCTTTCTTCCGCCTCATCCCGTCTGCGTGATAGGCTCCAAATCACACCATCGCGCCTGTTAGCCTGCGCGTTCAACTTCCTTGCTTTAATCCAGGCGTCTTGCCCAAGCGAAAGACACGCCTGTTGATTCCACACAAAAAGGACTCCCGATGAACTGTAGCCGTTTCGCTTCCATCTTGTTGCTGGCAGCCACAACCGCATTTGCGCAGGCGCCCGCAGGTTCCCAGGCCGACGCATCCAAACCCACCCCCCCGCAAGCCACCAAGAGCTTCGATCTATCCGCCATCGACAAGACCGTCGATCCCTGCGTGGACTTTTACCACTACGCCTGCGGCAACTGGATCAAGGAGAATCCCGTTCCCGCCGACCAGGCGCGCTGGGCGCGGTCCTTCTCCCTGCTGGGTGAGCGCAACCGGTACCTGCTGTGGCAGGAACTGGACGCCGCCGCCGCCAACCCGAAGACGCCGCTCGAGAAAAAGTATGGCGACTACTACGCCGCCTGCATGAATACCGACCTGATTGAGCAAAAGGGAATCGCCCCGATTGAGCCTGAACTCAAGCAGATCGGCGATCTTAAGGATGCGCATAACCTGGGCAGGCTAATGGGCGAGTTGGAGGCCGAGGGCGGCGACGCGCCGCTGTTCCGCTTCGGGGTGGGCCAGGACGAGAAAGACTCCTCCAAGCAGATCGCGCAGATCGGCCAGGCCGGCCTCTCGCTGCCCGATCGCGATTACTACATTGTGGACAGCAAGCGCTTCGAGGGCATCCGTAAACAGTACATCGAGCACGTAACCAAGATGTTCACCCTGGCCGGCGACACGCCAGAGCAGGCAGCCGAGGAAGCCGCGGCAGTGATGGAGATCGAGACCGCCCTGGCTAAGGCTTCTACCAGCCGCACCGACATGCGCGAGCCCGAGAACCGTTACCACATCTACACCCTGGTCGACCTGCAGAAGCTTGCCCCGGATTTCGACTTCAGCGTCTACTTCAAGGACGTGAAGGTCCGTCCCTTCGAAACCCTCAACGTGTCGACGCCCGACTTCTTCAAGGCCGTCAACGGGCTCATCTCCACCGAGCCCGTGGATGCCTGGAAGTCCTACTTCCGCTGGCACGCCATCCACGCCTCGGCCAGCAATTTGCCCAAGGCATTCTACGATGAAAACTTCGCCTTCTTCGGCATGGTCCTTGCCGGGCAGAAGGAGCCCACCCCGCGCTGGAAGCAGTGCACCAGCATGACCGACCGCGCCCTTGGTGAAGCCGTCGGACAGGACTGGGTCAAGGTGAACTTCCCGCCCGCGGCCAAGGCCAGCATGGATCACCTGGTGCTTGCCTTGGAGAAGTCGCTGGGTGACGACATCAAGACCCTCCCGTGGATGACCGATGCCACCAAGGCGGCTGCAGAAGAAAAGCTGGCCATGATCCGCAACAAGATTGGCTATCCGGATAAATGGCGCGACTACTCGGCCCTCAAGATCAAGCGCGACGATCTGATCGGCAACCTGGAACGCGATGCGGTGTTCCAGCGCGATTACAACCTCAACAAGCTGGGCAAGCCGGTGGATGAGAAAGAGTGGGGTATGACGCCGCCAACGGTCAACGCCTACTACAACCCTTCGTTCAACGACATCAACTTCCCGGCGGGCATTCTGCAGCCTCCGTTCTTTGACTTCAGCGTCGATCCGGCGGTGAACTTTGGCGGTATCGGCGTGGTGATCGGCCATGAAATGACCCATGGTTTCGACGACGAAGGCTCGAAGTACGACGGCAAGGGCAATCTGCGCGAATGGCAGACACCGGAAGACCGCAAGGCGTTCACCGAGCGCACCGACTGCGAAGTGAACGAGTACAGCGGCTTTGAGGCCGCTCCGGCGCACGGCGACACCCCCGCGCAGCACCTGAACGGCAAGCTCACACTGGGCGAGAACACCGCAGACAACGGCGGCCTGCGCATCGCTTACATGGCCCTGCTGGACACGTTGGCAGAGCAGCACAAATCCATCGACGACAAAATCGACGGATACACCGAGGCGCAGCGCTACTTCATCAGCTTTGCCCAGGTGTGGTGCCAGAACCAGACCGAGCAGTCGGCCCGCCAGTCGGCGCTCACTGATCCTCACTCCCCCGGCGAGTGGCGCGCCAATGGAGCCGTGCAGAACTTCGACGAGTTCGGCAAGGCCTTCGGCTGCACCAAGGGCCAGCCCATGTACCCAGTGAACTCCTGCCGCGTCTGGTAGGGCACTCGCAACCCCGGGCCACGGCAGAACATCGCCGTGGCTCCGCCATTTCCGCACGCAAAACGGAATACTTTTCCGGTGCCCTGGGTGTGGAACGAAAAGGCCGCGCCGGGGTGTTAGGGTAGCGAGAGGACTTCCAATCAGGATAAGAACCGGGGCTCGACTGTCCTTATCGCAGCAATCAGCTCCAACTCGTTGACGTTTTTGGGCGCTCCAGCGTCCAAAGTGCAACCGCGCCAGCAAATCGAACACAAGGCTCGGACTGCGAATCGGACCGTGGTCGAGGCTGGGTGGCCTCGGATAAACCGTATGTTTTGGGCGCTGTTGAGCTTAAACTAGGCACAAGCAGCCCTCGCCTTTTACAATGCATCAGGGACCCGTCCCAACCCAGCTCTGCTGTGGAACTAGCAAACTTGGCGGCGCACGCCTGACCAGGATGAAGGAATCGCATGAAGTTTACGAAATTCGGA
>JBEKDE010000057.1:0-34081 GCA_050014515.1 Occallatibacter sp.
CATTACGGGATCAACCTCAACGATGCGGCCGCGGGCGTAGTGAATACCGCGCCGGTAATTCCAGGCGTTGAAGCCGCAAAGCCGGGCAAGGAAGCAACCACAACTCCACCGGCTTCGAAGTAGGTCAAGCCCCAAATAACCGGACGCCGTCTTCTGATCCAGGAGACGGCGTTTTGTTCTTCTATTGACGCGGTTCGTGGAATGAAACGGCAGCTCGTCACGGCCCTATATACTGGTAGGGTCAATGAGCGAGAAGATAATTGCTTTCCTGGTGCAGTTTGTCACCCACGTGATTGATGTCGGCGGTTATGCCGGCATTACTGCACTCATGGGGATCGAATCGGCCTGCATTCCGCTGCCTTCCGAGATCATCATGACGTTTGCCGGCTACCTGGTTTACCTGGGGCATTTCAGCCTGTTCTGGGCGGCCACGGCAGGTGCGGTGGGGTGCAATCTGGGCTCGGTGGTGGCGTACTGGATCGGCGCCAAGGGTGGACGGCCGCTGGTGGAGCGATACGGTAGATGGGTGCTCATGAGCCACCACGACCTGGACCGGATGACCCGCTTCTTCGACAAATACGGATCGATTACTGTGCTGCTGGGGCGGCTTTTGCCGGTGGTGAGGACATTTATTGCGTTTCCCGCCGGAATTGCCAGGATGCCTCAGCTCCGTTTCCACATCTATACTTTTGTGGGCTCCTGGCCATGGTGCTTTGGCTTGGCGTATGTAGGCATGCGTCTGGGTCAGGCATGGGATACGGACCCACGTTTTCATGAATGGTTTCACCGTTTTCACCTCGCGGTTGAGATCGCGCTGGTGGTCGGAATTGTGTGGTTTGTTTGGACGCATCTCAAGCGTGGAAGAGAACCGAGCACGGCATGAGATGCGTGTCGCAGCTAAGAGTTTGTTCAAGAGCGTACACTGTTTCGTCTTCCGAAACAGGGAATTGGATGGGCTGGGAACCAGCAACAGATTTGCCAGCCTCAAAACCAGGAAGGACTAGGAGAAACGATGTCTACTGAAAAGCAAGGCGGCCAGAAGACCGCCGACGCATCGAAGATTGCGCCCGCTACGGGCAAACTAGGTGTGATGGTGGTCGGCCTGGGCGCCGTAGCCACCACGTTGATCGCTGGAGTGGAAGCCGTTCGCCGGGGATTGGCCAAGCCCATTGGCTCGCTCACGCAGATGGGAACCATCCGTCTGGGCAAACGCACCGATAACAAGTCGCCATTGATCAAGGATTTTGTTCCCATCGCTAATTTGAACGACGTCGTCTTCACCGGCTGGGACATCTTTGAGGACAACGTCTATGAGTCGGCCGCACACGCCAAGGTGCTGGACAAGGAGACTCTCGAGAAGCTGAAGCCTTATCTTGAGGCCATCAAGCCGCTGCCTGCGGTCTTCGATCAGCATTACGTAAAGCGCCTGCATGGCACACACGTGAAAAAGGGCAAGAACAAGAAGGACCTCGCCAACCAGGTGATCGAGGACATCCGCAACTTCAGGAAGACCGTCGACCGCGTGGTGATGATCTGGGCCGGTTCGACCGAAATCTTCCTGGAGCCGACGGCCGTGCACCAGTCGATTGAGGCCTTTGAAAAAGGCCTTGAGAACGACGACATCGGGATTGCGCCTTCGCAGATCTACGCCTACGCGGCGCTGAGCGAGGGAGTGCCGTTCGCGAACGGCGCGCCGAACCTGACAGTGGATGTGCCTGCGATGATCGAGCTGTCGAAGAAGAACGCGGCCCCCATCTGCGGCAAGGACTTCAAGACCGGGCAGACGTTTATGAAGACGGTGCTTGCGCCGGCCTTCAAGGCGCGCATGATCGGCGTCTCGGGCTGGTTCTCCACCAACATCCTGGGCAATCGCGATGGCGAGGTGCTCGACGAGCCGCAGTCATTCAAAACCAAGGAAGAGTCGAAGCTCGGTTCGCTCGAATACATCTTCCAGCCGGAACTGTACCCCGACCTTTACAAGGACATCTACCACAAGATCCGCATCAACTATTACCCGCCGCGCGGCGACGAAAAGGAAGCCTGGGACAACATCGACATCTTCGGATGGCTGGGCTACCCGATGCAGCTCAAAGTGAACTTCCTGTGCCGCGATTCGATTCTGGCCGCGCCCATCGCGCTTGACCTTGTGCTGTTCCTCGACCTGGCCAAGCGCACGCCGTCGCTGCAATCAATCGGCATTCAGGAATGGCTGAGCTTCTACCTGAAGTCGCCGCAGACCGCACCGGAGCTCTATCCGGAACACGATCTGTTCATCCAGTCAATGAAGTTGAAGAACACGCTGCGCCACATCATGGGCGTAGATTTGATCACCCACCTGGGCCTCGAATACTACGACTAGAGCTGGCCGTCCTGGCGGGCGCTCGCTGTTCGCTCGCACTGTCTGATTGCTCTTGCGCCAAAAAAAGGGCGCAAGGATTAGAACTCTTCGTAGTGCTGCCGCAAACACTACCGTTGCTCGCAAAAGCAAAAAGCCTCATCCATTACGGATGGGGCTTTTTGTATTACACGGAGAACTTCCTGATTCAGGCTTTGCCTTGAGCGTCGATTCGAGACAGGATCGATTCTCAGCGCCCCGTCATCTGCTCCAGCTTTTCAGGATAGCGTGCTCCTTCCAGCTTGATTCCGTCGGCCGCGGTCTCGATCTCCTTGAGATCTTCTGGTGTGAGTTCGACGTCAAGCGCGCCGATATTTTCTTCCAGGCGATGGAGCTTGGTGGTGCCGGGAATCGGCACGATCCACGGTTTCTGCGCCAGCAGCCATGCGAGTGCAATCTCCGCGGGAGTGGCGCTCTTCTGTTTTGCAATCTTCGTGAGCAGATCGACCATGGCCTGATTCGCCTTCAGGGCTTCCGGAGTGAAACGAGGAAGTGTGCTGCGGAAGTCATTGCTGGCGAAGGTGGTGCCCCCATCGATTTTTCCAGTGAGGAAGCCCTTGCCTAGCGGGCTGTATGGAACCATGCCTATGCCGAGCTCTTCAAGCAGGGGAATGATCTCTTCCTCGGGGCGACGCCACCACAGCGAATACTCATTTTGCAGCGCGGTGACCGGTTGCACAGCGTGCGCCCGGCGAATGGTCTTCGCGCCGGCCTCAGAGAGGCCGAAGTGTTTCACCTTGCCTGCATGGATCAGGTCCTTCACTGCGCCGGCTACGTCTTCAATGGGCACATTGGGGTCGACGCGGTGCTGGTAGAAGAGATCGATGACATCGATCTTGAGGCGCTTGAGCGATGCGTCGGCGACTTGTTTGATGTGCTCCGGGCGGCTGTTGAGGGAGTGCGAGCCCGGCTTGCCGTCGGGATTCATCTCGAATCCGAACTTGGTGGCGATGACCAGCTTTTCGCGCATCGGAGAAAGCGCCTCGCCGAGCAATTCTTCGTTGGTAAACGGGCCATAGACCTCGGCGGTATCGAAGAATGTGATGCCGCGGTCAACGGCGGCATGGAGAAGAGAGATCATCTCCTGCTTGTCTTTGGGCGGCCCGTAGGAAAAGCTCATGCCCATGCATCCAAGGCCGAGTGCCGATACTTCAAGATTGCTGCTACCCAATTTGCGTTTCTGCATCTGCTTCTCCTGTGTTGTTGCCGCCGGAAATGGCGCGCGGTTGAGTCTGTTCCTGTCGCGAGGTCGAAGGTGTCTCTGGTGTTCGTCCAAAGGCGTACTCAGCGTCCGGTCATCTTCAACATTGCTTCAGGAAGTCGTGCTCCTTCGAGTTTCAATGTGGAAACAGCTTCATCGATCTGTTTAAGGTCATCCACGGTCAGTTTGAGGTCCACCGCGCCGAGGTTTTCCTCGAGCCGATGGAGCTTGGTAGTTCCGGGGATAGGCACGATCCACGGCTTCTGGGCCAGCAGCCAGGCGAGCGCGACTTGTGCCGGCGTTGCGCCTTTGCGTACCGCGACGGCTTTGACAAGGCCCACCAGAAGCATATTGGCCTTCCGCGCTTCGGGCGAAAAGCGCGGCACGATGTTTCGGAAGTCGGTTGGATCAAATTTCGTGTTCTCGTCGATCTTGCCAGTGAGGAACCCGGCGCCGAGTGGGCTGAACGGCACGAATCCGATTTCAAGCTCCTCCAGGGCCGGCAGCAGTTCCGCCTCAGGACCACGCCAGAACAGCGAACACTCGCTCTGCACCGCGGTGACCGGTTGGACCGCGTGCGCACGGCGAATCGTCTGAACCCCGGCCTCGGACATGCCGAAATGTTTGACCTTGCCCGCGCCGATCAGCTCTTTGACCGCGCCCGCTACGTCTTCGATAGGCACGTCGGGATCGACGCGGTGCTGATAGAAGAGATCAATGGCGTCGGTCTGCAAACGTTTCAGTGAAGCGTCAGCCACATGCTTGATATGCTCGGGCCGGCTGTTCGTTCCGCCTCTGCGCTGACCCGTTTCGGAATCGATGTCGAAGCCGAATTTGGTGGCAATCGTTACCCTGTTGCGGATCGGCTTGAGCGCCTCGCCCACCAGCTCTTCGTTGACGAACGGCCCGTAGACTTCGGCCGTATCGAAGTGGGTCACTCCAAGGTCATGAGCAGCACGAATCAACTGGATCATCTCGTTCTTGTCGGCTGGCGGGCCATAGCCCGTGCTCATACTCATGCATCCGAGGCCGAGCGCCGATACTTCAAGATTGCTGTTTCCCAATGTGCGTTTCTGCATTTTTCTCCAGAGCCTGTTCTGAGACAGATGACTTACTTCTGATACTGTTCGTCGCTGACTTGTTCAAGCCAGTCGACGGTCTTGCCGTCGAGTTTTTCCTGGATGGCGAGGTGGGTCATGGCCGTGGTTGGCGAGGCGCCATGCCAATGCTTTTCGCCAGGCGGAAACCAGATCACATCCCCCGGGCGAATCTCTTCGATAGGCCCACCCCAACGCTGGGCACGCCCGAATCCGGAAGTGACGACGAGCGTCTGCCCGAGCGGGTGGGTATGCCAGGCAGTTCGAGAGCCTGGCTCGAAGGTGACGCTGGCGCCTACAACGCGCGCCGGCTCGGGAGCAGTAAAGAGCGGGTCGACGCGCACTGTTCCTGTGAAGTAGTCTGCCGGTCCTTTACCAGATGGCTGGGAACCGATTCGCTTGATCTCCATTGACTTTCTCCTTGAGTGCAAAAGCAGCCGTGCCGTTTCATAACAACGCATCGATTCGCAAACTGTCCTGCGGTTACTCCGATTTGAGCGAAGCCATATCGATAGAGAAGCGGTACTTCACATCTGACTTGAGCAGCCGCTCGTAGGCTTCGTTGACTTTCTGAATCGGGATGACTTGAACGTCGGAGGTGATGTTGTGTTTGCCGCAGAAGTCGAGCATATCCTGGGTCTCGGCGAGCCCGCCGATGGGCGAGCCGGAGAGGCTGCGCCGCCCCATGATAAGGCCGAAGGCGGAAACTTGCAGCGGATTCTCGGGAGCGCCAACAAGGGTGATGTTGCCATCCCGGCGAAGCAGGTTGATGTAGGCGTTGATGTCGTGGTCGGCGGCGACGGCGTCGAGGATGAAGTCGAAGCTGCCGGCGTGCTTGGCCATTTCATCTGCATTGCGCGAGAGCACCACTTCATCTGCTCCAAGACGAAGCGCGTCTTCCTTCTTGTTGGCCGATGTGGTGAAGACCACTGTGTGCGCGCCGAGAGCATGCGCGAACTTGACTCCCATGTGACCCAATCCGCCAAGGCCGACAACACCAACCTTTTTGCCGCTGGTCACGCCCCAGTGGTGCATGGGCGAGTAGGTGGTGATGCCCGCGCAGAGCAGGGGAGCGGCGCCCGCAAGATCGAGATTGGAGGGAACGTGGAGCACGAAGCGCTCGGTGACGACGATTGAGTCAGAGTAGCCGCCGTAAGTCACGCCGCCCGTGTGTTTGTCGGGAAAGTTGTAGGTAAGGGTGAAGTTTGGGCAGAACTGTTCGAAGCCGGCCTTGCATTCGGGGCAGGTGCCGTCCGAGTCGACCAGGCAGCCGACAGCGGCGAGATCACCGGGCTTGAACTTGGTGACCGCAGAGCCGACCTTGGTCACTCGCCCGACGATCTCATGGCCAGGAACGCAGGGGTAAACAGTCGGCATCACGCCGCTCCACTCATTGCGCGCCTGGTGAAGATCGGAATGACAGATACCGCAGAAAAGAATCTCAATCTGCACGTCGTGATCAGTGGGGTCGCGGCGCATGATAGTGTCGGATGCAAACGGCGATGTGGCGCTGGAAACAGAATAGGCTTTTGCCTTGTACATGAATTGACCTCGATCTTCCTAGTCGGTGGCGAGCAATCCGTCTGTAAACAAGACTACAAAATGGCGCCCGCTCGGCGGTATCCTGATCCTGCCAATCTATTGCCTATTCCTGTCGCGGATTGCATTTTTGTGCACAGGTTGATGAATTCGGCGTTAACGTGAATTAAACGGAGATGAGTCTGTGAAAGAGCTGAAACAAAAAAGCACGAGTTCAGAGCAAAAAGCTGTTGCGATGCAGCGAGTAGACGAGATACGTGCTGAACTGGCGCGCAAGATTGCCGCTCGCGCAGTTGCGGAAGGGGACACGGCAACCGGGATTGAAGGGTTTCGTCTCTATCGGCGTTCGGAAACCACTGCCTGCACCTCGTCCGCATACCAGCCCAGCCTGGTTGTGTTTGTGCAGGGACAGAAACGAATCAACCTGGGCAAGACAGTTTATGTGTGCGATGGCAAGAACTTTCTGCTGACTTCAGTGGACCTGCCAGTTGTGAGCCAGGTGATTGCCGCGACGGAGAAAACTCCGATTCTAGGTTTGATTCTCAAGCTTGAGATGCCGGCGGTGCGGGAGATTCTTTCGCAGCAGGAGTTTCATCTTCGCGAAGAATCTGCCGACGCGCGCGCCATGGCCGTTGGTGTCAGCTCATTTGAATTGCTGGACGCATGTTCGCGCCTGCTGGACCTGCTGGACTCGCCGCAGGATATTCCATTTCTCGGCACGCTGATTCAGCGTGAGATTGTTTTCCGCTTGCTGCGCAGCCCGCAGGGGAAGCACCTGCGCGCCATCGCCACGCTGGGCGAGCAGAGCCACCGGACGGCAAAAGCAGTGGAATGGCTGAGAATGAACTACTCGAAGCCGCTGCGCGTGGAGGAACTGGCGACCATGGCGCGCATGGGCGTGTCCACTCTGCATCATCAATTTCGTTCACTCACCGCCATGAGCCCGCTGCAATACCAGAAGCAGCTTCGGCTGCATGTGGCCAGGGAGCGCATGCTCACCGAGGGCCTCGATGCGGCCAGTGCGGCGTTCGAGGTGGGTTATGAGAGCGCGAGCCAGTTCAGCAGGGAGTACAGCCGCTTCTTCGGCCAGCCGCCGATGCGCGATGTAAAGGCGAAGCGCGCGGGAGGAGCTGCATCGGAGCCCGCTATTGCTTGAGATCATAGCCTGGCAGCGCTTCCTTTTCTGTTGGAGAAGCCATGAATGCTCCTGCGGTGCCTCAAAGAGCAATGGCTAGACGGCCGCTCTCAGTCAATGAACCGCAACGAAAGACGCTGTCCGCATCGACTTTCTTTGACCACGGATCGGAATCCCAGGAAAAGTAGTCGATGCCTGCGAGGCGATGTTGTGCCGCTGCCGCGGCGAAGTCCCTGCGCAGTTCTTTGATGAGCAACGTCCGGCCGGCTTCCTTCGCAGGACATGACGTGTCGGCATTCGGAAATCCCCACTCAGTGATCCAGCAGGGCTTGCCTCCAGCCGCACCTTTAGCACGGCACTCGGCTAGATCAACAGAATTCAGGTGAGCCGCGCGCTGGGCTGCGGCGGTAGGGTCGCCAGGTTTTGCGCTGGAGGGATAGCTGTGGATCCCGTACGCATCGACCAGTGAATCGAGCCCATGGCCGCGGAGAAACGCGATGGTCGCGGACAGGCTGACCATGTCTTCTTTCTTGTTGTTATAGAGCTTCTGGCTGTCCTGCGCGCTGACCATTCCGGCGGAGATGATGGGCGCACTCCGATTCAATTGCGAACTGTCTCGCACTTCTTTCAGGACTTTCAGAATCTTCAGGTACTGCAAGAAGCCTTGCGCGATCTTCTTGCCCTCGGGATCATGAGTGAGATCTTCGGCGCTCAGGATCTTTCCTTCGCCGGGCAGAGGGAACTCCGGATTGAAAGCGGCCCAATTGATCTCGTTACCGAGTTCGACGCCGGCAAGTTTGATATTGCTCGAGTCCAGGCTGTCGAAGAGTTCCTGAAAGGTCGTTTTCGAAAGTGCGGGGTCGGCATAGGAAAGCGGATGACCGCCCCACATCTCCGGGAACTCATTGGGCTGATAACGGCGAGTGGGCGCGCTGGCCGGATATTGCGGGCTCACGATTAGCTGGATGCGAATCCCCGCAGCAGCCGCGCGTTTGGCAAAGTCAATGCCCTTGTCGTCATTCGAGATACCGCAGCGAATGACGTGGACATGTGCCGCTTTCAATTGACTTAAGAGAGTGTTTTGATCGGCCAGGCTGGCGCGCAGAGGGTTCACGACGTTTACGCCAACCACCATCTCCTGCGCGGCAATCCGCGCCGAAGCGATCAGCAGGATTACGCCGACAGACAGTCCAATGAATGCGCGCTCCATCATTTTTTGCATCCTGAACCCCTGTCTGATTGCGTATTGAGGATTAACCGGGCATTCTCCGCGAGATTGCAACGTCTTCCAGCTTAGACACCGATTGTAGATCCGGAGTTTTCCTTTCAGTTGAAAAGAAAAGCAACAACGGCGTCGGTTGAATTTAGACCATCCTGAAATTCTTTGGGAACTACAGGTCGAGCGCAACCGTACTCGCCTACAAGGACGGGCCCGCATGACAAACGATCTGAAGATTGCGATACGGCAATTGAAGAAGTCGCCGGGATTTGCGGTGACGGCGATTCTGACGCTGGCGCTTGGAATCGGGGCAAACGCAGTGGTATTCAGCGTACTGAACGCGCTGGTTTTGAAGCCCGTGAATGTGCCAAATTCACAGAGCCTTTACATGGTCCAGCGGTTCCAGTACCCATCGCAGTCGTATCCGGATTATCTGGATTTACGTGACCGAAATAGCACCTTCGAGAGCCTGATGATCACCAACATCATCGGTTCGGTGGGGGTGGAAACGGACGGCAATCCGTCGACCGCGTGGCCATACCTGGTCAGCGGAAATTACTTTGACGCGCTTGGGATTCAACCTTATCTCGGTCGGTTTTATCACGCTGCAGACGAGAAAGGAATGAACAGCGCTCCTTACGTGGTACTGAGTTATGCCTACTGGCATGGCCAGTTTCACGCAGATGCGGGCGTGGTGGGCCGGACAATCAAGATCAACAAGCACCTGTTCACAATTATTGGCGTGGCGCCGCAGGCGTTCCGGGGTACGGAGCTATTCTTTGCGCCGGCGATGTGGATTCCAGTGGTCGAGCTACCCACGGTGGAAGGTGACGACTCGATGAAGTATCGCGGCAATCACTCCGGGTGGGTGATCGGACACCTGAAGCCGGGCGTGACGCCGATGCAGGCGACGCAGGATCTAAACAGTATCGGCGCATGGCTGGCCAAGACCTATCCGGGCGACGATGAGGGAGTGAAGTTCACGTTGGCGCGCCCCGGCCTGGTCGGTGACATGCTCGGTGGTCCCGCGCGGGCGTTCATGGCGGGCATGATGATGCTGGCGGGGCTGATTCTGCTGGCTGCGTGCGCCAACCTGGGAAGCCTGTTTGCCGCGCGGACTGCGGATCGAGCCAAGGAAACAGCGATGCGGCTCGCGCTGGGTTCGCGGCGTGGATTGATTTTGCGGCAGATGCTCACTGAAGCTGTTTTGGTTTCGCTCGTGGGCGGAGCGCTTGGCCTGGCTGGCGGGGTGGGCATTCTGCACGTACTCAGCGCATGGCAGCCGATTCCCGATGTTCCGATCAACGTGCCGGTCAATCCGGATGCCAGCACGTATGCTGTGGCGCTGGCATTGTCGCTGGCCAGCGGCTTGCTTTTCGGTATCGTCCCGGTGCGGCAGGTGATGCGCTCCGATCCGTGGCAGGTGATTCGCACCGGAGCGTCGAACCTGGGCGGGCTGCGGCGTTTGACCGTGCGCGACTTTCTGCTGGTAGTTCAGATTGCCATCTGTGCCGTGTTGGTGACATCTTCATTGGTCGCGGTGCGCGGACTGGCGCGATCAATGAACAGCAACTTCGGTTTTGCGCCGCAGAACGTAACAGTGGTAGAAAGCGACCTGAACATGGCCGGCTACACCGGTGACCGTATGCCGGAGATGGAGAAGCGCATGCTGGATGCGGTCGCGTCCATACCTGGCGTGACAGCGGTGGGTTATATCGACCAGATACCGCTCGGCCTGGGCGGAGGCGACTCCTTTGTCTATTACGACACCACTTCCGATTTCCGGCCCACCAATCAAGTCGCGGATGCGATGAACTACAACATCTCGCCGGGATATCTTGCGGCCGCGGGAACAAGGCTGCTGGCAGGAAGGGATCTGACACAGGACGACAACAAGACAGCGCCTAAGGTGGCCCTGGTCAACAAGCATTTTGCAGTGAAGTTTTTTGGCTCTGTTGACAAGGCGATCGGCGGTCACTTCAAGTACTGGGGCGGAGAGCGAGCGGAGGTCGTGGGTGTCGTGGAAGACGGACGGTACCGCACATTGACCGAGGATCAGATGCCGGCGATGTTCTTCTCGTATCAGCAGCATCAGGCCAGCGGCACATGGCTGGCGGTGCGCTCGGCACGTCAACCGGAAGAGATTGCCGCCGCGCTCCAACTGAAGTTGCACGGCCTGGACGCGAGCCTGCCGTTCAGGGTGAGGACGTGGAACGAGGAGATGAGCACCGCGTTGTTTGCCGCGCGCGTGGCCACGGTGGCGCTGGGCGTGCTGGGGTTGCTGGGCGCGATGCTGGCGGTGACAGGCATCTTCGGCATGGCCTCGTATTCCGTGAGCAAACGCCTGCGCGAGATCGGAATTCGCATTGCCCTCGGTGCGCAGCGCAAGCAGGTGCTCAAGTCGGCCTTAGGGCGCGCGTTCATCCTGCTCACTGTGGGCTCGATTGCGGGGTTGGCCCTTGGCCTGCTGGCCACGAAGGTCCTTTCGTACATCGTGTACCAGGCAGGTCCAAAAGATCCGGTTGTGCTGGGTGGTGTGGTTTTGACCATGCTGGTGCTGGGACTGGCTGCGGCGTGGATTCCTGCGCAAAAAGCGCTGGGTGTAAATCCGACCATCTTGATGAGAGAAGAATAACCACCTGCGGTGGGGCAGACGCAACCTTGCGCACAGCGGGCAACATCGCCTAGTCAAGGCATCTATTCCTCCCTTGCGCCTTTTTCCTGGCGCAAGGATGGAAAAGTAACAAACCCAGTGCGAGCGCCCAGCGAGCGGCTGCCGCACGCAGTGCTACCAGCCGCGGGTTTGGAGGAGTTGGGACTCTTCGATGGCTGCGGCAGCCAGGCCCTTCATGGTGCCCGTCACCTGCTCGGCCACCTCTGCCAGGATTTTCGGATCGTTGTAATGCGTGGTGGCCTGCACAATTGCCTTGGCGCGGGAGACTGCTTCTTCGCGCTCCTTGGGGTCATTCTCCACGTCGAGCGGAGTCGCGCGCTCCTTCATGAAGATCCCTGAGCCAACAAAAATTGCCTCAGCGCCCAGTTGCATCATCAAGGAAGCGTCAGCCGGAGTAGCGATGCCGCCTGCGGAGAAGTTCGGCACCGGCAGCTTGCCCGTTTCTGCAACCATTTTGATCAGCTCGTAAGGCGCCTGGTGGTCCTTGGCTGCCTTGTAAAGTTCCTGCTCGGTGAGAACCGTTAGCGCTCGCATCTCGCTCGTAATCTGGCGCATGTGCTGCACGGCGTGCACCACGTCGCCCGTGCCTGCTTCACCCTTGGTGCGGATCATGGCCGCGCCCTCGGCGATGCGCCGCAAGGCCTCGCCCAGGTTGCGCGCGCCGCAGACAAACGGCGTGGTGAAGGCGTGCTTGTCGATGTGGTGCGCCTCGTCGGCCGGGGTCAGCACTTCGCTCTCGTCAATGAAGTCCACGCCCAGTTCCTGCAGAATCTGCGCTTCGGCAAAGTGACCGATGCGGGCCTTGGCCATGACGGGGATGGACACCGCCTGGATGATCTGCTTGATCAGCGAGGGCTTGGCCATGCGGGCCACTCCGCCCTCGGCGCGGATCATCGCCGGCACGCGCTCCAGAGCCATTACCGAGGTGGCGCCCGCCTCTTCGGCAATGCGCGCCTGCTCCACGTTCATCACGTCCATGATGACGCCGCCCTTGAGCATCTCTGCCAGGCCAATTTTCAAGCGCAAACCGGTTGCGGTAATGCGTGTGCTTCCATTCTTTTCTGACATCGTTCTCGACCTCGATTCAAAGCGGCATCCGGGCTGGTTTGAGGCCGCGGAATCCGCATATTGCTGTCAACTTCCAGTGTAGCAGCGATGTTGCTCCGGGGTGTCACAACGCAGAACGGGTTGAAGCGCCTGGGAAATGAGTCTTTTCCAATATCACTGTCTCTCATCTGGTCATGTTTCTGCATGATTTCTCAGCAAATGGCCACAGCACATCCACTGCCGGCGCCTCCGAGCGTGAATCAGGGCGGGCACCAGGCAGAGCATCAGAACGACCACCCGACCGAGCATTCAGCCGAGTCGTGGCCTGCAGGGGGCAGCGAGGCAAGCGTCGAACAAGCCTTGGTCCCGTCCCCGCAGCAGCCGGAAGATGCCGATCTGATGGGGCTTGCGCCGCCATTGGGCCGTTTGCCGGTGGAGCTCGATGTGGCAATTCCGGCCAGGGAGTTTCGGGTGCGGAATCTGCTGGCGCTTGAGCCGGGGCAGGTAATCGAGACGCAGTGGGCGCATGGCGAAGACCTGCCGCTGGCCGCAGGCGACGTTCAGCTCGCCTGGAGTGAGTTTGAAGTGGTGGATACCCAGTTGGCGGTGCGAGTCACCCGGCTGGCGTAAATGGGAAAGGCCGGGAATGAAACTGGAAACAGGCGGATGGAAGGACAATACGGAAGCGCGCGGGCTGGCGGGATGGCTGCTCGACAAGCTGCGGCACAACACGCGTCCTCGACCGCGTCTGGCACTGCTCGAGCGCATTACGCTGGCTCCGCGGCAGTCGCTGGCGCTCATTGAAGCTGATGGACGGCGCCTTCTCGTAGCTACTTCGCCGGAAGGTGCGCCCGCGTTTTTCCCGCTTGATTCGTGGGCAGATCGTATTCGAGAGAAGTCATCGGGTGCGGTTAAGAGCGCCACTGCCCGCCAGGTCCGGCAACAGGCACAGAAAAGATTCCGAGCGCGCACTGCGAGGGCCACATGGTAAGCCTCTGGGCCATGGTGTACGGGTTGGCAGCAGCACCGGCGCCTTTGTTGCCCGACCTGAGCACACGCCTTCATCCCTCCGATTCCACTCCCTGGACGATTCTCTTTGTCCTCACTCTCATCACGCTTCTGCCCGCGATCCTGATGGCCATGACGCCTCTGGTGCGCCTGCTTGTCGTCTTTCACTTCTTGCGTCAGGCGCTGGGCACCCAGACCGCGCCCTCCAACCCAACACTGATGGGATTGGCCCTGATGATGACCTGGTTCCTCATGACCCCGGTCCTCAACCAGGTGGATCAGCAGGCCGTCGAGCCCTATCGCGCCGGCCAGATGACCGGATGGGAGGCGATCGACCGCGGCGCGCAGCCTGTCAAGTTGTTTCTGCTCCGCTATGCGCGCGAAAAAGACCTGGCCCTGTTTACCGCCGCAGGCCAAATTCCGCGGCCCAACACGCCCGCCGACCTGCCCATGCGCGTGGTGGTTCCGGCCTACATTCTGTCTGAATTGAAAGCCGGCTTCTCCATCGGCGCAGTTCTGTTTTTGCCCTTTCTGCTCATTGACATGGTGACCGCGTCGATCACCACTTCCATCGGCATGTTCCAGTTACCCCCGGTAGTGATTTCGACGCCATTGAAGATTCTGTTGTTTGTGATGGTGGATGGCTGGAACCTGCTGGCCAATTCGCTGCTGAAGAGTTTCTAAGAAGTCGATCCAAGGGAACCGATTTGAAGGAGGCACAATGACGCCCGACCTGGTTGCCGAACTGCTTCGCCAGCTGATGAAGGAAGCGATGATTCTGGCCGCGCCGGTGTTGATTGCCGCGGCGGTGCTCAGCTTCCTGCTCAGCCTGGTGCAGACCCTGACCAGCCTGCAGGAGCAGTCGCTGACATCCGTGCCGCGCCTGGCTGCCGTGGCCATGATCCTGCTGGTCGGCATGCCCTGGTTTCTGGAGCGGATGGCAGCCTATACGCGCTTGTTGCTGGTTGATTTGCATCGCTACCTGGGATGAAACAGTCCGCACTGAGAGCTGAAAGCTGGAGGCTGAGAGCTAGAAACAATGGCTGATTGGACGGCATTTCTGAGCGCCATGACGCTGGTCCTGGTCCGGGTCAGCGGGATGATCCTTTTTGCTCCATTCTTCTCCTCGACCGCGCTCCCAGTACGCACCAAAGCGGTGTTTGTGGGAGCGGTCGCCTACCTTCTGGCGCCGCTGGTGGCCACGCTTCCAAACGCACAGGTTTCCATCACCTTTTCCGCCCTGCTGGGCGAGTTGGCCGTGGGGCTGGTCTACGGACTCACGCTGACGCTGCTCAACGAGATGATGCTCTTTGCCGGCCAGATCGCCGGCGTGCAGTTCAGTTTTTCGATGGTCAACCTGCTGGACCCGACCTCGCAGATCCAGACGCCGCTCCTGGGCGACCTCTTTCAGCTGATGGGAACGCTGGTGGTGATCACTGCCGGGCTCGACCGCATCCTGCTGGCATCCATGGTGCGCAGCTTCCGCGTCGCTCCGCTGGGCAGCTTTGCCCTGGCGCCGCAGTCGGCATTGGCCATTGTCCGCGCTGCGGGAGGCGTCTTTCTCGCTGCCATCGAATTAGCCGCGCCGGTTTTGGCCGCCACCATGCTGGTCGAGGTGGCAGTGGCGCTGCTGGGCAAGCTGAGCCCTCAGTTGCCGGTGATGAACCTGACCGTGCCGCTCAAGACCCTCACCGGGTTTGCCTTGCTCACCGGATCGCTGGCCCTGTGGCCGCGCTTTATCGAGGCACGCTTCGGCGGCCTGCTCGACATGGCCGAACGCCTGATCGCCATCCCCGGCACCGCAATCGTACCCGGCACGGGAGGTTAGCCCATGCCCGGCGAGCGCACCGAACAGGCAACCCAGCATCGCCGCGAGCAGGCGCGCAAGGAAGGCGACCTGCTGCACAGCCGCGAGCTCTCCGCCGCCGCTGGAACCCTGGCCGGCGTGCTGACATTGGGTGCGCTCGCCAGCCGCATGCTTGTCGACTGGAAGGCGGCCTTCGTCGCATTTCTGAATCTTGGAAGCCCTGCGCGCTGGGAGCCTGCCGAGATGCAGCCGACGCTTTACGCGCTCCGCCGCCTGACCGTTGGCTTGCTCGGTCCTCCGGCAATCGTCATGGCCTTGGTGGCCGCCGGCGCATTGGGCGCGGGCATTCTGCAAACGGGTGGCGTGAATTTCTATGCCGGCGCCATCAGCTTCAAGCCGGACCGCATCAACCCCCTTACGAACGTCAAGAACCTGTTTTCGCTGCGTTCCGCGGCGCGCACGGGCAAGTCGCTCCTTCCGGCCAGCATGCTGGCGGTCTTTGCCCTGCAGCGCATCGGCCGCCAGCTGACCCTGCCGCCATTTTCGACTGCCCGCCTGGAGTTGTTGGGCTCCGACATCTACGGCCTGCTGCTGGCTGCAGCCTGGCTGCTCTTCGGCTGGTCGGCCGTCGACTACCTGGTCGAATGGCAGAGCCGCGAGTCGCGCCTGAAGATGAGCCGCGACGACATGCGCGAGGAGCTGAAGCAGACCGAGGGTAATCCCCAGATTCGCGGCCGCATTCGCAACCTGCAGCGCCAGATGCGCCGCCGCAAGGTCAAGAATGACGTCGCTCATGCCGCCGTCGTGCTCACCAATCCCACCCATTACGCCGTTGCCCTGGGCTTCGATTTCGCCACCATGGAAGCTCCAAAAGTGATGGCCAAGGGCCGCAACCTGCTGGCCGAAGAGATCAAGGCCGAAGCCCGCTGGGCCGGCGTTCCCATCATCGAGAATCCGCCCCTGGCGCGCTCGCTCTATCGCTCTGTTGAAGTCGGTCAGCCGATTCCAGTCGACCTCTACGCCGCTGTCGCAGCCATTCTGGCGTGGCTCTATCGCCAGCGAGTCGAAACGGAGCTGCGCGAGCGCCGTGCCCGCGAAGCGGCCGCGCGAGCTAAGGCGCAAGTTTCAAACCCGGCTGGGTCCGCGAACCCGAGCAAGCGGCCAAACCCCGGCTCACCGCAATTCACAGGAGGGAATCCATGAGCACCAACGCACTGGCCATCGGCCCGATCCACGGCCAGTCGATCTGGCAGCGGCTGCGGGAAGTCCTGCTGCCTCTGGCCGCCATCAGCGTGATCTTCGTCATGCTGGTGCCGCTGCCAGCTGCCGGGCTCGATTTTCTGCTGGCCATCTCCATGGCCGCCTCGTTCATCGTCTTTCTGTCAGCGGTTCAGATTCGCCGCGCTGTCGAGTTGAGCGTCTTTCCCACGCTGCTGTTGCTGTTGACGCTCTTCCGGCTGGCATTGAACATCGCCTCCAGCCGCCGCATTCTTCTGCACGGCACCGAGGGCACCGCCGCTGCGGGGAAAGTGATCGAGGCCTTCGGCCAGTTCGTGGTGGGGGGCAATTATGTAGTCGGTTTCGTGCTCTTCCTGGCCCTCATCGCAATTCAGTTCTTAGTTGTTTCTCATGGCGCGGTCCGCACCGCGGAGGTTACCGCCCGATTCACCCTGGACGCGCTGCCTGGCAAGCAGATGGCGATTGACGCGGACATGAATGCCGGTCTGATCGACGAAGCCGAGGCGCGCCGCCGCCGCCAGGGCATTGCCCGCGAGGCAGAGTTTTACGGCGCCATGGACGGCGCGGCCCGCTTCAACCAGCGTGATTCGCTGGCCACGATTCTGATCACCGCGATCAACATCATTGCCGGACTGCTGATCGGCACCCTGCAGCAGGGCATTGAACTGGGCGAGGCGGCGCGAACCTATACGGTCCTCACAGTTGGCGACGGGCTGGTCACTCTGATTCCCTCGCTCCTGGTTTCGATTGCCGGCGGAATTACCCTTACCCGCGCCAATTCTGCGGGCATGCTGGGCGGCGAAATCAAACAGCAGCTGCTGGGCCGCCCGTCCACCCTCTACATGGCCAGCCTGGTTTCCGCGGCCATGTGCCTGATCCCCGGCCTGCCCAAGTTCGCGTTTCTTACCGTGGCAGCCGCTCTCTACTGGGGCGCGCGCCGCGTTGCAGCTCATCCTGCAGCTCCCACACCGGTTGAATCGGTGGCCGTCGAAAAGAAGAAGGCTGAGCAGGCCCAGGGCTCCGATCTGGCCAACCTTTTGCGCCTGGAAGAGCTGACTCTGGAGATTGGCTTCCAGCTGATTCCGCTGGTCGACGAGAAGCAGGGCGGCCAGCTTTTGAGCCGGGTCCGGTCGCTGCGCCGCCATCTCTCCTCTGAGCTCGGCTTCCTGGTGCCGCCTGTGCATATCTCGGACAATCTGCGCCTCCGCCCACGCGAGTACCTGTTCTCGCTGCGCGGTCTCGAAATTGGCCGCTGGCAGACCGAGGGCGCTATGCTGCTGGCTGTCTCCGGCGATCCCGGCCGCAGGCCGCTGCCGGGGAAAGAGGCCCGCGAACCGGCCTTCGGCGTTCCGGCCATCTGGATCGCCCCGGCCCTTGAAGATCAGGCTATCGCCGCCGGCTACTCGGTGGTCGACTCGGTCACCGTGATCACGACCCACCTGGGTGAGCTTGTGCGCCAGCATGCCTATGAACTGCTGGGCCGCGCGGAGACCAAGCGGCTCTTGGACGGTCTGAACGAGACTCATCCAAAGCTGCTTGAAGAGTTGATGCCTAAATTGTTGTCATTGGGCGAGATCGGGCGTGTACTTGAACAGCTTTTGCGCGAGCGCGTATCGATCCGCGACCTCGGCGCCATCCTTGAAGCGCTCCTTGAAACCGCGCCTGTGAACAAGAACATCGTGGCTCTGGTCGAAGGCGCCCGGCAGGCCCTGGGCCGCCGTCTGGTCCGCCCGTTGCTCGACGGCGAAGGCCAGCTGCCGGTGCTGCTGCTCGATTCGGCACTCGAAGAAGAGATTCTCGCCACCCTGTCGCCGGAGACCAGCCAGCGTCTCCTGTCCGCATCCGGTACACCCTCGACACCGCTGGTTCGTCGCCTGGCCGATTCTTTGAGACAACTTATCGGCGTCAGCTCTGCTGCGGCCCTCCCCGTGCTCCTTTGCCCTAGTCCAGCCCGCTACCACGTCAAGCGCTGGCTTGAGCCGGTTTGGCCTCGTCTGGCCGTGGTCGCCGCAGGGGAGATTCCTCCCGAAATTCGCCTGCGCCCGGTGGGAACCGTGCGCTGAGTGTCCAGAGGTTCTAAACATGTCGGCAGGGGGATTTGAAATGGGAATTGAACGGGCGGAGGCGGTTGGAGGTAAGCGGGGAGTGCGTCGGAGCGGCGGCTATCCGCCGGGAACCGTGGCAGCCCAGATTCTGTCGGACGAACAGGAACGGGTGCTGCTCGAGCATTTGCCCATCGTGCGCTTTCTCGCTCGCCGCATTCACGAGCGGTTGCCGCAGCATGTGGACATTGAAGACCTGGTTTCGGCCGGCGTGGTCGGACTGATGGACGCCTTTTCCAAGTTCGATCCCGGCAAAAAGGTGCAGTTCCGCAGCTACGCGCAGTTCCGCATTCGCGGAGCAATTCTTGACAGTCTGCGCACTCTTGACTGGAGCCCGCGCGAGCTGCGCCGCAAGGGCCGCGCGGTCGAGGAGGCGATCCGGGTGCTTACGGCGCGGATGGGCCGCCCGCCGGGCGAGGCCGAGGTTGCCGACGAAATGGCGATTGGCCTCGACGAGTACCAGCAGCTGCTGGGCGATCTGAAGGGCCTGGAGATCGGCACTCTGCATCTGGAGCGCAATGAGGACTCGGGCGAGGAGCAGCTGGCCTATGTGCCCGGCAACCCGGAAGAGGATCCGCTCTTCCGCTGCCTGCGCGGCGAGCTCGAAGAGCGGCTCAACGAAGCTATCGCCAACCTGCCCGACCGCGAGCGTCTGGTAATGACCCTTTACTACTACGAGGAGATGACCATGCGCGAGATCGGCCTGGCGCTGGGCGTGGTTGAGTCGCGCGTCTCGCAGGTGCATGCCTCGGCCGTGGTGCATCTGCGCGCTGCGCTCAAGGATCTGGCTGCGCGCAGCGTCTTTGACCGAAGCCAGGCGCGCAAGCCTCCGGCGCGTTTTTGAGAAATGCCCGGGCCATTAAAGCCTGGAAGCCGGCGCGGCAAAAACGGGTGAGTCTGAGGGATTGAGGGAGATTGAGATTGGCTGAAAAGATGCTCAAGCAGGACGAGATTGACGCTCTCTTTGAGGCGGCAAGAACCTCGATTCCGGAAGCCTCGCGTCCCGAGGTGCGGGCCCGCGTGGTGCCTTACAACTTCTCCTCGGCCGGCCAGATTTCCAACGACCAGCTGCGCGCCATCAGCATGTTGAACGACCTGTTTGCCCGCAATCTGACCCATAATCTCGCCGCCTGGCTGCGCACCCGCTTTCAGGTCAACCTGGTCTCCGCTGAGCAGATTCAGTTCAATGAGTTTGTTCTCAGAATTCCGGAGATCAGCTACGTTGCTTCGGTGCGGCTGGAACCTCTGGGTGCGCTTTCGGTTCTCCAACTCGACCTAGCCCTGGCTCCTCCGGTGATCGATCTGCTCCTCGGCGGCGATGGCAAGGATGGCCCTCTGCGCGAGCTGACCGATATTGAAGAGTCGATTCTTGGCAGCGTGGTCGAGATCATCTGCCGCGAGCTGACAGTGGCGTGGCAGCCGGTTGGCCTCAGCTTCAACTTCGAGCGCCGCCAGATGCAGACCCAGGTGGCGCGCATCATGTCCGTAACCGAAAAGACCCTCTGCCTGAGCTTCGAAATCCGCATGCCCCACAGCGCCGGTCTGCTCAACCTGGCATTCCCGGCCGTGGTGGCCAACACGATTCTGCGGCGTTTGACCTCGGACTGGAGCCGCCGCCGCCGCCACGGGCGCGAGAACCGTGAGCGGATGGAATCGGCTGCCCGCCGCATCCGTTTTGGCGGCTCGCTCCAGCTTCCCACGGTGCGCCTTGCCGCCAGTGAGATCGAGAATCTTGAGCCCGGCAGCATCCTGCGCCTCGATATTCCCGCAAACACAGTCCCCGAGTGGCGGGTCGGCGGCCAGCCGCTCTCCCAGGCCCAGGCCATTCGTCAGGGTCCGCACCGCGCGGGACGCATCGAGCGCGCCTTCACCGAGGCAGAGGCATGAAGACCTACCTGGAGTGTTGGATCGGCGTTGCGGAGGCACTGTTTTCGCAAGCCCTGGCCGGAGAGCCGAAGCTGGTCGAGTCCCTGCCCAAGCCGCTCGCTAATGGCGCTTTTGGCTTTGCGGCCACGGTTTCCGGTGAAGTTGAAGGCCGTTTTGCCGTGCTGCTCGACGCTGCCATCCTCGAGTCGCCGCTGGTAGGCGAAGGCGTTGACCAGCGGGCGGGTTGGAGCGAGCTATTGCGCGAAGTGGCCGATGCCGCTGGCGGAGAATTGCTCGCCAAGACCGGAAAAAAGTGCCGCGTCGAGAAGTTCGAAGAAACATCGGCGGAGAGCAAGGTCTCGCTGGCCTTCCAGCTAAATGGTTCCGAACGCTCCTGGACAATTCTAGTCCTTGACGAGGTGCGCGCTCCCAAGCCCGCCAGGGCCGAGCCTTCCAGGGCAGAAGCTTCCAAGCCGGCAGCCGCCACGCCGCCGGTGCCTGGCGCTTCCGTTCCAGTGAACCCTGTCCCGCCCGCTGCTTCCACACCTCCCATGAACTCCAGCCCGGCCTTGAGTCCGGGGTTGGAGCTTTTGCTCGATGTCGAGCTTGAAGCAACTCTGCGCTTCGGCTGCCGCGAGATGCCCCTCGGTGAGATCCTCGACCTCGGCCCCGGCGATGTGGTGCAGCTCGACCGCCATGTGACCGATCCCGTCGATCTGATCGTTGGCGACAAGATTGTTGCCCGAGGCGAAGTTGTCCTGGTCAACGGCAACTTCGGCCTCCGCGTCACCGATGTGGCCGCGCCCAGAAAGCGTCTGGAGAGCATCCGATGCCTGTTCTGAGATCCAAGCCTTCCCAACAGCCTGTACCCGGTTCGGGCCGTGAGAACCGGCAGGAAGCGCCCGGTTCCCTCGATCGTCTCGTGCCGAATTCCATGCAGCCGAACCCGCGCAGAAGCCTGTTGGCCACCTGCGCCAATCCCGGTTGCGGCTCGGGCTGGCTTCATCTTCTTCGCAGCCGCTCGACGCCGGTCTTTGAAGGCGGATGGAACTGCTCGGCGGCCTGTACGCTCGCCCGCCTTCAGGCCGCGGTTTGGCGGGAGATGGAAGGCGCCGCGTCGGTCGAGCCTGGTTACCGTCATCGCATTCCGCTGGGGTTGCTGATGCTTGAGAAGGGCTGGATCAACTCCAGCCAGCTTCGCCAGGCGCTCGAAGCGCAGAAAGGTGCGGGCGCCGGCCGTCTGGGCCACTGGCTGGTACGGCAACAAGGGGTGAGCGAGCAGCTTGTCACCCGTGCCCTGGGGTTGCAGTGGAGCTGCCCGGTGCTGCCGGTGCAGTATCACGAGGCGGAAGCCCTCACCCCGCTGGTTCCACGCCTCTTTGTGGATGCCTTCGGCGCACTGCCGCTGCGCCTGGCCGCAGGCAAGCTACTCTATCTGGGCTTTGAAGAACGTCTTGACCCGGTGCTGGCGCTGGCCATCGAGCGCATGGCGGGGTTGCGCGTCGAGAGCGGCCTGGTAGCCGGCTCGGCGTTTCGCTCGGCGCACACGCGGCTGCTCGGCGCAAAATTTCCTTCGGTCGAGCTGATCGAGGCCAGTTCGGAGCCGGCGCTGGTCCATGCACTTGCCCGGGCCATCGAACGGGTTCGGCCGGCAGAGTCGCGGCTGGTCCGAACTCACGATTGCCTCTGGCTGCGCATGTGGGTGCGCCCTCAGCAAGGTCCGTTGCCGGAGATTGGTTCGGTCGAGGACCTGATCTGTTCCGTGAATGCACATTGAGGAATCACATTAAGCCCTGCACATCAGGCAACGCACATTGAGGTCGAAAATCATCGTTCTCCGCGCCCTCATGGATTTTTGAGTCGAGCCGATAAGCACAACAACAGAGGAGCCCGGGCATGAGTGGAATTCGAGCCTTGATCGTTGACGATTCCTCGGTAATGCGGAAGATCGTAGAGCGTTCGTTGCGCCAGGCGGGTCTGGACCTGGTTTCGGTCCATGAGGCCGGCAGTGGGAGCGAAGGACTGGAAATGTTGAAGGGCAAACAGGTGGACCTTATTCTCTCCGACATCAACATGCCCTCCATGGATGGCCTGGAGTTCCTGCGTCAGCTTCGCGCGCAGAATCTGGCTCCCGGCGTCCCGGTTGTGATGATTACCACCGAATCGAGCGAAGAGCATGTAAAGCAGGCCATTCTGTCGGGAGCGCAGGGCTATATTCGCAAACCGTTCACGGCCGAACAGGTGAAGGAGCGGGTGCTGCCGTTGCTCAATGCGGCATAGCTCTAACGCGTAACCTTAGTACGTAGCCAGGAGGCATTCCCATGCTGTTGAACGGGGTGCGGGCGGCCGCAATTGCTCGATCGAGCGCGAGCGGCATCAACGGAATGGAGCGGACGATGAGCGTCTCATTGCGTGAATCCGTGCAGCTGGTTTCCGATCCCGGAAACCTGGATGCGAGTGTGGAAGAGGTGTTTCACATGATGCTGGGGGTCAACTGCCAGCGCTTTCCGGGACCCGTAAAGATCGAACCCGAGTCGGTGACCGCAGTGGTTGGTTTTGGCGGATTGCTGAGCGGCGCATGCGTCTTCCGCACCGGCGGATCGTCTGCCCTGAAGATTGCCGAGCGCATGACCGGCATGGAGTTTGAGGACATCGACGACACCGTCAAGGACGGCATCGGCGAGATCTGCAACATGCTGGCAGGGGCCTGGAAGGGCAAAGTGCCGAATCTGGCCGCCAACTGCGGTCTGTCGGTTCCTGCAGTGATCACCGGCCGGGATTACAATCTGCACGTTCAGGCGCCCGAGTTCCAGCTCCACCACACCTACCAGTTTGAAGGCGCCGGCTTCGAAGTCACCATTATCTGCGACGGTATCCAGTAATCCGGGGCAGGCAGAAGGGCAGGGCAGCGGGACACGTTGCAGCTTTAGGCAGGGCCTTGGTCTGAGCCTTGCGCCCAGCCGTTCCCGCTGAAGGGGTTCCCATCCGACAAAATACCTAATTTGTTCTAATCCTCCGCCCTACCTTTCGGTCCTCCATCTGCATCCTCCATCTCAACAGGAGGAGCGCAGATGGACAGCGGATACTATGCAGCGATGACCGGGCTGATTGCCCGCACCCAGGCGCTGGATATTGCAGCCACTAACCTTGCCAATGCGCAGACCCCTGGCTACCGCGCCGAGCAGGAGTTTTTCCGCTCCGCGCTGGTGGGCCCCGATGCCGCGGATTCGCAGCTGGGGCGCACTGTCAACAACTTCGGCCTGCTGGGTGGCGACCATCTCAACATGGGCCAGGGCGCGCTCGATCCCACCGGCAATCCACTTGATCTGGCAATCGAGGGCGAAGGCTTCTTTCAGATTCAAACTCCCAATGGTCTGCGCTACACACGCGATGGTGGTTTTCATCGCGCTCCGAACGGACAGCTGGTGACGGCTGCGGGCGATCCCGTGCTGTCAACCGCCGGCCAGCCGATTCCCGTGCCACCTGGCCAGATCACCATTGGCGTCGATGGCGTGGTTTCCGTAGCGGGCGGCGTGGTGGCCAGGGTGGGCGTTTTCACATTTCCGAAAGGCACCGAGCTCACCGCCGAGGGCACCAATCGCTATGTCGCGCCGGAAGAGGTGCAGCCAACGGCCTCGAAGAACGCTTCTGTGCACCAGGGAGCGCTTGAGTCCGCCAATCAGGGCATGATTCCGGGAACGCTGAACCTGATCATCATCCAGCGCGAGGCAGAGATGATGCAGAAGGCGCTCACCATCTTCCACACCGACTTCAACAAGTTCGCCACCGAGGACCTGCCCCGCGTGTGAAAGGCAGTTGTCAGTAATCAGTAATCAGTTGTCAGTCGTCAGCTCCGAGTATCGAGGATCCCAAATCCAGATTGGAAGCAATAAAACAACATTTCCGATCACGCTCACGGGCCACTGATCACTGAAAACTGACCACTGGCGAATAGAAGGAGCCACCATGATTCGAGCCTTGTACACAGCAGCCAGCGGCATGAGCGCGCAGCAGTTGAATCTCGACACCATCGCCAACAACCTGGCCAACTCCTCAACCACCGGCTTTCGCCAGCTGCGCCTCGAGTTTCAGGACATGGTTTACCAGAACCTGGTGACGCCAGGCGCTGCGCAGAGCCAGTCCACAGTTTCCGCAGGATTGCAGATTGGCCTCGGCACCAAGTCGGCGGCTACTGAGGTCATCATGACCCAGGGCTCGCTCAACCAGACCTCGAACCCGCTCGACGTGGCAATTGAAGGAACCGGCTTTTTCCAGGTACAGCGCCCCGATGGCACCATCGCCTACACCCGCGCCGGCCAGTTTCAGCTCAACAACCAGGGAACCCTGGTGACTACCGATGGCGATCCGGTGATTCCCACCATCACCATCCCTTCCAACGCGACTGCAGTCACCATCACACAGTACGGCGTGGTGAATGCGACTCTTGCGGGCCAGCAAAATCCCTCACAGTTGGGCCAGTTGCAGCTGGCCACATTTCCCAATCCTGGCGGCCTTGAAAGCATGGGCTCGAACCTGCTCCAAACCACGCTCAGCTCCGGCGATCCGGTTCTCGGCAATCCCGGCGGAACGGAGGGATTGGGCACTATGCAGCAGGGGTATCTCGAGAACTCAAATGTCGACGTCGTCACCATGTTTGTGCAGATGGTGTTGGCGCAGCGCGCCTATGAATCGAACTCCAAGGTCATCAAAGCTGCCGACGACATGTATTCGCAGGTCAACAACATGACCCGCTAAATCTCAAGTAGTTCCCGAGGTATTGAAGTTCGCTGTTTCATTGAGAGAAATACGGCTGAAACAGCCACACGGAGACTGGGTCGGATGCAAGCCGGATGGAAAGCTGGGATGATGATCGCGTTGCTGGCGCCGGGGATTGCGTTCACAATCAGCGCTCAGGTTGCCGGTCCAGGCGCGCGCAGCGCGATCCTCTCCTCGGGGGATGCCTCGGGCTCTGCGAACAACCCTTCAACGATATTCCGCGAGATCGACGATCCGCTACTGGGCACCCGCTGGCTGCTCATGCACGATCCCAATCATCCCGGCGGCCCGGGCAGGTTGGTCATGGTTTCTCAGCCTCGGCCGACGCCGAATCCCCGTCAATTGGGCGGCCCGGTCTCCGAAGCAATCGCCAGCGCGCTTCAGCCCGTGATACACGCTGGCGATCGGGTGATTGTCGAAGAGAGCTCTCCGATCGTGGAAGCCCGCCTGGAAGCAGTCGCACTGGGTCCGGCTAGAGCGGGCTCCATTTTGGCGGCCCGTCTTAGAATTGGCGGCCTCGTGGTTCGCGCGGTAGCCCTTGGACCAGGCCGCGTCGCGCTGCAACCGGAGAACGGGGTGCGGCCATGAATGGCAAGTGCCTGCGCCCGATTCTCCTCTGCCTATGGATGGCGCTTCCACTCCCGTTGTTGTCTGGTCAGACGCAAAAGCATAAATCACTTTTGCCGGCGGCCAAGCCGACTCCGCCCGAGGCAGCCCTTCATGCGTACATCGAGCGCGTGCGCGCCCAGCAGGCCGCCGAGGTCCTGACGCCCGGCTCGATCTGGAGTCCGGAGGGCCGTCTCGTCCGCCTGGGCACCGATGCCAAGGCGGTTCGGCTCCATGACGTGGTTTCGATCGTGGTGACCGAGAGCCTGGCAGCCTCGACGGACGGCCAGGTCAAAAACTCCCGTGCGTCGAATGCAAACTCCGGCCTGACTTCGCTCTTCGGAGCGCTCAAGTCTTCCAACGCCCTGCAGAACCTCATCGGCATGACGGCTTCTTCCGGCCTGACCGCACAAGGTCAGAGCACCACCAACTCCAGCCTCGCCACAACGTTTGGCGGCGAAGTAGTGGATGTGCTGCCGAACGGGATGCTGGTAGTGCAGGCCACGCGCCAGTTGACGTTTTCGCAGCAGACGCAGCTGATCAAGCTGCGCGGGCTGGTGCGGCCGGAAGATGTGAGCGCGCAGAATCAGGTGCTCTCTACGGCCATGACCGACCTCGAACTTGAAGTGACGGGCAAGGGAATCGTGAATGACTCCACCTACCGGCAGAACCCGCTGGTGCGCTTTCTGGAGAGGCTGCTGGTGTTCTAGAAGCAGGGAACAGGGATTAGGGAACAAGGATTAGAAAAAGGGAACTGGGTTGCTGATGCGGAGTAAGGGCCTCATGCCGAGTACGAGAGTTGAGCCAGTTGCAAGCCAGCGGCGAGTCTACGCATGGGCTCTGGTGCTCCTCGGTTCGTTCCTCTCATTCATTTCCTATGCCAAGCCGGCCTCGCAGTTGGCGCGCATCAAGGACGTGGCAACCATCGAGGGAATTCGCGACAACCAGCTTGTCGGATACGGCCTTGTCGTTGGCCTGCGCGGAACCGGCGACAGTTCGCAAACTGTTTTTCCGGCCCAGACGCTGATCTCGGCCCTCGAGCGCATGGGGATTACCGTTCCGCAAACCGGTTCCAATAGTGCCAGCAACATGCAGGTCAAAAACATGGCCGCGGTTTTCGTGGTGGCTACGCTGCCGCCCTTCAGCCGTCCCGGCTACAAGCTCGACATCACCGCCTCTTCGGCCGGAGACGCGCGTTCTCTCGAAGGCGGCATTCTGCTGATGACACCGCTCTACGGTCCCGACGGGCAGATCTACGCACAGGCCCAGGGTGCCCTGGTTCTGGGCGGATACATGGCCGCTTCGGGAGGCAACAGCAAGCAGCTCAACCATCCCACCACGGCGCGGATTCCCGGTGGAGCACTCGTCGAACGACCCGTGCCATTCGACCTGAAGCAGATGCGAGTGGTGAGCGTGCTCCTGAACGACGCCGACTTCCATACCGCCGAACGCATGGCCGCCGCGGTCAATACGACTCTTGAATCGCTTCGGGCGCATGCCGTCGACAGCCGCCGCGTCGAGGTCACTCTTGCGCCGGACGAAGACATGGCGGCCCTGCTCGACCGCATCGAAGCCGTCGAGGTTGAGGTCTATCCCCGCGCCCGCGTGGTGGTCAACGAGCGCACGGGCACCGTGGTCATCGGCGGCACGGTTCGTCTCCAACCTGTCTCTATCCTGCATGGCGGATTGAGCGTGAACGTGATCTCTGAATCCCTCGTCTCCCAGCCCAATCCCGGCTCGGCCGGGACCACGCAGGTGGTCCAGCAAACCAGCATTCAGGCCCAGGACAAGCCGGTGAACCGCATCGATCTAAAAGAGGGCGCCACGGTCGAGGATCTGGTCCAGGAATTGCAACGAACCGGGGCAGGGGCGCGGGATGTGATCTCGATCCTGCAGGCGATGAAGGAGGCCGGCGCTCTCGAGGCCGACCTGGAAGTTTTATGAGGAAGCTCGAATGCAGCCATCAGCGGTAACGGCGGCCCAAGCCGCTTCCAGCAATCCGGCAACGCCCCAGCCACGGCTGGTCCGCGCGGCCCACGAATTTGAGGCGCAGATGATGAAAGAGCTTTTGAAGCCAATGACCAATGGCGGTGCGCTGACCGGCGATGACGATGATTCCAGTTCCGGCGCCGGCGGCGCTCTGGGCGAGTTTGCCTCCGAGGCTCTTGGCCGCGCACTTAGCGACCAGGGAGGCTTCGGGATTGCAAACCAGATTGTGAAGGAGCTCACCCCTTCTGGTAGCAAACATGGAGCGGCTAAGTAACCAGAAGAAGTCACTTGAATACCGTCATGAAAATGTCTCAATGACTAAAGTGATTAGCGGTCTCGCCGATACACGCTGCAAGGAGCAATGACCATGGACATTCGTAGCAGTCTGGATGGATTGAAATCGCTTTTGGGAGTTACGCCGCCAAACACCGCCCCAACCCAGCAGAAGGCCAACCCGGCAACCACGGGCGGCGGCCTCTCGGCCGACCGGGCAACCTTCAGTTCTGCCGGGAGCGAAGCCTCGCTCTCCGCCGCCGACCCGGCCGTTCGCGCCGACAAGGTAGCCAGCGTGCAGGCAGCGCTAGCCGCCGGAACCTACAACGTGGCTCCTTCGGCCGTGGCGTCGAAGCTTGTGGATTCCATGCTGGGTGGTGAGTCCCAGGCATGAACGAGTGAATTCAAAATGAGTGAGTTCAAGATGAGCAAATTCAAATGATCAAAGAGATTATTCCGGCGAGATCCAAGGGGCCGCAGCTTCTAAAACCACCGGCCCGGGACGATGCCCGTCCGTCCCTGAAGGCTCTGTTGGTCGAGGCCTCCAGGGCGCTTGCCTGTCTCGACGCGGACCACCTCGAAGAACTCGCACTCTCCTGCAGCGCGCTGAATCGCGAACTCCTTCCTGTGCACCCCAATACCCACGCGAACCTCGCGCACGAGGCGAAGGACGCAGCGTCCGAGATGGCTGTATTTGCCCGGGTTCTCGATGCCACGCGCGCGAACCTGAACGTGATGGAGCGTCTGCGCGACCTGCGGGCCGGGCGCCTGGAGTACGGCGAACTGCGGGGTCAGGGATGGGCATCGACGGAGAAACGCCATGGGGACAATTAGTTCCGCGTTTACGATAATGTCCGGAGCCCTGGACGCCGACCAGGCGGCGCTCAGCATCGTCGCCAACAACGTGGCGAACGCCAACACCCCCGGATACACGCAGAAAATCCCCAACTGGCAGCAGAATGCGCCGATCGACATCAACGGGGTTTCGCTTGGCGACGGAGTTTCGGAAACCGGCGCCACCTCTTTGCGCGACAGCGTGCTCGAGACACGCCTCGATCAGCAGCAGCAACTGGCTTCCGCTTCAGGCGCGCGGCTCACGGCGCTCGACAGCGTCCAGGCCCTGTTTACGCCCGACTCCGGCTCTTCCAGCTCCACGGCCGGAGACATTGGCAGCGACATCACGAGCTTCTTTAACTCCTTCTCATCTCTCGAAGCCGATCCTGGAGACGATGCCTTGCGCCAGCAGGTGCTTTCGTCCGCCACAACCCTTGCAGGCGACGTCTCGAACGCTGCGGCGAGTCTCGCTTCGCAGCGTTCTGCTCTCGATCAGGAAGCCTCCGGTGTAACCAGCCAGGTGAATTCGCTCACCACTGCCATCTCCCAGTTGAACCTGCAGATTCAGGCCACCTCGCCCGACGCCGATGCCGGAACGCTTGAGGACCAGCGCGACCAAGACATCAGCCAGCTCTCGCAGTTGATTGGCATCAACCAGGTCACCACCGAGAAGAATGGCCTCTCGATAACCACTACATCCGGCCAGTTGCTGGTCGCCGGCGGGTCAAACTTCCAGTTGACCACCGGCTCAGTGAACGGAGTGACCGACTTCTTTCTCGGTGGCTCCGACATTACCTCCGGATTGACCAGCGGCGGCGGCCAACTCGGCGGTGATCTTATGGCGCGCGACCAGGACATTCCCAACGCGCTTTCTTCGCTCGATCAGCTGGCCTACAGCGTCTCGACCTCGGTCAACGCCCTGAACAATACGGGGACCGATCTCGATGGCGTCACCGGGACCGCGGCCAGCCCGCTCTACATCTTCAACCAGCCCACGGCAGTCGCCGGCAGCGCGGCCAACATGAGCGTGATCATGACCGATCCCAACCAGATCGCGGCTGCCGCGTTGGGTGCCGGATCAGGCGACAGCGCCAACGCCACGGCCATGGCGAACCTTGCCGGCAGTGCATCCACCACGTTGAACAACCAGACAACCATCGACTTCTATTCGAGCTTTGTCTCCACGCTGGGCGCCACCGTCTCCGGCGTGCAGGCGGAAAACACCGCTCAAAACGCCTCGGTGACCCAGCTGCAGACGCAGAACAACGCGCTTTCCAGCGTCAATCTCAACGATGAGGCCTCTGCCATGTCCACGTTGCAGAGCAGTTACCAGGCCGCCTCGCAGGTGTTCACCATGCTGAACACGATCATGGCTGCCGCACTGAACCTGGGCGATCAGACGACCGTCAGCTGAGCGGGAATGTGCGGACCAGCGTAGCAAGAGCACGGAGCAGGGAGGAAACAAATGCGGGTGGATCCAACCTACGTCACGAACCTCGTTGGCTCGCTGGACCAGGCGCAGTTGAATGAACAGCAACTCACCTCCGAGCTTTCGAGCGGTGTGGCCATCAACTCGCTCGGCCAGAATCCCGTCGGCTCGGGCGAAAACGTAATCCTGCTCAATCAGATTCAGCAGGACGACTCCTTCACCCAGTCCACCAGCCTTGTCACAGGTCAGCTGCAGGTCGCTGATTCCACGCTGGGCTCCGTGGTTACGCAACTCACGCAAGCCATCTCGCTGGCCACCAGCGCCAACAACGGCACCATGAACGCGAGCGACGTGCAGTCCATCGGCAGCCAGATCTCCGGCATCCTCAACGAGGTGCAGTCGTTGGCCAACACCAGCTACCAGGGCCAGTACATCTTTTCCGGGGGCAAGACCTCGATCCAGCCCTTCACCACTTCCAGCGCCACCTCGCCGGCCGTCACCGCCTACAACGGGGACGAGGACGTGAATTATCTTCAGACCCCCAACGGCCAGAAGATCCAACTGAATGTTCCCGGAAACCAGATCTTTTCAGGCAGCGGCTCGAACAGCGTCTTCGGAGCTCTGAACAGCCTCGTCGCCGATTATTCCAGCGGCACGGTCGACACCAGCCAGGCCGTCAGCGATACCGAGGCGCTGAGCACTGCCTTGAACTACGTCTCGCAGCAGCGCGTCACCAGCGACAACTCGATCACGCAGGTCACCGCAACCTCTGAAGCCGTAACCAGCGACCAGACGCAGCTCACCGCTGCGCAAACCAACTTGATGCAAGCTGACGTGGGCCAGGTTTCTACCCAGCTCTCCCTCACGGAAACCCAGCAGACTGCCCTCGAAGACGTGATTGCTGAGCTTAACTCGTCGTCCAACAGCCTCTTCAGCAGGCTCCAGGCATAGACTCCCGGCAACGGAGGAGCCCGAGCCCTCGCACCATCGATCGTCGCGCTTGCTGAGTCGCTGATCTTCAAATCTCTGACCAACCGAGTAATTAAGCCCGTAACCGCCCAGATCGCCAACCGTCTATACTTGGAGCGGAAGGACACGCCTTGTTTGCTCCCATCCGTTTCCTGTGGAACGCGACCCGCGGCAATCGCCTGACGCCGTGGCGCAGTGAGTATCTCCGCTGGCGTGTTGAGACCTACTCCGGCATGCGCGCAGACACGCTCACCGCGCGAAAGATCTTCGGCTTCGTGTGGGCTTCAAAGTGGGAACTGTTGAGTTTTCTCTTCTGGACCGGCCGGCTTGAAAGCGAAGCGCGCAAGAGGACGTGAGCCGCTGATCTCAGATTATTGACCACCGTACCCCGGAGATTGCCCGCAAAATGAACTTGAAATCACCTCGCCCAGCAGGCATTGCATTCACCATCCTGCTCATGACTGCGGCGCTCGCCGGCGCGCAGCAGTTGCCGCCGGCCGAGCCGCCTCTGCCCATGCCTTCCCAGGAATCCAATACTCTGCGCGTCACCACCCAGGAAGTCCTCGTTCCCACGCTCGTGGAGAAGCACGGCGGCGGAATCATCTACGGCCTCAAACAGGGAGACTTCGTTCTCGAGGACAACGGAGTGCCCCAAAAGCTGCGCGTCCAGGAAGAGATGGATACCGCGCCCGTCGCGCTCGTTGTCGCCGTGGAGCAGGGCGGAATGAGCGTGCTCGAATTCGACAAGGTGGCCAAGCTCGGTCCGCTGCTCGATCTCTTTCTCGCAGATGGCAGAAGCCAGGCCGCGTTGGTGGGCTTCGACTCCTCACCGCACCTGATTCACGACTTCACGCACACCAGCGACGATCTCAACGACGCCCTCAAGCGCATGGATATGGGCAACGGCGGCGATGCGATCTTCGACACAGTAAGCTATGCCGTCGATCTGCTTGAAGAGCAGCCCAAGGAATACCGTCGCGTGCTGCTCCTCATCACCGAACCGCGCGATCACGGCAGCAAGCACACCAGGCCCGAGCAGTTGATCAAGAAGATCGGCCGCTCCGACGTGCTTGTGTTGAGCGTGGCCTTCTCTCCGTCGCGCGCCGAATTCCTTCATGACGCCAAAGACTCGGGCGATGAGCGCACCATGAACCTGATGTCGCCGTTCATCATGGCAGTGCAGGCCTTCAAGAAAAACGTGGCCAAAGAAGTCGCTTCAATGAGCGGGGGAGAGTACACCACCTTTACCGGCGACAAGAAGTTCGAGGAACGGGTAGTCTCAGCGGCCCGCGACACGCGCAATCGCTATCTCATCAGCTTCAGCCCCTCCAATCCCACGCCCGGCCTCCACTCCATCAAAGTTCGCACCGCGCAGGACTACGGTGCCCGCATCGTGGCCCGCGCCGACTATTGGCTGACGCCGTCGCCGTGAAAAGGCAGCTCGTCGCTGCCAGGGTGTATCGGCATATACCGGCGCCCCCGTACATGTCGATACACCCTCGCTTTTCAGCTTCCCGAAATGGCAGATTCTATTCGGTTTCTAAGCAGACTTTGAAACTATGGACAAAATGCCGCAAAAAGTGTGGCATAATGTCCCCATGAGTGAAGCAGCCACCATCGCATTGGAACCCTCCCCAGCCTTCACGCTGGGTTGGCGGGAGATTGAGCGCGGCGTCCCGATATCTCTTCTTGAAGAGTTTTCAGCCTACTCCGGCTTTGCCATGAAGGATCTACTCGAAGTCGTAATCCCGGCGCGCACGCTGAAGCACCGCAGGCAGCGCCAGGAGCCATTGAATCTGGACGAGTCGGACCGCCTGGCACGGGTTGCGCGTATTTACGAGCTTGCCGTGAAGGTCTACGGCGATCGCGTCGATGCCCGAAAATGGCTCGGCGGCCAGAAGCAGCGCTTCGATGGCAAAACCGCTCTTTCCATGCTGCGCTCCGAGGCTGGCGAACATGCTGTCCAGGAATTCCTCATTCAGATCGATGAGGGGATGTTCGCATAGATGAGGCGCGGAGCGAATCTCCCTTCATGACGACCTTGTGGCGAATCAGCAATTATCTTGATTTGAGCGGCGAAGGAGCCCGTTTGGCTTCCGCGCGGTGGCACACCGAAGGAAGGCTGCTCGTTTATCTCGCGGAAAGCCCGTCCAGTGCCATGCTGGAGCGAATTGTTCACCTCACAGACCGGAATGAGGACGGCATTCTTCCGCGGACTTATCAGCTGCTCCAAATCTCAGCTCCAGATGCACTTGAGACGAAAGAGCTGAGTTCAATCTCCCCTGCAGATTGGAAAGATCGTCCGGAGTTCACGCGTGCCATTGGGGATGCGTGGCTGGAATCGGCTTCAACCCCGCTTGCCCGCGTCCCCTCCGCAATCATGCCCCACACCTGGAACTACCTGCTCAATCCGGCTCATCCGGATGCACCGCAAGTGAAGATTGAGGAAGTGATTCACGAGCGATTCGACAACCGGCTGTTCCGTCTCGCTTCAGGCTGAGCCCATATTGGTTCACGCTGAGCCTCGCCTCTGATTCCGCTCAAGACATATGGTTTGCATTCAGGTTCCCATTGCCCCAGGGATGGCAAACACCAGCGCGTTCGTGGTAATCTCACTATAGACACTTGAAGAGTGGACCTGAGAAGACAAGAGGAGTAACACACGCCGTGCTGGCGACTGCTAAGAAAACTACCCTGATCGAAAGCTTCCGCACCCATGATTCGGACACCGGCTCACCGGAGGTCCAAATCGCAATTCTGAGTGCGCGTGTTGCTGAACTGACCGAACACTTCAAAACCCACAAAAAGGATCACGCATCCCGCCGTGGATTGTTGCAACTGGTCAGCAAGCGCCGCCGCCTGCTGGATTACCTGAA